>NZ_JANTYT010000019.1:0-93931 GCF_024808825.1 Rhizobium sp. BK661 | reverse complement strand
TCAGCTTGCCGGCAGTGGCACGTTGATCAGTCCGGCTCACGCCGGAGAGCATGGGACCAGAGCCGTCCAGTTACACCACTGCAGTGGGCACGATCGGATGTTTGGACTGAAAGTCGGCGATAAGCTCTTCCATTGCTTTCTTGGGCGCGGGATCGGAGTGGTCCGAGTTGAGCACGATTTCACCCGACAATGCCGCGGAAACGCCCATCGCATAGCTGAGCGCGACCGCGCCCAGACCAAAGAACTTCTTCATGGTTTACCTCCCGGTGTTGAACTGCAAGCCGCTCGCGCTTCTCTCCCACGCGAGTTCATTGCAAATGAGCAAGCAAACCTGTAAGTTTCTACCGACTTTTCGAAGATCACTTCCGGAATCCTAAGGTCCCTCATGGTTTCATCATCATTCACTCGAAAAGAGGACGAGTCGGTACCTGTTCATGATGGATTGTCACGACATCCACTCGTTGTTTTCGGGGATCACAGATTTTGTGCGGGCGAGCGCTTGGACGTGCGGACCATGAGCGGCCCCCACATGCACAGCCAAGTTGAGCTGAACTTCGTGTTGGACGGTACGATAACTTATTGGTTCGATGGTAGGCTGCTGCAAATAAAAGCCGGCCAGCTTTGCCTGTTTTGGGGAATGGTTCCGCATCAAGTGATCGACATCAAGGAGCCGACGAGTTTTGTCTGCCTTTATGTACCGATGTCCGCGCTCATCCATCTCGGCAATAGGCAAGAGTTCCGCGATGCGATTTTTGCCGGCGGACTTATCGAAGCGCAAGTCGTCACGGCATATGACCGCCCGGTCCTGCTTCGGTGGCGCGACGAGCTACTCAGCGGCAATCTTGAACTAGAACAGATTGTTCGAGACGAACTCGTAGCTCGCATCAAGCGGATCGCTGTCGAGGGCTGGCATGATCTACGCCATCTGGGTTCCGCACTCGCCCTGCCATATCATCATGATGCTGACCGCCTCCCCAAGGTGGAGCAAATGCTACGTTACATCGCCGAAAACTGTCATAAAAAAATAAGTGTGAATGACGTGGGCGACGCAGCGGCGCTTCATCCAAACTACGCAATGTCGATTTTCAAAAAATCGGTAGGCATGACAATAAATCAAGCTATTACACGCCATAGACTGGACACAGCGCAGTCTTTGCTTATCGCGACTGAGTCGCCAGTTTCAAATATCGCCTTCGATGCTGGATTCGCTTCATTATCAACCTTTTATGAAGCATTCGAAAAGAGATTTGGAGTCAAACCCAGAGATTACAGAAGCCGGTTCAAATCGGCGTCATCGCCATAGATGGTCCGATTTCTCGAAAACGCTGCTCCACTTAAGAAGACGCCCTACATTTTAGCTAGTGTCGGCTGAGCTTCCGATCGAGGAAATTGTGGATCAGAGGCGCAATCTCGGGCAGCTTGTCTTCCAGCGCGAAATGACCGGTGTCGAGGAGGTGCATCTCGGCATGGGGCAAGTCGCGTAGATACGGCGAGGCTCCGTCGGCCGGGAAGATCTTGTCGTTCTTGCCCCAGACGATAAGGGTCGGCGGCTTCTTCTCGCGAAAGAACTCCTGGAATTTCGGGTACAGGGGGACATTGGTCCCGTAGTCGTGGAACAGGTCCAACTGGATGTCGTTGTTTCCGGGACGATCAAGAAGCGCCTGGTCGTGCACCCAGTTATCGGGGTCGATGTGCGTGATATCGCTCATCCCATCGGTGTACTGGAATTTTGTGGTTTCAGGCGTAAATAGCACCATCAGAGCTTTGCGGTTTTCGGGCGTGTCGTTCTTCCAGTATGCCTTGATCGGGTCCCAGAATTCCTTGAGGCCTTCCTCGTAGGCATTGCCGTTCTGGACAATCAACGCAGACACGCGATCGGGTTGCTTCAACGCGAGCCGATAGCCGACGGGGGCGCCGTAATCCATGAGGTACATCGCGTATTGCTTGACATCCAGCTTGCCCATCAGGCTGTCGATAATGTCCGCATAATGCTGAAACGTATAGTCGAACTTGGTGTGGTCGGGCGCGTCGCTCTGACCGAAGCCCGGATAGTCGGGTGCTATCACATGGTACTTGTCAGCAAGTATCGGAATCAAATTCCTGAACATGTGCGACGACGTCGGGAAGCCGTGCAGGAGGAGCACGACCGGAGCGTCGACTGGCCCAGCCTCGCGATAGAACACGTTAGTGCCGTCAATCTCGACGGTATGATACGTGACCTGCGGCACGACGAGTTCGTGCTCGGCTGCGGACTTCTTGGCGGCAAAGGATGTCGTTGGAATGGCGCTGGACGCGGAGAGCGCGAACACCAAGACAAGGGTCGCCCTGCTCAACATCAATCTGTTCATTTGAATCTCCAAGCTGACGGCGAAGCTGATTGATCTTGGGCATGGTCGGCCGTCGAATGCCAAGATTGCTACGCCCGACGAGCTTCAAGGGCGAGTTAATTGTAGTGAGGCACCGTGAAATCCCGCGAGCAGGCATGAAAGTCCAGTTTATCGATACGCACGAGCATGCTAGCCAAAGCCGTCGGTTTTCCCGACGACACGATGCCGCGGAGATCGAATGGCGGGATCGTTAGCAAGGAACACCCTGGGCGAGGTGTGGCCGTCGATGGTGTTCGAGGAATGCAATGTCCGTTTCCGGATTTAGCCCACGAGGAAGACACAGAAAGCATGAGGGCTGCACACTGCCGACCATGCTGCTCAGAGCAGCTTCAGCCGAGAGGCCGCGACGACAGCTTGAATGCGGTTGGTCACGCCTAGCTTCTTGATGGCAGTTTTTAAGTATGCCGTCACCGTGTGGCTGCTCAGACCGAGGATAATAGCGATCTCGTCGCTGCTCTTGCCTGCCGCTGACCACCGTAGGCACTCGATTTCCCTTCGCGAGAGAAGCTTGATCGCGCCGCTGCCGCGCGTGAGATCGTCCAAGGCGGTCATCAAATCGTATACCAGATCGGCGAGCTCTGCATTCGAGCAGTTCGATCCCGAAAGCATGAAGAGATATTGCCGCGCCTTGGCGTCATGCAGGGAGATTCCCACATTGCACGCGAAGCCGTCGTCATAAAACACCCCGCCAATCTGGCTTGCCACGCCTTCCCTTTCCGCCCGGGCAAAGAGCAATTGCTCCGACGAGACCGGGAGCACGCTTTCCTTCAGCTTTGCGACGATGTTGCTCTGGGTGAACATGTCGGTCGACCGATAGCTTTGCAGGAGATCGCCCGGCCAATTGGTCGTGATCAGGTTATCGAGAAGGCCGCCACGAGCCGCCTCTGGAAAGACGGAAACCAGGAAGAAGTTCAGCCCGAACTTCCCCACGACGTCGCGTATCGCGACCTCGAAGGCCGCCAGCCGACGGGGCTCCCTGTCCCATATGTGACGATCGTGATGGCTCATGACCTACCCTTTGCCACCACTACCATGATTTGGAGCGTCTCGGTGTGAGATTGCGTTAGACGACCGCGCATCGCTCAGCTGCATACACCAAATTTGGGGCATTGGGCCCGTTCGGCCGAGCACCTATCTCGGAACACGGCGGACCTGGGCGACCACCCCCGCCTGAGTTCGACGTGGGCTTCCGTCACGAGGCGGAAGCCCGTTTGTTTGTGCCGCAAGTGAATAGATCAATCCGACTTAATCGAAAGCCCAACAGCCCCGAGCGAGCTACATTCCCATCCAGCGAACAAATTCCATAGGGTTGAGAGCACCCAGATAGCTCCTCCCCACTACACCATACCTCAACAGCCCGAGCGTGTTCTGGCTGAACGCCTTCGCACGTCCCCAATAAGGAGAAACGCATGACCAAGAGACTTGAGAACAAGGTCGCCATCGTGACAGGCGCCAACAGCGGCATTGGCCTCGCCACCGCAAAGCTGTTCGCCGCCGAGGGCGCCCACGTTTACATCACTGGACGCCGCAAGGAACAGCTCGACGCCGCAGTCGCTGACATCGGTGGCAGCGTTACCGCCGTCAATGCCGACTCCACCAAGATGGAAGACCTCGACCGCCTGTTTGCGCAGGTGAAGGCCGACCACGGACGTCTCGACGCCATCGTCGTCAACGCGGGCGGCGGGAGCGTGCTTCCTCTCGGTCAGATCACCGAAGAGCAGGTCGACGACACTTTCGGGCGCAACGTGAAGGCCGTGATCTTCACAGTACAGAAGGCGCTTCCTCTTCTCAACAAAGGCTCCTCGGTCGTCCTGATCGGCTCCACGACCAGTATTGAAGGAACACAAGCGTTCTCCGTCTACTCCGCCTCGAAGGCAGCAGTACGCAACCTTGCCCGTTCGTGGGCGCTCGACCTCAAGGGCAAGGGCGTTCGCGTGAATGTGCTGTCGCCTGGACCGACCCGCACTCCCGGCCTTGTGGAACTCGTGGGCGACGACAAGAACGCGCAACAGGGCTTCCTCGATGCTCTCGCGTCCACGATCCCGCTGGGCCGCGTCGGCGAGCCTGAAGAGATCGCAAAAGCAGCGCTTTTTCTGGCTTCCGACGATTCCAGCTTCGTGAACGGCGTCGAACTCTTCACCGACGGCGGCAAGGCTCAGGTCTGAGCTTCCACGGGGCAGTCCTCTTTCGGCCGCCCCTCCCTCTCTCGTCATGTCTCCTTCTTGACGAGGGCAGCGCTTGCACTGTCAATTGCGCGGATCGAAACCAACCACATGAAGTGACCCTATGAACCTGGACGACGTGCTTCGCCTTCTGCTCGATCCGATCACGCAGTTCGCGGCGCTGGTCGTTGCACTCGTCGTAGCGAGAACGCTTGTCCGGGGCCGCCCGACGCACCGCTTCATCGTCCACATCGCTTTCTTCGCCATCCTCACCATCCTGCTCGTGGGTCACGACGTCGCTCCATGGACAACGGTCACTGGCGACGAGGACCTCACCCACAAGATGTTCATCGGCGTCGCCAAAGCCACCTGGTGGGCAGGCGGAGCGATGGTGCTCGCGAGTTCGGTGCGCGTCTTCCTGATCTTCGAGCGAAAACCTCGGGAGGGCCGCCTGATCCAGGATTTGCTCGTGGCCTTCATATACCTCGGCGCGGCTCTTTCGATCATTGCGTTCGTATTCGATCTTCCGGTACGTACCCTGGTAGCGACGTCTGGCGTCTTCGCCATCGTCCTGGGTCTCGCGCTCCAGAGCACGCTCAATGACGTCTTTTCAGGGATCGCGCTAAACCTTGGTCGGCCATATACCGTCGGGGATTGGATCGAGGTCGAGGGAGGCGCCCGTGGACAGGTGGTCGAGACGAACTGGAGGTCGACGCACCTGCTCAACGATACCAACGACCTCGTGATCGTGCCCAACAGCACCCTGGCCAAAGCCACGTTGACGAACCTTACTGGCACCGACTCCGTTCATGGCTCGAAGGTCGTCATCAGAGCATTGCCGACACGGTCGCCGGCGGTCATCGAGGAGACGATGAAGACGGTCCTCCTCAGCGCGAACACGATCCTCAAATACCCGGCGCCGTCGGTCTCAGTCACGGGCCTCGATGGTTCCGCGGTCGAGGTCGAGCTCTCCTTCAAAGTCGCTAACCTCGGCCGGACTGGGATCGCCAAGAATGAGATCTTCGACCTCGTCTTTAGGCACGCTAAGGCGGCAGGAATTCAGCTGTCGACCGCGGCGAACGCACTGACAGAGGCGTCGCCTGCTGAAAGCTCAAAGCATCCCGGCACGCCATGGCGCCTGCTGACATCGATCCCGCTGTTCTCGGCTCTCACCGAAGACGAGATGGAGACGGTGGCGAACACCATGAAGCGTTGCACCTTCAAGAAGGGCCTTGTCATAGCTCCGCAGAACGCTTCGATGACATCTCTGATGATCGTCCGGAGCGGTGTCGTATCGGTCGAGCGGGACGAGGAAGATGGAAGGAGCGAGGAACTGACGCGCCTGGCGCCCGGCGACCTGTTCGGTGAGCGGGGTGTTCTCATGGGCGCGCCGGAGCCAGCCACCATGCGCGCACTCACCTTCGTGGTGGTCTACGAGATTTCGAAGGACCATCTAGCGAGCGTCATGCATGAGCGCCCTGCCCTTGTCGAGGAACTCAGCCAGCTCCTGGCGAAGCGTGTCGAGACCGAGGAGCACCTGAGGGCCGACGGGAACGCTGGTGCGGAGGCCCATCCGGTTTCATTGGCAGCCAAGATAAGACATCTTTTCAGACTTCCGCACGGCAGCATCAACTGACATTTGGACGGCTTGGTCGTCTTCACTCCGCCGCCCGTGGGTGCGAGACGGTCAAAAGCCTGCCCTGGATCAGCAGGGCCATCGTTCCTATTGTGATTGCGCCGACAACGACGTTTGCAAACAAGAACAGGTAAGGCGCCAGCTGGCCTCCGATGCCGTCTCCGCCGCGGGATGCCATTCTCATGGACGCAGATGCCAACGCAGTAGTGCCGAGCGTTGCCGCCCAATATGAAGGGGCGAACGGCTGCTTCATGATCCAAGGCACGACGCGAACGAGAAGCGCCACTTGCAGAAGGCAGTAGCCCAGCAGCCCGTTTGCGAAGAGGTCAGGCGGGCCGGACGTCATGCTCAAGTAGGCGGCACACGCGACCGCAGGTGGAGCCAGAACGATGCCGAGCGTCGGCCGAAGTGCTGGAGCCATTTCCGGCGCAGTCAGCAGACGCTGCAGCAGGACGGACTCGGTAGCTGCCCAGGTGAACATCCCAGCGCCGAAAATCAACTGCGCGAGTCCCGTGTATCCGAACGAACCAAGGACAAGTGCTGACACGAGAGATCCCGCCACGGTCGGAAGATAGAGGATAGCCGTCGTCGCCTCGTGGTCGCGGCCGCCGCGCCACATGATCCCGGTTCGCCATGTGGCGAAGAGAATCGAGAATGCCATACCGAGGAACAGGAGGACGAGAGCCACTGGATGCGAATACGGCAGGACAGCTCGGGCCACGAGCATCGTCGCAACGCCTGCAAGGCCGATGAAACAGCAGTGGATCGGGTGCTCGGCCTCTTCCAGGGCCTCCTCCCTAGCAAAGATCCATTTGGCAGCGTAGAAGACGCTGATCGTCACCCAGACGGCGATGGCGACCACGTTGATCGCCTCGCCGACTATCGCGGGAAAACCCCAGAGTTCGTGCGCCAGCCGCCAGTCTCCGCCAAGTCCGGCGAGGCCGAGCACTATGCCGTACATGCCCGCAGGCACTCTGGGGAAGCTTCGGTGATTGCGTGCACTCATTGGCGTCAGCCCTCCACGAACCTGAATGCAGTCCCCGCCCGCTCCACGTAGCCAACGCCCGGATAGGTCCAGTGGTAGCCGAGCATGCGAAGCTTTTCGTTTGCCGCCTTGTCGAGCAGCGAAGCCCTATTCTTTAGGGCGATGTCCGGCTCAGTATCGAAGCCGAAGTGCCATCTCGGGTTCTCGAAGGAAACGACGTTGTTCGGAATGACATCGCCAGAGATGAGGAGATTTCCATCGCCTGCGAGTTCCAGCGAAATGTGTCCGGGCGTATGTCCCCGAGTGCTCACCACGCTCATGCCCGGTACGACCTCGTCTCCCGGCTTGACCAGAGTAAGCGTGTCCTTAACGGCGACCAGATCCCGCTGCGCCCCTCGGGCGAACTCATGCAGGGGCTTTGGCATCGACGTCTCGTAGTCGGGATCGGTCCAAAACGACCATTCGGCCTCACTGACGTAGTAGTGGGCGTTGGGAAACATCAGCGAGCCATCGGATCTCGTCGTCCCGCCCGAATGATCGGGATGAGCGTGGGTAAAGATCACCTTGGTGACGGATTCGAAGTCAACGCCAATAAAAGCCAGGTTTTCCGCAAGGCGTCCATCGCTAGGCTGAAAGTTCGATCCCGCGCCCGTGTCCACGAGCATGATATCGACGCCGTGGCGGATCAGCGGGACGTTGGTCTGAAGGGGCGCGCTGTCCGCATCGCCTCCGAGCCGCCCGAGGATCGTTCCACGCTCGTCGGATGACGCTTCCGGCATCAGGATGTCCCACGGAAGCGTGATGTAGCCGTCGCTCAGCACGGTGATGTCGAACTGGCCATGACGGAGATTGTGAAAGCCCCGCGAGAAGACTTCCGACGGAAGGTGTGCATGGTCCGGATTCATTAAAGCCTCCTCAACGCCGTCGGACGACTGGCCGCGGCGATGATAGGGTGTTCCCGCACCGTCGCATTGGCGAGTATGTTCCTGTGAGTTGAGGGGCGTTTTCGCCAGACACTCTCTGTAATATTCAACCATGCATCGCGCATTGGGAAGGCAAGCCTGTGGGGCCGACCTTAGGTGACAACGCAGGAAAATCGCGCGTCAAACGCTCGTCAGACGCCAAATTTGGATGCGATCCCTCCCGTGCTTTCGCTCTGTCCAAATATTCCCTTAAAGGGGAGCGTTGTCGTATTTGTGAGTTCTTGTGAGAAATAGAGCGATAGACCGCCTTCAGGTTGCAGAAACCGTGGCGCGGCGGTACCAATTCGGCAAACTCCAAGGATCGGAGCCGTCCATGATTTTTGATCTGCAGTCCTTCGGCCCGCTCGAAGTCGAGGAGGCAGGAATTTTCACTTGGAACGTCAGCGCGGATGTGATGTTCGCCGACAGCGCGGTCGCACTTCTCTACGGCTTGCCTGCCGAAAGCGCGATCAGCGGGCAGAAGATGTGCGCCTATCTCGAGCGCATCCATCCCGACGACCTGGCCAATGTCGCGCTCGCAATACACACCGCCATCACCTCATGCGGCCGCTACCACGCCACCTACCGGGTCAGGGGAGCGCTCGACATCTACCGTCCTGTAGAGTCCTGGGGCCGCTGCTTCCGTGGCAGCGAACGAGAACAGGTCCAGTTCGCCGGAATTATACATCCCGCAGAACCGACACCGCCTGGTCAATAGACCCTACGGAGCCGTCCGGACGACAGCGCCTCCTTTCAAGGTGAAGGAGAAGACGCTTCCTGTCGGCTCGTTCGCCCTCACCCACAGCGTGCCGCCATGGGCCTCGACGATCGAGCGGCAGATCGACAGACCCATTCCGAGGCCCGCTGTCTTCGTCGTGAAGAAGGCGTCGAAAATCTCGTCTCGACGTGACGGGTCGACACCCGGACCGCTGTCCGTCACCGATACCATGATCTTGCCGTCCTCCAGCCGTTCGCTTCGAAGATGCAGGCTGCGCGGCCCATCCGTTGCCGATCCCATCGCCTCGGCTGCGTTAAGGATAAGGTTGAGAACGACCTGCTGCAGCTGGATGCGGTCTCCCACCACAGACACCACATCGGGATCGAGATCCGTCGCCAGGGATATGCCGTGCCGCTGCAATTCGCCACGCGTCAGCACGATCACGCCGTCGATCATGCCGTTGATGTCGACAGCCTCCATCGAGAGCGGCGCCTTTCGCGCGAGTGCCCTGATGCTGGCGATGACGTCTCCGGCGCGGTGGCTGTCACGAATGATGCGCTCGGCCGCCTGACGGGCCTCCTCGATTTCCAGCTGGCCTTCGCTCAGCCATTTCAGGCAGGTCGCCGCGTTCATCACGATGGCCATTAGCGGCTGGTTGACTTCATGCGCGATGGAAGCCGTCAACTCGCCGAGCGCGGTCAGCCTTGCGGCACGCGAGAGATGCTGCTGTGCTTCCTCCATCCGTTTCAGGTCGTCGATATCGATGTTGGTGCCGTACCATTTGATGATCGCTCCTTGCTGGTCACGCATTGGTGTCGCGCGTATCAGGAACGAACGGGCGACGCCATCCATGCGGATCATCCGCGCCTCAACCTCACCCGCCTCGCCCACACCGAGCACCTCGATCCATTTCGCAACGACCTTGTCGAGGTCGTCTGGATGAATGGCCCGCATCCATCCGTTACCGAGGGATTCTTCAAGCGTAAGCCCGGTGAAGTCGTGCCAACGTTTGTTGAAGCTCAAAAGCGTGCCGTCGATATCGCTGTTCCAGGCCAGCGCCGGGATCATGTCGTAGGCGAGCCGAAGCTCCTCGGCGGCTTGCCGGGCCTTCTCCTGGGTGTCCTTGGAGGCCTGGTAGAGGGCAGCGTTCTCCAGGGAGATCGCCGCCTGTGAGGCCAGCAACTGGAGGACCGCAACCTGAGCCTGCTTGAACAGGTTGGTGGACAAGCCGTTCTCGAGATAGAGGACGCCGACAAGTTGCTGCTGCTTGACGATCGGAAGACAGAGGATGGATGTCGATGGTACCTCACGCACGTAAGGGTCTTCGGCGAACGGATGCTCGTTGCCGACGCCATCCAGGATCACGACATCCTGCGTCCTGGTCACGTAGGCCAGAACCGTCTCCGGCAGCCTTCGCTCGAACGTGTTGAGCTTTACCGATATGCCGTCGTCATAGGTCACGGCCTCGGAGACGATCTGCATTTCGCCGTCCTTCGGCAGCAGCAGCAATCCCCTGACTGCGCCGGAATGCTCCACGACGGTCACCATCAGGCGTTCTATCAAGCGATCCAAAACGATCTCTCCGGACACCGCCTGAGACATCGCAACGACCGCCGCCATTTCCAGAGGGTGATCTTCGGACTTCGCTATCGCGTTGGACTCGCTCCCTATCCCTGGGTTCTCTTCGTCCAGCCTCCTGACGATCGCAGTCGCACCCCATGCCGAGAAGCACGCTCTGGCGTTCTTCAGGAAGCTTTCGGCGGTCGATTTCAACCCGAGCGAGCCTGAGAAGCGCCCTGCGAGTTCGCTTGCGATCCCCTCGTTCTGGACGAAGCCGTGCTGCCGGGCCGAAGCGATCGCCTTCTCATAAAGTTCGAGGGCGTCGATCGACCTGTTTTCCAGCCGTGCCATCTCCGCCGAAAGCAGGAAGGCCCGATTGCCGAAGTTCTCGGGACTGCTCTTGGCCCAGATGTCGACATGGAGCTGGTGAAGCCGCAATGCCTCGACGTGCGCGCCGCGACCCATGTCGTCGGATCGAGAAGCGGCCGCCGCGTGTGCGAGAGCGCTGTAGAAGTGGAACTCTGCGATTTCGACGAACGACTTCGCACTTCTGTTGGAAGCTGCCTCCCGCGATGCCGCCAGTGCGCCGATGTAGTCTCCCGCCAGATAGCGCGCCACGATCCTCTGGATCCAGTACCATGCTAGGACGAGCTTCAGGCGCTCCCCTGCTTCGACCAGATAGGTTTCAAATGCCTCGCGGACCGGGAGGGCGGGATCAGGCTCTTCAATGTCACGCAGTTCCCGGATATGGAGGAGCTGTCCTGCAGCCGCGTCGGCCGCCAGCGAAAATCCGGTTTTACTGGCAGCTTCCAAGAACTGTTGCGCGTCCCGTTGAGCCGCTTCCAGATCGACACCGCGGATAAGAAGATGCGCAACCAGCGCCTCCCCAGGCGCAACGCTGAAGACCAGGTCTGCCCCGGCAACCGCTGTCGCTATTGCCTGGCGGGAGTACTTCTCCGAGATCGATAGATGCTGGGTCCAGGGCACGCAAAAGCAGCCGTAGCAGGCGTAGACGCGGGCCTTGAAGCGATCCATTCCATGACGCTCGACAAGCTCCAGCCCCAGCCTGCCGAACTGTCCGCCGGACGCGTAGTCGCCCGATCGCAGACCAAGCGGAATGATGACCGAGACGTAGGCATAGCAGGAAGCGTCGCAGTTGCCGTGGCGGAGGCTGAGCGACACCATCTGCAGGTAGATCAGTTCCTCGAGATTTCCGTCCGTGACGATGGCGGGGAGGATCGTGTACGCGAGTACCTCCATCGCGGCGAGCCAGTCGCGGTCCTCCATCCGCGGAAGGTGAACGAGCTGATCGATGGATCGTCCCGCTAGCCGCTCGTACAGATCGTCGATGCCCGCGCGAACCTCGGCGTCGCTCGGATTAGCGGACCACTCGATCCCGAAGTCGCGCAGGTACTCGAGCGCCACCTCCACCGCCTTGTCCTGGTCTCCGAGCGTCAGATAGAGGGATGACCGTAGGCCGACCACGGCGCCGCGATCAACCGCGTCCTCCGCCTTTGCCGCGAGATGAACGAGATGGGCTTCCGCGACCTCGTTCTCGCCTGACAGATACTCGCACTCGGCACTCTCGAGTTCGAGTGGAAATCTAATTGAGTACCGCTCCCATCCAGCCTTCTCGATCAGGCTCAGGCCCGTCTTGAGATATTTGAGGGCGGAACGGTATGCGACAGATGCCTTGGCGCGCCTGCCAGCTTCGAGGAAAAGTTCGGCGATCCTCTCGAGTCTGTGGGGATCGACCGCCTGGTCGAGGCCGCGCCCGAGTTGGTCAGCCACCTCGAAGATATGCTTCTTCAGCGCGCCCGGCGGCAGCTTTTCCATCAGCGCGGAGCCGATCCGAAAATGAATCTCCGGCCTCTCAGCCTCCGACACCATGCGGTATGCGGCTTCCTGGACCCTGTCGTGCACAAGCACGAAGTCGTCGTCGGAGCGCAGCAGCAGTCCCCCTTCGACGGCCTCCCACAGAATGCCGACGACCTCCTGCCTCGGCTTGGCTGTGATCAGCGAAAGGATAGTCGCAGAAGTGCCGTTCCCGAGACATGCCATCAGCTTGACCATCTCGAGCGCGCGGAGCGGAAGCCTGCCCAGCTTGGAGACCACGAGATCTGCGACGTTGTCGGTGATCTTCGTCGCGCGGATCCTGTTCTCGTCCCATCTCCATTTCGTGGTCTCGTGGTCGTAGGAGAGCGCTCCTTCGAGATCGAGGGCTTCTATGAAATGAAGAACAAAGAACGGGTTTCCGCCCGTCTTCTGTTGCACGAGCTTCGCCAGCCGCGCGACCGACGGGACATCGTTCCCAAGCATGTCGGCCAGAAGGTGTCTGACTTCGCCCTCGTCCAGCGGGCCAAGACGCAGTTCGTCATAACGGCAGCTTCCGGCCCTGAAGGCATCGCGCGCATCGTTCAGCGGATGCCCGCGAGGCACCTCGTCGTCGCGGTAGGCGCAAATGAGCATGAGATTTGCGACGTCCTCGTCCACGGTGATCCTTGCGAGCAGCTCAAGCGTGGGGATGTCCAGCCATTGCAGGTCGTCTATGAACAGGACGAGCGGATTGTCCGGCCGCGCAAACACCTGAATAAAACGGCTGAAGACGAGATTGAAGCGGGACTTCGCTTCGTGGGGCGCCATGTCGGGAGCCGGAGGCTGCTCGCCGATCACCAGCGCAAGTTCCGGAATGAGGTTGATCATCAATTGCGCGTTCGGACCGAGGGCCTCGCTCAGCGCCAACCGCCAGCGCCCCAGCTCCGCCTCGCCCGCGCCGAGGATCTGACGTACAAGTCCGCGGAAGGCCTGCGCTATCGTGGCGTAGGGGATGTCGCGCGTGTACTGGTCGAACTTCCCCGCTGCAAACAAGCATCCGCTGAACGGGATCGACTTGCGCAGTTCTCGAATAAGCGACGACTTCCCGACGCCTGCGGGACCGGAGACGAGAGCTACAGCCTTTCCGCCCGGCGATCTGGCGACCTCGAACGACTCGCAAAGAGTGCGTATTTCCACAGAGCGGCCATAGAGCTTGTCCGGAACCTGGAGATGCCGCAGGGCGTCTGCTGTTGCCACGTCGAACTCCTCGACGCGTCCCGTCGAAGCAAAACTGCCGAGACACCGCCTGAGATCGCTTTCGAGGCCCGCAGCCGTCTGATAGCGGTCGCCGGGGTTCTTGCTGAGGAGCTTAAGTACGATCGACTGGACGACGGGCGGAATGGCATCGTGCCGCTCCCTCGGAGGTATTGGTCGGCGGGCGACGTGGGAATGGATCCATTCCATTGCGTCCACCGCCATGAACGGAAGTTCGCCCGTGAGCATCTGATAGAAGACGATGCCAAGAGAATAGAGATCGCTCCGCTCGTCGACGGGCTCCTTCATTCGCCCCGTCTGTTCGGGGGACACATATGGAAGCGAGTCCGCCATGCCACGCGCTGTGGCGGGCAGCTCGGGCACACTCGTCTGGGAGCCCGCCTTTCCAAAGCCGAGTAGCCGAACCGCTCCCAAATCATCTGCAAGAAAGCGGTCTGGGCGAAGATCCTTGTGGATCAGGCCCCGTTCGTGAACCTGTCTCACCGCTGCTGCTGCGTTCGTGGCCACGGCAAGAAATCGGCCCAGCTCGAATGGACGGCCTAATTCAGCAGTCAGCGGCAGCCCGCCCTGGTCCTGCAGCACCAGGAACTCCCGGCCATCGTAACGTTCCAGTGACAGAGGAGTTGCCGCCCACTTTTCATCGAGGCGGTCGGCGAGAGACAGCACGTATTCGAAGCGTGGATGGCATTCGCTGACGGTGTCCGGAGAAGCGGCCGTGACCAGTAGGAGCGGAGCGCCGCCGTCGCTGGCCGTGCCTCGATAGAGAGCGCTGACAGCGTCCTCGCGAAGCAAATGCATCTGGTAACGGGACAGGTCCATCACGAAGCTCCGTATGCCAACGGCTGAGGCCGCTCGTGATCCTAAACTAATTTTACAGGGGCGCCATCGTGGGCGGTTCGAAGGTCGTGGAGAAGGCCGGCCTGACATCCGGCCTCCCAACTTGCTTCCGGCTACGCCTTGATGAAGGCAAGGATGTCGGGGTTCAGGACGTCCGGGTTCGTCGAAAGCATCCCGTGCGGATAGCCCTCGTACGTCTTCAGCGTCGCGTTCTTCAGAAGCTTGGCCGACAGCGGCCCGGCGTCGGCGTAGGGTACGACCTGGTCATCGGTGCCGTGCATAACGAGAACGGGAATCTCGATCTTCTTCAGGTCTTCGGTGAAGTCAGTCTCCGACCAGGCCTTGATACACTCGTAGTGCGCGTTTGCGGCGCCCATCATGCCCTGGTGCCACCAGTTGTTGATCAAACCTTGCGAGACTTTCGCATTGGGCCTGTTGAAGCCGTAGAACGGCCCGGTCGGCACGTCGATGTAGAACTGCGCCCTGTTGTCGGCGAGCGCCTTCCGGAGGCCGTCGAAGACTTCGATCGGCAGACCGCCGGGGTTCTTCTCCGATTTCACCATGACCGGAGGCACGGCAGCGACGATCACCGCCTTCTTGACGCGGCCGGGCTTGGCGCGGGCGACATAGTGGACAACCTCCCCGCCCCCGGTCGAATGACCGACGTGGACCGCGTTCTTGAGATCGAGCGCCTCGACCACCTCGGCGACGTCCGCTGCGTACGTATCCATCTCGTGCCCCGTGCGGCTGTGGGAAGAGCGGCCATGCCCGCGTCGGTCGTGTGCGATGACCCGGTAGCCCTGGGCGATGAAAAACAACATTTGATTGTCCCAGTCGTCGCTGCTGAGTGGCCAGCCATGGTGAAACATGATGACCTGCGCATCCTTCGGACCCCAGTCCTTGTAGAAGATCTCGGTTCCGTCCTTCACTTTCACAGTACCCATGAACTTGTGCTCCGTTGCGGGTGATGGTTTCTGTTTCGTGGCGGCTTCGGCAGCCGTCGCGGGCAGTGCAAGAGCGAGCGCGACTGCCGATCCGGCGATCACCGCTTCCCGTCTGGTGATTGAAACATCCGGCTTGAATGTCATGCGCTGAACCTCCGAATTGCGGGTGTCTATTTCCTCAAGCGGGCGCAGCTACGCCGACTGCGGTCTTGGCGAAAGGCACGAAGCCAGGGAGAGACTCGACCCGGCACAGCCATGACTGGACATTGGGATAGATGGTCAGATCGATCCCTCCCTCGGGCGCCCGCGCCACGTAGCCGTACACGGCCAGATCAGCGAGCGTCGGCGAGGACGCCGCGAGCCAATTCCTTGTCTCAAGCTCGTCGTCCAAAACCTTCAGGAGCGCATAGGATCTCGACAGCACTTCGTCCGGGACAGGTTTCGGACCGGATATCCGTATTCTTCGTGCCGTAGCGACGCCGTATGCCACCTCGCCTGCTGCGACCGAGAGCCAGCGCTGAACGGCCGCCGCACCCATCGGATCCTCGGGCAGCCAGTCGTGCCGTCCGAGCTTCTTGGCCAGATAGATCAGGATTGCATTCGAGTCCGCGATAACGGCGTCGCCATCCTTGAGAACTGGCACTTGACCGAACCTGTTCATCTTCAGGAATTCGTTCGTCTTCTGCTCACCCCGGCGGATGTCCACCTCGACGAGTTCGAACGGCTCGTTCACGAGCGTAAGGAAGAGCCTGACCCGATGCGAGTGGCCGGATAGCGGATGGTAGTAGAGCTGCATTCCGGTCTCCAATATCGTTAGGCGCCGTTGTCGCCTCTTGATCTGGAGTATTCCGCTTTGGTGGGCCGCGGTCTTTCCTATTCGTCAGATGATTAGCGACAGCTCGAAATGCAGCCCGCCTCGGCTATCGTCCGTTGGGCGCTGTCGAAACGAGCCGCGTCCTGGCCTTTCACGCCGAGGGCTTCGAACATCTCCGCAAGGGGATGATAGGCAATCGCGGCCCTGTCTCCGGGAAGCTCCCTGATGAGCAGGCGCAGTGGTAGGTCGAGAGCCGTCAAGGGCGCGTCCGTCATCAAAGGGGTCCCGACTTTCGGGTTGCCGTAGATGAGAACGCGTGTCTCCGGCATCGACAGCCCGTTTTCGCGAGCGGCTTGCGCGTGATCGATTTCAGCGAAAATGGTCAACCCTGCTTTGCCGATGGCGATCTTTATCGCCTCCAACGCTTCATCGAAGTTATGCGTCGAACGATGTTCAATCGGCTTCATGAACAACCTCCTCTAGTCGGCATCGATCTCGTCGCCCTTGGATAGTCTGCCTTCCTGGGCCTTGTAGAAATACTGGGAGGCTACCAGCCAGCCTTTGAGCGGCCGAAGTGGTGGAATACAGGTCGCGAGCAGGAACGGTCCGGTGACGAAGATCTGCGTCCAGATCGACGCATTGTGCGCGACCTCGAGCCATACCGAGAGCAGCACCGTCGGAATGCAGGCAAAACAGATGACAAAGAAGGCCGGACCATCGGCGGGATCGGCGAAGGAGTAGTCGAGCCCACAGACCTCGCAGTTTGGACGAAGCGTCAGAAAGCCCTTGAACAGATGGCCTTTGCCGCATCGTGGACAAAGGCCACGAATGCCCGTCTGTATGGGCGGGAGCGGGGGATAGTTGTCGTTCGTGTTCGTATCGACCTGAGTGCGCTTGGACATCTGCCCTCCTAAATCAGGTTTCCTGCGGCGCTAGAAACCGTAATGGCTCAATCCCCAATGCCCGTCCGGGCGGCGGCCGAGCGGCCACTTGAAGGCGCGGTCCGTTTCCTTAATCGGATGCTCGTTGATGCTCGCATGACGGTACTTCATTAAACCGTCGGCGTCGAATTCCCAATTCTCGTTGCCATAGGCTCTGAACCAGGTGCCACTGTCGTCGTGGTGTTCGTAGGCAAAGCGGACCGCGACGCGATTTCCTGAGAAGGCCCAGAGTTCCTTGATCAGTCGATAATCAAGCTCCTTGGCCCACTTCCGAGCAAGGAATGCTTCTATCGCCGGACGACCGACCACGAACTCTGCGCGGTTCCGCCAGCGACTGTCGACCGTGTAGGCGAGCGCGACTTTCGCAGGATCCCGAGTGTTCCAGGCGTCCTCGGCAAGCCGGACCTTCTCGGTCGCGGACTGAAGGGTGAAGGGTGGCAGTGGTGGGCGGGTCATTTGTCGTCCCTATCCATGATTGGTGGCAGCCGCTTTCAATGCTGCGACTTGCGCTTCCAGTTCCCTGATGCGCGTATCCCTTGTCTCGATTGCCTTAAGCACCTCGTCTGCCTCAAACCGCAGCGGGATATGCTGCGGGCAATTCGCATCCCAGGCCGTCACCTTGAAGAGAATCACCTGTTCCGGCCTCGCTGCGTATCCTTCGGGCATCAACTTCTTGACCGTTTCCTCGTCGCCTTCGACGACCTTGGCAGTACCCCAGATCTTCACCCGGGATCGACTGCCGTAGTCGATGAGAAAAAGATGTGCCTTGTCGTTCTCGACCAGGTTTCCCTGCGAGATGAACTGCCGATTTCCAACGAAGTCGACGAAGCCGATCGTCGTTTCGTCAATCACCCGAAGAAACCCCGGAGGGCCGCCACGATGCTGGATGTATGGCTGACCCTCGGAATTTACCGTGGCGAGAAACACGCTGATCTGCTTCTCGATGTAGTCTTTTAGGTCGGGTGTGATCGTGGTCGCCCACCCACCACGCTCTTCCATCCGCAAATACGAACGTCGAGACCCCTTGCGTTCCTGGATCGCCTTCACGCTTGTCGTGAAGGCTACGTCGCTCGAGACCTGATGCGCGATGTCCATAGTCACCCTCCTCCGGCAGCCCTCGGGCCAGAATGCCTTCAGACGCCTTCGTAGACAACACGCGTGAAGAGCGCCGGAGGTATCACCCACTGGCCGAACTTGGCGTCCCATTGCTTGGTCGGGTTGGCAGCGATGGTTTCCTCGACGGAGCGGCCAGCCTTTTTCATTTTGGCCACCTCCTCTCTGGCACCGACGAGCATGTCGAGCCAGACCTTGATGTCTTCGCGGTTCGCGATGTCGCCGTGACCAGGGATAACGACGGTCTCCTTGTCGACCATCTTTATGTTCGCTTCTGCCGCGGCGATCTGGCCGTCGATACTGCCGCCCGTCGAAGAGTCGATGAACGGGTATAGCCCGGTCCAAAGCGTGTCACCGACATGGATCACGTTGTCCTCCTCGAAGAACACCGAAATGTCGCTGTCGGTGTGAGCAGGGCCGTAGTATCTGAGTTTGATCGTCTTGTTGTCGAGCTTCAGCGTTTCCTCGTTGCCCTTCATCAGGCGGGTCGGCAGCGCGCCCTTCGGGGACGGTGGGAAGTCGAAGTTCCAGTCATCGACGCGGGTGGCGGCTTCGAGATGCTTCAGGGTGTTCGGATGCGCCATAATGGCGGCACCTTCGGAGTTCAGCCATTCATTGCCGTCGGTATGGTCGAAGTGCCAGTGGGTGTCGATGAGATGAGTGATCGGCTCCGGACCGATATCCGCCAGAGCCTTTTCCAGACGCGGACGCGTGGCGGTTATTCCGGCGTCGACCAGCAGCTTGCCGTCCTTGCCAGTGACGGCGGCGACGTTGCCGCCCGAACCGACGAGTACGTTCACGCCGCCGCGAAGTTTTGTGGTCGCGATGTCGGCTTTGGCGGCGGCCTCACGGATGATCAGGACCTGGCTCTTGGCGGCCGCGAAGGCCTCGCGGGGCGTCAGCCACGCGCCCGTGGCGGCAATCGTCGCGCCGCCAAGGCAGCAAAGGCAGAAACCGCGTCTTGATAAGGCATAGTCGTGTTTGGTCATTACCCGCTCCATTGGTTGACAGCGTGCCTGAAGAAGTGCCACCACGCTGGGAGGAAGCGTGGTGGCGGCCTCGATCCAAATTCGGCCGAGCTTCGATCGAGGAAAGCCGATCTGCACAATGCGGTGCTATTCTAGCTCGGTGCCAGATCCGCTTGAACCATTATGCTCAAGTCGATTGAGCAATACTCTTCCCCGGCAACGATCACGAGGTAGTTGTCGTGAAGCCGGGTGAGATCCCGTGAGATGTCCAGATCCGCTCGGAAAACCTAGACTAAGGTCGAGTCCGCATCGACCTTGGCCGTGTTCTAGCGACAAGAGTCGGATTGTTCACCATTGCCTGCGGGGCTAGGTTGCTCTCGCGATCACACATTGATGTCGATGCCTCCGCGGGCCGGGGAAGAGAACGAAGCCAACTTCGCGATCCCACACATGCGGCGACATCCGCAGCCGACTGGGGAGTCAGCCATGCAAGTTCCGTTCGCAAATTCGACAAACCGTCCGACGTCTCGGGACGCACAGCCACCGCACCATGGGCCGCGCGAAACAGGCGACGACGCCATAAGCTTCGGCCGCTTCTGCGCCGTCCCCCACTCGAGACAGCTCCTCATGGACGGTCGACCCCGAGAGATTGGTGGACGTGCGTTCGATCTACTCATGGTTCTCCTGCGGCACAACGGTGGCATCGTGAGCAAGGAAGAGATCTTCGACGAGGTCTGGCCGTCGATGGTCGTCGAGGAGTGCAACCTCCGCTTCCAGATCGGCTCGCTTCGTAGGGCGCTGGGCGACCACGGGGATATGATCAAGACTATCGTTCGCCGCGGATACATGCTCGTTCGGGATGATACAGTGCCTGAAGGCGGCGTCGCCCCTTCCCTTGGCATCGCACCGCAGCCGACAATCGACATCGTAGAGAAGGTCGACAAGGACAAGCCCTACATCGTCCTGATAGACGACGACGATGGCGTGCGGCGCGCCATCACCGGGCTCCTCAGATCGGTCGGCCACTGCGTGGGATCGTTCCCCTCGGTCAAGGCGTATGAAGAGAGCGATAGCGTGCATCGCGCGGACTGCCTAATACTCGACGTGGGGCTCCCGGGGCAAAACGGTCTGGATTTCCAGGCCGAACTCATGAAGTCTGGCCTTCGTCAGCGGATCGTCTTCATCAGCGGCAACGCGGACATTCCGATGTCGGTTCGCGCAATGAAGGCTGGCGCAGTCGAATTCCTGACGAAGCCCGTTCGGCATCAGGATCTGCTGTCTGCGGTGGATCTGGCAATCAGCGCCTGATCGAGTTCGTCAACCCCTTCGATGGAGCTACCCATGACGGACCGGCGCACCGAACCCCAGAGCGACGGGTTCATCGGCGGTAACGAGGGCGAATGGGCCGTCGTTTCGCAACGTTCCCTCTTGGGGCCGCCAATTGCGGCGGTATCGCGAGTGGCCATGTTATCGGGAAATAGCCAGGCGGACGCAGCTGACGCAGCCTGGATCCTGCGTGGGGTCGCGACCAACGATCGACACACAACTCGCGACGAAAAGCGTTCACTGGTCGAAAAGCAGGCGCCGATGGGCCGCCCGGAAGCGACTAGAGCGGCACTTATCCTCCTGCGAAAAGGCCAGAATGGTGGGCGCTAACTCAGGACGAACGCCGCACCATTCTCGAAGAGCAATCGCATCAGCGATAGGACTGCGCTATCTGCCCGCTATTGCCCGGCGGCTACTCCATTGCCGGGATCCGGAAACTGGCGCGCCCTTCGATTTCCTGGGCTTCCTCGACTTCGCCCCCGCCGACGAGCCTGCATTCGAAGACATGCTTGGCCAGCTCAGATCGACCAAGGAATGGAGCTTTATGGAGCGCGAGATCGACATCCACTTGGTCAAGGACACCCGGTGAGGTCCAACCTCAAATTCGCCTTCTCGTAGGTGTTGACGGCGCCGCAGCGCGTTGGCTACGCTGATCAGGCTTTCGTAAAAAGCCACGATACCGAGGGCACTGCAGGGGGATGACCTGCGATTCCCTTTTTTTTGCAGATTTGTGTAGCAGATACCACCAATATCCGATTGCGGCCCCAACGCGAGCGATTGGCTATCTTGACGCGAACGACTGCTTCGCGCCTCGACAGCGGTCATCGAGCCACCGGTCGCTGTTGCTGCAAAGCGGACATGACGCAGTGATAAATCGGGTCGCAGTTGCGCCATCAAAGGACATCAGATAGCAACTTCCGCATCAACCGAATTGGGCCACCAGGTTTGCGTCGTTCGCTCAGCCAGGGAAGGCAGATTTCAGTCCGCAGAGATTGCCCCGTCACGACGGCTATGAGATAGCCGCCAGCGGACGGTATCGTCTGCACCGGGCCCCTCCTTCAACCTGACGTCTCGTACGTCTACCGGCTCGCCCGTTTCCTGATCGACGAAGCTCGATCGCACAGTGGCTCCCGTGCTGCGGTTGACGAATATCAGCGGCGGCTCGGCGGCTCCCGAGACACCCCATCGATCGCCGAGCTCGGCGAGCACAGGCATCAATGCAGCAACGTTCTGCCCCTTCCAGGTCAACGCATATTCGTGTCGGTCAGGGCCCGTCTGGTAGAGCCGCCGCTCGATGAGGCCGGCTCCCTCAAGGTGCTTCAGCCGATCGCTGAGAGTTGCGTTTGTCACGCCGGAGGATCGACGGAAATCATCGTAGCGGCTGATGCCGGCGAGAAGGTCGCGCAAAATGAGAAGCGCCCAGCGATCACCGATTACCGAGAGCGCGCCGGCGATCGGACACACCATTCCTTCGAAACTTTTCAAACGCATGAGCCTCATCCATATTGACTCTTATAATAAGAGTTAGGAGCAACCTTCATAAGCTACTAAAGCTGTAATGTCACGACCTGCCGATCACCGACATCGAGCCCTTCCGGCAGCGACGCCGGTGGCGCCGAGGTATGTGGTTCCGGGCCAACCGGCGCATTTCTCCGCCCGGCAGACCCTTGCGAATGATCTTACCAACGGAGGAATGGACGTTGTCATCCCAGAATGTTTCCAGAATTTTCGTCATCGGGGCGACGGGGGCGCAAGGCCTACCCGTCGTCCGCGGCCTCGTCGGAGACGGCAAATACTCCGTCCTCGCCCTCAGTCGAGATGGGAACTCGGCTCGAGCCAAGTCGCTCGTTGACATCGGCGATGTATCGATCCTCGAAGGTTCGTTCGCAGACGAAGCCATTCTGCGGCAGGGTTTCCGCGAGTGCGACGGGGCTTTCGTCAACATCGACGGCTTCAACACGGGAGAGAAGACGGAAACGTACTGGGCAATCCGCTGTTACGAGATCGCTATCGAGGAAGGGATCAAGTTCTTCGTCTATGGCAACCTGGACTACACGCTGAAGAAGGCGGGATATGACTCTAGATTTCGCACCGGTCACTATGACGGCAAGGGCCGCATCGGCGAATGGATCCTGTCCCAGAACAAGGCAAACGGGAACCGGATGGGTGCAGCGCTCTTCACCTCAGGCCCGTACATGGAGATGGCGTTCTCGTCGAGGACACCCATGACGCCGGCAGTCGAGGACGGCATAGTGACCTGGAGAGTGCCCCTCGGAGAGGGCGCTGTCGTGCATGTCGCTCTCGAAGATTGCGGATACTACGTTCGCTGGTTGTTCGACAACCCGGAACGCGCAAACGGCATGGATCTCGAGGTGGCGATCGAGCACATCAAGTATGCTGATCTTGCCGCTGCGTTTGAGAGGGTGACGGGACATCCCGCTCGATATATCGATACGGATCTCGAGGCCTATTTCAACGGCCCGCTGAAGGCTGCCGCAGAGCTGCCTGCCGGATACAACGCAGACCCAAACGACAAGAGCACGATGACCTTCCGGGACAATTTCACCGGGTTCTGGAACCAGTGGAAGCATAACATCATCAAGCGCGACTATGCCTTGCTGGACGAGATCCATCCAAACAGGATCAGGACTGTTGAGCAGTGGCTCCGAAGGGAAGAGCAGTTGGAGAGGGAAGCCGGCCGAGGCGGGCTTTGGGAGAGGCTCCAGCCCGCGAACCTGCAGAAGCACTCGATCCTCAAAGTTGGTGAAGACCAGAGGCGCGGCACATTGTAACAGCACGTCAGTAAAGGTCGCTCCGATCGAACTGTTACGGCGGCGTTGCTACAAAGCCGCCGTACATGTGATGACCGCAATGGGGCAATCCCAGACCTTGGGGCAAGAACTCTAATGTCCTTTTTTCGTGTTGGGTGTCTTCGCAGCGGACGGTCAGCAAACGCCCCCGAAGCTGCCAACGCTGCGGCTATTTTGGTTGGTAGCATCTGCTACATAATTTCGCTTTTTTGCGCCGAGATCCTCCCGCTACCCAACATCGTCTCACGCCCCTTCCCGACATCTCACACTATCTCCGCGCCGCAACATGTAGCGTCACCTCAATGAAACTAGTGCCCTAGGGTCGTTCGGATCCCGGCGCTCATAGAGGTGACGTCCATGAAGAAGTTCCTTTCAGACTCTGCAATGTTGGCAGCACTCCTGCTAGGCGGATCAGCGCTCGCCGCCTCCAAACCGACAGTGGTCCTTGTGCACGGCGCCTTTGCCGAGTCCGCGAGCTGGGACGGCGTGGCTGCAAAACTACTTAAGGAGGGCTATCCGGTCGTGGCTGTCGCCAATCCTCTGCGTGGCCTGAAATACGACTCCGATTACGTCAACCAGGTGCTGAAGTCGATCAAAGGCCCAATCGTCCTCGTCGGTCACTCCTATGGTGGGTCGGTCATCAGCGACGTCTCGATCAAGGATACTGGGGTCAAGTCACTCGTCTTCGTGTCCGGCCTTGCTCCGGAGAACGGCGAAAGCGTCAGCGAGCTGGGCAAGAAGTTCTCCGGCAGCACGCTGGGCGGCACGCTTGCACCGCCTGTCCTTCAGCCGGATGGCAAGCACGACCTCTACATCGAGCAGAGCAAGTTCTGGAAACAGTTCGCGGCTGACGTGCCGAAGGACAAGGCAGCGCTGATGGGAGCCGAGCAGCGCCCGATCGCGGCAGAAGCCTTCGAAGAGCCATCGACCGAACCCGCGTGGAAGTCTCTGCCCTCGCACTTCATCTACGGCTCCGAGGACAAAAACCTTCCTCCCGCACTGCATGCCTACATGGCCAAGCGCGCTAACGCGAAGGAAGCGGTGGAGGTCAAGGGGTCGTCCCACGTCGTGATGATCTCGCACCCCGACAAGGTCGTAGCGATGATCGAGCGCGCCGCCGAGGATTAGGCCTGGCGTCCCCGCAACACCGTTAACAACAGGAGCATGACATGCACCCCGATATCGCCATCAAGGTGAGCCTGGGCATGACAGGCGACGTCTTCGAAACCTTCGATGACTGCCTGCATGTGGAGCACTATCAAGTTGCTGACCCCAACATCTTCGTTGCGAAGCTCACCCGCGAGAATGGAAGCCGCGCGATCACCACTTCGCTCAGCGCCGGAGCTGGCACCTTCATCCTTGCAGACCGCGATTCCGAGCTTCGCCTCGAGCAGAAAGGATGCGTCCTCTATCAGGGCGTCTTGGTGGAAGACAGCATCGCATTCATCGAAGGCTCTGATCCGATTTCCGTGGAGCTGCAGTCGGATGCCTGCCTGTACGTCCTGACGTTCCTGCGCGAACGGCACTCCTGGCCTTGCCAGGTCATCGGCGGCCGCTTTAACATTCGTGACGAGCGTCTCTCAGAACTGATCGATGACGTGTCGGAAAGCTCGGCCGCGCGAAGAAGCGACCTTGCGCGCGAATTCTCGGCACGGGCATTCGAGCGCTATCAGTCCCTGCCCCGCGTGCATCCCCTGTCCACCTGGCGGCTGAACCGAGTGCGGCGCCATGCAGAAGCGAGGCTCGACCAGCGCCTGACCCTCGAAGAGCTGGCGGACGTCGCGGGCTTCTCGCGCGCGCACTTCGCCGCCACCTTCAAGGCGGCCACCTCGATGAGCGCACATGAGTTCCTTCTGCGTCTTCGCATTCAGGAAGCCGCCAAGCTGCTGCTGGGAACTGATCTCCCACTTGTGGACATCGCCCTTCAATGCGGGTTCCAGAACCAGCCTCATTTTACGACGGTCTTCAAGAAGATGACCTCCGTCACCCCACGCAGATGGCGCAACGCTCGCCGCAGCCTTCCCACGTCGTCCGTCCGGGGGCTTCGTCGACGCAATGCCACGACCATCGATCTCCCGGTCATCGACCCGGATCGTCCATCCCACGAGCTGCACTAGCGGCACCCAACCCTTTCTTGAGGAGTCCTGAGATGACACGCGTAACACTGCATCCTTCGATCGAAGCGGCGCCCGAGGCTGCTCGCCCGAGACTTGAGGCGATCAAGAAGCAAATGGGTGGCGTCCCGAACGTCTTCCGCATGATGTCCAACAGTCCAGCGGTACTAGAGCCTATGCGGGGCTCAACGGCGCGCTCGGCAAGGGCAAGCTGGACAAGAAGATCCGCGAGAGAACCGCGCTTGCTATCGCCCAGAAGAACGGGTGCGGCTATTGCCTCGCCGCTCACACCTACACCGGAACCCACGTGACCAAGCTCAGTATCGACGAGATCGCGGCAGCTCGGCGCGGCGGATCCTCGGATGCGCGAGCCGATGCTGCCGTGAAGTTCGCGGTCAAGGTCGCCGAGGAGCGTGGATCCGTGAGCGAGGACGAGCTGCATGCAATGAGAGCCGCTGGGTTCGATGACGAGGAGCTTCTCGAAATCGTTGCCCACGTCGCCGCAAACACCTTCACCAACTACATGAACGAGGTCTTCAAGACCGAGGTCGATTTCCCCAAGGTCGAGCACCACGCGGCCTGACAGAACCAGTCGGCAGGCGTCCGCCTCCCTGCCGACCGAGTGCAGTCGACGTCAATGGAGACCCGGTCGTCTCTCCTTCGGCACCTCCACGCGTCGGCTGCACCTATTGCGAACACTGTGACACTCGTTGCGGGAGCGGCCGCCGGGCTGCGCCGCCGATGAAGGACTGACAGGCGTCTTCACCACCTTCTCGGAATCGTGCCCCGAATACTATTTGGAGATCGACCTCGACAAGGCGCGCTACCTCGACGTCCCGACCTCGAACGTCTTCAGCGCCCTCTCCGTCAATTTGGGAAAGTCTTATGTGGACGACTTCAACGCCTTCGGACGGGTTTATCAAGTCCGGGCTCAGGCAGATCGCCAATTCCCCTCGCGATCATTCTGATCGTCCCTCTCGCCGTCCTGGCGGCCCTGATTGGTGTATTCCTTCGTGACATGGACAACAACGTCCTGACCCAGATCGGCCTCATCGTCCTTGCGGCAAAGAACGCAATCCTGATCGTCGAGTTCGCCCGCCAGGCCGAAGAAGACGGGAAGTCCATCGTCGACGCGGCGTTCGAGGCCAGCCATCTCCGGCTGCGTCCGATCCTCATGACGGCCTTCGCGTTCATCTTCGGCGTCCTGCCGCTGGGGACTGCAGTGTTCTCCGGGATGCTAGGCGTGACCTTCTTTGGCCTGTTCCTGACCCTATGTCGTGCTCAGGTCGCTCCGGAGGCGTCCGTTGGTGCGCCCATCGCCAGAGCTTGAAATCGTGAAACAAAGTGAGGGCTGACGCGCAGCCTTCACTTCTCCAGCGGATTGCCGAACAGGTCGGCCGGGACAGCCGCCGTGTCCGCATCCGAACTCTGTCGCTCTGATATGCGTCCGCCGAAGGTACGGACGCTTCCAGGCCTGCCCGTCCACAGGACGATCGGAATTTTTTCACCCGCTTTAATGTCGCGATGTGCCACGAAGTAGCCGCGGTGATCCGGTGCGTTCTCGTGTCCAGCCTTCTCGTTGTCGAAGATGCAGATCTCGCCGGGCTTTGGTTCGTAGGCCAATTTGTTTCCTTAGGCTGCCTCAATGAGGGATACGAGACTGGTGCTCTGAAGACACCTCAGGTTCGTCGGATTCGTCCGAGACGCCCTCGAAGCGTTCGGAAAGGCTCACGACGTAACTGATGCCCTGCTCTAGCAGAATCTCCGCGGCCCGAAGCATATCCGTCGAAACTTCGATGCCGCACCCTCGGATCGAGCATGCGAGATAGGTCGCATTTCGGGCGGATTTCAGGTCACCTCGCTCGCCGGCATCCTCGGCGACGCTTTCCAGGGCGTTCACCACGAGCGTCAGCATGTCTGCTCTCTCACTGGGCGACATCTCGATCAATGTTCTTCCTGTCATGATAGCCATCCATTCGTGCGAGCAGGCGCGCATGGACGCTGCTGGCGATCTTATTGGTTCTTTGGGAACAGTCTTGGACGTGTTCGTCCGTCGTCGTGACAGTTGGCGATTGAGGAAGAGACCCGCAAGGCCGCGATCCATGCCAAGATGACAACGGAGACCTGCGTGACTTGATCGTCTCGGGGGGATGATAGTCGTCTGCGAAGCCGCGCGGCGGGGGAGCCTGACGCCTCAGCGCAGCCTCGATGTCCAGGGCGAGCTTGGCTCGCCACATGTAGAGTTCATCTGCGGTCGGCTCGGGCGACAGAAGCACGCCGTCGGCAACTGAAGGGCCTCGACGGCGATGGGCTTGCGCACAACTGAACGTCCTGCTGCGACATGGCGATCTCTCGACGGTTCGACGTGCGGAAAGAGGCCCCCGCCGGGGAAAGAGCGGGGGTCTCTCATGAGGTGATCGCGGCCTAAGCGAGGGGACGGCCTTGCGGTAGGGGAGCTGAACCGCTGCGATCGCCTTGGGAGCTATGAAGTTCTTCAGTCTGCGTTCGGGACGACGAACTCGATCGTCTCCGAGGTAATGACCCGATGCGTCGGATCCGCAAGCTCGATGAGGATCCTATGTCGGCCGGGCTTCTGCCCGACCACGATGAGCGTCTGGCCGTTCGCGTCGACGAAGTGCCATGGCAGGTCGTCGACCGTGATGTGCAGATGGCTTCCTTGGCGAGACGTCGAGGGCAGCCACTCCAAATACCGGGACGATGGGAATGCTTTCCGTCCGGTACTGGATGAACACGCGCCCGTGTGACAGCGGCTCTGGCAGGGGGTCGTCGACGACAAGCCGCGGTTCGGCTTCATTCTCAATCGCGACCAACCGCGACGGGCCCTTGACCTCTCGGGCACTCAAAAGCTTCAGACTGGCGTCGGCCATGGTGGTCTCCGAAATCTCCGGACCTGCGATCGCGACTTGTCAGTCCTGCGGCCCTTAAGTGACTAGGAGATTGCGCCTGTGATTGCCCAGAGTCGAGCAAGATGCGGTGAGGCGCCGTTAGGAGGCGTTTGCCAGCGCCGTCCGAATCGCCTGCAGCAGTTCGCTCGGGCTGACAGGCTTCAGGAAGACCTTCATGGCACCCGAGCTTCGTGCGCGGTCGCCCGCCGCAACGTCGGTATGCGCGGTTATGAGGATGGAGGGAATGACCACGGACATCCCGGCAAGCCGATCCAGGAGATCGAGGCCCGAAATGCCTCCAAGCTGTATATCCGTCACCAGGCAAGTCGCCGTCTGCAATTCGTCGGAGTCGAGAAATTCCTCGGCAGAAGCAAACGACGCCGCGTTTATGCCCGATGCCCGCAGCAGTCCTCTCAAGGCATCTCGCACGGGTTCGTCGTCCTCGACACACACCACCAGCGAAGGCTTTGTCATTGCGATCATGGCTCAATCCTTGGCGCGGCCGAAAGGCTCGTTCAATTCCAGCAAGTCGTAGTGGCGCACCAGCTCCGGCAGCGTCAGCACATGCATCTTCTGCATCACGTTACCCCGATGGAGCTTCACTGTAGCCTCGGTAATGCCGAGGGCGGCCGAAATCTGCTTGTTCTTTTGACCCTCGACAACGCGGGCCAGCACTTCCTGTTCCCGCTTCGTCAGGGATTGGAAGTCGGCTCGTGCATTGCTAGCAGCCTGCTGCTTCAATGTGGTGCGGTTGTCCAGCTTCACCGCCTTGTTCACGGCGTCGAGAAGGTCCTGCTCGCGGACGGGCTTCGTCAGGAACTCAGCCGCTCCCGCCTTCATCGCCCGCACCGCGATCGGAACGTCGGCATGGCCGCTCATGAAGATAACGGGCCTTTGGAAGCCGCCTGCCCTGACCTCCTCGAAGAACTCGATACCGCTCTGGCCGGGAAGCCGGACGTCGAGGATCATGCATCCCACGCTCGTCAGCTTTCCCTTGGCCATGAAGTCGGCGGCCGAGGAGAATGCCGTCACGTTGAACTTCATGGAGCGCAGCAGGCCGACCAGCGACTCCCGTACACCGATGTCGTCCTCGATCACCACGATATGGCAGGCGCCGTCGTCGCGTGGCTTCTGATTCATCTGCTTTCCCCCGCAAACGGTATCGAGAATTCGAACACGGCGCCGCCGCCTGCTCTAGGCCGGGCAGACAGCGTGCCGCTGTGGGCACTGATGATCGACTTGGAAATGGCCAGGCCCATCCCAGTGCCCTGTTGCTTGGTGGAGAAGAATGCTTCGAAGATCCGTTCCGACGCAATGGGGTCGATCCCCTCTCCCGTGTCCTCGACCCTCACCACGACAGATCGCGAACCGTCCTCTTCGGCGGTGAGGTCGATCCTTCGCGCGCCGTCGTTGGCTCCGATGGCCTCGGCAGCATTCAGCATGAGGTTGAGAAGCACCTGCTGGAGCTGAACCTTGTCGCCGCGTATCGCCGGAATACCAGTAGAAACGGAGACGAAAACATCGATCTGGCGGATCCTGAATTCGGTGCGGAGCATCGTCAGCACATGGGAGATCACTTCCCCGATATCGACCACGCCCATGGATGGCCGTGAGTTCCGGGCCATGCTCCTGACGTTCAGCAGTACGTCGCCCGCTCTCTTTCCTTCCTCGACAAGGCGCTTGGCCGCAAGCTTGGCTTCCGCAACGTCGGGAACATCGCGGTCGAGCCAACTCAGACAAGTCGCGGCGTTCGTGACGATTGCCATCAGTGGCTGGTTCATTTCGTGAGCGATCGAGACGGTCACCGCCCCCATCGCCGTTAGCCTGTTCATCCGGACAATGTCTGCCTGCGCCTTCTGGAGCGCCTCCTCGCTCCTTACCCGTTCCGTGATGTCGATGATGGCACCGAACACTTCCGGTTCCTCCTCCGGGTTCGTCTCTACGCGTGTAACGCAGTGGACGTACCGGATCGATCCGTCGGGCAACTGGAGCCGATGCTCGATCTCCCATGGCTGGCGGTCGCGCAGGCCCTTGTCAAAGACAGCGGCGACCATTTCGCGGTCACTCGGATGCACTCGCTCTCTGATCACCTTCGAACTCAGCGCCATCGACGTATCGAAACCGTAGATGTTGTAGGTCTCCTCAGACCAGACGACCTCTCCCTTAGACGGCTTGATCCGGTAGCTGCCGACGTGGCTGAGCTTCTGGGCTTCTGCGAGCGATGCCTGCGCGCGCTGCGCGTCCTCCAAGGAACTTCGTATCCTCTCCTCAGCAAGGCGGGTCTCGGTCACGTCCACGATCGTGCCGATGTATGCGCGAGGAGACTGAACCTCGTCGAGGATGAGCCGCCCACGAGCATGTATGTATTTGACGGTACCATCCGGAAGGAGGAACCGATGTTCGACGTTCAGCTCCTCGCCCTGCAAGGCCCGTTGATGGGCTTCAGCGACCATCTGCCTATCGTCCGGATGGACGCGGGAACTTAGTGTTTCGAAGGTAATTTCGTTGGCATCGAGACCTACGATGCTGGCGCACTCGGGCGAACATGTGAACACGTCCGTCGCCATGTCCCAGGACCAGGTGCCCGTCTCGATGATACGCTGGGCGACTGCCATCACCAGCTGGCTCTGTGCCAGCTCGAACTCTATGCGCTTGAGCTCGTCAATATCGGTATTGACCCCGTACCATCTAATGACGTTGCCATCGTCATCCAGCAGAGGAACAGCACGCAGAACGAACCAGCGTGCCTCGCCGTCATGCCGGAGCATTCGAGCCTCGACGCCTCCTGGCTTGCCCGAGGTGCACAGATCCGTCCAGACCTTGATGACCTTGTCGACATCGTCAGGGTGAAATGCGGAGACGAAGCCGAAGCCGACTGCAGTCTCGCGGGTGAGCCCCGTGTATTCGAACCACTGCTTGTTGCCGTCCTCAAATCCTCCGTCCGCCGCCCCGATCCAGGCAAGGGCTGGTATCATGTCCCACCCTAGTCTGGGGTCGTCTGCCGCCCTGACCGCTGTAGGGGCGGTGTCAATCTGACCATGGAAATTGTTGGCGATTGCCGCGGCCGAGAATGCCGTCGCAAGCCACTCGAGATCTTCGACCCGTACAGGGGCCGCGCCGTCGGGCATTTCGAGATAGATCGCACCGTCATTCGGTTTCGGCAGAGCGACCGGGAGGCAGACGATCGAGTGCCTGTTCCTGCCCCGCCCCGTCGAGACAACCTCGCGCACCGTCGCTTCGTCGATGTCGAACGTTCCAAGCCTCCCGGATGACAACGCTACCGAAGAAGTGTCTGCCATTGCAGCCACCGTGAGCTCATTGCCCCGCCCTACGATGAGGAACCCGCGCCTTGCGCCGGACATCGCGACGGCAGCGCGCATGAATGGGCCGACGTCATGGGCGTCCGACCTGCGTGCCTCCACCGCTCCCGAGCCCTCGTCCATCAGCGACAAAGCTCCTTGTCTCTTCCGACGAGCCACTCCGCCAAATTGCTGTAACGTGGGGTACCTGAATCAGGCATTCGGAATCCCGGCGTTTGCAGAGATCCTCGGTACCCGAGGGTCGAGGATACGTTTTGCGAACTGTCCGAAGACTGCGCCAAGGCCTTCCCAGACGATAAGCTGGAGAATTGCCGACTGCGCCCGGAATGTAAATAGAAGGCTTTCCGGGAAGTCGCGCGGCACTTCCGAAGTATCCGGAAGGGCAGACACGAGGATCATCGCCATCGACGCGAAGGCCACCGCTGCGACTGGCACCGAGAACATCCCGCCGTGACTGCGCCGGATGCGGACGCCGATCCAGAAGGAAAGGGCCATCGAAACAAGGGATAGCAGGATTAGCAGGAAGTAGAGTTCTGTGCGACTGCCGATCGTCTCTGCGCTACCGATGCCAGGAGGATTGGCGGGATATTTCAACTGCGGGACGAGAACAAGCGAGACATATCCCAATGATGTCAGCGTCCACACAGTTGAGCGTGGCCCGAGGCCGAGCCGGCCGTGCAGGCATCCGAGGCCGATTGCCAGAATGCCGCCGAGCGCGACGCTGTAGCTTGCGATCCCCGTCAGGAGACCGAGATTGCGCTGAGTGGCCCGGCTGACGGTTTCCTCTTCCGCATGGCTATGATCGGCAGTGCTCCGTTCTTCGAGAACGATGGCCCGTTCGACGGTCGGTTCGGAAAACGCCCGCGCGAAGGCGAAGGACAGGAGCGCCACGATCAGGCCGGACAGCATTCCTGCGAGGAGAAGTCGCTGAAGCATCGCCGCACCTCAGTGACAGGGGAAGCCGAGGAGGTGACGGCCGTCGTGCACGAACTCGTGGACGGCGTTCCCCTGGACGAGTGATGTTGCGCCCTGCTCGGCCCCGACGAAATAAAGGGTCATGAGCGAGAGAAGCCCGACGAAGAGAACCCATGGAAGCAATTCGCCTGCGGTTAGCGGCACGGCAGGCGCCGGGTAAGTGACGATGTGCGTCATGGCAAGTCTCCTGAAGGATTTTGACGCTCACATCATGAGCAGGATCCCGAACGCGATCTTTCGTATTCGTTCGATGCCCGCCGCAAGTTCGAAAATCCGCCATCGCACGAATACGAAAGATCGATGCCTGTCTCCTTCGTACCCTCTTCGGTAATGCAGGAGGTAGCGATGAACCCCGTTCCCGGACAAAGGAAGATAGAAGGCGTTGTCCCCGCCCCCGCCGACTTGCCCCGGCTCCGCGTTGGACAGCGCGTCCGCGTCGGTAACCTGACTCCAGTCGGTCACTACCGCGTCCCCACGTACCTTCGTGGCAAGGAAGCCGTGATCGAGGCGATCATGTCTCCGAGGGCCGTCAACAACGAGGAGGAAGGGTTCGGACGGAACGCCGGATCGCTTGGCGTGTACTACAGGATCGCCGTTCCCATGACCGAAATCTGGAAGGACTACGCCGGATCGCCCGGCGACAATCTCCGCATCGAAGTCTTCGAAACCTGGCTGGAGGAACTCGACGATGACCGTCCATGAAGAACATGACCACGATCATGGCACCGAGCACGGGCACCCGCACGCGCCGATCGAAACAACCGAGAAGCCGGGCTACTACGATATCATGGAGCAAGCATTCCAAGAACTGATGATCGAGAAGGGCTACATCGGCGCCGACGAGATTAGACACCAGATCGAGGTTCTGGACTCCCGGAACCCTGCTTTGGGCGCCAAGGTCGTCGCTCGCGCGTGGACGGACCAGGACTTCAAATCACGCCTGCTCGAGAACGGCCGCACCGCTTGCGAGGAACTCGGCATCACCTTCTATGATCTGACGGAACTCATCGTTCTCGAGAACACACCGAAGGTCCACAATCTCATCGTCTGCACCCTCTGTTCCTGCTACCCGCGCCCAGTCCTCGGGCTGCCACCCGACTGGTACAAAGCGAAGCCCTACCGTGCCCGCGCGGTCTACGAGCCGAGAAAGGTACTGGCGGAGTTTGGGACGATCATCCCCGACGACGTGGAGGTCAGAGTGAGCGACTCTACGGCGATCCAACGCTACCTCGTGCTTCCGATGCGCCCTCCTGGAACTGAGGGATACAGCGAAGAGCAACTCGCCGCGCTCGTCACCCGGGATGCGATGATCGGCGTGATACCCGTCAATTCTCCGACCGAAGGAATAGCGGCATGACCGGAAGCGAACAACTTCTCAAGCGACTGCCGAACGACATCGGCGGGCTGGAAGCACCTAAGATCGAGCAGACCGATCACGAACTCCTCCCCTGGGAGAAACGGTGCCACGCGCTCGCCGACGTGCTCGATTTCCACAAGATCATCAACACCGAGGAGAAGCGCCGCGGCGTCGAAGCCCTAGGGTCGGAGATGGTCGGCAAGCTCACTTACTATGAGCGCTGGATCGCGGCCTTCGCCAACATCGCGTTTCAGAAGCGTCTGATAACGCCCGAGGAACTGGCCAGGCAGATGTCGGCCGTGGAGGATCGATGGAGGGCTCACTCCTGAAGCTCGTGCCCCCGCGCGCATCCCGCTGCTTCGTCGAGGACGACGCCAGCGCGCCGCTGGTCAGACGGTCGCTCGCCGAAGCCGTTGGCACGATGTTGCTGATGGTCGCCCTGCTGGGCGCCGGGATCGGCGGAAAAGCTGCGCCGATTTCGTCGGCCATGGCTATATCCGGCACGTTGATCGGACTGATCCTGGCTCTTGGCTCGGTGTCGGGCGGCCACTTCAACCCGGTCATAACCGTTCTTCAGTGGCGCGCGGGACAGCGCGGTCTCGAGTGCACGACCTGGTACGTGGCCGCACAGATCCTTGGAGGAACAGCAGGCGCCGTCTTGGTCGATCTCATGTTCGCGGTCCCACCAAGCCCACCGACTGGGGAGCTTCCGAATGCCGCCGCTGTCGTAAGCGAGGCACTGTCGACATTCGGGCTGATGATGGTCGTGTTCTGCAGCAGCCGTAGCACCAACAAGATGACCGGGCCTTTCGCAGTCGGCCTCTGGCTACTGGGCGCGATCATCGCCACACCGACCGGATCCATCGCCAACCCCGCCGTCGCCATCAGCCTGCTCTTGTCGCCGTCGAGCGCTTCGGTGACGGCAGTAGCCCTCTTCATTGCGGTGCAGTTTGCTGGCGGCGCATTGGCGTTGCGATGTGTCGACTTGCTCTATCCGTCCGCCGGACACTGATCGGCGCCCAGCAAGATCCCGAAGGAGAATGTGATGTCGAAAACGAAGCTAGCGGTCTCAGCACTTGTCATCCTCGGCACCTCTGCTGCCGCGACCAGCGGCCTGACAGGCGGCGCCTCGCCGATCTACGGAGTGAAGATTCCCAAAGAATATAGGGAATGGCGGCTGATCACAGTCGCGCACGAAGCTGGCAAGAACAACGACATCCGAGCGGTCCTCGGCAACGACATCGCGATCAAGGCATTTCGAGAAGGAACGAGGCCGTTTCCGGATGGCGCCATCATCGCGAGGCTCGCCTACGTCTACCAATCGTCTCCGGAGAACGACAAGGTCTTCCCGGCGCCGCAATCCTTCGTCGCCGGCGACCCGACCAATGTGCAGTTCTCGGTGAAGGATTCGAAGACATACGCCGACACGGGTGGCTGGGGCTACGGTCAGTTCGAGAATGGCGTCGCTAACCCAAGCGAGCCGCTGATCAAGAGCTGCTTTGCCTGCCACGTGAAGCTCGACGCATCGAAAGACTTCGTGTTCAGCCACTATTCGCCGTGAGGCCATCATGCCGAGCTAAGGAGGTTACCGTGAGAACGAAGTGCGTGATGACCCCTGCGGAGACGATGTCGGCGATCCGCGACATGTGGCAGTGCGGTCGCGTCGACGAGGCTGCCGCTCACTTCGCAGAGAACGGCGTGCTGCTGGTCGAGCCAGACAGGCACGCAGTCGGTCGGGCCGCGATAGGTGACGGCTTCGTTGGACTCGCGCGGCGCCTTCGCTTCCTGGTGGTCGACGACCGCGTCGTGATCCAGCGGGGCAATATCGCCCTTCACCATGCGCGATGGACTGCCCGCTACATCATAGATGGCGCGCCCTCCACGGAAGAAGTCAGTGGAACGACCGCGGACGTGCTCACTCTTCAGGCCGATGGTCGGTGGGTCGCCGTCGTCAACAATCCATGAGGAGGCGACGTCCTCGATGAGTAGGTTTCATTTCCACATTCGCGTCGCAGAAGTGATCGACCCAGATTACGAGGGCATCGAGATCCAGGCGAAGGATTGCGTAGCGGAAGCGATTGCGGTTGCCCGCCGTATTGTCGCCGAAGCAATCACCCTGGACGAGTCCGTTGGCGACATGACGTTTGAGATTACGGACTGCAACGGCAAGCTGGTAGCGGAGCTGCCGTTCCGTTGCTGCGCGCGGCTGCAGTGAGGCGGGCCGATACCCCAACTTTGGCGTATTGTCCGGACTGAGAGTGAAACGTAGGCGGTCGGTCTCACATTGCGGAGACACCGATGATCGACAGCCGTACTGCGGCCCTCCAGGCCATTCTGTTCAATGCTCTGAGTAACTAGAGCAGGCTTCAAATCTCGTCCGCACTAGGAGCTAGCCGTGAGGGGCATCTGTTGCCGAAAGGAAAGGCTGCCTAGCTAGGCTGAAAACAGCCAACTGGATCCCTATATCGGCGATTCAACAATTTCTGAAAGGACATCGGTCATGACACTGAACGGAAGCCTGCTGGTTGCGGGGAAGGAAGAGCGCGGCTCGAACAGCCAGTTCCACGCAACTGAGGCAGCGACCGGGCAGGCACTTCCTGTGTCCTTCGGCGGCGCGTCACCCAATCAGGTTGACGCGGCCGCGATGCAAGCGTGGGAAGCCTTTGCATCGTACCGTGAGACCGATCTCGAAAGCAGAGCTGCTTTCCTTGAGAAGATTGCTGCCGAGATCGAGGCAATCGGCGACGAACTGATCGTCCGCGCCATGTCAGAAACCGGACTACCCCGCGGGAGGCTTGAGGGCGAGAGGAACCGCACTACTGGGCAGCTTCGATTGTTCGCACGGGAAGTCCGTGCCGGGCGCTTCCAGGAACTCCGCTTCGACGCTGCGGATCCTTCTCGAACGCCCGTTCCTAAGCCCGACCTGCGGCTTCGCAACATTCCGGTCGGACCTGTGGCAGTCTTCGGCGCGTCCAATTTCCCACTCGCTTTTTCCGTTGCTGGTGGGGACACTGCGTCGGCGCTCGCCGCTGGCTGCCCTGTCGTCGTCAAGGCGCACTCAGCCCATCCGGGCACATCGGAACTGGTGGGGCGCGCCGCCCAGCGGGCTGTCGCCGCCAGCGGTCTTCATCCCGGCACCTTTTCGCTGCTCTTCGACACAGGCTTCGAGGTCGGTCAGAGGCTCGTCGCCGATCACAGAATTCGCGCCGTGGGCTTTACCGGATCACGTCGCGGCGGCACGGCGTTGATGGACATCGCGTCGAAGCGGCGGCAGCCAATCCCGGTCTACGCCGAGATGAGTAGCATCAACCCTGTCATTCTGTTTCCGAACGCGCTCGCGAGGAACGTCGAGGGCGTCGCGAAAGCCTTCGTTTCCTCGTTGATCCTAGGCGCTGGACAGTTCTGCACCAACCCCGGTCTGCTCCTTGCTGTAGATGGTGAAGCTCTCGATGCCTTCATCGCGAAGACCACAGAACTTCTCCCGGCAGTCGCGCCGCAGGCGATGCTTACCCCATCGATCGCGCGGACGTTCTGCGAAGGAGTAGCACGGCTTCGGGCCCATCCGGAAGTGCGAGCCGTCGCGTCGGGAAAGCCCGGCAGCGAGTTCGAGGGTGCGGCAGCACTGTTTGAGACGACATCGACAGCTTTTCTTGCTCACGAAGAGCTTCAGGACGAGGTATTCGGCGCCGCAGGCCTTATAGTTCGCTGCCCGGACCTTGCGGAGCTCGAGGCCGTCATCGATGCACTCGAAGGACAGCTGACGGTCGCGCTTTTCATCGACAACGACGACGAGGCCGACGCTGGTCGTCTCGTTCCAAAGCTTGAGATGCTCGCAGGCCGCCTGCTGGTCAACGGTTTCGGGACTGGAGTGGAGGTGTCTCCGGCGATGGTCCACGGCGGCCCCTACCCGGCCACCGCAGATGGCAGATCCACTTCCGTGGGCACGCTTGCTATCTACCGCTTCCTAAGGCCTGTCTGCTATCAAGATTTCCCGACCGGGATCCTGCCTGGTGCGCTCAGGGATCAAAAAATCTGAGGTAATCGAGCGACGCCGATCCGAACCTTCGAACCTCCTGCACGTTGAGGCGCAGGAGGAAGTCCCCATGGGTTCTGAAAAGGAAGGTTCGAAGTCCGACGGTCGGGAAGTGGCACCCATCGGAGCGGCCCTGACGCCCGGTCTGATTCCGTTCTGGTCGCCGAAGTGGAAGGGGTTTGCGACAAGTCGCCAGTCTGTCTGGGGGTCATGTCCCGCCCCGCCCCCGGCTCCAAAATCTTGAAGTGATTAACCGGATCATGGTCAGTAACCGCGCGCTATTTGCCAGGCGCTGTACGGAGCTCAGTCTAACAGCTTGCGAATGGCCATAATCCCCTTCGCGGTATCTGACCAAGATTGGCGCCATATTAGCAGGCAAACACCGAGCACAGTGGCCATCGCGAATGGAATTGGTCCAAGAAACCAGAACGCCGCCGCCACAGTGAAGTAATAGGAGCGGACGCCGACGCTGAACGATCGGAGTGCCGGGTTGAGGACCATCGTCAGCGCTTCCGTCCATGCCGCGATATCGCGCTCCTCCTGCCGCGATGGACTGGCGCCGATTGCGGCAAGACAATAGTTGAGCTGCCGCACAGCCCAGATGAAATCGGACAGCCCACGCAGAAGCGTCGCGATGATCAGCAGGACTTTCGTCTGGAACAGCCATGCGGGATCCTTGGCCGCGAACATTGCGATGAGACCGTTTCCGTTGCCGTAGTTCGGCTCCATGAAGAGCGCGCCGCTGAGGCCGACGATGATGATCAGGTTCGCGGATCCGAAGAAGGACGCCGAGTTGATCGTGTGCCCCAGGATGGCGGCGTCGCCGATGAAGTTGTTGTCGCGGGTCAAGGTCTCCCGCATCCACGCAGATCGCACGCGGACCATGTCGACTGAAAGGCTGTCGTTGGGCCGCGGCCAGCCCAATGCCATCAACGGCTCGATTGCAATCCAGACCAATATGAAAAAGGCGATCGCAGCTATATTGAGCGCGTCCATGAGGTTCCCCGGCCGAGTTTGTCGGCACCCTATCGCGGGTGTCGGTTTTCTCCAAGAGACGCCCCCTGGCCGAAGCACTCGCCGCTATGGTTGCTCGCGCGTACCTGACGCCGCCTCGCGCTGATCGGCGTCGATGAGGTCGGCCGGAACGAGGAAAGTGTCGGTGTGCTCGCGAGCAGCTTCCCGAAGGGCTGCAAGGCTGGGCACGTCGTCGCCCTCGAGGATATCGAACTCATGGAGGATCTCGTGTTCGGCCTGAAGCCAATGGTCTTCGTGCCGATTTTCCGGGCTGCCCTCGGCTTCCCAGATTGAGTAGGCGCGAAGCCGGATCCGTTCGGTAACACAGACCACTCCGACCATTCGGGCGGATCCTTGTTGGGATGGATTTGATGCGTCGACCGCTTCTCGCGGCGCGGTTGCTCTGGCTCACTGTCCTTAGCTCGCTCATAGGTCATAAAATACCGAGAACTTAATATCACTTGCACGGCAGTATTTCGAAAGTGAGCGATCGCTAGCAGTTCAGGCACAGGTGAAGCGTGCTGACAAGTACGGCGACAAGCATGGATACTCTTCATGGCATCCCTCGAAATCGAAACGCAGAAATTGGCGAGAGGGACGAACATGTTGCGCGGAGACCTTTCTGCGCAGTGCGCCCAGTCAGTCGCTGGAATGCCAACGTCTAGCGTGATTCATGGGCACCGGGCACGCTACCAGGATGCCTATCATCGCCTGAGATTTCAGCAAGAAACTTATTTTGAGAAGACATCGCCAGCGAACCCGATAGGCTCATACCTGTGTACGGGAGTATCTGATATGAACTTGAAATACCGCGCTGTCGAATATCCTTCCGATTGGCAAAGCATTGCCATGGCGCTAACAATGCCACTGGCAATCGCCGCGGTTTCGTTCGGATGTCAGTTCTTCCTATAGAAGCGTTACTGGCGTCCACTCGTGCAGTGCACGTGAATCCGTTCGGCCATAGTATCCGCTGGTGCCCATCCTCCTGCGTCAGCCCGATGACACCCGCCATATCCGGTTCCCGACGCGCAGGGATAAACGGCAGTTCCCTCCGTCTTCGCCAGTCGCCATTTCGACAATGCTGACGAGCGCGCCCCGCTTCATGTGATGTCGCATGGCACCCTGTGATAAACCGAACCTCGACGCGACTTGCTCGGCGTCAACGACAAAAGTCGCCGCCCATATCCCGAATGATCTTCACGTTGCCTACCCGCCGGTGGGGTCTCAGATGCGGTCCTGAAACGGGATTTCCGCCGTATGCTTCCAGTTTACGACATCATTGCCACGGATCCGAATACGCTCATAGGGTCCGATCGTGCGCTGTTTCAATTTCGCAGCCGCTATTTCACAGATCGGTCCAATGCTCTGCTGCAACCGGCACTCGTCTGCCCTGCGGGGCGACGCAAATTCCAGCAATGCTTCGCGTTCGACGATGACGGTTCGCTGCTCGCCTTCATTCTCGAGAAGAACGACACCACCGTCTCCAGAGGATTTCAGAAATGCTGTGAGAAACCTGACAGACATGTTCGCGCTCCTTGAACAAGTATTGACCCGTCATACTTCAGAAACGGGCCAAGCTCTCGGGGCTCGGGAACGGGTCGTAACCGAGCGGTTTAGAGAGTAGCTCACATCACGCAGAAGTCTTTGAGCGAGATCAAATACGGACCGAAAGGCGCTAAGAACGGTTGCGTGGCGCAGAGCTCGCCGAGTAAGCAATTGAAGTTGGCGACCGACCTCCGCGAGCCGTGCCCCCAATTTGCCGGCAGGTCCAGAGGCTTGCCAAATGGTTATCGCGATTAGGCTCGTCACTGCTCCAGGATCATTCGGACCAGTTCGGCATGATGCGCCGCTGCGACGTCTGGATGTGATCGAAGCCTGCTTTTAAGTTGATTGATCCCAACCTCGCGGAAGATCGCATTCAACGGATCGACTGAAACTCCGCGCTCGGACCGTTTCAGCTCATCAGGTAGCTCGATGACCGGTATCGTTGCATCCGGTCGGGATCCCAGGAAGAACGCCACCGAAAAGCGCTCGACACCAGGCGGCGGGGCGACCACCTCATGAACATCCGCGCGCACGAACCCGTTCGTCGCGAGTTCCAGGAGTTCGCCAGTGTTGATCACAAATGTATCGGCCACCGGCGGCGCACTGACCCACTCCCCGTCCTCGGCACGAACACGCAAACCCGGCGTCGTGTCCTGCAGCAGCACCGTAACGAAGCCGCCGTCCTTGTGCGCGCCGACGCCCTGATCGGTCTCCGCGACATCCCGTCCCGGGTAGCGAATGATCTTGAGGAGCTGAGACGGCTGAGGTTCATAGATCTGCGCGAAGACGCCCTCGGGCTGGTCCAGTGCCGCGGCGATAGCCCTGAGAATGTCGATGCCGATGCGCGTTACTTCCGCTTGGTACGCCAGAAGAAGCGGCCGTAACTCGGGTAGCGCTTCCGGCCACTGGTTCGGCCCCTGGAGCCACTTCCATGGCGGCGAGTCCGGTCCAATGTCAGCTGCGACGGCTTCGGTGTTGATGTCGAGTTGTTCGCGCCAGTCCTGCGCACCACGCGTGCGTTCCTGCCCGGCTCTATTGTAGCCCCGGAAGTGCGGCGACTTCAGCATTTCGATCTTGAGCTTCTCCTCCATTGGGAGCGCGAAGAAACGCTTCGCAGTCGCTAAGACGTCCCCGATAAGCTCTGGATCAACGCCATGCCCTTTGAGGTAGAAGAAGCCATGGGCATGCAGAATGTGGCGGAGATCTGCGATGAAGGCCAGGCGCTCGCCGGGACCGGCGTGGAATTTCGAAGGTCCAATGTTGGCAACATGGCCGAGGGCGCGACTGGAAAAGCTGTCGTCATTGCGGTTCCTGAAGATGGCTTCAGGTGATCATAGGCATAATGCGCACCGCGGGAACGGTGTAACCTGCGCCAGGCGCACCGTTTACGGGAAAACCATTTCGCAAGCGTAGCTTGAAGCGAAACAAATACGCGAGCAGGGGATCGGAGACCTAAATTAGATGCCGGCTTCGACAAGCTGCTCGGCTCGACGAGCAACGCCGCTCAAGCCGCCTCGGTCCCAGGTGTTCACAGGTGGCGCTATCACGACCGACCGAGCATTCACCGAAAAGCAAGCGCCTTTTAGCGACGGCCTCCGCTGAGCGCCAACCGGCGGCTTCGACTCGAGTGAGGATGTTTTGCCAGCAGCGCCCGACGAACCAAAATCATACATCAGCGTTTCCCCCCTAAAGGAGACACAGATGCGCCTGTACCGCCATGATCAGACTACTCAGAGCTTTCACCAGGACATGGTCGATGAGCGGGTGGCGGAAGCTAATCAATTCATTGATCAGTTCCTGCTTTTCATAAGGGATAACGAGATCGGAAATGATCTCATCGATGAGATCGAGTTGCCCATTGCGAAAAGCATGCTCATCTCGGCATTTAGAATTTCCATTGCCGCCGAGCGCAGACCTGATATTCGCGCACTGCTCATCAAGGCGGGTCTGACCCTTGCTCAATATCGTTCCGGCCTTGGAAATCGCATTACAATGAAAAGCGTAACCCCGCATGGTCGCTTACGGCAGCCGCAATCCCACGTCTTCGAACAGCGTTTGCGTCGGGCACTCGTGGCTGTCGCCGCCGAACGAATTCAGCTTGGCGACCGTTTTCAGCGCGCGTTTGTCGAATCCTTCCACTGACAGCGTCGGCGCGTTGTCGCAGATTGGCCGTTGGGACTATTTCTCAATCTTGCCCTGTACGGAGGCCGCGACCAGCGGAAGTGCCGCCGTTAAAAGCGGGCCGAGCGGCAAAGACCTGATCAGCCTCGTTGCGATGAACGTGCCCGCCATTGCTCCCGCGAGCTTTAACCACGGATATTGCCCGAGCTGGGCATGAGCACTGGCATCCGCCCACTCTACACGAGATTTGACGACGGTCTCGGCTTGCGCAGTAATGACATGAAGCCGACCTCGGAGATGTTCGATCTCCTGTCGAAGAGCATAAAGATCGGCTTGCACATCGTCAAACGGGCGGCTTGTTTGAGCCGTCGCTTCATCGTCAGCCATAGCCAGAGCTTCCAGCTCCGCAAGATGCGCCTGGAGCTCTTCCTCGGTGTCGGAACCAGCCGGCTGTGTAGGAGTGCTTAGTGGCATTATGATGGATCCTGTAATCGCATATTGCCGACAAAGGACAAGTCTCATGGCCGCCCCTGGTCGTTGCTGACCTCAAGTTGAATTCAACTCAGAAAGGACCTCGCTACGTTAACGCCTTATGACGCGCATGGCGAGCGACACGACAAAGAGAACCAGGAAGATGAAGAACAGGACCTGAGCGATCGATGCGGATGCACCAGCAACCCCGCCGAAGCCGAGCACGCCTGCAATCAATGCAACGACCAGGAATACCAGAGCATAGTACAGCATTTCCACCTCCGTCATTCTGATCACAAGGAAACTGTGCGGAAGGCGATTTGGTTCCGGCGAAGCAGCACTGCGAACCCGACCTAGGCTGCGGCCATCAGGCGACGGCGAGTGAAAACGCTGTCCCCGTCTCTTGGCCTTGGCGGCTCGGCTGGGGGCCTTTGAGAAGCTTTAATACGTCTGGAAAGGACAACATCACACCAACTCGCCGCGAGAAGTGCCGAAATGACAAGGAGATTCCTTAAGGGGGCCAGTCGTCGGGCGAACGCTGGCTGCGTTCATGCAAGATCTTGAGAACTCGCGACGCCCCCTGAAGCATCGGTTGATCGACAAAATGATTAATGAAAACCACGTCGCGCTCGTCGGTCCACGCGCTACCCACACCAGCGAAATCCGGCATGAACGTGGCGCAGCCCTGCTCTTTTCGCCGGACAGCGCGTGGTTCCATATGTCTTGACGCAATGACCGAACTATGGGGCCATTCCCGGGCCAGGTCGACGCGCTTGCGCTAAGGATTGGCCAAGCGCAGCCAGCCCCACTACCGCTCCGTGGGCAAGCGACCGATTGCTTCTGTCAGAAACGGCACGCTGACGGGCTCGCGTGAACGAAACTTGGTCTCCCCCTGGGGATCGATCAGCACTGCCTCGAATTCCTCGGGCGACGGGCCATCGAGATCGTGGCGAACCTCGTCCGCTTCTATCTCCATCACCTGGTCGAGACTGGTAAAGACACCGCCGCCGGCCACCCGAACGATGGCGATATCATGCGCGGAAAGCGCATCCTGTTGGTTTTCCAGCAGTTGTTCCTGCACCTCGGGTCGATCATCGTCCCCACCTTCGAAGAGGACAAGGACGTAGGAGGTGTTGCGGAACGCCAGAAGGCTGGGGCACGGATCGGTCGCGACAGGAGGCGCTCCGATGATCTCCCGAATAAACGATTTCAGCATGTCGTGCCTATTTAAAGCCGATAGCTCTGCGCTAGTGAGAAACGCGCTCCGGCTTTCCCTTTCGCTTCGTCGAGGCGAATTCTTCGAGCTGTCGCTCACTCATGCTCTCGACCATTTCTTTGGAAGCTCCCTTGAGCCGGCTCTTCGGTGCCTGACCACGCTTGGCCGCGAGGGCGGCGCCAGCTGCTTTCTGCTGGGCTTTGGATTTGGCGGGCATTCGTGTTCTCCTTTGCTGACCGGAATAACTTGCCTGCCGCGGCAAAGGTTCCCTTTGGATATCGGCTAGCCGGCGGAACCAATTACAATGTGCAATCGTTGCTCCTGACGCTCCCGAAGTCTCCGTCACCCTCCCCAGGCAATCATGGATAGTATTATGGAAAACCAGGCAGCGGATGTTGTTCTCGCGACGCGCACCGCATTCAATCAGGCAGCTGCGCTCGCAGTCACATACGGATTTTCACTTCTCGGTGCCATCGTACTGCTGGTCGGCGGCTGGATTCTGTCAGGGGTCATCAGCCGTTCGGCATACCGCGTCATCTCGAAGATCCACGGAATCGACGAGACGCTGGCGCGCTTTTTCCAGAACCTCCTGAATTACGGACTACTCGTCCTGGTGTTTGTCACCGTCCTTGGCCAATTCGGCGTTCAGACTGCCTCGATCATCGCTGCCCTCGGTGCTGCGGGCCTTGCTATCGGCCTCGCCCTACAGGGCACGCTGCAAAACATCGCCGCAGGCATCATGCTTCTCGTGCTGCGGCCTTTCCGGGTCGGCGAATATATTGAGACAGGCAGTGTCAAAGGTTTTATCCGCGAGATCGGGCTCTTCGCTACGGAGATGAAGACGACGGACGGTCTCTACCTCATGGCTCCAAATTCGACGCTATGGAACACGCCGATCGTCAACCACAGCCGCGAGCCAAGCCGTCGCCAGGAGCTGTCAATCGCCATCGGCAACGATGCCGACCTTAGGACGGCCAAACAGGCGGTCATGAGGATCGTTTCATCCGACAAGCGCGTGAAGACGCAACCGGCCCCGCGCGTGTTCAGCGATGACCTGACGACAGAGAAGACCGTCCTCAAGATCGAATATTGGGCAAACACGCGGGAGTGGACCGAAACGCGCTATGATATTATCGACCACTTGAAAGCCGGCCTCGTCGAGGAGGGATTTCTATAGAGTAATATTGCCGGCTGGCTGGCGCATAACCGGCGGCAAACTTCGCTCCGCCTATAAGCCAAGACCGCCAGCGAAGGGGCCCTTATGGAAAAGGGCTCACTGGATGGCTAGGCTTCGGGGTGATCAACATTACTACCCGCTTGACGCCAAACCTCTCTGCTGCTCGTGCGACAATGCGAAAGCTGACATCCCAGGGCCGAGCAATTGGATTGTTGGCGGAATTTACTGGCAGTCAATGTGGGTAGGTCAATGTTTCCTGATATCGAAAGACCTGCGGGGCTCAGAGCAGTGCTTCAGGTGACGCAGGCTGGAATTCGACTGTTCCGCCATCCTCGACGCTGTTGCCCAGCCATCGCTCGTCATTGAGCCAAGCAAGTTCGTGATGGTTCGCTGGTTCCTGTCGCGCGCCACCCCCGTCCTCCATGGAAAGGGCAGGATCAAGCGCTGGTTCGGGACCAATACCGACGTCACCGCGACCCAAAAGCTGGAGGATTTCAAAGCCTGGTCATCAAGGAAATCGGCCATCGCGTAAAAACAGTCTGTCGCTGGTTTCAGCCTTGCTCAATCTCCAGGCGCAGAAATCCGGCGAAACCTCGCGTGCAGTTCTGCGTGATGCAGCCTCACGGGTCCATGCCGTAGCAACGGTACATGATCAACTGTTTCGACAACGAGATGCCCGTGAGATTGATCCGGAGCCATTCCTTTCCAACCTGGCCGGGGCGCTCGGCACGACCGGGCCCAAGCACGGGACTGTGGTCAACGTTGAGCCCGCCACAATAACGGCGGATGCTGCAATCCCGGTCGGCCTGTTCGTCAACGAGCTCATCACAAAGGTGAGGAAGGAGAGGTGTGGGTTCACGGAGAGCGTGTTGATAGCAATCAATACCGTCTGCAAGTCAGGGACCGGGGTATCGGTCTTCCGAGTGATTTCAATATAGCCGCAATCAGCGACAGCCTTGGAAATGAAGCCTGTAACCGGTCTTGCCAAACAACTCGGTGGTGAACTCACCGTTGAAGAGAGCCAATCCGGGCGCTAGGCTTACACTATTGTTTCCACTCAAGCCGCCAATGGGCAAATAGCTGTTTCTGCGCTTGGTGGTATTGCCGAAGTGATCGGCGGTGAATGCCATGATCCTTCGTCTTGGGATGGTAGTGCCGAAGGCCAAGGCAGCTTCGCCTCACAACAGGTGTCTCCGGCTTAAGGGGCGACGCCGCCAGGTTCATCAACGCACCTCTGCTTGCTACGGCTCAAAAACCCGAGCAAACATTCTGTCCTGGAGATGTGCTGCGCCGACGATAGACGCCGCGACAGCTATCGCGCGCTCTCGGTCAGCCGAATTGTTGATATATCCCTCAAGCAAAACAACAGGACCAATCATTTTGACGGTAATAGACGAGCTGTCGAGTTCGAGATCGGCCGACAGCGCGGCTTGCACAGATGCGATCGTCGACGCCGAGCTGTGACCGCTCGCGCAATGCTGTTCATGACTGAAGCTGTCCGAGCCGAAGTTCATGGTCGAATTCCTTTCTCTATCCTCTATGAAAACAGCCGAACGATCATTAAGTTCTAATATAGGACTTAAGTCCGAGGGCTCTTGTCCGGGAACAAGCTCTACCTCGACAAGTTCTTCCCTTGCGACGCAACCGCCATGCGTTGCCACCGGCTGTCTTCCCCCCAACGGCAGCCGCAAGGAGCCCGGCTTACCGGGTTCAATTTGAAGAGTCTGGAACAAACGTCGCCAGACTTGGTTTCAATGCGTTACGATCTTGAAGTCAGTCGCGACCTGCAGCCACCTTCGCTCCCAGATGAATGCGGACAGTTAGTTGTTTGGGACAATCGTCGAAGCGATCTGCCGGTGGTCGGGTCGAACGATCCCCGCGACTTGCGCTGATGGTCCGGTGCTGACAGGGACCCAAACCCGTGCTGAGCTTGCTGCTTGACCAGCGTTCATGACCAGAGCGCCGACGATTGCTGCCATTGCAATCAGGATGACAACCAGCGGAAAGGCGACGCCTGAGGGTTTATCTTCGGGATAAATCATTCCTCAACTCCTGCGGCACCCGCTACGCTGGCACCGATGACGATCGACTGGCTTTGGGTTTTTGAAGAAAAAAGGGCGGCTTGCGCCGCCCAGAGGTCACTGAATGACCTGGATGACCTTCCGCGAAGAAGGTTCCACGATGACGCGTTCGTCATTGACGATTGCGTATGCGTACTTCGGGTTCTCGGGAACCGGGGTTACGACAACCGTTTGCGGCAGCGGCTGCCCGACGACTACCTTCTCTTTCACCACGACACGCGTGGAAGGAGCCGGAGCCTGCTGCACATAGGTTACGACCTGCTGCGGCGGCGGATCAAGAACGGTACCTGCAACGCCACCGACAATGCCGCCGACTGCTGCGCCGACTGGGCCGCCGACAATGGCGCCCGTTGCTGCGCCACCGACTGCACCTGTTACCGTGGACGACTGCGCAAACGCGCCCGTCGATGCCATGAGAACGCCGGCGGCGATACCTATTGCTTTGATATTCATCATCAAGTCCTCCTTTTGGAAGCGGGTTGTTCCGCTGCAAAAAATAACTTCCAGATGATGAGACGGTTCCGAAAATAGGACTTCAGTCGATCGATGTAAGACCTTGGTCCTATAGGCGGCTCCGTGCATGTTTAGATTTTCGTCAGCACCGGAGCCCTGCCTCCATCTTTGTTCAACATTCAATGTTCCCGCTAAGCGTAGTTCTTCAAGCTGACGATCTAGCCTTTTGCTCGGGCGCGACCTCCTGCCCGATCGCCCATAGGAACGCGGCCATTTCCCGAGCAATGGCCGTGATCGTTAGACCTTCGGCTTGCCTGCCCCCATCAGCTTGCGATACCGCGCGCAAAGCCTCAGCTGACCTTTCCACGCAATCTCTCGAACTGTTCTTGGTAATCCCTCCAGCCGCACCTGGATCCCCGAGCTTACACGTGCAGGAAAGCGATATGTCCAGGCGCCTGTTGCCCGCTTTGGTGATCCTGCCACGCTTGACCCGGTCGCCGGTTGAGCTTTCCGACGGCACAAGGCCGAGATATGCCATCAATTGAAGAGGATCGTCGAAACGGCGGACATCGCCGATTTCTACCACAAAGGTGACCGCCGTCATCAACGCGACGCCACGCATGCTTGGTAGGCGGCCACAACCGGGGCCATCGACCGGGACGCAGTAGTCTCCACCACCAGCTTGGTCAACCGATCCACACGCACGCCGGCATCTTCGATGGCTTGGCAATATTCCGCCAACAGGATGTGGTGAGCGGGATGATTGAAGGTCTGGCGCGCCAGCCATCTTGTATGGGCGCGCGTCCATGGGGTGCGACCGGTATAGATCCGGCCGTGACGCAGCAGAAAAGACTGGAGCTGCTGGCGTGCCTGCTTCAACGCGCTGTTGGCAGCCTCACGAGCCCGTACGAGGTCGCGGATCGCCTCATGAGCTTCATCCGGAACCCAGACCGCGGTCAGTTCCCCCGCCCGGTGCAGGCGTGCCAGACTGACGGCATCGCGGCGGTTGGTCTTCACCCGATCGCCCGCTCGCTGGGGCACCAGCGACGGCGCCACCACCACGCAGTCATGCCCAAGTTCGATAGGCTTCATTCCTTCCGGATCGGCCCAAGAGCTGCTACGGATCACGCAGCGCGCCCGGTCGCTGCAGGGTGTTTTCGAGAAGACACGACTGATCGACACATGTCGCGGCACGTCCAGTCGGGTTGCCGTTTCGGGCAGGACCCGGAAAGAGACCTTCACACACTATCGCCACAACGTGAAGACAACGAGCCTTATTGCGTACCATAGAAATTCAGGGCTGCACTGGCGTCCGTCAGGACGAGGAAGACAATCATGTCGTTAGATTAAGGGATTTTACGATACGGAGAGGTCCCTAATTCCCTTTCGAACAAGCAAAGCGGATATCAAGCCTTCGACATCGTCGAGAAAGGGGATTTATAATGGCTGACGCTTTGGGAACTTCTATCGCCCTGCATCGCCTACCAGAAGTGCTGACGGCAGAGCCCGCAAGGCTCCGGGCCCTGGCCCACCTTCTCCGCTTCCGCCGCGAGCAGGACATTTACGTCCAAGAAGAGCGCACCGACACCTGGTACCGTGTCGTTTCGGGGTCAGCCTGCAAATATCTGATGAGTACAGAGGGGCGCCGGCAGCTCGTCGACATCTACCTGCCGGGAGATCTCTTCGGATTTACTGCCCGTCTTCACCACAGATTTGCTGTCCAGGCCGTCACTGACGGGACACTGATAGCCTGCTACCCGCGCCACCGTGTAGAGGCTCTCGCCGAAGAGGACGCGGAGACGGCACTCGAAATCAGAAACCAGATCGTCGAAGCGCTGGAACGGTTGCAGGAGCAACTTCTGGTGACCACCACGATGACCGCACAGGAAAAGGTCCGGGAATTTCTGTTCTACTTTCACCGACGGCTTTCAGTGGCGACTGGCCATGGTCTCGCGTTACCCATCTCGCGCTACGATATCGCCGACATGCTCGGGATCTCCGCCGAGACAGTCTGTCGGGCCTTTAGGGACCTGCAGGAACGCGGCGTTATCTCGCTGCGGGGGCCGCGAAGCATAAGAATCAATCGAATGTGAGGTAATCCAGATGGCCGAGGAGGACGACCTAGAAAGGCGTGTCATCCGTGAGGTGGCTGCCGTATTCCATCGAGAGGAGATCCTCGAAGACGCGGTGCAGGCACTGCTTCACGCAGGATTTGATCGCTCCGACATCGACATCATGGGCGATATCGAAACCGTCCGCCGGCGCCTGGGTACGCTTTACGTGCCTTCCGAAGAAATCGCCGACGTCCCAGGCGCACCGCGTCGCGCTTACGTCACCCGCGACGATATCACTACCGCCACCGCCAGCATTGCTGGCATGCTATTCTATCTGGGCGCCGCCACGGCGGCCATCACGGTCGTTGCCTCGGGCGGAAGCTTGGCGCTGGTTGCCGCCGCAGCCGCGGCCGCTGGGACCGCCGGCGCCGGCATCGGAGCGGCGGCGATCCACCATCTCGGAAAGAAGCAGGCAGAAGACTTGGAGCTTCAGCTTATGGCGGGAGGCATTGTGGTTTGGGTGCGCGTTCAAAATCGCGAAATGGAGGAACGAGCACAGGAAGTCCTGGCTAAGTCAGGCGGTGATTCCATCCGCGTGCACGAAATCGAGATCGAAAAGCGACTGGACGATCTCCCGCTCTCAAAATTCAATCCCGACCCATGGCTCGGTAACGAGCCGCCCGCCCGCCAATGACCGAATTGGTTTGAAACTGACGACCGTCAGGGCCGGACGCCCGCTTATTCGGCAAGACTTTGCACGTGGCGCGGCAGTAACGCTTGTGCCCAATCTTGGGAGATACGGCTATGGCAGGCAAGGTGATCGGTATCGATCTGGGCACGACAAATTCCTGCGTCGCAGTGATGGAAGGGGGGCAGGCCAAAATCATCGAGAACGCAGAGGGCGGTCGTACCACCCCATCCGTCGTCGCGTTTACCAAGGATGGGGAGATTCTCGTCGGCCAGCCGGCAAAGCGCCAGGCGGTGACCAACCCCGAAAATACGATCTTTGCCGTTAAGCGTCTGATCGGCCGCCGGTACGATGATCCGATGGTGGAAAAGGACAAGAAGCTTGTCCCCTACAAGATCGTAAAAGGCGATAACGGCGATGCCTGGGTCGAGGTAGCGGGAAAGAAACATAGCCCCAGCCAGATCAGTTCCCACATCCTGGTGAAAATGAAGGAAACGGCAGAAGCCTATCTAGGCGGGAAGGTGAGTCAGGCTGTGATAACAGTACCCGCCTATTTCAACGACAGCCAGCGCCAGGCGACGAAGGATGCGGGAAAGATTGCCGGACTCGATGTGCTGCGCATCATCAATGAGCCGACCGCGGCCGCTTTGGCCTACGGGTTGGACAAGAAGGACGGCAGCAAGATCGCAGTCTACGATCTCGGGGGCGGCACATTTGATATCTCTTTGCTCGACATCGGCGATGGTGTGTTCGAAGTGAGGGCCACCAATGGCGATACGTTTCTCGGTGGCGAGGATTTCGACAAACGTATCGTCGACTGGCTGGCGGAGGAATTTCAGAAGGACCAGGGTATCGATCTGCGCAAGGACCGGCTGGCACTCCAGCGGCTGCGCGAGGCAGCAGAAAAAGCCAAAATAGAACTCTCTTCCGCCCTGGAGACGACCGTCAGCCTGCCCTTCATCACCGCCGACCAAAACGGCCCCAAGCATCTTGAAATCAAGCTTCGGCGGGCGAAACTGGAGGATCTAGTCGATGACCTCATTCGGCGCACTGAACAACCCTGCAAGGCGGCGATGAAGGATGCCAAATTAAAGCCGGCCGACATCAACGAAGCGGTTCTCGTCGGTGGCATGACGCGCATGCCCAAGGTGCAGGAAGTCGTTTCAGAAATCTTCGCCAAGGAGCCGAACAAGAGCGTCAACCCGGACGAGGTGGTTGCAATAGGCGCGGCAATCCAGGCAGGCGTGCTGCAGGGCGATGTCAAGGACGTACTGTTGCTCGACGTCACGCCGCTGTCACTTGGAATCGAAACGCTGGGCGGCGTGTTCACACGGCTGATCGAACGCAACACCACCATACCGGCAAAGAAGAGCCAGGTCTTCTCAACGGCGGAAGATAACCAGAACGCGGTCACGATCCGCGTCTTCCAGGGCGAGCGTGAGATGGCGGCCGATAACAAGCTGCTCGGCCAGTTCGATCTCGTCGGGATCCCGCCCGCGCCACGTGGAACGCCGCAGATCGAGGTCACCTTCGACATCGACGCCAATGGTATCGTTAATGTGACGGCAAAGGACAAGGCCACCGGCAAGGAGCAGCAGGTCAAGATCCAGGCCTCCGGCGGATTGTCGCAGGCCGATATCGACCGAATGGTGAAGGAGGCCGAGGCAAATGCGGAGGCCGACAAGAAGCGGCGTGCTTTGGTCGAAGCGCGCAATCAGGCAGACGCGCAGATCGGGACCAGCCAGAAAGCGCTGGACGAAGCGAAGGACAAGGCTCCATCCGCGGACAGGGCACCCGTTGAGAAGGCAATCGACGAGCTGAAGTCGGCAATAGCTGGGGAATCGGTTGAAGAGATCGAGGCGAAGAGCAAGGCCTTGCAGATCGCATCGGTGAATTTCGGAGCCAAAGTGCATGAGGCTTCGAGCACCTCGCCCTCCGGGTCCGGGGACCCGTCGGGCACCACATCAGGCGATGATGTCGTCGATGCCGATTTCGAGGAAGTCGACAACAAGGACGGGCAGCGCCATGGCTGACACGGACCATAAACAAAAGCCCAGGCCAAAACCTGCAGAATCTGGACCCGTTGTCGATACCCCGGCCTCGGAAACCGTGGCTGACCAGGGTTCATCCGCGGTGCTCCAGGCGGAACTCGCCGAGACAAAGGATAAGCTGCTGCGCGCCCTGGCCGAGCAGCAGAACATCCGTCAGCAAATGCAGCGCCAGCGCGAGGAGGCGGTGAAGTTTGCCGCCTCGCAACTGACGGGAGACCTGCTTGATACGCTCGACAATCTGCGGCGCGCGATCGAAAGTGCGCCGCGAGAGGATTCGGACCGCGACGCGATCGATCCAGTGCTGAAGGGCGTGGAGGCCACCGAAGCCAACCTGCTGACGACGCTCTCACGCCATGGATTGCAACGCATCGATCCGCTCGGCTCGGCTTTCGACCCGCACGTTCATCACGCCATTCGCCAGCATTCCGACACGACAGCCGCGGAAGGCACCATCGTCGAGGTGCTTCAGCCAGGCTACATGCTTCACGGTCGGGTGCTTCGTCCTGCGATGGTCGGTGTTGCCGTAAATGGCCAGCAAAGATAGCGGGACGGCTACAACTTGAATCGGTTGGCATCCAGGCCATCCCCGTTGAACCCTGGAGGAGGCGGTCGGCTTTCCGCTTTCCATATTGTTTCAACGGAGTGCGCGCGATCTAAGCATGGTGAGCTTCCTCAGCTCTTGTGCGTCAGTCACGACGTGGCGCCGGATGCCTAGTGGCTGGGTCTCCAGCGCCTCGATGAGATTATTGCACGCGAAGCGGAGACTATGGAGCTGATCAAGCAGATCCAGCACCACATCGATACCCTCGTCGTTGATACCCATTTCATTTGTCAGATCGGCTATCAGCTCGGCTCGTGCGACGTCCACATCCTTAAACATTGTTTTTCCGTCGATTGTGAACGGCGATATCCAGCTCCGGTCGATGAAGACCCCCAGCCGTGCCATATCGATTTGAAGAAGGAGCGCAAATTCCCGATCGTCCATGATCTACACTCCCATCCCTTGCCTGGGATTGTATCTCTTGCCGACCGACCAGCCGGCCACGAAGGTCTTTAGTTCGGTGTCCGGTCTTTCCGGGAGCACGATTTTCAGCGTGGCGTAGACGTCGCCCCGGGTACCGCTTCTCCGAGGCACACCCTTTCCCTTCATACGCAGCGTCCTGCCGCTTGACGAGTTCTCGGGCACGATCGCTAGCACCGGGCCGGCCGGCGTCGGCACCTTGACCTTGCCGCCGAGCACCGCCTCATTGAGCGTGATCGGGAGGTCGAGGCGGATGTCATCACCCTCGCGGCGGAAGAAAGGATGTGGACGAATGTGGAGCTCGATCAGCGCGTCACCCGCCTCCGCGCCCCCTTCGCCAGCACCGCCCTTGCCGCGCAGCCTGAGAGTCTGACCGTCGCGCGCGCCAGGCGGAATACGGATTTCGAGCGTCTGTCCGTCGGATAGCGTCACCTGGCGTGTGCCGCCATTAATTGCATCGAGAAAGTCGACCTCCATAGTGTACCGGGCGTCCGCGCCGGACATGCGGAAACCCGAACGCCCGCGGCGGGAGAAAAATTCGGAAAATATGTCGTCGCCACCAAAGTCCGCGAATCCTGCGCCGTTCTCGTGAGTACTGCCGCGGGCGCCGGCATCTGCGAAGTCGCGGTAGTATCGACGTTCGGGCTTCTCAGCGCCCGTCGAATCGATCTCGCCGCTATCGAAACGGCGGCGTTTGTCTTCATCGCGCAGAATCTCGTAGGCTGCGGACAGATCTTTGAAGTCCTGTTCAGCCTGCTTGTTTCCAGGGTTGAGATCAGGATGCAGCTTCTTTGCCCTGCGGCGATAGACCCGCTGGATGTCGTTCTGCGACGCGTCGCGCTTGACGCCAAGGATCTCGTAGGGATCGCGGTCGCTCATTGCCATCGATGCAGACCTGTCCTTCGTGAATGCTCCCTCGGCGGGAGGAAGACCGCTGATGAACTAAGCCAAAACGACAAAAGCAGTTACACGGATTTTTCCAACTTTAAACTGACGGTCATCAATGTCACCTCGGCGGCACGGATGCACCTTGTGGAGACATCGAAGCTTCATCCGACATAAAAAGGGAGATCGGCATGCTGCACAATATCGAGAACACGGGAAGATGGTTAGACCCGCTGCGCCAGATGCGGTCCGCACAAACTGACATGAGCCGTCTGTTTGACAATCTCCGGCTGGCGGCGGCTCCTGAGTTCCCCTTGATGAACATCTGGGCCGGGGCTGACGGAGCGGTGATCACGGCCGAGATACCTGGCGTGATACCAGAAGAACTGGATATCTCCGTCCATCAGAACACGGTTACTCTGCGTGGCAGGCGACCCGCCGAGCCGCTCGCAGACGCAGTTGTCCACCGCCAGGAACGCACCACCGGCGCGTTCGCCCGAAACCTCGTCCTGCCATTCCGCGTCGACGGCGACCGTGCGACGGCGAAGTTCAAGCAAGGTGTGCTCCGCCTGGATCTGCCCCGCCCGGATGCGGACAGGCCGCACAAGATAACAGTCAACCGCTCCTGAGGAGAACGCCGCAATGGCCGACCAGCAAACCAACGGGACAGTGCCCGCCGAAGCCACCCGGACAGAGCCTGTCTTCACCCCGCCGACCGACATAGTTGAGGACCCGAAAGGCGTCCGGTTGTTGCTCGACATGCCGGGCGCGGATCCAGACAGCCTCGACGTCACACTTGACCAACGTGTCTTGCGGGTCTCAGCGCGATCAGTCTCCAGTGCGCCTGAAGGTTATGCGCTGGTACATGCCGAGTATCGCGATGGAAACTATGAACGCAGCTTCACGGTCTCCGAGCCTATCGAGACAACGAAAATCGAGGCCGTGTTTCGGGACGGCGTGCTTAAACTTACACTGCCGAAAGCGGCGCCTTCGCCAGCCGCCAAGATCAGCGTCAAGGCAGGATGAGGGAGGTTTTCGCAATGAGAATCACAGATCTCGTTCCAAGGAGGGGCGCCGGCCGCGACGTAACCGCCCGCTCTGCTCCCCCAGATCCCGTGCGCGGGCTTCAACTGGATGTCGACCGCGCTTTCGAAAACTTCTGGCGAATGATGCCGTTTCCGTTTTCTGCGATGGAGCGTCTGCCACAAGTGGACGATGTTCGTGTGGATGTCAGCGACAATAGCAAGGAGATCACGGTGACGGCAGAGTTGCCGGGCATGAGCGACGCGGATATCGATGTGTCTATCACCGACGGTCTGCTGACGATCCGTGGCGAGAAGAAATCCGACCATAAAGCCGAGGCAAACGGCGTCCTTGTCAGAGAGAGAGCGTATGGCGCGATGGAGCGTACCGTGCCTCTTCCCGACGGAATCGACCCCGATGCGGCTACGGCCACGTTCAAAAATGGTGTGTTAACGCTCGTAATTCCAAAGTCACGGGAAGTGCAAGCAGACACAAAGCGCATTCCTGTTCAGGCGGGTTAAGCCGTCCTCCCCTCGCAACCCGCCATATTGTCCGCAACCGTCCTCGGTTGCGGACTTTTTAGTTCTGTACCGCCTTTACTCTGGGTCGCCCAACCAAAACTGACGGCCGTCAGGTCGGAGGCCGTACAAGTGAGCTAGCTTCCCGATGCTGCTGAAGCAAGGCCGCTTTTACAGCGCAGCTTAAACAACTAACGCAGAGGATCGCGAGATGACAACAGATAGCGACATCAAACGTGATGTGGAAAGCGAGCTTAAATGGGATCCGGATATCGACGCTTCCGATATCGGAGTGGCAGTGAAAAACGGGGTCGTCACCCTCAGCGGCTTTGTGCGCAGCTTCACCCAGAAATATGAGGCCGAGAAAGCGACAAAGCGGGTCAAGGGTGTTCTCGGTGTCGCCAACGACATCGAGGTTCGGCTGCCGTCGCTCCACGAGAAACCCGATCCGGAGATCGCGCGCGCTGCCGTGGAGGCACTCAAGTTCGAGCTTCCCTACTCCCACGAAAACTTCAAGGTCGTCGTCAAGGACGGTTGGGTAACCCTCGAAGGCAGTGCCGAGTGGGAATATCAACGCAACCGCGCTGAAGCGGCCGTGCGAAAGGTCAAGGGTGTCAAGGGTATCTCGAACCTGGTGACGCTAAAGCCGCGCGTCACGCCAACGGAAGTCAAGTCCCAGATCGAGGCGGCGCTGAAGCGAATGGTCGAGGTCGATGCGAACCGCGTGACAGTGACCGCCAGCGGCGGCGAGGTGACCCTGACAGGCACCGTGCGCTCCTGGGCTGAACGGCAGGAGGCGGAGCGTGCGGCCTGGCGGGCGCCCGGCGTCACCAAGGTTGACAACCGCATAACCATCTCACCGTAACCGATCAACGTTCAATACCAGCCGGGCTTTCTAGCTGCCCGGCTGATATCCCTCGATAGAGGAGCTTGCAGCTTGAGCCGCACACGGGACCCCGAACCGCATCTGCCGGAGACCATGGATCCAGACCAGATTGCGCTGGCAAGCATGGATTGTTTCCCGGGAGTGATCCCCTCGTGGATTCCCATGCGTCTCGGCCGCCCGCAGACAGCAGCAAGACAAGATTCCACCGAAATGGCTGAAACCCCGAAGGATCACCCTCGCGCCGCCGCCTCGGATCATGGGTGGTGCCATCGCCATGTCGTCGACAGCCATCGCCCTGAAGCAACTCGCTGAGCAGGGTGAAATCACCAGCCGGCACGGGCGGCTCGCGCTCGGAATATTGCTTTTCCAAGACCTGGCAATACTCCCGCTGCTCATCCTGGCCGACGCGTGGTCCCAGAGCGACACCATCGCCTTGACGGCAATTCTGAAACAGATGGTGGTTGCCACCACGGCTCTTCTCGCTGCAGCCGTCATGCCGGCCGCGACGCCCATCTCGCGGGAAAGGTCGCCGAGGCATTGATGGTGCGCGCGGGGGAATTGCTTCGCACGCCGCCTCAGATCGAGAAGATTGATGTGCTCGCAGCCAAGCTGCCGTGAAGCGGCGCGGACGACCATGTCACTTCCAGAGGTGATCGCTGGCACAAATATGCGGACTCAAGTCCCGGCATATCCGCCGGCCGCATATCATGCGCATGCGGCACTCCGAAAACGCGCCGGTGTTTGCCTTGAGAAGGGCAGTGCAACCGCTTGCCACCGTCATGGGTGGCGGGCTGCCTTGGGGAACTGGTCACCGCGATCCTATGCAGAAATCGTAAAAAACTGACGGTCGTCACGGCCGGCGCGGCGCGGCGATCATATCCTTCTTACGTGGCGTCTCGAATTCGACAAACGCTTCCCGGACGCGAACGGAGCGCACAATGACGAGCATCCCATCAACCGATAGCCGCAAGATCAACGAGATGAACGACGTGCTTGCAAAGAATTGGTGGGTCGTCGCATTGCGAGGCGCCCTAGCCATCCTCTTCGGTATTGCTGCATTTGCGATGCCTTTGGTAACGATGCTCTCGCTTGTGGTGGTTTTCGCTGCATTCAGTTTCATCGACGGCGTCTTCGGGGTTGTCATGTCAGTGCGCGGTGCGCGCAAGGGCGAGCGCTGGGTCTGGTTGCTTTTCAGCAGCATCCTCGGCATCGTCACCGGCGCGGTTGCGTTCCTGTGGCCCGGCATTACGGTTCTTGCCTTCGTCATCCTGGTAGCGGCATGGGCCCTGGTATCGGGCACGTTTATGCTGGTCTCGGCCTTTCGGCTGAAGATCGACCACGGCCGCCTCTGGCTGGTCATCGGCGGCATCGCAAGCCTCGTTCTCGGCATACTCCTCGCCATCTCGCCCTTCATCGGGGCGTTGGTGCTGACTTTCTGGATCGGCGCGCATGCCCTCATACTGGGCGCCACGCTGCTCGTCCTGGCTTACAAGCTGCGGTCCCGCAGCACTGGCCTGCCGGGCACTCTTGCCACGTCCGCCACGGCTTGATCGATGAGAGGAGAAAAGGCATGTCTTCTATTCTTACTGCGGGAACGAAAGCACCCGGTTTCACGCTACGCGTGACGCCCGACCAGACCCTTTCCCTGTCCGAGTTTGCGGGCCGGCGCGTAATCCTGGCCTTTTATCCGGCGGACTGGAGCCCGGTCTGCGGCGACCAGATGACGCTCTACAACCACGTCCTCTCCGAATTCCGCAAGAAAGGCGCTGAACTCGTCGGGATCTCGGTGGATGGCGCATGGTGCCATCAGGCTTTCGCCCGGGAGCGGAACCTGCATTTCCCATTGCTTTCGGATGCCCATCCCAAGGGAGAAGTTTCGCGCGCTTACGGCGCCTATCGCGACGATGTCGGCGAGAGCGCCCGCGCACTCTTCCTCATTGATGAGTACGGCACGATTGCATGGAGCCACCTGTCCCCGGTCGCCGTCAATCCCGGGGCAGACGGCATTCTCAACGCCCTCGACCAAATGCCAAACCTGGAGCAGAAAAATGTCGACGCTTAAAGTTCCTGTCAATTCGCGTGACCACAGTCGTGGCGGAGCGAACGCAGCCGTCACGCTCGTGGAATATGGCGACTATCAGTGTCCCTATTGTGCCATCGCCAATCCAATCGTCCGATCCCTGGAAAACCGGTATGGCCAGTCACTGTGTGTCGTCTTTCGGCATTTCCCGCTCGTCGAGATCCATCCACTCGCAGCGCCGGCAGCGGAGGCGGCTGAATATGCCGGAGATCAGGGCCGGTTCTGGGAAATGCACGATGCGATCTATTCGAACCAGCATCGGCTGAGCACGCAACTCTTTTTCGCCATTGCCGGCACCTTGCAGTTGTCTCAGATGGGACTTCGGGATTCGCTTACCCGCTCGCTGCATGCCGACAAGATTCAGGCTGATTTCATTGGCGGCGTCCGCAGCGGCGTCAACGGAACGCCGACGTTCTTCGTCAATGGCGTGCGGCATCAGGGCGGTTTCTCGGCACCGGAGCTCGCCGCTTCAATCCAAACCGCGATGGACGTCCTGGCTCCGGTGCGATGAGGCCTCGATCTCGAAGATATTGACGGGCGTCAAGGTATCACGGCTGCTTCGTCCAGATCTTATCCAACCCACGAAGCTGAAGGAATGGGATCAGACCTAGTCCGCCACTACACTTCAAACCCGGAGGATTCGAGATGCACTATAACAGCGCTTCAAAGACATATCGCAATGCCCACCTCGCATTGGCAATCGGCATGGATATTGTGTTGACGACCACCATTTTCCTGCCGTCGTCAATGCCGGCAGTCGCGCAAAACGTCGTTATCGTCGACGTGGATGTGAAAGAAGTAGCCAAGGGCTACCGCGCTACCAAACTCGTGGGTGCCAAAGTAAAGAACGGTACTGGCGAGACAATCGGATCAATCGATGACCTCATCGTCGATCGCGAGAAGGTTCTCTTCGCAATTCTCCAGGTAGGTGGCTTTCTCGGCATCGGCGGTTTCCTTGTCGCTATCCCTTACAATTCACTGCAGGTCAACGCGGACGGCTCGAAGATTGTGCTCGCCCAGGGGAGTAAGGAGGAGCTGCAGAAACTTCCGGAGTTCAAATACGAAGGAAAGTAACTGGCGCGCCTCCCGCGATGAGGAACGGAGACTTCGCCTCGCGCGATCAAGCCTCAAACCCATATTCCGTCGCGGAACAAGCCGGGACCGGTCTCCTAGCTCATGAGCGCTGTCAAGCCTTTGTTTCATAGCAAATATTCCGGCAATGTGCCGGGCGCAGAGCGATGTGCAAAGTAGGAGGCGGAACTGAGACGACGGCTGAGCAAGCTCTCATGCGCGGATTGGTTACCGCATGACCGTGGTTTCGTCCTGGGTCTGCCTCGTTACCTGGAGGAAAGCGAGTGAAACACCGACCGCCATCGCGTTAAGACTGGTTCCAATCGCTGTCGCGACGAAGACCAGGAGGACATGCCAGTCCGCCAATGGATCAGTTGTTCTTGCCCTATAGCGCAGCTTATCAGCGCTGACAGCTTCGTGTCAGTACCGAGACTAAGCCGTTACAAGCTGTGTCGGCAGATCCCACGGGTTCACAAGAGTAACTCCCATACCTTCGAAATCTTTGATATTGCGCGTGACTAGCGTCATCCGATGGATGAAGGCAGTCGCCGCGATATAGGCGTCATTGATCGGTTTGGGACTGGGCACATGCCATTGGGCTGCCTGCACTGCCGCGGCCTCGTCCAAGGGCAGGATGCGATTGGAAAACGCAGTTAGAACAGTATTTTCCAGCCAGTTTCGTAACACTTTCCCGGCGGCTGCATCATTATGCTCCGCCAGCCGAACACCAATCTCCAGTTCGTGCAGGACAACAGATGAAATGAAGGCCTCGGCCGGATCGATGGTTTCGTTCCAAACCACGACATTCGGATCAGCCTTGCCGCTCGCGACCTTGCGCAGTTCGGACACCACGTTGGTATCGAGCAAAAACATCAGGAGAGATCAACCGGCTGGGCGCGTTCTGCGCGCTCGGGGAGCATCAGGTCAACGTCTTCGGCCCCCGAAGCTGCCAACATATCGCCAAGCGTCCGCATTTTACCTGTAAGTCGCTTGTACTCATCGAACGACAGCAGAACGTGAGCAGGCCGTCCCCTGTCGGTGATTATCACAGGCCCATTCCTGGTGGCGCGCTTTGCACGGCCAAGATCCTGATTGAGCTCCCGGCCCGAAAGAGTGGTGATGGTCACGACAAACCTCATATATGTGGTTACGTAACCACATATAGTATCTAGGGACAGGAAATGCAAGCCGAGCCGCCTTGGTGGGACGCTGCAGAAAAGTCGTAAAGTGTCAGAGGCGAGGCATGTTTCGACCTCGCGCAAAGCTGATCTGCAGACGCTCGACTGCCCATCCGATGCCATTGGTCTCATAACAAAGCCCAAACCATACCGGCACGCGGCAAAATTCGAGTTCGGTATGACTGCAGGGCGCCCTAGCAGATCTCGCAAATCTCATCAGCGAGGCGCTTCGTCAGGCTCGGCGGCCCGGATGCCGGCCGCCTCATCCTACTTAGGACGCTCATCGCAGGCACCGGTGGATATTGCCGGCATTAAGCTTGCGAGCCAGCGTCGACTTGCAGACAGGTACCTAAATTGTAGTGGAGGAGAAGAAGGCGAGCCGCGGCTTCATGGTCAGACGACACGACTTTCATCGCCTTCGGCTCTAGGTACGATAGCGTCGGCTGCCATTCACGCTCTTTCCGACGATTTCCCGAATGATCGGCAAAATTTCTCTTGCTGCTTCCTTAGCCGGCGCGGGCCGTAGCTGCGACATTGCTCACAAGCTTCGTGATGTCGTGATCGATGTGCTTCTCGGACCAACGTTTGCCGCTGGCGACGGTGATATAAACCGAATAGGCGTGGTGCATGGTACCGGGGTGTTCGCCGATGATGTGAAGGACCCCTCGCAAGCTGTTGGGGTCTGCTTTTTCGAAAAGCAACTCACCGATTCGGTAGCCGGCCCGCACCCTTCCGCCGGTGACGAGGATGTTGCTGTCGCTCGTCGGCACGTCGGCCTCTGCAAGCAGTCTACGCATCACCTCCAGATAGGGGCAAGGTGTAAGTCGTCCATGATGGCCTTGGCGTTGAGGCCGTCCGAGATAACAATCTGGCCCTTGGGCAGGTTGCCCCAAGAATCCCTTATCCTTTCAATGTTTGCAATGGCTTCCGGATTCAGCTTTTCGCCTGAATCCGGATGGATGCTCGTAGAGATCCCTTATTTTCGTGTTTGTCAGCACGACCTAGTTGGGTCCGTTAGGCGAGCTGTCCGTCATCGCCGGATCGGACTGTTCCAAAACGTGTTAGCGTCTTTGCGGTAGGTCACTATCTCAATCGTGCCCTAGCGCTTATTGCGGATGATAGCCCGGATTTCTGCCGCCGCGCCTCCAGAGAGATAGCCGTTCGTCCGCATCTGGCCCCTAGGACAGTGCCAACCTCAATCGACAGACATTGCGGTGAGTCAATGATGGAGTCTCGACAATCTGGCTGAATGCACGTCAAGGAGGACACCAGCATGAGAATAGAGACCAGACGCGAACCGGCTCAACGAGAAGAGGCAGAGGCGGTATCGCAAGTTCGCCGTGGAGACACAATGCCGCGGTGGCTCTCCGGCTTCATCTGGAAAATGGGACGGGGTCATCAGACCCTCTTGGTACTTCTGTCAGTCCTACTATTTGCCATAGGCATCTTCCCGCTCGAAATTCAGCGACGAATTGTTAACGGTGCGACGCAAGGGGTAAGCCTGAACACGATCCTCGTTCTCGTGGCTGCCTATCTTGCGCTCGTCTTGGCTGAAGGCGGTATCAAACTGGTATTGAACGTATACCGAGGCTGGATTGGAGAGGTCGCGGTCCGGTGGCTTCGCATGACAGTCATCGACGCGAGAGAATACAACTCTCAAGATCTTACGACCTTGGCGGAAGGCGTCGAAATGTCGATAGTACTCGCCGAGGCCGAACCGGTCGGCGGGTTTGTCGGAACCAGCATGTCCGAGCCAATACTGCAGGCAGGCATACTTCTGGCGGTTGGCAGCTACATGATCTACCTGCAGCCGCTACTCGCTCTTGCCGTCATTGCGGTGTTCATACCGCAGGCCGTCCTCGTTCCCATTCTGCAGGGGCTCATCAACCAGCGCGTAAAGACTAAAATCACCGTCATGCGGCACCTCAGCGAGGAAATGGTTGATCATGCTTCGCCAAAGTCGCCAAAACACCAGGCCGCCCGAGTCCAGCGCCTATTCTCAACGAACATGAGTATTTACAGACTGAAGTACGCGCTGAACTTTCTGATGAATTTGATGTTTCAGCTTGGATATGCAGGAATTTTCGCGCTCGGAGGCTACTATGTCATAACTGGGAAGGTAGAAATCGGCACGGTAGTTGCGTTTATAGCTGGCCTCAACAAGGTGTCAGACCCGTGGGGTGCGCTGGTCGATTGGTACCGGGATCTGCGTGTTACGCAGGTGAAGTACGAGCTTATTCGGGATGCTAGCACGGCGAACAATAGCCATTTTCCGCCCGTAGGCTAGGCTCTGGTGACAAAGTTTTGTCCCGTCTCCCTGCGGACGCTTTGCCGAAACTCCTGCCGCTGGCCTTTGACCGCTCGTGGAGTGGCAAGATTGCCCGAAATCCTGCCGCTCCGCGTTGTGTTGATATCTCCGCTAATCTTAGACAAGCCGACCTTCATTTTGCGGTGAAACGTCGGTTGTGCCCTCGTAGTTAGAGGTATCGTTTTCGATCACCAATCGTCCCCGGAGTTGGTCGATAGCCCGTTGGAAAACGGCTGGATCGTCCATTGCCCGAGAAAGAATAATTGCTCCTTGGATAGCGAGAACTGCCTCTTCCGCGAGGAGGCGCGATTGATCGGCTTCACGGCCCTGCCGAATAAGCGCTGACTGCAATGCGTCCACCCAAGCTACGAAATAACCTCGGATAGCTTGCGCGAAGAGGTCACGCGTATTGGCCACTGCCAAGGCACCGACGAGGCACACGCGCCTGCCGGACCGAAAATATTGGTCCGTCGAGGCGAGCATGGCACGGATGGCACCATTAACATCGCTCTCGTTACGCAACGGGGAATATACGGCATCCTCGAACCATTGGCCGATTTCGCCGAGAACAGCCCGCACCATCTCTTCCTTTCCGTTCGGGAAGAAGTGGTAGAGGCTGCCCTTACCGAGACCGGTAGCCTTGCCGATCAAGGCAAGGCTTGCGCCTTCGTAGCCATGTTCGCGGAAAACTTCGGCCAACGGGGCTATGGCGTCGGCTCTTTCAGCGACCATGCGGGCCATGATTAGAGGCCCAGATCGCTGAGGCTGGCGTGATCATCCGGCCGACGGCCAAGAGGCCAGTGGAACAGACGATCGCTTTCAGCAATCGGCATTTCATTGATGCTCGCGTGTCTGTGCGCCATCAGGCCGTCCTCTGCGAATTCCCAGTTCTCGTTACCATATGCGCGGTACCAGCGGCCGCCATCGTCGCGATATTCATACGCGTAGCGTACCGCGATGCGGTTACCGGTGAAAGCCCATAGCTCCTTTATGAGGCGGTATTCGTGCTCCTTGTTCCACTTGCGTGTCAGAAATGCCTGAGCTTCTTCGCGATTGCTCGCGAACTCGACGCGGTTCCGCCAGCGGGTGTCGAGCGTATAGGCCAGAGCGACTTTCGCCGCGTCTCTAGTGTTCCAGCCGTCTTCGGCCAACCGAACCTTTTCGATGGCGCTTTCGCGGGTGAAGGGGGGGAGTGGGGGACGTGACATCTTTAGTTCCTTGTTGAATTGATGGGATTGTACCGTGCGGTAATCTGTTTACCGATCGGTACATTCTCGTATGAACATGTGGTTGTCAAGTGGCATTTCCGTCTGGCTGTTTGAGATCGATTTGGAGCGGCACGTGGTAGACTCGTTAGCGGCCGCTACCGACTAGGCCGGAGCGTTCTCACTCTGGCGCGATCGCGAGGGAGGCCGTACGCGACAGCGTATTGTCTTGAAGACGGAGTTAATCTGGCCCAGGTCCTGTTACCCAAGCTGATTCCCAAATTAGCGGAAGCGCGATTCAAAACTGCCTTTTAGAAGGCGGTTTTTACGACAAAAATCCACGCCCGTGCAGACGGTCAAGGACGCCATCTCGGCTTCATCCTGACGGGTGGCGAGGCTTCGGATTACAACGCCGTTCATGATCTGCTGGCGATACCGGTCGGCAAGCCGAAGCTCTTCCTTGCCGATAAAGGCTATGACGGCGATTTCCTGCGTGAAGAACTCCTGATCCATGGGATCAGGTCGGTCATTCCGCCAAAGGCCAACCGCAAGAACCCGCTTGCCTGCGACTACCGGGCCTACAAGGACCGAAACCGTATTGAGCGGATGTTCAATCGCCTCGGATGGCCGTGAACATCCGAAAACAAGTTTCATTGTATTTACTTTCACAAGGCTTCCCTTTCCGTGGTCTGGTCTCACGACAGTGGCGGCGGCAACGTGAAATTTCGCTGGTTCACATACAGATGTCCTCAGGGACGGTTCATCAAAATTAGAATGCCCCCGACTGGGATGCCTGGCCCGGCGGTACGCGCAGCCTGGTTCTCCAAATCTCGCTGGCATTTTAGCGGATCCTATTTGCTGCTTGAGGGGCGAAATTCGAACCAATCAACAGCATCTTGCTCGCCTCGGAGGCGTAATCCCCGGCGACACGCACGAAATCGCCAGCACCGTCCAATGCGTCGTTGTACTCCAAGCTCCGAACGAGATCACCCAGGATCTCTGCGTCCTTCTGGCGGCGTCTTACGAAAAAATCGAGGACGCTATCTGAAATTGCAAAGCCGAATCCATCAGATTGAGTTGAAAGTCGACGCTCGCCTCCAGTATCTTTTCGCGTTCGGCGATAGCCGGCACCTTCCTTGTTCAATTGCCCTTCGGTGCCTTCATCGGTATACGAGTACCGGGATACGGGAATGACTTAAGACTTTCGTCGTGACACTTCCAAGAATCAGGCCAGCGACGCCTCCACGACCATGGGATCCCAATGCGATGAGATCGCAGCCATTGGTGATGGCGGCCTGAATGATGCCTTCGTGAATCTCTTCTTTTCGGAGCTTCACGGTATAGCTTGCAACGCCCTGATGGCGTGCGCGCAATTCGACCTCGGCCAGGAATTGCACCGCTTGTTGATCCGAAAGCCGATCATAATCCTCCTGACTGGCCGTCAGCTTGTCGCTGTCGGTTGTGAATATCCGGAAGGGTTCGAGCACATGAGCGAAGACGACCGAGGCGTTGGCATCCCTGGCAAAAGCCACGGCGTTCTCCGCGGCCGCGACCGCAAGTTTGGACCCATCGGTTGGAATGAGAATCTTGGCAAACATGGTCTATTTCCTCCTAGCGGCATTCTAAGGCACGACGCCCGTCTTTCTTTGATTCTTGTCAATATTCCTTGTCTGAGTTTCTGCCGGGGCTACTACGCATCCGCTCACCTTTAAGGAGGTCAATGCGAGCCAATTTGTCGTCGTGAAAAAGAGCCCTTTAGAATGCAGGGGGCGGAGCCGAGATGAGAACCGAGAAGTCCCCAGCCCATCGGATATGGCCTCGCCACATTGGCGCGCCTGGGTATTCGATCCAAATTCGGCTAGCGTCATGCATCTTCGTTTCAGCGATGTCATCAGATAGCAACCGCGATAAAGGTTCACCGGCCGGGGGTTGCCGAAATGGACGTCGAAGGGCATCGGCAAGTCGAAACTCATTCCTAGTCGCGTCGATGCGCACGCCCCGAGTTGTTTGAAACGGCTGCCGCCGAGACCTCTGCTGGTATGGACAAGAACGGGCTCATCGGGGCGCTATCTGGGGTCGTCGCGAGCCAGTGCAGGGAACGATTGGCGTGTCGCACGCCGGTCGGGTAGCGTTGGCTCTAAGCGGCGATGGAGCCTCCGGGTAAAGCGCCTGGATGCCAGATATTCGGGGATGTATGAACGGATCTGCTTGTCGGCATTCCCGCCGCGGGGCGTTGCTATTCGCAAGCCTGTCGATGGCGCCTTCCTGGCCAAGAAGTTCTGCCGGACGGGCGTGAACGACATGACGGCCGACACCAACTTGCTGCTTGATCGCGAGACGATCATGCTTGAGTTTCTATGTGCACGAGAAAGGAAAACTGGCGGTCTTTGACCGCGTCAAACATGGAGGCGACCATTGGTAAGTACGAAGGGAGGATCGGACGACCTGCTTTTGAAACCCGAACGATCTGCCGCACATGCAATCATCGGCTGGTTCGCCGGCGCGCTGATATTTGGCGGCGTAATCGGGCTCGTGCTGCACTTTTCCGATATCGCCGAACTGGTGTCGGTATTGAAAGCAACGCGTCCGCCTTGGATCACCGCGGCGATATCGTGTCAGCTTTGCGCTTATGCTTGCGCCGCCGCTGTCTGGCAGATGGTTACGAGGCGCGCGGGTTTTCGGCTTCGACTTTCAGATCTTCTGAGACTAGCCGTCATGGAACTCTTCGCCAATCAGGCGATACCCACTGGCGGCCTGAGCGGAAGTCTGCTGGTTGCCCGCGGCCTTGTACGGCGACAGATCCCATCCTCCGTCGCCGTAACCGCCTTGCTGGTCGCCGCCCTTTCCTATTACCCCGCCTACTGCCTGATGGCAGCACTTGCGTTCGTCCTTCTGTGGTCAACCGGCGATCTCAACGACGCATGGGCATGGCTGTCAATCCTGTTCGCAGGGATCGTCACCCTGATCACCGTCTGCCTCGTAGCAGTCATTGTTACTAAGGGTCGCTGGATTCCAAGGTCTTTCCGCCGGAGGGCGCTGATGGCGCCCATTGCAAAGGCGCTTGCTGAGGTTCGGACCGACATGATCAGCGATCCGAAAGTGTGGCGCTGACTATAATCTTTCAACTCGCGATTTTCGTTCTGGATGCGACCACGCTATGGTTCGCTGTGCTATCTCTCGGGACGAGCATCGGCCCCTCTCCAGCGTTTATCGCCTTCGTTCTCGCGTCAGTCGTTGCGACCGTCTCACCGATACCGCTGGGCCTGGGTTCATTCGAAGGAGGTTGCGTCGCAGTCCTCCACTTGCTTGGTGTGCGCATAGAAGTCGCTCTTGCAGCCACACTGATTTTCCGAGGAATATCGTTTTGGATGCCCATGCTTCCTGGAATGTGGCTGACCCACCGGGAGACGCGAGCCGATCTTGGCCCAAGTCAATACCCGGATCACGAGGTTTTTTGATTTTGTTGGTCCTCTTCCCTTTTCGGCCCGTACTTTGATTGAGGATCAGGGGCAGATTGATCTCGGTCAAGGAAGCAGTGTCCTGCATCTGTATGCTCTCGTCAAAACCAGAGGTGGAACATGCAGGAACCGAAATTATCCTTCCATGGCGCGGCCGGCTCGGTGACCGGCTCCTGCTTCCTCCTCGACGTCGCGGATTCCAAAGTTCTGATTGACTGCGGCATGTTCCAGGGCTCCAAAAGCGAGAAGGAACTAAACTACCGGCCCTTCCCTTTTGACCCGACGGAAATCGACGCCGTTCTCCTAACCCACGCCCACATCGATCATACCGGTCTGCTTCCCAAGCTCGCAAAGGAGGGATTCGGCGGGCCTGTCTATGCTACCCGGCCAACCATGGAACTGTGTGGTGTCATGCTGCAGGACTCCGGACATATCCAGGAATCCGAAGTCAAGCAGCTAAACCGCCGCAATCGCAGGCGGTCACGGGAGCCGGTCGAGCCGATCTACACAGCTGACGACGCCCGCATGGTGATGGCGCAATTCATATCTGTCCCCTATCAGCAGTGGCAAGAAGTAGCGGGCTCGATCAAGTTCCGCTTCTGGAACGCTGGGCACCTGCTCGGATCGGCCTCGATCGAGATGGAAGTCGCCGTAGTCGACGGTTCACGGCGGCTCCTCTTTTCGGGCGATATCGGTACCCGCTACAAAATGCTGGAAGGGTTACCTCAGGCCCCCGTGGGCACGGACTATCTCATCTGCGAGAGTACATATGGGGACCGCGAGCGCGAGGATTACACGCAGGACGATCGCCGCGGGCGGCTGAAAGAGATCGTAGCCAAGGCAAACAAACCAAATGGCGTGCTTCTTATCCCCTCTTTCGCCGTGGAACGCACGCAGGAAGTGCTGACGGATCTTGTCGCGCTGATGGACGACGGAACTATTCCTCGTTCGCCAGTCATGATTGACTCGCCATTGGCGTCCAGAGCGACCGAGGTATTCAAGGCCCAGGCAGGTGAGTTAGCGAACGCTGGCACGTTCATACGCGCCCTCAACGCACCCAATGTCAGGTTCACCGAGTCGGCAGAGCAGTCAAAGGCACTTGATCTCGTTCGCGGTTTCCACATCATCATCGCGGCGAGCGGTATGTGCGAAGCGGGACGCATCCGCCACCGGCTGCGCAACTGGCTCTGGCGGCAAGAGTGCACTGTTCTCCTGGTGGGCTTCCAGGCAGCTGGAACTCTGGGTCGAGTCCTGCAGGAGGGTGCTCGTATGGTTCGAATCCAAGGAGACGAGATCCTCGTAAAGGCAAAAATCATAACATTAGACGCCTACAGTGGTCATGCCGATGCGACTGAACTCGACGAATGGGTATCTGCCCGGGCGCCGATTGCAAAAGGTATATTTCTCGTTCATGGCGAACCTGCAGCGCGTACCGCTCTGACACGTCTCTTGGCGCGGACGCAAAAAGTTCCCGTGATAGAGCCACGGCTCGACGACACATTTTACCTGACCCGAGAGGGTGCATGCATGGCCGAAGATCATACACACGCCAGACTAACACCCGAGCAGCTAGGGCGGCCGGATTGGCATAACGACTTCCAGAGCCTGGTCCTCGATCTGTCCCAGCGTCTTAACTTGGCCGCAGACCAGAAAGGCCGGGCTATAATCCTTCGAAAGATCAGGCGTGCCCTTGAACCAGACGACGAGATCGCCAAGGCAAAAACAGAATGACATCTGTCAATTGACGGGAACTTCCAATAGGGCCGCGATCATCTCACGTTTCCCCACCCGGGCGACGCCGGCGGGAGATCATGTCTCTGAAATCGTCGACGTATGAAGCAAAATCTGGAACACTAGCGCGATCCTCCGACGAGATCGGATGACCCAGTCGTAAAGCTTGAAAATCGGGTCTTCAGCAGGCAGCCAAGAGCTTACATCGCGGATCCTAAAATAGGAGGGCTATCCACGTGCGTCAGCGCTGCGAGACAACGTCTTGCTTATTGGTTTTGGCCCCTTCGCAATATCATCTTCAGGCCGTATGACGTTGCCGGTTTGGGGAATATTGCTTCTCGGCAAGGACAGCGAAGGCTTGAGTGGTAGAAAGATGTCGCGCACAACATCACTTGCGACCGCTTCCGCATAGCCGAACTGCAACCCAGTCGAGCGATCCAAATTGTAGATGTCTGATCTCACGACTGCCCCATCCTCCCGCCGGACGAGACGCGTTGTTAGTCGAAAGACATCCTTGCCCTCTCGCACGCTGCCATGAAAAAGATAGAGCGTCCTTCCGTGCTCTGGACCCAGCGCCGGATTGAGCTCTGTGACCACTCTCAGCCCCCCTCCAGCAAGCAGTTTGACGATGATGTCGTCCCTGAGAAAGCGTGAGACTTCTGCTGTCTGGCTGTTTCCCGCGTTGTCGAAAGGCTCGACTACTACCGTCGGCGTGGATTCGAAACCTGACACCACAAGCGGACTGGTTGAAAGCCGATCTATGATCAGGAAAGCCATTGCGATGCCAATCGCCGCAAGTCCTATTGCCCCAAGCCGACGATCGGTCGAATGCCAGAGGGCAGAATACCACCAGTCGCTATCGTCAACGGAACTCGCAGGCGTGGAGGCGCGGACACTTTGTCTACCAAACTCAGGGTTCGATCTGAACTGCGGAACATAGCCACCTTTCGGTATAGTAATAAACACAGCTTCAGGCTGAGAAGCCAAGAGATAAAAGCGCTCGAGTTCTCTCCTTATCCGTCCAGCCTCGATGCGCACGGCGGGATCTCCCTGAGCGTCGAAATTCCTCCGCCCAAAAATACTCACGGCGATGGTGTAGGCCTTCAGGTATTGCGCTCTTCCGGCGAGCGTCTCCTCCACGATATAGCGCAGGAACCGCCTCCCGCGCTCGGGGAGTTGAAGATCCCCGCTTGCAAGAATTCGTTCCAGCTGAACCTGAATGTCTAGGTCCGAAGGCTCACTGGATGCCGTCTGCAAACCTGATGAACTTGTCATTGCCCTCCTCCGTTTCCTCACTTCCTTGTTGAAGCACAGCAGAGGAGGCTGCACGATCGTCCGCCCGGAAAGACCGGTTCCTGCTCTCAATCCAATGAATGAGGCGGCTTGCTTCCTTACGGGTCAGCAAGATCGTCGTGACATCCAGTTCAGCAGGTGACCCAGTCAACGCATCCACAACATTGAAAAGTCCGTAAGCCGCGCGGACGCAGACGTATCTCGGTTTGTTCTCCAAAGTCATGCCCATGAGCCCGTAAATCCCTTGGTCGTCCTTTAGGCTGTCAATCTGCTACCAGGCACATTGCGCTTAGTATCGTTAAGGTTAGCAAGGGACGCCATACGTACATTGAGCCAGATCAAAAATGAAAGCCCGTCAATCTTGATCGGCGTCAATGCTGACTGGATCGGATCAGCCATGCTCACAGGCAAATTCAATTCATCTCCAAGGGGGAGGCACCAAAATGAGTTGGAACCGTTGGTATGGCCTTCGAAGTTATATCAGATCCTCATTGTGGATCGTTCCGTTCATCGCCCTACTGCTTTATGTGGCGGCCATCAGATTGGTTTACGCATTTGGGGATTGGCTTCCATGGATCGATGTCTGGCCCTGGGGAGTGGCAGGAACCCAAAGGATGTTGGAAACGATCGTAACGATGACGTTGACCTTCGTCGTCTTCACGTTCGGTTCGCTACTGGTGGCAATTCAAGTCGCCGGTGGACAGTTGACACCCCGGATTATCGCAACGACCCTACTGAGAGATAATGCGATTCGATTCACCGTTGGATTGTTCATTTTTACGTTACTTTTTGCTGCAGGGGCACTTGCCAGGCTTGATACAACAGTCCCGCAGGGCGTTTCAGGCATGGCCGGGCTTCTCGGCTTTCTTTCAATCGCCGCTTTTTTGTACCTGATCGACTATGCTGCCCGCCTGCTCCGCCCCGTTAGCATCATCGCAAGGGTTGGCGAGCGCGGGCATGCCGTCATTGAAGAAGTCTACCCCGAGGAATCGAGCAAGGATGCCTCCAACGACAACACGACTGTGGCTGTTACACCAGATAAAATTGTCTACCATCAGGCTCATCCGGCCATCGTGGTTGCCATCAACCAAAAGGCTCTCCTGGAGCTCGCTGAAAGGACCGACTCCACTATCGAACTTGTCCCGAGAGTGGGCGACTTTATTGGCACCGACGAACCCCTCTTTCGTTTGTACGGGCCCCACCTGCCGGACGTACACCGTTTAAAGAGCCTGGTCGCTCTTGGACCAGAGCGAACCCTTGAGCAAGATCCCACGTTTGCATTCAGGATCATCGTCGACATCGGCATCAAGGCGTTATCCAAGGCTATAAACGATCCAACCACTGCTGTTCTTGCAATCGACCAGCTACAACGACTGTTATGCTTCGTAGGTAAACGACGCCTTCTTGGTGACGAAGTCCGCGGCAAGACGGGGAAGTTGCGACTAGTCCGCAGGACGCCCAACTGGGAAGACTTTGTACAGTTGACGTTCAGCGAGACCCGCTTGTATGGTGCTGAGAACTTTCAGATCGCCAGGCGGTTGCGTGCGGTTATCGAGTACGCCCTGCAAGTTCTGCCTGACGACCGTCGCCCGGCGCTTCTTCAGGAACTGGATCTCATGGATCGCATGTTAGAAAGGATCTACCTTATGCCCGAGGATTTGGCGTTGGCCAGAACGCCTGACTCGCAAGGGTTAGGGGGGGCTGCGAAGCACGCTGCTTCCGCTAACCGGTCCTAATTTTAAGGCGTCGTTCGGGCGCGAACCGGTTCAGTATCTTGGCTAGCACGAATCCCATCAGCAATGTGATGCAGGCTGCCAGTATGCACATCGTGCTCGATCGTGGATCCGCGTCGGGGACGGCTGATAGCGGAGCCAGTGCAGCGCCAACATTTCTTGTCGCAACTCCAAGCGTTACCACGCTTCGCTTGTTATGAGGTAGGCCGACCGTGAGCGCATAGGAACATGCCGCAAGCCCAGTATAATAGATGAACTGAGCCGCAATCGCAAAAGTACCGACGGCACCCACCATGTCGCGCCAGTTCTGCAAAAACGCCGTTGCCAAGAGCACTACAATGTTGAGCACGACAACCTTCCTCACGACGGGATCGAACCTATCCGCCCATCGCCTGGAGAGGCTTCGCACCCCAATGCCAACCCCAAAGGGAGCGAGTACCAACAACAATAGAGGACGTGCAATCACCCCTGGACCCGCGTGAAGGTCTGGCGCCACGAACGGGACCGCGATCGGCATTAATATGATCGTGCCGAGCGCAGCAATAACGATGAATGCCGCCGTGTAGGCAGCGTCGGCCTTTGCAACATCGGACAGAAGCGGCAGAAACGGCGCACATGGTGTTAGGCCCAGCAAAAGCAGTCCAAGCTCATATGGCGTTGGCAGTGCTAACAGCCGGGCGATCACTACGGCGAGAATCGGCCCGACAACAAAACCGGAGAGGACGCTTGCGATTACGAACCGTCTGTCATGTAGTGCGACCCAGGCATCTTTGAGCTCAAGTTTCAAACCGACGTCGACCAAGCTCCCAAGCATAAAAGACACAAGTGCCACCTGAAGAGTGTATTTCAGCAAATCGGTCATCAGCGGCCCTCCGTGGAAATTTCTGTAGGCAACATAACTCGGCGTTCGCAATCCCACCTTGATTTGCTTCAATGTAACCGGCTGGTTTGCGCAATTGGCGTGCCGTGTTTCCAATTACGCCAGCAGCGTAATGATCGTGGGAGAGAATCAAACCTGACACCGCAGCCGAAGCAAATCTTCCGCCTGCGTTCCGGCCTCAGGGGGCTCACTGCCAAGCGTATTGCCGCTTGTCTTTAGCACGAAGCGTGCTTTGGCCTTCGGCGGTACGACGCCATCATGACACGGTTGTCAAACGCGATGGTCAACTGGACCAGGTTCGCATGGACCCAAGACGCTCTCGATGACGGCAATTGCCCGTTCTCTCCTCACTGATGGAGGCGATCCGACAGCTCGGCAGTTCAGCGTGCGCCGATTGTGGGTGGTCGCATGAGGCGTCAAGCCCGGCTGAGAGCGCTAATTTGACGGAGGTCAAGGACAACGAGCGCGAGGACGTCTAGCAATGAGATCTGCGGATAAGATTCAGTACAGGAGGGTCTAATGCGCTACAGTCCATTTCTCACTTTCCCAGACGCCGCCCGGGATGCCGCCGTCTGGATCCGGGAGCTTTCAGAATTGCTTGGATGTGATCAGCGCGACGCTTACGACGTGTTGCGCACGACCATGCATGCGGTCCGCGATAAGATGTCCGCGGATGACAACGCAAAGGTTGGCAATGATCTCCCTTTGGTGCTGCGAGGTCTCTATTTCGAGGCATGGGATCCGATTAAGAGCCACGGCCACAGTGACCTTCAGGATCTTCCGGCCTCACTCCTTTCAGCCTTGCCTCATCACATCGCGTCAGACAGAGATGTATTCGAAAAGCTTCTAAGACTTTTCGAACGCCGCCGGCGTCACAAGAGATCGACGAAGCTCGATCTTGCACTAAAGCTCTGCGCGACTGGCATCGACAGCAACAGTCCGGACGCCGTTGTTCCTCACACGGTGTCGCCCGGACTGCGTTAGTTTCAGGATATCATTAGCGGCGTGTTTTACATGCTCGACGACGCATTCAAAGTAGCTGAATTTATTCAAGCGAAGGGCTACAAGGGAACCGTAGAAGGTTTCAACCTCCGTTCGGTAACGTCTTCGCCATCATCGAGGCCCGGTGTTTAAGGTCCCATGCGGCGACCTCGGTGCGGTTGAAAACATTAGCCGGGACTGGGTATCGACAAATTCCGGATCTCGGTGGGTTACGGCACCGACATTGAGGCCGCTCGCAACTGCCAGACAAAGTTGGTGCCGAACTGAAGGCCGACGCCGCGCTGGGGCCGCTTGTCATTGAGTGGAGGGCCGGCCGCCCAGACGTGCATTCGCGCGCATCAAACAGGCGCAGCTATCCATCCAGTCCCCCGACAGACGAGATAATATTCGTCATTCCAACTGCTGGGCGCTTAAGCGCTGGCCGCTCAAGAAGCGGGGAGGAGCGATAATGACTCATCGAAGCGGCTACGCGTTCGCCAACAAGGATCTGCGCAGAATAAATGTCATGGCGACGCACCACGCTGATGCCAGCATTAATGCTGGTTCTAATCCCAGAACATTCGCTCAATTGGATCGTTCAGCAAAATCCGCTGTCCTGACGCTCACGCTCAATGCGCTTATATCGCTCTTGCCAAAAAGCACGTGCTTTTGGAGACGTCGCGTCAGCGGGGCTTTGTCGAAGCGACGCCTCCAAGCCTGCCCCACTCGGTGGGCGCAGGGCTTCCCATGTGCTATTCAGTGACCGTAAGCTTTGCCTGCATCCCGGACTCAAAGTGCCCCTTGATGTTGCACAAGAGCAAATAGGAACCGGCCGAGAGCTTGGCCTTCAGCTGACCATCGGCGCCCGGCTTGAGATCGGAAACCTCGCCCAGGCTCTTCAACTGCTTCTCGTCCACTCGATGCTTGGACTTGACCAACGGGATTTTTTGATCGGACGTTTTAAGTTTCACCAGAACCATCTCGTGTTCTTCTGTCATTGCGTCGTTGTGAACCGCAAATACCGTCTCACCCGCCTTGATCGTCGACTGGTCGAGGGTAAGCGTCATCGGTCCGCCACCCTCGCCGCCTTCCACGACCTTTACCGTTGTGGCTGCCCACGAGGTACTGGCGATCGAGACCGCCGCAAAGACAGCAAGCCCATAACAAATGATTCTCTTCATTTCATCCGCCTCTTTTATCAGCCCGCGGCCCTACTAGCGGCCGTTTCTGACACTTGCCTGAATACCGACGGATTGGCACACAGCGCCCGACGCCTCCTCTCGAAACCCACCATCCCGAGCGTATTTGTTGGCGATCATGGATTCTAGCTACTTTGGCGAATATCTTCACGACGCTATTTTTGTTTCAGCGCTTGTGAGGCCCGCTATCCCGGGAACGCAATGGAGCGCGCATTTCGGCAGGATGCGGTGATCCTTTGATAGACCGCTCCCCGAATCTGGACGCAGCCGCTGCACGTGGCTCCCGTCTCACAGGGTGCCGGTTTCAATCGCGCCAAAATGTCTGCATTTCTTCCCGGGTCACCTTGCCGTCCTTGTTACTGTCGACACTGTCGAAAATCCGCTTGTGGATCGCTGTCACCTCGTCGAAGGAAAGTGCTCCGTCTCCGTTGCTATCGGCAATCGCGAACATGATTTTCATCTGTGGTCCATGCATCTCCATGGCTCGCTCCATCATTCCCTCTCCCATCATTCCGCCTTGCATCAAGGCCGCACCTGGAAAGCTTTTCTCGATTTGTCTCATCATTCTTTCCATCGGCGACGGAGAAGAATCGTCAGACGTCCCACCAGGGGTTTTGTTGTCCGTCCCATTGGATTGTCCGAAGACGAGTCCGACACTTCCAATCGAAAATATTGCCGCCACCAAGGCTGCCCGTGAGAACCCGGTAGTTTTCATAAGCTATCTCCTTCAACCTATCCCAGCACCGGTTTTCGGTGCGCTAACAAAATCGGATTGAGATTTCCGTCGTAGAGGCGCATGTTACGATGATCGGCTCATTGTGAGCCTGTCCCTCGTCTAATCGTTGACCCAGATCAAAGTAATCGACCGGACCTCGAATTCTGCGAAAGGGGGACCTTCGGTCCATTGACGTGTCGCCTGGAAGCAATTCAGTCCTTAGCTGCAGCCAGGAGCGAAAAAGGTGCGATTGCTGCATCGACGTCCGGGTGGGACGCACATCGCTAAGCAACGCTTTCTTTCGAAACCTTGTGCCATCGCCTCAAGGGTCAGCCAATGCGTCGAAATCTGGACATGTCATACAAACGACTGGGTATCTTTCGCGATTTCGACTGCGCAACATCCGATCTGGCGAAAGATGAATTCAGCCAGTTCGTCGACGGGTGCAACTAGATCGATCTCTCCATCAAGCAGCAAGGCGTTTTCAGGCGTCTCCGGGAAGTCCGCTTCGGCCGGGTCCTACATAGCACGTTCCAAGCTCAAGCCGATCGCCGGTTCCCGCCAGCCCACCTTTAGACCAGTTGAGTGAGCCAATATCCGAGGCAGCCCACTTTCGATCTCAATGGATCGGTGAAGCGCGACAAGCACGCACGTCGGGAGACCTTAGTCTGGCCAGCATGGCGCATATCGCTGGCATTCCTCCAGCCGATGCGCCGATGGCGAGGATATCGTATGGCATTTTGCTGGCCCGCGTTGTTTGCCCTTCTATAAAAGAGCCAACGCGTTCCGCATTGCGGAGGGTTAAACAATGGTTTTGCGGTTTCCTTGGACTGTCCGTTTCAATTCCCAGAACCATCCCTGCCGAAGGCAAGTCGCCGTTCATCGTCCCGGGACCGCTTTTTTCGTGTGGACATTGGCGGGCAGCACCACCGCATTATGTATAGCCATTGATCGGAGAGCTTTCCTGCAGATGTATCTGCAAGACGGAAGGTTCTCAGCTATAACTCGGCTCATTACTTTCATGCAGCCACGACCGCACACCATCCGTCGTCCGCTCGTGAAAGCCACTCGGCCCGACGAGCTTCTCGATCCCGCCCAATCGCATGCTATCCCGTACGGGGTCGCGCACCCTTGAGAAAGCCACAGTGACCCCAATACCCTGAAGTTCCTTGATGAGAGCGAAGAGCTCGTCGGTGGCGCTAACGTCGATAAAGTTGACTGATCCTAGATCCAAAAGGACGCATCTCAGCCCTGGCCGCGCCGTCAAGGATGCCTTCAGGAGCGTGATCATTCGTCCGATACTCGCGAAGAACAGGTCGCCGCCCACCCTCCAAATCAGCAGTCCTGCAAAGGTCTTTGCCTCGGGATGAAGATGTATGTCCCGATAGGCCTCGGTACCGGGAAGTTGTCCGACTTCGGAGCTCAATGGATGGCTTGCATGGTAGATCAGCGTCAAAATCGAGATAACGACTCCCAATACAATACCCTGCGGGACGCCCAGGACGAGTTCGCCCGCCACTACGATGATGCCATTGACAAAAGACCAGGGGCTTCTCCGGAAAAGATCCCGCAGATAACGCGGGGTAGATAGGTGCAGCATCGCGGCAATCACGACCGCAGCAAGCGCGGGTTGAGGCACAGTTCGGAACAACGGCGTCAGGAAAAACAGGGTCAAAAAACAAAGGAGCGCCGCGACCAAGTTGGCCGCTTGAGTTCGAGCACCCGCCGCCATCGCAACCGAGGTTTTCGATAGGCTACCAACAACGAGAAATCCACCCAACAGCCCGCTTAGTATGTTTGCTGGACCGTGTGCGACCAATTCCTGATTGGGATCTATATTTCCACCATTCTCAAGAGCCGCCGCCTTCGCAGCCCCAAGGGCTTCAGCGTAGCCGACCATCACAATTGCGAGCGCTCCTGGTGCAAGCTGGACCCAAATCGCGGGGTCGAGGTTTGGCAGTACTACGTTCGGCAAACCCGACGGGATGTGACCTGCGACATGGACGCCGGTCGCCTCTCCGCCAAGGACGCCAATTGCTATGGTGGCGAGTGCCATTACAAGCAGCGGCGCCGGAACGCGCGGGTTCAATCGTCGCAGGAGCATCATCGCCAACAACGAAATAAGACCAGTCAATGCAGGCGCCAGTGACATGTCATCCAGATGGACAAGAATGTTGCCAAGCCTTTTGAAAAAATTGCCCGCCGAGCCGTTGATACCAAGCAGTTGAGGCACCTGGCCTATAATCGTCACATAGACGAGCCCTTCAATGAAGCCTCTCATGACCGGGGTCGGTATAAAGCTGGCAACCCAGCCCATCCGCAAGAACCCTGATATCAGGAAGAGAGCCCCAATCAGGACCGCTAGACTTGAGGTTAGGGAATTGAACTGCGCGGTCCCCTGTGATGCAATCGCTCCGACCGTTAAGGCTGAGATGAGGCCGGTGGCGGTGTCAGGCCCCACGACAAGCTGGCGTGAGCTACCAAACAGCGCATAGGCAAGGAGCGCTGGTACTATCGTGGTTAGTCCCATGATGGAGGGCACACCGACAATCCCCGAATAGGCCATTCCTTCGGGAACCATCACTGCCCAGAGCGCTACACCAGCGAATGCATCTTGCACCAGCCACTCAGGTCGATAGTTGCCGACCCAGTCTACAATCGGCAAGGCTGCACGGATGGCGGACCTGACATTGGGCTGTTCCATAGCGCCTCGGAAGCTTACAGCGTTGTGGGTTCGCCAGATAGTTCACGAGCGTACCTCTGGCCTCGTCTGTTTATGAAATCCCTCACTGGACGCGGGGAAGCGGGTTTGCCATCATGCCCGGGGCGACGGAACCCCTGCGTGACATACTCGTCGCTCGGCTCGGCGCGCAGACGTAGAACGCAGATTGCGGCATAGGTGAGGATGAGGAGCATTTCCATGTGATTTCCCTTTGGCGCCTGCGGCAACTCGAGCATTCGCCAGCGGATCGGCGTTGGCCAACCCGCTGATCTGTTCGACGTTACCCACCTGCAACGTTAACTCTCTTCGAATAGGAACCCCGTCACATCACGTATCTTCTGTCCAGGAGAGCTTTGCGGGGGCACGGGCGCGCACTTAAACCGGCGATTTGGATCGATTATCGTCCACCACTAGGGAACCAGGACGGCTGCACCTTTGACCAGTCCTCCCCGCAGATCAGCCAACGCATCGTTCGCTCGCTCGAGCGGATATGCGGTGGTGACGGTACGCAGTCCCGCATGTCCAGCGAGATCAAAGAATTCTCTGGCATCGGCGCGTGTCAGGTTCGCGACCGATACCACATGACGCTCTCCCCAAAGTAGCTGATACGGCATGCGCGGTATATCGCTCATGTGGATCCCGCCGCAGACGACAGTGCCACCTTTACGAACCCGTGCGAGGGCGGCTGGCACCAACTCTCCAGCCGGGGCGAAAATGATGGCGGCGTCCAATTCAGCGGGGGGCGCTTCGTTCGACGCGCCTGCCCAGACGGCTCCGAGGTCTAGCGCAAAACGTTTGGCCATCTCATCTCCCGGACGAACGAAAGCATACACATCTTGCTTTCGCCACTTGCACACCTGAGCCAGAATGTGTGCCGCCGCCCCGAAACCGTAAAGACCGATCGTCTTCGCCTCGCCCGCCATCTTCAATGATCGCCATCCTATCAGCCCGGCGCAAAGCAACGGTGCGGTCGCAACCGGATCAGAGTCGTGGGGAAGCACGAAGGAATAGTTCACGTCCACCGCGGCATGCGTCGCATATCCACCGTCAAGCGTATAGCCAGTAAATCCGGGAGAGTCGCACAGATTTTCAGCTCCAGCGAGGCAATAGTGGCAACACCCGCACGTATGGCCGAGCCAAGGCACGCCCACGCGCTTCCCCACGATCTCCTCGGCAACTCCCGGTCCGATTGCGATGACTTCTCCGACAATTTCGTGTCCGAGCACGAGCGGCAACTTGGGATCAGGCAGCGCCCCCTCCACCACGTGCAGGTCCGTGCGACAGACGCCACAGGCCTCCACCCTTAAGAGCACCTGGTCTTTTGCAGGCCGCGGATCAGGTGCCTGTAAAAAACGCAAAGGTGACCCGACCTCTTCGAGGACCATTGTTCGCATGTTGCCTCCGCACCCCATCCATCTACACGTTTGGACGCACCAGATTTTTAGCCTTGATCGATAACAGAGGGCCCGCCTTGATTTGAATCAAAGCGCACTCTCTAAACGGCACTTGAGCGAGCTCTTTCGATCAACTTCCGAGGACCCCACGCGCTGAAATCTCAAGTGGAAGAAAAACCACGGCATTTATCCGAGCGGAGCGCCGAAAGGCGCAAAAAAATGGGAAATTTGACAGACATCAAAGACATGTCGGTGGAACACAGTACGCTCTTCTTATCCAACAAGAGGGCAGTGCGATGAACATCAAAACCACCATGTGCGTATTCGACGTCGGCCGCTGGGACCAGGACATAAAGTCAGCAATTGAATTCTGCGAGACACAGGGCGCCCATATGACGGCTCTCGTTGTTTGCATGGGTCGCGTTCCAGCGATTGCAACCTATGAAGCACTTTCAACAACTTGGTTAGAAGGCCAGCAGAAGGAAATAGACAGGCTAACCGAGGAAGCGAAATCGTTGCGGAAAATCGTCGAAAGGTCAGGCCTATCCTTTGACGTGCAGGAAATCTATACCGAATTCGCATGGGCCGACGATGATATCGCCCAGCATGCTCTCTATGCGGACCTGATTCTCGTCGGCGCACAAGCCGCGGGCAACGAAGAACTCCAGAGCCGGATCATAGACGGTGCGTTGTTTCAATCTCCAACGCCAATCCTCGTCAACCCCCGCATGCAGTCAATCGCCTCAGCTCCAAAATCGGTTCTGCTTGCCTGGGATTCAAGTGACGAGGCCGCGCGGGCCACCCGCCAGTCACTTGAGTTTCTCAAAGGCTGCGATAGCGTCCACGTGACGCTAGTGGATCCGATCGCTAGTAGCTGGGAGAACGGTGAAGAGCCGGGAGCAGACATCGCAACGTTTCTCACTCGACACGGCGTCAAAGTGGAAGTGGATCGCCTTTCGAGCGGCGGACGCCGCGTAGATGAAATCCTTCGCCAACACGCTGTGGATGTAGCTGCCGACATGGTCGTCATGGGCGCCTTCAACCATCCCCGGATTCAGCAACGCCTCTTTGGCGGCGTCACCCGATCGATGCTGAAGGATAGCCAAGTTCCGCTCTTTTTATCGCGATGACGCTGACGCAGCCATCTTGCCTCGGTTTACGAAATTTAGGCCTGGAAAGCAATTAATCCCAGCGGGAGGACTTTATGAGGCCGCAGTTTCATCTGCCACTTATCACACAGCCGGAAGCGACTTCGTTTTCGCTAATCGAGAACGCTATCCAGTTCTCGTTACATCAGGGTGCAGGTCTGATCGCCAGCCTGTCCGCCGCGCGGCGCCATGGTCAGGAGGCGGTCGAAACCTATTCGGAAGACGACGAATTCCAGGCTGATCGTTTCGACCGGGAGGTCGCGGCGCAACTTGTCCGGCATCTGCGCGAGCGGGCAGAAAGGGTTTGTCTCGATATTAGGCTCGTCCCCATGGACTCGGAAGCGATGTCGGCGACCATGAGGCTGGCCGAACTTGCTCGTGCGTACGATGTGACAATTGTTGAAAATACCGAGCTTGCTCGTCCGATAATAGAAGGATGCTTTTTTGACAGTGGCCGCCCGCTGCTTCTTCTGCCGTCTGAGGATTTCTATGGCCGGATCGACAACATCGCGATCGCCTGGGACGGAAGCGCCACGGTGGCACGGGCGCTCTCACATTCTTACCCCATGATTCAGTCCGCGACGAAAGCGACGGTCATACGCGTGCGCGACGCTGCGATCTGGAGCGACGATCTTCTCGACAGATACGTCGAGGCGCTGGAGCACTCGGGCATCGATGTTAACGTGGCAGCAGTACACAGCGACGGCGAAGACACCACCACAATGATACAGGATACCGCCATGGAAGTTCACGCGGACCTGCTTATTGCTGGCGCCTACGGGCACTCCAAAATCCGGGAAGCGCTTGTTGGCGGTGTCACGCGCGGCCTTCTCGACGACCTGCGTATACCAACTCTGCTGTCTCACTAGTCCACAACGTCACCTCGATCGAAGGTGCTGGTCCATAGGGTTCTCAGTATGCAGACGAGCGAACCTATTCGGCTTGAAGAGGCCCGGAAGGAACGTCTCGTGGAAGCAATGGGGCCCATACCTCAGCGGGAGGCAATGGGAAGCGTGCGCGAGGACTACAGCGAGAACGCTGACGCATGTAACTTCTTTCCTCATGGTCAATGTCGATCGCGCGCATATCGTTGAGGCGACGACGGCATCGCTTACGCCGAGCTCATTGAAAATAACCGTCTCCGCTCCCCTGAAGAACTCGAGTTCGAGCTGCTCGACACCGGCGTCTTCGCGAGGATCGGTACCATGACGTCGTGATCGGATATGCGAAAGCCACCCCGGACTAAGGCGAGCTGCATCTGTTGCCGACGCTCTGGTTCAGAAACCACTGGACGTCCCGGACTCTCAAATGCCCTCGGGTCCATCTGCAACCTCTTCAATAGCCACGCATGCCGAACCTATTTTAAAGCCGTAGGCGATGGTTCGATTAAACGTAGGGGGCCCTAAGGTGTGTGAGGTGATCCAGCAAGAGCCGCCAGACTGCGGAAGAAGTTCAGGATGGTCCACGCGGTACACTCTGCCGCTATGGAAGAGAAACCCAAGGCCTCGCCTTCCAGTCACTGCGCTCCGATCCCGAAAGAAGATGCGAATGGGATTTTCCTCGAACGCGAGGGCAATGACTACCTTGTCGTCACTAGATGTCACCACGGGCACTCGACTGGACCAGGAAGGAGCACTGCTGCCCGCTTCAGCCCTGCTTTGCGAGAACCATGCGGCTCTCAATCAGCGCCGCCTGTTGAAGCAAGTACATGCGAACGGACTGCTAGTAGAGTTCACCGGGCTCGGTGGACGCGACTTCTACTAGCAGGGTCCATGTTCGCAGGATAGCGAACGAATTCGCTGACCCTCGCCTGGGCGATCGTCAAAGACCGACGAGCACGAGGCTTCAGGACCTACCTCACGGCTCTAAGAGCATTCAAAACAACCGCGACATCGATTGCCTCCTGAATTAGCGCCCCCTGAACCGGCGGAAGAAAGCCTGCTGCGGCAAATACCATTGCGATCGCAGACAGTCCGATACCCGCTGCCACGCTTTGGGCTGCGATTGATCTTGAATGCTGAGCAACTTTTAAAGCCGTTACCACACCATTCAATCCGCTTCGCAGGAGCACCACGTCTGCGGCTTCCGCTGCAGCGGCCAGGTTCCCACGCGCGATTGCAAGACCGACGTCGGCCGCGGCAAGTGCCGGAGCATCGTTGACACCGTCGCCCACCATCATCACCTTGCCATCCGCCTTCGCGCCGCTAACGACCTCAACCTTGTCCGCCGCGCTGAGATCGGCCTCAACAGCATCCATTCCAAGTCGGTCCGCGATCGCTCTGGCAACCTCGAGCCGGTCGCCGCTCGCAAGCGAAATACGCTTTATGCCCAACTCGCGAAGCTCTTCGATTGCATTGGCGGCGTCAGACCGCAAACTATCTTCGAAACGAATTGCTCCCCGGACTTCTGCGTCGACGCACACAAGCGCGCTTGCCGTGTCGTCGGCAACCAAGGACTGCGGCTCGATGCCTCTTGAGCGCACAAACGCCGGCCCTCCGACGAGCACACGCTGTCCTCCGATAGTCGCCTCCACTCCCTCACCCGCGACCTCAGCCGCCTGTTCCGGCTTGGTGAGAGACAGATGACGGGATTGGGCCTCCGACACGATCGCACGGCCCAGTGGGTGAGCCGAGGCAAGTTCTGCTGATGCGGCCAGTTGAAGGAGACGGTCAGGGTCGTCGTTTCCAAGCACGTTTGCGACAGTCGGCTGGCCGATCGTCAGCGTACCCGTCTTGTCAAAGATGACGATCTCGATCTTCGACAAGGCTTCAAGAACTGCGGCGCCCTTGATCAGAATACCTTTTCGGGCAGCCTTCGATATTCCCGCTACCAACGCCACTGGAACAGCCAGAATAAGCGGGCACGGTGTAGCTACGACGAGAACGGCTAGCAGCCTTACACTTTCTCCCGAAGCCGCAACTGCCGCCGCGGCTACAAGCAACGTAACTCCGAGAAACCAGAGACCCATCTGGTCCGCAAGTCTGAACATTGGCGCTCTGGACTTCTTTGCCAGTTCAACCAAGCGTACGACATGCGCGTAGGTACTGTCTCTGGCGAGTTTTGTGGCGATTAACTCAAATGTGTCGCCGGCGTTGGATGCTCCGCTCTGCACAGCCTCTCCATGCAATAAACGAACCGGCAGCGGCTCCCCGGTCAATGCGGACTGATCGATAACCGCCGCGCGTCCCTCGATTGTTCCGTCGACAGGAACGACGTCGCCGCGACGAATGAGGAGGCGATCACCGGGTGTGATCGCTCCAATCGATACCTCGATGAACTCGTCATCGTTGATGCGCAACGCACTGCGGGGCACACGGGAAAGAAGATCGGTCATGCCGCTTTCGGCGCGTCGGTGGGCATAAGACTCGAGAAAGTGGCCGCCGGCGTACATAACCGAGACGATCGCACCCGCTAGGTATTGGCCGAACCAAAGTGCCGCTCCCATGGCAAGGGCTGCGATAAGATCTAGTCCGAATTCTCGGCGGCGAAGCTTGGCAAACATTTCGACTGAAAGGCAACACAGCACGATAATGATACTGAACACGAGAAGAACGTCCGCAGCTTGGCGTACTTTCAGCAGCGCAAGGAGAAGACCGCTTATAAGAAGGCAGAGTGCGCTGCAGAATAGTGTAAGGGACCAATACCGCTCGATGATGAGTCTTGCTCGAACTCTCAAGAAGGTTTGCTGGTCTGATGATGCGGCTTCGACTGCTTGCATGCCGCTCGTCCTTTCCGAAAGCTCGGCTTCGAGCCAGCCTTTCATAAACCAGGTTCGTTTCCTTGATCTATGACAATGAAGACGGAGGTTAATCGCGCGAAAGATCAGATCGGTTGCTGGTCGGGAGGACGCCATGCCGTATAACTATATCGTCGGCCAGTTGCTGCGAGATGACAACCTTGCCGCCTTTTCCCTTATCTGCAGCGTTGTGCCCACGTTCGACGAAAAGGACTGGGCCGCTCTGTTGCACGACACGCGAAACTGGCAGTGCATAAGTGCGCGTGATATCGCAGGCCGTGTAAGAGGCTTGGCAGTTTTCAGGTTGCGAATGCACCCGGAGGCTGGCCTATTGATGGATGTGCCGATCTTCATAGCTCTAAGCGCCGGTGATCATCATGAGATCGCCGAGCGACTTTTTTCCTCGCTTGAAGCCCAAGCCGCGGCATGTCGATTTATGCGAGTCTGGAACAAACTCCCCGAGACCCTGCAGGAAATAGAAGATCCTGATTTCTTTCGTCGCTGGGATCATGGGCTCATCTATCGCGTTCATCAATGAACGCTCCCGCCGGCTTTGCGGTAAAGACGTACCCAACGGATCGAATGGACTTTATGAGTTCCGGGCGTGCTGGATCGATTTCGATCTTTCGCCGCAATCGGGAGATTTGCGTATCAATGGACCGATCAAAGGCGTCGCGTCCGCGGTGTCGGGTAAGATCCATCAGGGCGTCTCGACTAAGAACCCGACCTGCATTGCGGATAAACGCATCAAGCATGTCGAACTCTCCGCTGGAGAGCTCAATCTCGAGGTTCTCGGGATTGAGAAGTTTGCGCTTCTGCCTGTCAAGTTGCCATCCATCGAAGACGAGTAAATCATGTTCCTTCGGGCCTGGAACGGGAGCCGCTTGGTAGCGACGCAGAATCGACTTTAGCCTTGCGTGGACTTCGCGCAAATGAAACGGCTTGACGACATAATCGTCTGCTCCGATCTCCAGGCCAACAACGCAATCGACAACATCCTCCCGCCCCGTGAGGATCATGATTGGGATGTTTGAGGTGCGGCGTATCTCTCGGGCCAGGTCTAGTCCATCCTGGTCAGGAAGGACCAGATCGAGGAGAATGATATCGAAGGCCTTGGCCTTAAGCGACAACCTCATTTCCTCACCGCTCGCGGCGCACGTGACCTTGTATCCCTCGTGCTCGAAGTATCGCTGCAGCATCTGTCGGATGCGCGGGTCGTCATCCACGACAAGAATTGCCGTCTTGATTGGAGAAGACCCAACTGTCATCGTCAGCACCGCCCTGCATCATTGCTGTTGAACGAGCCCGAAATGGTCTGCCGGGCCACATTACGCCGGTTCTATTGTGCGTCAATGACACCTTTCGTCGCTCTTAAATAGCGACAATAGGTGCAAGGCCGCTCGGTTCGAGCCCCCTTAGCGCGCGCCAGTTACACTCTCTATAGGTCGGCCAAGTTATTCCCAAGGCTCAAGCCGGGCCCACCATGCCATCTCTCCTGGAAAAGCAATTGCTCCACCCCCACGCGATTGTGCAGGCGCCCTAGCAGAAATGGCTGCCCTCTGCGTCTTCGCCCCCGCCTCGCAGAATAGCCGCATCAGCAAGTCCATTACCATCGAGACACGACTGTCTGCGATGGAATAGTAGACTTGGCGCGACTGGCGGCGCGTCTCGACGAGCCGTGCTTGCCGAAGTTCCGCGAGCTGCTGTGAGAGCGCCGGCTGCTTAAATCGGAGGACACTTTGGATTTCACTGACGGACCGCTCGGTTTGCGCGATATAGCAAAGCAGCATCAGTCGGCTTGGTGTACTGAACAGGCGCATGAATTCGGCCGCTTCGGACGCCTTTTCCTGCATTTCCTCGAAAGAAAGGATGCCACCAATCATTCGCGACGCTCCCGATAATACCAGGCTTCGCCCTCGCGCGGCTCATCGAGCTCGTCCATGTTGGCCGCTACGGGCTCAAGCAGCGCGGTTCCACGCATCCAACCTTCCGGAGCAAGCGCACCCTCCTTCTCCGTCGCCTGCAGCGCCTCGACAAGACGGAGGAGCTCGCCAACAGACCGGCCGACGTTCATCGGATACCAGACGATGGCACGAATGACGCCTTTTGGATCGATAACGTACGTAGCTCGGACCGTCCCGCTGTTTTCGGAAGAGCCGTCCAACATGCCATAGGCACGCGCGACAACCATGCCGGCGTCCTCGATTAACGGGAATGGCACTTTGACCGCGAAGCTACGCTCAATGTCCCTCAGCCAGGCCACATGAGAGTACAGACTGTCGACCGAAAGACCCAGCAGGTCGCAATTGATCTTGGAAAAACTCTCATGAGCACGAGCAAACGCGATGAATTCGCTCGTGCATACCGAGGTAAAATCTGCCGGATGAGAGAAAAACAGTAACCAGCGCCCCCGGTATCTGGAAAGCGAGACCTCACCGAGCGTAGATCGCGCCGCAAAACCCGGCGCTACCTCATTAATCCGCAAAACAGCCGGCGACAGCTCATTGTCCGCGCTCACTTGAGCCTCCCTGGTCGGTCAGCTCCAAACATACAACACTTGCACTATTACTGTAAATATGCAATATTAGCCACATTGCATTCTTCTGGAATGTGACCCCTCACACATGATGTGGCCCCAGCGAGCCTCATGCCACGACTGAAATGCGTCTGGTTTTGGTTCGTCGCGCGCAAGTGGAGCGAATGTAGAAGCGATATTCACGTCATGCCGGGCGCGCACGAAAGGTCGCTATGCGACTTAGCAAGTGCCTCGACACCAACCTGTCAGATTTAAACAGCTCAGTGAATGCGACATGACCCAACTTAACTATATCTGGCCGCTGTCCGGCGGCCTGCTGATCGGCCTTTCTGCAGCGCTCTATCTGCTTCTCAACGGTCGTGTGGCGGGGATTTCCGGTTTGGCCGCCTCTGCACTCGGATGGACCGGCGTAGGCTTTAGCCCACTGGGCATAGGGTTTCTTGCGGGCATCATCGGCGGCGCGGCCAGCACGTTCGCTCTTCTGCGACCCACGGAACTTACCATCACCTCGTCACCGATTCTTCTCATAGCTGGCGGCCTCCTGGTCGGCTTTGGTACCCGTCTCGGTTCGGGATGCACGAGTGGTCACGGCGTCTGCGGGCTTGCAAGGCTCTCCACCCGCTCAATCGTGGCGACCATCACCTTCATGGCGACCGCTGCTGCGACTGTCTATGTCAGCCGCCACCTGATTGGAGAGATGTGATGAGCAGTCGAACCCTCGTTTCGATCCTGTGCGGTGTTTTGTTTGGCGTCGGCCTAGTCCTTTCTGACATGGTCAATCCGGCGCGCGTGCTCGGCTTTCTCGACTTTTCGGGGTCTTGGGATCCGTCGCTAGCCTTTGTCCTTGGTGGAGCGCTGATCCCATCAGCCATTGCATATGTAATTAAGCGAAATCAGTCGCGGCCGGTTTTCGACAAGAAATTTCATGTTCCGGCCAGCCGTACGATCGACGCAAAGCTTCTCTTCGGTGCAGGTTTCTTCGGTCTAGGCTGGGGTCTGGTAGGCCTTTGTCCAGGCCCCGCAATTGCCTCACTCGCCACCGGCCGTTGGGAGGCTGGCCTCTTCGTAGCTGCCATGATCCTCGGAATGTTCGTTTTTCGAGCCGTTCAATCCCGGCAAAACGCGCCGATCTCGGTCAACTGAGAAGCGGACTGGCTGGCTAGACCCTGGGACCCCCAATACCTTTGGCCTGAATCGATATGAAGCCATACCGGCGCGCTGGTAGATCTCCAGTTCGCTACGAGCGGACATGATCCAAGCCGGCTGCAGCACATGGCGTAATCGGTTTGCATCTCCAATGTGCAGCGCACGACGCTCTCGTACATAAGTTGCCATAGTGATCGACGCCGAGAAGATTGCTTGCAGAATCTCGGCTATCTCCTGCTGGCGGCTGGCGTGACGTGACCTTGTGAAAAAGCTGGGCAGCGCAGAGCTCGCGCGCAGTCATTCATAAACTGAACGTCTTGCTGGGTCAGGGATTTTCCGACCTCTTGGCCTCGCTGCAACGTCTGCCTGACTGCATCGTTGACCCTTTGCCCAGAATTTAGATCGGCTACTCTCTGCAGATTTCATGCCCGCAGCGACACCGTTGGGAGAGCAGTCATTTCGCTCATATCCTCCAAGGATCCTCGCTCAGACCTTGAGTGCATGGCACTGAACGGCGCGAGGGCAAAACCACTTTATAGAATATTTTGAACTCAGACAGGAAGCCGACAGCTTCACTGCCTTATCGATGTCCTTGTCGCCCACGACGGGCATTCAAAGAGGACAGATCATGAAGTTGAACATAATCGCCGCAGTCGCGATCGTATCGGCAACACCAGCAATGGCGCTCGCAAGCCCGAGCTGCACCGCCGAGCCAAAGTCGAAGTGGTTGTCTGAGGAGGCCATGAAGGCAAAGATCGACGTGCTGGGCTACAAGGTCAAGACGTTTGAGGTCACCGGCAACTGCTACGAGATCTACGGCAGGGACAAGAATGGCAGTCGCGCCGAGGTGTATTTCAATCCAGTTACCGGTGCGATTGTCCAGAAAGGCGGCTGAGATGACCATAGTCAATTCGCAAAGGGAGGGCCATGCGCCCTCGCCACCTGCAGGTGAAGCCACGATCAAGGTGTGGGATCCGATCGTTCGGGCATTTCACTGGACGGTGGTTATCGCATGTATGCTCAACCTGTTCGTGCTCGAGGAAGGCAAGTACTGGCATCGCGTGACGGGGTATGTTGTTGCCACGGCGATTGCCGTACGCATTGTTTGGGGCTTTATTGGCACGAGACATTCCAGGTTCAGCGATTTTCTTCCGACACGCGCAAAGGTGATGGACCAGGTCTTGGGCATCGTCGACGGGCATGAAAAAAGGTACATCGGTCACAGCCCCCTAGCTTCAGTCATGATGCTTTCACTAATGGCGCTTTTGGCGGCGACGGTCCTTACAGGTTGGATGACAACGATCGATGCTTTCTGGGGAGAAAAGTGGCTGGAGGAGTTGCACGGTGCGATAGCCAACAGCATCATGGTCTTGGCCTTCATCCATGCAGGAGCCGCCGTGGTCGAAAGCTTGAGGCATAGGGAAAATCTGGTCTGGTCAATGATTACTGGTCGGAAAAGGGCATGAGGATTCTGCTGATTGAAGACAGCGCCCGGCTCCGAGAATTGCTTTGTGAGGCTATCAGAAAGGTTGGTTGGAGAATCGACGCCTTCGGAACATCGCAAGAGGGCCGGCTGGCCCTTGACGGTGCTGACTACGATCTTCTTCTTCTTGATCTCGGCCTGCCCGACGAGGACGGGATAGACGTGCTCAAGTCACTGCGAAGCGCAAGAGTTCAGATGCCTGTCCTTATATTGACTGCGCGCGGCGCAATCGATGAGCGAATCGCCGGCCTTGATGCTGGCGCAGATGATTACCTTGCAAAGCCTTTTCATAACGGCGAACTGATCGCGCGCATCCGTGCTCTCATGCGGCGGGCTCCGAACACCACGATGCCCACATTGGAATTTGCCGACCTTAAACTCGATCTTGCTTCGAGGCGCGTAACATGCGCTGGCGCCGAGATTGCGCTTGCTCCGTCGGAAAAGGATCTCCTTGAACTACTGATGCGCAATGGCGGAAAGGTGGTCTCCAAGGGTAAGATTGAACACGCCTTTTCAGAATTCGGTGACGAAAGAAGCAGCAATGCCGTCGAGTTGGCGATTTCAAGGCTACGAAAGAAACTGGAAGGGCATCCGACCGGATCTTTGATCGAGACTGTGCGAGGCGTCGGCTACCTGATGCGGGAGGAACACGCGTGAGCCGCTGGCATCCGACTCTTGGTGCGATTCTCACCAGACGAATAGCGTTTTTTGCAGTGCTCGCAATGGTCGTGCAACTCGCGGTGATTTTCTCGGACTACTACTGGAATGTCGGCGAGCTGTCCCGTCTTTTCGTGGAGCAGGAAACCGAGCGCCTCGCTTCTGGCATAGCCCTGGAAGGCGAAAATGTCCGATATCAGCTCCCAGAAAGCCTCAAGCAACGTTATGGCACCCGATCGTCCGGTTATGTCGGCAGAATTCGTGACGGCAATGGTACGCTTGTGTTTCAGTCCTGCGACGATGCCTGTGAACGTCACTTCCTCCCCGCTGATGTGAATCCACCCGATTTCTGGCTGAGGTCGTTGACGACAGGCAAACCGCTGACCTTGGTCGGCGGCAGGGCCTTCGTGATCGGAGATCGACGTTTTATCGTCGATGTCGCAACCATTGAAGACCCTCAAGATGTGGTCTCTTCGGTTTTTTGGAGGGAAGTCATAGAACATATGCTGGTTCCGATGAGCATCTTGCTCGTCCTGGTTCTCGGCGCCACTTTGCTCTCCGTAAGGCAGGCATTGAAGCCCGTACGTGCCGCAGCTAACGCCGCCGATGATATCGATCCCATGGACGCGCGTTCGCACCTGAATTTCGACGGCATGCCGCGCGAGGTTGCCCATCTCGCGATTGCCATCAATCGTGCCTTCGAGCGGGTCGGCGAACTGATGGCGTCGCAGAAGGTCCTGACGTCGGGAATAGCACACGAAATCCGCACGCCGCTTGCGGCAATCAAGCTCGAACTGGGAAACATCGACCATCCTCGCGCCCGCAAGGCGGAAGCCGATCTTGATGATCTCGTGGCCTTTGTGGCAGCGCTAACAGCGCTCGCGCGCCTCGACAGCTTCGACCATGGGATGTTCGAGGACGTCGATCTAGTAGCACTGTCGTGCTCCGTCGTAGAACAACTTGCTCCATGGGTGTACGAGCACGGCCATTCACTTGAATTCCATCCTCAAGTCGAAATCGCTCTTATCAGAGGGGCGCCAGCGCTCATTCGCGATGCTCTACGCAATCTCGTGGAGAATGCTGTGCGTCACACGCCCGCCGGCACCTCTATCCTCGTATACGTGGCAGCCAAGACTATTCGCATCGAGGACAGGCGTACCAACACCGCAAAGAACGAAGCCAAGCCAGCTGAGTACGCCGACAGCCTCGGTATCGGCCTGAGGATCGTCAGACGCATAGTCGAATTGCACCGTGGCAATCTTCACCAGTCAACATCGAGGCTAGGTCACGTCTTCGAGCTCCGTTTCGATGACAACTATGCGCCAAGTTCGACGCATAAAGTCTGAAACCACAATAAACGAACAGTTCTCGTTGCAAGATTTCTAACGATCGCCCAAAGGTCTAACCGGCGTTCCGCTCCCACGTTGTCCTCGCCGCCGGCACGCGCCTATCCTGAAAAGCCTGAAGACGAGCGACGGAAGATCGCTCTTGACCGGTGGGGAAATTTGGGCAGGCTTGCCGCCGAGTATGTCTTCCTGGACCAGCTATTCGATTTCGATCCTGCCCGACCTGAATCCGGACGGATCGAGGTCTGGATTTGAAGACTTCATGGAGCTTTTTTACAAGAGGCGGCCCTTCATCGTCTTTAGCGTTCATATAGGCAATTTCGAATTGCTGGCTGTCGTTGGCGCTGCATTCGGTCTCAACCTGACGGCACTCTGCCGCCCCCAAACAATCCCCACATCGCCTCAGAACTCTCCTGATTTCCAAGCGAAAGGATGGGCAACCTCGTGCCGTCGCCCGTGGGATCATCTTTCGCACTTGCGCGGCATTGGAGCGTGGAGGCGGCGTAGGCTTGCTGGTTGGCCAGAAATTTCGCAAGGCCCTTTCGACCACGTTTTATGGGCAAGACGTGCGGACAATCCCGTTGCTCGCCAAGTTGGTACGGCAGTGCAATTTGTGAGTCTACTCTGCCCGCTGCTTCGGCCGCCGGGAAATCGAATATCGGCGCGAACTAGAGGGTCGTGTCCCGCCGAATGGTGTAGGTCGGCGGTAGCGAAGCCGCTCGTGAGCGCGTTCTCAATCGCGCCGTAGCGAGCGAGCAGCGAAGCGGCG
>NZ_JANTYT010000018.1:0-96890 GCF_024808825.1 Rhizobium sp. BK661 | reverse complement strand
GCTGCATCCGACTCGGCCGCATGAAGGAAGGCGGGCATCCGCCGGTGGAACTGACCTCGATCGTCAAGCGCAATTCCTGCGGCAAGGCGCTCGACGTCGCAAGGCTTGCCCGCGACATGCTCGGCGGCAACGGCATCTCCGACGAGTTCGGCATTGCCCGCCATCTCGTCAACCTCGAGGTGGTCAACACCTATGAGGGGACACATGACGTCCACGCGCTGATCCTCGGCCGCGCCGTCACCGGCATTGCCGCATTCGCGAATTGAGTCAAGCCAACCATCGGGCAAATTGAAAGCCGCGCGACATTGTGCCAGCTTTCCATGACCGCGATTAAATTGTGCGCGGCATAGGAGATGGGTCACATGCTTTTGTTTCTCGCATTTTTGATCGGCATTGTCGCAGGGCTTCGGGCCATGATGGCGCCGGCCGCCGTTGCCTGGGGCGCGGCTCTCGGCTGGTTTGATGTCTCGCAGACACCGCTTGCTTTTATGGGATATCGCTGGACGCCGTGGGTGTTCAGCCTGCTTGCCGTGGTCGAACTGATTACCGACCAGCTGCCCTCGACGCCTTCCCGCAAGGTACCGATGCAGTTCTCTGCGCGCATCATCATGGGTGCGCTGACCGGCGCCACGATCGGCGCCTCCGGCGCCTCGCTCGCAGGCGGGCTGATCGCAGGCATTGTCGGTGCCGTTGTCGGCACGCTTGGCGGTGCGGTGGCTCGTGGTAAGCTTGCCGCTGCCTTCGGCAAGGATAGACCGGCAGCGCTGATCGAGGACGCGGTTGCGATCATCGGCGCGCTCATCATCGTGGGAGCAGTGTGATGCCAAGTTTCGACGCCATCGTCATCGGGGCCGGCCAGTCCGGTCCCTTCCTTGCGGCCCGCATGGTTGCGAAGGGCATGAAGGTGGCGTTGATCGAACGAAAGTTCCTCGGCGGCACCTGCGTCAACGCCGGCTGCATGCCGACGAAGACGCTGGTGGCCAGCGCCCGGGCCGCCCATGTGGCGCGGCGCGGCGCTGATTATGGTGTGCTGATCCCGGGCGCCATCGATATTGACATGACCGTGGTGCGCAAGCGTGCCGAGGCCGTCACGATGAACGCCCGCAATGGGCTCATCAACTGGTTTGCCGGCATGGACGGCATGACCGTCATCTACGGCCACGCCCGTTTCGAGGACGCCCGTACGGTGACGGTCAGTGGCGACACGCTGACGGCTCCGAAGATCTTCCTGAACGTCGGTGCGCGGCCGACCATTCCGGATATGCAAGGGATCGGCAGTATCGATTACCTGACGAGCACGTCGATCATCCATCTCGACCAGCTTCCGCGGCATCTTGCCGTCATCGGCGGCAGCTATATCGGGCTCGAATTCGCACAGATGTATCGCCGCTTCGGCGCCGAGGTGACGGTGATCGAGCGTGGCCCGAAGCTCGCGTCCCGCGAGGACGCTGACATCTCCGATGCGATCGCCGACATTCTGCGCTCGGAAGGAATAGCCGTGCACACGGACGCCGATGGGATCGGCTTCGCGACGACGACCGACGGGATCGAGGTCAGCATCGGCAATGGTCAATCGCCGATCGAGGCAAGCCATGTGCTTGTGGCCACCGGCCGCACGCCGAACACTGGCGACCTCGGGCTCGACAAGGCCGGTGTTGCCACTGACCGGCGAGGCTACATCACCGTCGACGACAGACTTGCCACCAATGTCGAGGGCATCTGGGCGCTCGGCGACTGCAACGGCCGAGGGGCCTTTACCCATACGTCCTACAACGACTTCGAGATCGCTGCCGCCAACCTGCTGGACGGTGAGGACCGCAAGCTCAGTGACCGCATCCTCGCCTATGCGCTCTACATCGACCCACCGCTCGGTCGTGTCGGGATGAGCGAGAAGGAAGCCCGCGCCACCGGCCGCAAGATCATGATCTCCACCCGTCCGATGAGCCGGGTCGGCCGAGCCAATGAGCGCGCCGAGACCAAGGGCTTGATGAAGGTGATCGCCGACGCAGAGACGCAACAGATTCTCGGTGCTGCGATCCTTGGGATCGAGGGTGACGAGGCGATCCACGGCTTCATCGACGCGATGAACGCCAAGGCCCCCTACCCGGTGCTGAAATGGGCGGTACCAATCCATCCGACGGTGTCCGAGTTGATCCCGACACTGCTGGGAGATCTGAAGGCGGTTTAGGCGGCGATCAGGCTGCACTTCACTCAGACGGGGCGCCGAAAATTGCCTTGCTGAAGTAAAAACAATATGGCGCTTCCGAGCGCCCCGTTCGGCGGTTTATGCCCGCAACTCCGGTCCCTCTGCAGCACTGCCGGAGGGAGCCCTCGCTTCTTCGGGGGACCATGTGTGCCACACAGGCACGTCCGAGGTTCAACTGGAGGGAGACCATTTTCTGCGGACCGTTGATGCGGAAGCTCACGTCCTTCCTTCGCACCCGGCGCCGATCCCCCCTCGCCGCAAAGCATTGCAGTTTATCCGCGACGGACGGCTCACTATCGGGTTGATCGGTGCGGCGTGGACGAAGGCAGCTATAATCATGTCATTGCCGGAGCCGTGCGGCCTTATCCCCTATCTGCAGACGCTCAGTCGGCGTTGGCGGCCGGCAGATCGTCGTCGAGCGTCGCCAATATCTTGTAGGCCGCCTTTACACGCTCGCTGTTCGGATAGTTCTTGTTGGCGAAGAGCACGATGCCGATACTCTTCGATGGCACGAAGGCAACATAGGCGCCGAAGCCGTTGGTCGATCCAGTCTTGTTCAGAAGCATATTGTTCGCCGGCGGCCTTGGCGGCGACAGTTTCTCGATCTCATTGGCCTTCAGTGTCATGTCGGCCGAGTTGCCGGCCAAAAGCTGGTCGAGGGTGGTGGGATAATTATACATTTCCCAACCGAGGCCCTGGGTCATGCTGCCGACCTTGTAATAGCCGGTATGGGTCGCCGCGAGCGCCGATTGCGTGGTCTTGTCGAGATTGGAGCCATCCATGTTGGCTTCGACAAAGCGCAGCATGTCGCTTGCAGACATTTTCACGCCATAGGCCTCGGAATCCAAAACGCCTGGCGAAACACGGATGGCCTTGCCAGCCTTTGAGTATCCATAGGCGTAGTTCTCGTCGTCAGCCTTCGGAACCGTGATGAAGGTATGGCTAAGGCCGAGTGCCAAAAAAAGCTTCTGCTGCATCAGGTCATCGAAGGGCCAACCCATCGCCTTTGCGGCGGCGTAGCCGAACAAGCCGATGCTGGGATTGGAATAGACACGATAGGTTCCCGGGGCATAGGCGGGCTTCCAGCTCTTGTAATAACCGACCATCGCCTTGTGGTCGGTGACGTCATCGGGGAACTGCAGCGGCAAGCCACCGGCCGTGTAGGTGCCGAGGTCGAGCATCGTGGCACCGGCAAGGCGGCTGGCGGCTAATTCCGGAAGATATTTGGCGGGACTGTCAGTAAAGGAGAGGTCGCCGCTCGCCTGAGCATAGCCCGCGAGGGTTGCGGTGAAGGTCTTGCTGACCGAGCCGATTTCAAAGAGCGTCGCGTCGGTCACCTTCTGTCCGCTTGCCTTCGACGCCACGCCGTAGTTGTAGGTGTAACGCTTTCCGCCGACTGTGACGGCAATTGCCATACCGGGGATATTGTTCTTCGCCATCAAAGGGACGGCGATGGCGTTGACGACGCCGGCAAGCTCGCTCTGGCGTTCCGCGGCGTGCGCGCCGGCGCCGATGAGGACTGAAGCGGTGGCGAGAATGCCAAGCGTGGATTGCGAAATATTTTTCATAATGGATACGGTGCCTCGGGTTGGTGGAATAGTCGCGGTGTCTCGGCACCGCGGCGGGCGTCCAATGCAAAATGCATTGAGATATCGGGCAATCCGACGGTTTCGGCGGTTTTCACGAAGCGGATCGGGTCAGGCGCGATTGATATACGAGGCCTGTACGCCCGTCTCAAACGACGATATCTAGAGCGAAGCATTAGAAAAATTTGGGTGTCCAATGGTTCGTCCGCATCTGCCGCTGAATGCGCTCAGAGCTTTTGAAGCATCCGCCCGCCACCTCAGCTTCACCAAGGCCGCGATTGAGCTTTGCGTCACGCAGGCTGCCGTCAGCCATCAGGTCAAGAGCCTGGAAACGCGGTTGAATGTGACGCTGTTCGAACGGCTGCCTCGCGGGCTGATGCTGACCAGCGAAGGCGAGACACTGCTGCCGGCGCTACGTGATGCCTTCGACCGGATCGCCGGAACACTGGAGCAGTTCGAGGGCGGGCACTATCGCGAAGTGCTGCGCATCGGCGCTGTCGGCACCTTTGCCGTCGGCTGGCTGCTGCCGAGGTTGCGTGCCTTTCAAGCCCAGTACCCCTTCATCGATCTGCGCCTCTCAACCAACAACAACCGGGTCGATATCGCCGCCGAGGGGCTGGACTACGCGATCCGTTTCGGTTCGGGTGCGTGGCATGGCATCGAGGCGTTGCGGCTCTTGGAGGCGCCGCTATCAGCCCTCTGCGTGCCCGAGATCGCCGCGCAACTGAGCGCGCCGGGCGACCTCCTGAAGCAGACGTTGCTGCGATCGTATCGGGCCGATGAGTGGTCGCAATGGTTTGCTGCCGCCGGGATGGAGGCGAGCCTGCTGCCGTTGAAAAACATCGTCTTTGATTCATCGCTTGCCATGATGGAGGCCGCACTGCAGGGCGTCGGCGTTGCGCTGGCGCCGACGCTGATGTTCTCCAGGCATCTGCTTGCCGAGGCGATCCGCCAACCCTTCGACATCACTGTCACCACGGGCAGCTATTGGCTAACCCGGCTGCAGTCCCGACCGGAGACCCCGGCGATGGCTTCCTTCCGCGGCTGGCTCTGCGAAGTGGTGGGCACGACGATGCTCTGAGGCTCGACGTCCCGTGCTGTGGACGTTGCGGTGGCAACGGCGTAGGATGCGGCCAATGCTGAGGGGCTCTCCGAAGGATGCACGAACGTGGCTATCTTCATGGACCGGCATGATCTTGCGGGTACATCCGCAGAAGACATTGCAGAAGCGCATCGCAAGGATCTGGCTGTCGAAGATAGGTATGGGGTGAAGTTCCTCACCTATTGGTACGACCAGCGGCGCGGGACCGCATTCTGTCTGATCGATGCGCCGGATGCCGAAACCGCGCAGTGCGTGCATCGCGAAGCCCATGGTTATATTGCCGGCGAAGTAGTCGAGGTGGCGCTATCGGCTGTCGAAGCGTTTCTTGGACGCATTCACGAACCTGAACAGAAGGCCGGCGAGACCGGCGTCGAACGGGATGCCGGCCATAGAGCGATCCTGTTTACCGACATCGTAGGCTCGACGGAGATGACATCGCGGCTTGGCGACCGGATGGCTGCCGAACTCGTGCGGGCGCACGATGCCATCGTTCGCCGCTGCCTGGCACAATGCGAAGGGCGGGAGGTCAAGCACACCGGTGACGGCATCATGGCCTCCTTCATCTCCACCCACGCGGCCGTCGGATGCGCGATCAGCATCCAGCGCGAATTCAGGATCTACAACGGCGGCACGCCGGAACCCATCCATGTCAGGATCGGGCTTGATTGTGGCGAGCCGATCGAGGACAGCCGGGACATCTTCGGCTCAACCGTGCAACTGGCCGCGCGGCTTTGTGCAGCGGCCGGGGTCGATCAGATCCTGGTTTCGGAGAACATCTTTCGCGAGCACGGCGCAGCCGATCTCTTCGCCAATGCATCACGGCGGGATCTCAAGGGATTTGCAAGGCCTGTACTGGCATTCGAGTGTGAGTGGGCTGATGCGGAGGGGGCGCAGACGAACTGACGCCTTGAAGTCTCGGGCCAAAGACAACGAAGGGGCGCAGGATGATCTCGATATCAGTCGCGAGGACCAAAGAGGGAGACCTGCGCATTTTTCTGCCCGGCGCTTGGCGAATGGGATGTGGCCGAGGCCAAAGCCTTTGGCATTCCGGCGGACTTGATCCTTAACTCTATCACCGACAGACCGGCGATAGCCTCGCCCAGCAATTCGGCTCGGCGGAGGCGCTAATGCTCGTTGCGAATTGGAGCGGCGTGCCGGCCGGCTGCATCGGTTTCAACGCCTTTGACGCACAGGCAGGCGAAGTCCACAAATTCTACGTTGATCCAGCCTTTCGGGGGCGACGCATCGGTCATGCCTTGATGGCGGCGGCGCTGGACGCGATTCGCCAAGCCGCGCACCGAACTGGCGCACACGACGATCTAGATGAGGCAGGCCGTCGCGTTGTACGAAGCCTTCGCCTTCCGACGCTGCGAGCCGTTCCGGACTGTTCCCGACGAGGTCCGGCATACGGAGATTTTCCTGTCTCGCAGCATCTCGGTTCGGCGGCTCTTCCTTGAGCCGCCGTGCGTGCCGCGTCGTCGATTTATTCCATCACGATCTGCAGCTTCACGTCGCCTGGACGCGCCTCGACGGCGCGGTCGAAGGCAGTGATGGAATCCTCGAAGCCGAATGTCTCGGAAATCAGCGGCTTCAGGTCGACACGGCCGGAGCCAAGCAGGGCGATCGAGCGTTCGTACTGGTGGGCGTATCGGAAGACGGTCTCGATGCGGATTTCCTTGGTCGATGCGGTCGATACGTCGAGGCCGATCGGATTGACCGGCAGGCCGACGGCAACGATGACGCCGCCCGGTCTCGGCAGCTCCATGATGGTCTCCCAAGCCTTCGGCGAGCCGGAGCATTCGAAGATCACATCGGCGCCCCAGCCATCCGTCAGGCGCGCAACTTCCTCGACGATGTTCTTCTCGCGGATATTGACGGGGATGACACCCTGATACTGCGCGGCGATATCGAGTTTCGGCTGAGCGAGGTCGGCGACGATGGCGCGGGCGCAGCCGCCGGCAAGCGCGGCGATCGCCACCATGGTGCCGATCGGGCCGGCGCCAAGGACGACGGCGGTATCGCCGGGGACGATCTTCGCCTTTGTCGCGGCCTGCATGCCGACTGCAAAGGGCTCAACCATGGCGCCTTCTGCGAAGCTGACATTGTCGGGCAGCTTATAGGTGTAATTGGCGGGATGAACGACCTCTGATGTCAGGATGCCGTGGATCGGTGGCGTCGCCCAGAAGGTGACAGCGGGATCGACATTATACATGCCAAGCCGGCTCGCCTTGGAATTGGGATCGGGGATGCCGGGTTCCATGCAGACACGGTCGCCGACCTCGAGATGCGTCACGCCAGCGCCGACTTCGACGACCGTGCCGGCGGCTTCATGACCGAGCACCATCGGCTCGTTGACGACGAATGGGCCGATTTTGCCGTGGGTGTAATAGTGGACATCGGAGCCGCAGACGCCAACCGTGTGGATCTTGATCTTCACCTGGCCGGGACCCGTATCCATCGGCAGGTCGATATCACGGAGCGCAAGTTCATGCTGGCGTTCGAGCACCAGCGCGCGGACTTTGGCCATTCTTCTGTTTCCTTCCCGTTGCCTCCCCGCACCGATCAAATCAGCGCGGCTTTGGCAAGCACTATAGGGCCCGAAGCCTTCGAAGTTCAATCGCGTTTCGAAGGCTTTTGCTCATGATGCGATGAATTGCTCAATCTTTTCAGATCGGCACGACCAGGGTCGAGGCCCTTGCCCCTCAGACTGCGACGTCCCTGGGCATTAAAGCTTGGAGCGTCCACCAGACATTTGGACGATCCTTATGCGATGTTTATATCTGAGGTCGGCTTTCGTGCTCGAACCTTTATCTCGTCTGGACATATGAACGCAGAACAATGTCGGCCCGGGAAATCAGTTTGCGGCATTGGAAGCGGCGCTAATCGGGTGTCAGCCGCGGCGCCCGCCGACGCGGCCTTGCACAAATGACAAGAGAGACTTCATGGACCTTTCGCTGATCATCCGTCCTGAGCACACATTCATCGGTGTTTCGGTTGCGACGAAATGGAGAGGATTGCAGGCGATTGCCGAAAAAGCTGCCCTCGCCTTCGGAATTGAAGGAAAGAAGATACTGCACGCCTTGGAAAGCCGCGAGAGCCTTGGCTCGACGGGTATCGGCAATGGTGTCGCTGTTCCGCATGCCGTGGTGGAGGGGATGACGCATCCGCGTGGCTTGCTGCTACGCTACGCCCGGCCACTCGATTTCGAGGCGGTGGACGATGTTCCGACTGATATCGTCTTCGCGCTTTTGTTTGGCGAAGCAAGCCGCGGCGAGTATCTGAACGTGCTGGCAGCAATCGCGCGTCAGCTGCAGACGCCGGGCATTCTGGCGGCCATGCGCAAGGCAAAGACTGCCGAAGAGCTCTATTCGGATTTTCTGGCCGACTCGCGCGTTTGACGAACAGGTAGATTTTCGGGGCGTTAAGTTGCGCTTTCCGTCTTCCTGGCAATGCCCAGCTCGGCCTCCGCGAGCTTAGTCCGAGGCTTTACCGGAATTGTGATCATCAAATCGAGCAAGTCCATTTCGAAAGCGCGCTTCAATTGGGATGGCATTCCAGAGAGCATGGCGGAACAGAAACATTCTTCGTTTCATTATACGACCAACTTGGTAGAGTTTCGGCCACCAACGAAGGAGGTTTCTATGCAGTCAATAAGGATCACACGGCTTCTCGCGGCTGTGGCGCTGGCAGGCAGTGTCGCAATCGGCGCCGTCGCGCCCGCATTCGCGGATCAGACGCTTCTCAACGTATCCTACGATCCGACGAGGGAACTGTATAAGGATTTCAATGCCGCCTTCGCTGCCAAGTGGCAGAAGGACACCGGTGAGGCTGTCACCATCAAGGCTTCGCATGGCGGCTCTGGCGCGCAGGCGCGGTCGGTCATCGATGGGCTTGATGCCGATGTCGTTACCCTTGCCCTCGAGGGCGACATTGACGCGATCGCTAAGAAGACTGGCAAGATTCCTGCGGATTGGAAAACGAAGTTTCCGAATAACTCGACGCCTTACACCTCTACGATCGTCTTTCTGGTTCGCAAGGGCAATCCGAAGGGCGTCAAGGACTGGGCCGACCTGGTAAAGGACGACGTCCAGGTGATTACGCCGAACCCGAAGACCTCTGGTGGTGCGCGCTGGAACTTCCTGGCGGCCTGGGCCTGGGCCAAGCAGGCGAATGGTGGTGATGACGCCAAGGCGCAGGAATACGTGACGAAGCTGCTGCAGCATGTTCCGGTTCTCGACACCGGCGCGCGCGGTGCAACGACGACCTTCGTTCAGCGCGGTCTCGGCGACGTTCTCCTGGCCTGGGAAAACGAGGCCTACCTTTCGCTCGAAGAGCTCGGTCCCGACCAGTTCGAGATCGTCACCCCGGCGTTCTCGATCCGGGCTGACCCGCCGGTCGCCGTTGTGGATGGCAATGTCGACAAAAAGGGCACTCGCAAGGTCGCCGAAGCCTATCTGAACTATCTCTATTCGGACGAGGGGCAAAAGATCGCGGCCAAGCACTTCTATCGGCCGATCAAGCCGGAAGCTGCAGACAAGGCTGACATTGCGCGCTTCCCGAACCTGAAACTTGCGACGATCGACGATTTCGGCGGCTGGAAAGAAGCGCAGCCGAAGTTCTTCGGCGATGGCGGCGTATTTGACCAAATCTACAAGCCGGCACAATAATACGTCGCATGAGATCACATAGCCCCACGCGGTGGCGGTTCAGACGGCCGAGCGTCATTCCAGGCTTTGGAATGGCGCTCGGCCTTACCTTGACCTGGCTCACCCTTCTGATCCTCATCCCGCTTTCAGGCCTCGCCTGGCGGTCGAGCGAGCTTGGCTGGGAAAAATTCTTCGCCATCGCCTTCGATCCTCGTACCCTGAGCGCCCTTCGCATCAGCTTTGGCGCCGCCTTTGCGGCCGCCTGCATCAACGTCGTTTTCGGCGTCGTGCTGGCTTGGGTGCTCGTGCGCTACCGGTTCCCTGGCAAGCGCATCATCGACGCAATGGTCGATCTGCCTTTCGCGTTGCCGACCGCGGTTGCTGGTATCGCGCTGGCGACCCTTTATGCGCCGAACGGCTGGATCGGCCAGTTCCTGACGCCGCTGGGCATCAAGATCGCTTTCACGCCACTCGGTATCGTCATCGCGCTTGTCTTTGTCGGCTTGCCCTTCGTGGTGCGCACGGTTCAACCTGTCATGGAGGAGATCGACAAGGAGGTGGAGGAAGCTGCCGCAACGCTTGGCGCCACGCGCCTGCAGACGATTTTCCGCGTGCTGCTGCCGGGCTTGATGCCGCCGGCCCTGACAGGCTTCGCTCTCGCCTTTGCCCGCGGTGTCGGCGAATACGGCTCGGTAATCTTCATTGCCGGCAACCTTCCGTTCCGGTCGGAGATCGCACCGTTGCTGATTGTCATCAAGCTCGAGGAATATAACTATGCCGCAGCAACGGGCATCGCCGCAATGATGCTGGTGATTTCGTTTGCCATGCTGCTGATCATCAACCTCATCCAGAGCTGGCGCAGACGGAGGTACGGCTATGGCGTTTGATACGAGCCTTCAGCCGACAAAGGTGCGCTCCGCCGTCACCGAACATCGGTTTGCGCGCTGGACGCTGATCCTTGCCTCGCTGGTCTTCCTGACGCTGATCCTGCTTCTGCCGCTGGCGGCCGTCTTCGTCGAGGCGTTCCGCAAGGGTGCGGGTCCGTTCCTCGAGGCGCTGCAGGACGAGGAGACCTTTTCGGCTATTCGCCTGACCCTCATCGTGGCCGGCGTCAGCGTTCCCCTCAATCTGACCTTTGGCATCGCGGCCGCCTGGGCGATTGCCAAGTTCGAGTTCAAGGGCAAGGCTTTCCTGACAACGTTGATCGACCTGCCGTTTTCGGTCTCGCCTGTTATTTCCGGCCTCGTTTTCGTCTTGCTGCTTGGTGCCAACACCCACCTCGGCCAATGGCTGAGCGCTCATGACATCAAGATCCTGTTTGCCGTGCCGGGATTGATCCTGGCGACCATGTTCGTCACCTTCCCGTTCGTGGCGCGTGAACTGATTCCGCTGATGCAAGAGCAAGGTACGAGCGACGAAGAGGCGGCGATTTCGCTCGGCGCCAGCGGCTGGCAGACCTTCTGGCACGTGACCTTGCCCAATATCAAATGGGGCCTGCTCTATGGTGTATTGCTTTGCAATGCCCGCGCCATGGGCGAATTCGGGGCTGTATCCGTGGTTTCCGGTCACATCCGGGGACAGACGAACACCATGCCGCTGCAGGTGGAAATTCTCTATAACGAGTACAATTTCACCGGCGCATTCGCCGTCGCCACGCTGCTTGCCTTGCTTGCGCTCGTAACCCTTGTTTTGAAGACGCTGCTCGAGATGCGATACAGCGAAGAAATCGCCGCCAGCCGACGGCACTGAAGGAATTAGAATGGAAGTTCGCGTACAAAACCTGCGCAAGGAATTCGAACGCTTTCCGGCGCTGCACGACGTCTCGCTCAATATCCGCTCCGGCGAGTTGATCGCGCTGCTCGGCCCGTCCGGATCGGGCAAGACGACGCTGTTGCGGCTCATTGCTGGCCTGGAGAGCCCGACGGAAGGGTTGATCTATTTCGGAGACGAGGACGCGTCAAAGAAGACCGTACAGCAGCGCAACATCGGCTTCGTGTTCCAACACTATGCCTTGTTCAGACATATGACAGTGCTGGAAAATGTGTCCTTTGGCCTGAAGGTGCGCGATAGCTCGCGGCGCCCGCCCAAGGCGGAAATTCGCCGGCGGGCGTTGGAGTTGCTTGAACTTGTCCAGCTCTCGGGTCTTGAGAAGCGTTATCCGGCTCAGCTTTCCGGCGGCCAGCGCCAGCGCGTCGCGCTCGCACGCGCCATGGCGGTCGAACCGAATGTACTGCTGCTCGATGAGCCTTTCGGCGCCCTCGACGCCCAAGTTCGCAAGGATCTGCGCAAATGGCTGCGCGAGATCCATGATCGCACGGGTCACACGACGGTCTTCGTCACGCATGACCAGGACGAGGCGATGGAGCTTGCTGACCGCGTCGTTGTCATGAGCCAGGGCGCGATCGAGCAGGTCGGAACCCCCGATGAGGTTTACGACAATCCGAACTCCCCCTTCGTCTTCGGCTTTGTCGGACAGTCCAACTGTCTCGACGTCAGGGTCAACGGTGGAGAGATCTGGTTCGAGGATAGGCCGCTCGGCCTCAAGGTCGAGGGCGAAGCGGATGGAGACGCTCAACTATATTTCCGGCCGCACGACATTGAATTGCGCGATGGCTGTGGCGGCTGCATCGCCGGTTTGCTGACGACGAGCCGGCGCGTCGCTGGTACGCGCCACATCGAGGTCGACATCGGCAAGGGGCATCCGCCGATCGAATTGGAACTATCGCCAGCGCAGGCCGGCGCCCTCGACCGCACGAGGATCGCCTTTCGACCAACGCGATGGAAGTTGTTCCGGTCCGACGACAAATGAAGGGCCGACGCGCTCGTTAGTCGATCGAATCAGGCTGGAGCGGCACGCTGGTTTCGGCGGTTGCATCCGCTTTGAAAGTGTGACCTGTGATGGAAAGTGTCGCTGTTTTCAGTGGGTGGCGAGAGCGCTAATCAGCCTGTGCAGGCGGGCCAAAAGCGGCCAAATCAAATTGTGATACTGATTGGGTTTGAAATTTACCTGAAACGCAGGTAAAAAAGCGACCACTTAATCGAGAAGGGCTTACTACTCTAAATAGGGGGCACCTGACATTGAGGGCGCATATAGCGTTGGGAAAATCTCTCGCCGGGATCCTGTTGGCGGGCGTGGCAGCGGCGGGCTGCACGACCGCACAGCAACCGGCTTCGAAGGTGGCGAGCCAGGTCAGCAAGCCCAAGAATGCGGCGCAAGCGGCGCAGTCAACCAAAGTTACTTTCAATTACACGGCCAAGGACCGCGATTGCCTCAAGCGGGCAATGTACTTCGAATCCGAGCATTCTGATCGCGACGGCTACATGGCGGTCGGAACGGTGGTCATGAACCGTCTGACATCGGGGGCGTATCCCGATTCAATCTGCGGCGTCGTTGCCCAACAGAGGCAGTTTGCGCCTGGCGTGATGACGCGCGAAGTCGAGCCGACGGCTGAGGTCGAACTGACGGACGCTGCAGATGCAATTTTCCGCGGCGAACGGCATCCAGGCGTCAAGAACGCGATGTTCTTCCACACAGACGGTCTGTCGTTCCCGTATCGCAATATGCACTACGTAACGATTGCCGGCGGCAATGCGTTCTACGAGAAGCGTGGGCGGGACGGCGAGCTACAGACGCCGGCGCCCCTGCCCGCCTACGAAGTCGCGATGAACTACCTGCCTGGCCAGAGCAAGATGCCGGCGCAGTTTGAGGTACTCGTACCGACGACCGTTCCGGTGCCGATCCCGATGCCGGGCACAGTGGCCATTTCAGGTGCGGAACCGGCGCTGCCGGCGACCGAAGCGGTGGTGCCCGCCAGCAAGGAGGCCGTGATACCGGTTGTTATTCCGACGCCGCGACCAGACTTCAATAGTGCCGTTCTGCGCGGCAGCCTCGCCCACGGCTGAGGCTGCTCGCCTATTTTGCCCTGTTTCCATCCGCGTCGAAGACGTGCAGATGCTGCGCGGGGAACGACACGTTGATCGTCGGACCGGATGTCAGCGCGGTCCGGTCGAGCGTGAAGATCTTGAATGGCAGAGCGTGCAGCGACAGGTGCAGGATGATGCCGAAGCCGGTCGGTTCGACCAATTCGACGTTCGCGTTCAGGCCACCCTGATCGGTAATGACCACATGCTCCGGCCGAATCCCCAGTGTCACCTTTGCGCCGTTTGCGAGTGACAGGGGTGCGGCGAGCGGGACGACCGTTCCGTCCTTCAGGCGAACACCACCATCCGCATAGGTCGCGTCGAGGAAATTCATGCCCGGCGAGCCGATGAAGCCGGCGACGAAGAGGTTGGCAGGCGTATCATAAAGCTCGAGCGGGCTGCCGACCTGCTGCACGACGCCGCCGTGCATGGCAACGATCCGGTCGGCGAGCGTCATCGCCTCGATCTGGTCGTGGGTGACGTAGATCGACGTCGCCTTGAGGTCGCCATGCAGCTTCTTGATTTCGGCACGCATCTGTTCGCGCAGGCGTGCGTCGAGGTTCGACAGCGGCTCGTCGAAGAGGAAGGCCTTCGGTTGGCGCACTATGGCGCGGCCCATGGCCACGCGCTGACGCTGACCGCCTGAAAGCGCCTTCGGCCTGCGTTCGAGCAGCGGGTCGAGACCGAGCTTGGAGGCGGCAGCACCGACAGCGCTGGAGATCTTTTCCTTGGCCGTCTTTCTTAGCTTCAGGCTGTAGCTCATGTTGCCGGCGACATTCATGTGCGGATAAAGGGCGTATGACTGGAACACCATGGCGATGTCACGGTCCTTCGGATGCAGTTCGTTGACGCGGTTGCCGGCAATGCGGATCTCACCGCCGGTGACGTCCTCGAGTCCCGCGATCATTCGCAGCAGGGTCGACTTGCCGCAGCCGGATGGGCCGACGAGCACGACGAACTCGCCGTCCTTGATCCTAAGGTCGACGTCGTGCAGCACCTTGACGGGACCATAGGCCTTCTTGACGTTCTGGATATCGATCGATGCCATTTTGATTAACCCTTGACCGCGCCGGCCGTCAGGCCCTGGACGAGATAACGCTGGATGAGCAGGAAGAAGAGACCGGCCGGGATGAGCGCGAGCACGCCCGCCGCCATCATCTGCCCGAAATCCACGGAGAATTTGGAAACAAAGGTCAGAAGCCCGACCGGGAAGGTTGCCGCGTCATTGCCGTTGATCAGCATGAGGGCAAAGAGCAGTTCGCTCCACGCGGCGGTGAAGACGAAGCCGAGCGTTGCCGCGATGCCGGGCAACGTCAGCGGCAGGATGATCTGCCGGAAGGCGGTGAACTGCGTTGCACCGTCTATCATGGCCGCCTCCTCGAGATCCTTCGGAATGCCGTCGAAGAAGGACTGCATCAGGAAGGTAGCGAAGGGCACGTTGAAGGCGGTGTAGACGACAACGAGGCCGGTGAGGCTGTTCGTCAGATGCAGTGGCGTCAGGATCTTGAAGATCGGGGCCACCAGCATGACGAGCGGGAACATCTGCGTCAAAAGCATTAACGCGACGATCCAATACTTGGCCCGGAAGTTAAAGCGCGACAGCGCATAGCCGGAAAGAGAGGCGCAGATCGTCACGACGATCGCCGTCGAGGCCGAGACGATCAGGCTGTTCTTGAAGAAAGTCGGGAAGGCGCTGTGCTGGATGACGAAGGAATAGTGTTCCCAGGTCGTGCGCGACGGCCACATCCGAACGCCCTCGGTATAGAGCAGGTCGTTCGGCGTCACCGATACCTTGAGAAGCCAGAACAGCGGAAACAGCGCGAAGACGATGTAGCAGAGAATGGCCAGGCGATGCGCGATGGTAGGGAGAATGGATCGCTTCATGGCATCAATCCTTGTTCAGCAGGGTCTGCCGCAGCAGGATGATCAGCATCGAATAGGCAAGCAGCAGCACCAGCAGCACCAGCGCGATCGCCGAGGCGTATCCGAAGTCCAGGCGCTTGAACGCCTGCGTGAAGATGTAGCTTGCGACGATCTGCGTCCGGTCGGCCGGCCCACCGCCGGTCATGACGACAATCAGGTCGGCGAAGTTGGACACCCAGACGGTGCGAAGCAGCACGGTGATGGCAATCGTCGGCGCAAGGAAGGGCAAGGTGATCGAGCGGAAGCGCTGGAACCAGCCGGCGCCGTCGATGGAAGCTGCCTCGTAGAGATCACGCGGAATTGCCTGGAGAGCGGCAAGTAAGGTGATCGCGAAGAAGGGAATGCCCCACCAGACGTTGGCGATGATCGGTCCCCACATCGCATGTTGCGGATCGGAGAGGATGTTGGCGGGTTCGCTCATCAGGCCAAGCGCAAAAAGCCAGTGCGGGATCGGCCCTATCACCGGATTGAACAACCAGGCCCAGTTCAGGCCGGCGAGGAAGGAGGGAACGGCCCAGGGCAGAAAGACCAGAGCCTGCACGACGCCCCTGCCCCAGAACGGTTTGTCGAGCAGCAGCGCCAGAATGAGGCCGAAGATGAATTGCAACAGGACGGAGGCGCCTGTCCACAAGAGCGTATTCTTCAGCGCACCATAGAAGGCTGCGTCTTTCGACAGCGCCCGGAAATGCTCGAGCCCGATGAAGCCGCCCGAAAACGGATTGAGCAGCTGGATGTCGCGAAACGCATAGGACACCCCGATCACCAGTGGCACCAGCATCACCGCAATGATCAGGACCAGTGACGGCGCACTATAGAGGTAGGGTTCGGAGGCATCAGCGATGCGCTTCAGCCAGGGGCGTCTGTCCTGGCGCCTTTCCAGCGTATCGGCAGTGAGGGTCATCAGGCAAAATCCGTTTCGCGGCGCAATCTGCGCCGTCGCAAGACAGTGAAAGAGGCGGCGGACAGGTCCGCCGCCGGTGGGCCGTTACTTCTTGGCGAGGAACTTCTGCTGCGCCTTGGTCAGATAATCTGCCCACTGGTCAGCCAGCTCCTTCGGCGTGATGTCGCCGAGAAGCGCCTGCTGCGTCGTCTTGATGGCGAGCGAGTCTTTGAAGAAGGCGAACTCTTCCAGGTAGGTCGGCATCACGGTCGGAACGATGTTCGGGTCGGCCAGCTCTTCGAACCAACCCTTGAACTGATCGCCTGCGTAGAAGGGATCCTTTTCGGCCGAGGTGTGAACCGGAAGAGCGCCCGTACGCTTGTTCCACTCGATATTGCCTTCCGGCGATTCAAGCGTCTCGATCAGCTTCCAGGACAGATCCTTGTTCTGGCTGGTGGTGAACATCGACCAGCCAGCGAAACCGATTGTGGTGAAGCCCTTGCCGCTTGGACCGACTGGCATCTTGGTCACCCCGAAATCGTCCGGCTTCATGCGCTGGGCAACCGCGATCAGAGCGTCCGGATCCTGGTCGAGCATCGCGCAGGTGCCGGAGTAGAATCCGGCGACGGTTTCGTTGAAGCCCCAGTTGACGCTGTCCTTCGGCGTCAGGCCCTTCTTGTAGAGGTCGACGACCCATTCGAGACCCTTTGCCCAGCCTTCGCTGTTCATCGTCGAGGTGCCATCCTCGTTGAAGAACTTGTTGGAGCCGGCCATTGTCGCGCCAAACATCACCCAGCCGTTCAGGCCGCCCGGACCGCCGCGCAGGCAGTAACCCGACTTGCCGGGAAGCTTGGAGACCTTTTCGGAGGCGGCCACGAAATCGTCGAGCGTCTTCGGCGGTTCGGAAACGCCGGCTTCCTTGAAGAGGTTCTTGTTGTAGAACAGCGCACGCAGGTAGAAGCCGTAAGGCAGCATGTAGGCGGTGTTCTTGACATCGCGGCCGAGTTCAAGCGCGCGCGGCGTCAGGCCCTTGGTGTGCTCCCACTTGGCGAGGTAAGGTTCAAGGCTTTCGAGCATGCCGTTGTTGGCATAGAGGGAAAGCCAGGTGTCGGGCATTTCCATGACGTCGGGAGTGTCGCCGGCCGAAACCATGGTGGCGAACTTCTGGAAGGCTTCGTTCCAGGGCAGCGAGATGATGTCGACCTTGGTCCCGGGGTTTGCAGCCTCGAACTTGCCGACGATCGACTTCAGCGTCTCCGTACGCTCGGGGCTGGTGATAACCTCGACCAGTTTCAGTGTGGTATCGGCGAGTGCCGTACCGGCCATCATCGTGGCGAGTAAAGTGGCGGTGATCAGTCTTTTCATGCTTGCTCCCCCTTTTCAGGTTTTTCAGGTTGTGAACTTAAGAGGCGACCGCCAATGCCGCCTCGATGTCCTTCCACAGGGCCTCGGTTCCTTCGAGACCGACGTGGAGGCGTACGGACCGTGCATGGATCCCGAAGGTATGCGCGGAATTCGGTTGCGCCTTCTGCTGAAGGACGACCTCGCCTGGTACGATCAGGCTTTCATGTCCACCCCAGCTCACTCCCAGTTTGAAGAGCTTGAGGTGATCGGCGAAGGCACGAATATCGACGCCCTCACGGAATATGAAGGAAAACAGGCCCGACGTGCCGTTGAGACCGGACGGCAGGCGATTGGCAAGGCCCGGATGGCAAACCGTCTCCACCACGTCGAGCTCCTTCAGCCGCTTGGCGATCGTCATCGCAGCTGCCTCATGCGCGCGCATACGGATCGGCAATGTGCGCAGGCCGCGGATCAAAAGCCACGCATCAAAGGGCGAGAGCTTGCCGCCGAGATAAGGATAGGCCTCCGCCTTGATGCGGGCGATCATCTCTTTGGAGCCAGCGACGACGCCAGCGACGACGTCGCTGTGGCCGCCGAGATACTTCGAGGCCGAATGGATGACGACATCGACGCCGAGCGATATTGGCTGCTGGAAGTACGGGCTCGCCCAGCTGTTGTCGATCATCGTGACCAGGCCATGCTTCCTAGCGAGTGCCGCGAGCGCACCGACGTCGTGGGCGTCCATGACCCAACTCGTTGGGCTTTCCATATAGAATACCTTGGCTCCGGGCAGTGCCTTTGCGACGGCCTCTTCGTCGCGGCCATCCACATAGGTCACCTCGACCTTCATGCGCTTCAAGATCGTGCCGAAGAGCCGGAAGGCATCTGGATAGACGTGTTTGACCGCAACGATACGGTCGCCCGGCTCGACGAAGGACAACACCGTCGACGAGATCGCCGCCATGCCGCTTGCAAAACCTAACGCGTCTTCGGCTCCTTCAAGCTTTGCCAGCATTTCCTCAAACATGCGAACAGTCGGATTGAGCCCGCGGGTATAGATCGGGCGAACCTTCTCGCCGCGATAGGAAGCGATCATGTCGTCATAGTTCGAGAAGGTGAAAAGCGAGGTCTGGAAGATCGGCGGCACGACCGCTTCCGCGAAGTTTCCTTCGTCGTGTGCGGTGATGAGCGAGGCAAGATCGAACGCGTTCGCGCCGTTATTCATTTGGACATTTCCTTGATATCTTCCTCGACGACATCGAGGATCTTCAGTGTTTCTTCTCGCGCGGCCTCAACATCCTGGGCAGCGATGGCGTTGAAGAGCGTGCGATGAAAGGGAAAGGAGCGGCGAGCAAAATCCTCGCGCTCGAACGGGTGTTCCCAGAACTGCCAGAAGGTTTCGCGCATCTGTTCAAGAAGCTGGCGAAAAAGCGGATTGTGGGTCGCATCATAGATGGCGAGATGGAAGGCGAGGTCTTCCGGGCCTGATGTGCCTTTCTCGATATGGACGCGTTCCATCTCGTTGAGGTTCTGTTCGATGAGGACGAGATCCGTGTCGGTCCGCTTTCTCGCGGCAACCATGCAGGCCTCGCATTCTATCCCGCGACGCACCTCAAGCGTCTGTAGAAGGGCGTCCCGCAGATGGCCGGTATCAAGCGACAGCGGCATGTGGATCGTCGCCTTGGAAACCGGTTTCAGCAGATAGGTCCCGCTTCCCTTTCGCGTTTCAATGACGCCGAGGGCCTGGAAGTGGCGTATTGCCTCCCTAATGGTTGAGCGGCCGACCATCAGTGCTGACATCAGTTCACGCTCTGCCGGCAGGCGGTCGCCAGCCTTCAGTTGCGCGCTCTTGATGTAATCCGCCAGTGCGTCCGTCACCTGACGCGCGCGATCGATAGCCGGTAGTGGCCGGATCACGGGCCTGTCGCTCATTGATGCCCTCATGGTTCCCCATTTTATTCTTAGGCAATCGACCAAATTGGTCTGACATCTTAGCATTTCCCAAACTCGCGGATCCGTCAAGTCTGCTTTGACTTAGCCCGGCCGCGATCGAAAATAACCGACACCAGCTACGTTGCGGCCACTCACCAAGATCAGGTTGCTTGTTCGATCTGACAACGAACGTTCTGGTCGGTGCCAGTCAACCGGAACAGCTGGTCATGGCTGAAAGACTTCCTTGGCAAGAAGTTCCAGACGACATTTCAATAAGTTATCGGATCGCAGTGAGCAGAAAGGAGGGTGATGACCTTGCACCATCCCTTCATGCCTTGCAAACGAAGCCTGTCTCCGGCGAGGCATACATGCTATTTTCTGGTTGTGTTCAGTGGAGGAAACTTCCGTGAACAGGTACCACCTCGAGGACGACTCTATCGATCAATTTCCCGCGGCCCTGGTTCATTGGGCAGATCAATTTCGGCGGTCGGATCAGGACGAGGAAGCACTCCGGCGAGCAATTGCGGCATTAAACGTCGCCTTGACCCAGGCTCAAACCTATCTGGATGATGTCGGCGAGGTGAGACAGGAGAGAAGGTGGAACACGCCGGCCTTTCTTTTCAAGGTTGCATGTCGATCGGTAGCGGTCCTCGATCCTGCATTTGCGGACAAGATGAAATCATTTGGGTGGGGGACAGAAGATTTCTGGAGTGATGCGAAACAGAGCGGCAAGATACACATTCCCGATATTCGGACGGCTTGCGTAGTCATCGAAGCAAGACTGTCGGGGCGCGAACCTGATCTTGAGGAAAAGCCTGTCGGGAATGCCGCCCAGGATGAGAGAAGCAAATTGGTGCTGATAATTGCATCAGTACTCGCCGCCCTCTTTGGCCTTGGGTGCATTTCAGGCGGTCTATTGCTGATGGCTGCACCCGGGGGCGGAGCAACTTCTTTCGATTTTCTGGGGTTTCAGGTCTCCACGCAGCAGACCGGCATTGCGGCTATTGCCTTAGGCGCTGCGTCGATCATCCTGACATTTCGAATGGTCCTGAAAACCGTCGTCGCTCGCGGCAGAACTACCTAGTGTCAAAGCCCGTCAGTCGCAACCGACAGGGCAGCGCGAGCTTCTTCGTCATGACACACCCCATATCTCGACCAAGACGTTTTGCAGAAGACGGCGCTAAGCATATGGCGATGGCCAAGCTGCAAAACCGGCGGTCACGACAGACCCAACCAAGCCAATGCATACATTTCCCAATCATATAGTATATTACGAACCTTAGAGGTTGGCCATGCAACGTCCGTTCGCTCCTCGACATATCTTTTCGACCGTCTTGCTGGGGACGATCGGCGCAGCGACTTCATGCGTCTACGCTTGCAGCGGCTCACCAGAGTTCGGCCCGACCGGACATTTTCATGCGCAAGCAGGGGCTAATTTGAAGCGGGACTCGAGCACGATAGAAGTCGCCATCTACGGCATCGCTCGTACCCTAAACGAAATTCAGGCGACGACCTTTTCTGGCCCAATTCTAGAAAGCGTCCTGGTTGCAAGTCGAGACGCTGCAATAAAAGGATCGTTGCCGATCCCGCCAGATATTCGCAAGCAACTCACGGGTTACTCGACCGAAGCTTCAATGAACCGTGTCCGATACCGGATTGGTGACGTGGGCTCCTTCAATCTCGCCACGGTACTGGAACGGGGAAGATTTGCGGACGCCGTCACCCTGATTGATGTGGTGGTGTTTCGCGACGCGCTAACGGCTGCAACAGTTTCGGCATGGGCCCATGAACTGATACATGTCGACCAATACCACGTATGGGGCGTCCATGGCTTCGCGGTTCGATACGCCCAAAACTGGCTGGCAGTGGAGAACCCGGCCTACTCCAAGGGCGATGACTTCGCACGTTGGCGATGCCGCAAACAAGCACAAGACAGACAAAATTGAAGGCCACATCACGAAGGCACACTGTCGACAGCGTGGGGCTTTTGCCAACGCCAAGAAGCTCAAGTGCGTTTCGCCTGGCAGGCAGACGACCCTCTCAGTATCCCCGCAGTTCGTCATCGCGAGGGACTAATTCAACACTGACTCGCTTGCCGTTGATTCTTTCGATTATGGTCGTAAGCGTTGCAGTGTCATTGTCAAAACCACCATGGGATCGAGACATCGTTTGCGCTGACAATGATTTGTCGACGATCAATCGGGCGCTCTTGCCTATCTTCGATCCATAGATTTCCATCCCGGCAATCGGCGTATGTGGCTGCTCTTCGTAGGCTCGCGAGACGAGGTACAGCAGGGAGTGGCTGTACCGTGGTGTCAAGGGAATTCCGGCCTCGACGGTGTCTCTCTTCTCGAGATCGTCGCTCATCATATAGAGGTGGATATTGCCGTTTAGCCTCAGCGCCGAGGTTCCCTTGAGCAGCTTTCCATAGTGTTCATTGAAGAAGTCCGTCGTGCAGGCTGGAGCCATAAGATGCACACTGTCGATGGTCAGATTTTTAAGCTTGAACCGTCCCAATGCGGAAATCAGTCGACCGAGAACGATTGACCCGGCACTGTGACCGACAAGGTGAATTTTGGGACGAAGGTCTGCGGTGTCCAAACCCTGTAGAAGCGGTTCAAGGCCCTGGAATCCACCATCGTATTCCCTGCGGCCGCTGAATGCGGCTTCTGCGTCACCTTTCATGTTTCGCCATGCGCGATTGCCGTAATATTTGCCCGGTCCAGCCTCAAACAGCCAATCCGAAAAGCCCGCACCAGCGAGACCGGAAGTTGCCGACGACATTGCGCCGAACGCCTCGTCGAGGAAATCCGAAGCCCACATCAGGTGAAAGTTGTAGATTGAGTTTCGTCCGAAGATATTTGCGCGCTTCCACGCCGAGATACGGCGCGCCTCGTCCACCGTGGAGTTCAGTCCGCCGTGCGCGTAAATCATCAAGTGCGGGTAGCCCGTGCCGTTGTTGGATTCCTTCATCGTAAGTCGTTTGACGGTCTCTGCCATCTCATCATCCTTCGGCGACGCATACTTGCCTGTTACGACAAGCTTGCCATCGTCGATGTTGAGGAAATGGCCGAGAATGTCGGCGCGTGTTGGCTCGTTGATGCCGAAGAGACCGGAACGGCTGGTCGGAGATGATTTTGGCAGGGCATTGAAGGCGGATGGAGCGCGTGCGCCGAGTTGCAACACCCAAGCGTCCATGATCGTTGCGGCCCAATCCGAGTAGGCCCAGTGTGCGAGCCCCTCCCTGCCCCATTTTTCGCCCCAGGAATTCAAGATCCAGAATCCTTCGGCGTCGTAGCCCACGATGGCGAAGGCGTGTCCGCCAATGGGAGCGCCGTCGGGCGTGATATATCCGTTGACTGGTTTTAGCCAGCCCCCGTGTATTTGTGCGGAAGCGTAAATCCCTCCGACCTCGTTCAGGGCCGCGTGATAGTCACTGATGTCAGGCTGAAGCCTGAAGTAGGCACCGAGGCGCGTTTCCGTCGCCTCCTTCGCCAACTCGTATGTCAGCAACCAATCCTTCTTTGTCTTGTCAGTTGGACCGTCTTTGCAGACGCCATTTCGGAAAAACCCCTTCAGGGCCCCGCGCAGGGATGAGCCGTCGTGGGGACTGTCTGCCCATTCGTCATTTCGAAGGCCCATTTCATAGAGCATTCTCGCGCTGACGCGTTCTCGCGGAGTTGCGCTGACGGTCTGGTGGCGGAGGACGTCTATGACATGTGCAAGGGCATAGCCAACACAGCGTGGAGATTTTCCCTGGTCCCTCACCGGAAATGCGATCGTCGGATAGATCCCGCTCTGTAGAGAACGCAGATGGGGTTGATAGATCCTATCCCTCAAATCCGGAATGTCAGGCAGGATGTCGAGAATTCTTACCTCATCTCCACTCGTCTGTTGTCTTGTCAGATATGCCCGGTCGCCGACGAAGACGCGGTTGTCATCTGGATCTGATCGTCGTGTCGGTTCCTGCGCTGCTCGCGACGCGGACTCCTCGCCTGCAGCGTCTTTTGCTATTGCAGCCCCGTCACCACTCACTTCTCCAACATTTGACGTCAACTCCCTGTTCGACATATTCCCTCCACGTCCGTATACCCCGCACACGCGTTTTGGCTTTGTGATCATCAGGCAGCGCGACTGGACGGCGCCGACTCCAGAAGACTTACCAGTAAGTGTTCGACAGTTTCGGGAGCCATGAGGGCTTTGTTCAACCCGTCACCAGCGTAGAAGGTCTCCCCTCGCCTAACCGTCCTGTGTGCGCCCTCCCGGGCTTGCAGAACAGGAAATGAAGCCCATTCTTGAGCAAGTCCCAAGCCGAAATCGACCAGCGAGATCTTGCGCGCCATAAACCGCTCATATCCTCGAAACTTCAGCAATGTGTACCCAAGCTGATCCTGAAGGGCAGAGCCGAAGGTTTCTCCTCCTGACAGGTGCAATGTGTCGCGCAAGCGCATGAGTGTTGTCGTCATGAACTGATAACGGCCACACGCGGGTGACCTGAACATTCTGCGCCAGTTCGGGCCGTTCAGAATAACGTCGGCCAAGCTCATGCTACTCAAGGGTCTCGGTAGCCTGTGCTGGTTGTTGCCAAATAACACGTCATACCCACCCGGCGCTTCTGCATCGCCGATGAGATCGAGCAAGCGCCGGGCTCCTTCCGGCAACGTATCATTGGCGGCATCGGTTAGTCCTGCTGCAAGAACTATCGGTTGTGGTATCTCGTCAATCTTCGACCAGGTCAGTGGACCCACGATACCGTCAGGCCGAAGGCCATATCGCTGTTGAAAGCACCGTACCGCCGCCTCCGTCACCGGACCAAACCTTCCATCCTGTTCGGTACCGACGGCGCGTTGCACCTGCACGACATCCGAACCCTGTGCTCCTCGCTCCAGGGTTCGATGGCCCGAAATCGCATCGAAAGCGGGAACGGGGGGCCGGAGGGTGACCGTACCAGACATGACACGTTTCACGCCATCGCGGAACACGTCCATGTTAAACAATGGGTCTGGCTTTCGACCATCGGGAAGTGCGTACTCCTTGTGGCCACAGCACATATCGGAGGTCTCCCCGATGTGATTTAAAATTGCGGCCACTCCACGTCTATAGGCATCCATCTGCCAGTCTGGCCACTGTGCATTGGGCGTGCCCGGGTTCTCAGCTTCTATCCCGATGAAGCTGGAATTGCCCGTCCTGATACCTCTCCACTCGCCCGGGCCGGCATGGTTGGCTTTGCCAGCGGCAACCAGATAATATGTTCCGTCGACTCCCAGTCCCAACTGGGCGAGTGGTCCGGAAAGTGGATGGTTGCCGCCTCGACCGTTTATCAAGGCATTCAAGGTGGGCATGTTGCCGGTCCCGATGGATCCGGTGTGGTGACAGATGACGCCACGCACGCGCCCCATTTCGCCGGTGCCACGACTTGCCCAGCCATTGGTCTCCGCGACTTTAAGTCCTGCGTGGCGGAGAACTTCGGGCAGCCAGGTCAATAAGTAAACCATGCGTCCCTCCTCAGTGCACTGACGGCTTCTCGACACCTCCGGAAGCCTTGGGCAAGTTTATGTCCTCGGTAATTTCTCCGTCCTCCAGTTCCACGTCGCAGAGGCAGGAATCGACCTGATCATTAAAGTTTTCATCGGTTTCTGCCGTAGACGGACGGGCAAGCCGGGGAGGCGCTGTCAGCCCACGCGGGTTTCTTTCGTCTGCTTCAGATCGGGCGAGGTCCGTCTTGGCCACGACCGGCTGAACGACCGCGGGGTTTTCCCCGAGTGCCGGGACGAGTTTGGTATCGAGAAGATTTCCAACAAGGCGCTCTGAGAAACCTGCCAGGAAGGCGACGACTATCGCGATATCTATCTGCGGAGACGTGCATTCCGGCCCTGTGACACAAAGCCTGATAGGTCCGGCCTCGCCCAACGTGAGTTTAAATAGTTCACTTCGGAACAAGGCGAAGAGTACCACAGCCGAAATTGCCCCAATGACAATTCGCAGTCCGGCGTCTACGAGGTTGTCACGAAGCCGGAGGTCGGTCTGGATCGTCCTCCCCCTTATCCCGATCGCAATAGAAAAGAACGCACCGAGACACCCAATGCTGGTCGCCATCCAGGTATTATTCCGGGACACGAATTTTGGAAAGTTGAGATCATTGAAGGCCCAAAACAGAAGGAAGATGACAAACGCGACGAGACCCGCCGTCACCACATACTGAACGCGGCCGGTCGAAGTGCGCTCTTCAACGATCTCTCTCTTAATTGCCTCTAGGAGGACCATAGCACTCGCTTGATCGCCCTGCAGTGCAACGATTAAGGCGTCAGCTGTACGGCGGTCATATCTTTTCGCGCGGGCGTCGCTTGCGCTTGCGCGATGGGTTGGGCCAGTCTCGGACCCCACCGTCCTGGGGCTTCTCCAGCCATCTATCAAACCGTTGATTTCACCTCGAAGGGGCGCGAGGTGAGCGAGTGCCAATCTTTGCTCCGTGGCGAGGCTCTCATCATCTGCGTACTGGATCATCACGCGGTCGGAATTCGAATATACCGCGTAAACTCTCGGGACTTTGCTGTAAACAGTACCTATTTCAAGGCCTGTATAGTCTGTCCTCCCAACAGCAATGTCATCGACGCGTTCACCATTCATGGCCGCCCCCGAAGAATAGCATCTAAGATAATGGCATAAATTCTCAAGGTTGCAAGATTTTACTTGAAATACACTTCTGGCGGTAGGTGCGCGGTCGATGGAAGCTTTCTTTGGAACCCTCGACATGGGAATGAGGACCAGCGATCGCAGCTCATTGCCCGTCGTTGACTGCGTCACTGAACACCGTTCGCGCGTTTGCTGCCGCGCCTGCCTCGTCTCGGATCAAACGTGTCAGTAACTGCATGAGCGGTCGTTGCCAGGCCTGAAGCCGTCTGCACAGGCCGGGTTTACCGAGGTGCGCGGTTGGTACTGATAATCAGGTTGATTAGGATTGCGGGCGGTCGTGCAGGCAGACATCATCGCCCCCAGTCCGATCAGCAAGCCGCTCGCGACAGACATCTTGGCAATATTCATGTGTTGGTTCCCCCGGCCTGACGTTCTCTTTCTGTTTACCGAGCAAGAAAATGCTGCGCCAAAAGGCATATGGGAGGGCTATCACGAACACTTGACCCGGGTTACGCCACCGACATGTCCCGAGGTTACAGGGCGAGATCGCCAGCCGTTTGATGGGGAGAGGCAGGCGGCTCACGCCGCCTGCCCTTCGTCGTTGTCGTCGAGGTCAGTGTCCTCCGGCTGCAGGTGGTGCAGGTAGGTGACGGCGCGCTGTGCATGTCCGGCCGCAGCGAAGATGGCGCGCTTGTCGTTTGCCAAGACCTGCAGCCAGGAGGCAAGGTAGCGTGCATGATCGGGCCGTGGTTCAAGTTCGGGCACGATGCCAAGGTCGGCGCAGAGGAAGGAGCTGCCGAGTTCGGCAATCAGTTCCTCGCGGGCCCGTTCGCTGTTGTCCTTGGCGTAGCGACTGAGGTCGCGGTTCAGCCGATGCGGGGCAGCGGTCCAGTGCGTCATTTCATGGCTGAGGATGGCAACGTAGGAGGCTGCATCCCGAAAGGCATGAAAGGCAGGCATCTGGATATGGTCGCGGGCCGGCACATAATAGGCCGAGCACCCGCCATGGCGGATCAGGGCGCCAGTGTTGGCGAAGAACCGGTCGGCATGGGCAATGCGGGTGATCGGCTCGTCGGTCGTGGTGATCCGGTGGAAGCGTGGGTCCAGTCCGGTGATCTGGTCGGCGTTGAAGACGGTGTAGGCCTTGAGGAAGGGAATGTCGTGTTCGATCTCCTGGCCGGTGTCATTGGTTTCGGTGCGGATGAAGGAGCTGGCAAAGACGACGGTGGTGCCGGTCTCGCCCTTGCGGACGGCGGCACCGAATTCCAGCGCCTGGCGAAATGTCATCCAGGTCGGAGAGGCAAAGCCGCGAGCAATCGCCTCGGACCAGAGGAGCAGGACGTTGATGCCGGAATAGGGCTCGCCGTTGTGGCGCAGTGGCCGGGTGATCCGGTTGGCGGCATTGGTTGTGGTCCAGGGCTGGATCCAGGGTCGCACGCCCTGTTCGAGCTCGGCGATGATCTTGTCGGTGATGCGGCTGTATAGATCGGATCGTTGGTGAATGGGCTGCCTGCTCATGTTGGAACCTCCGTTTGAAGTCGCGACCATCGCGACCTGCTACGGCGGTCCGACTGCCGGGCCCGCAAGCGCTGATCCGCACCCGAAGGGCCGAAACGAAGGTGGAGGACGGCAAAGCTGTTGCGGGACTGCGCGGGGCCTGGCAGGACCAACAGCCGGGGCAGGACGCGAGGCGCGGCCATGACCGGAGGAGAGGTACAGGAAGGGCCTCACGAAGGCCGACCCTCAGGAACGGCAGACTGACAGCAGCGCATTCGAGAGGACGGCGGGAGCATCGCTATCGCCGGACCGTAATCCGAAGACGAGGGATTTGCCTGCGGCTGCCAGAGCGGAAGGACGATGCATGCCTGCATTCAGCCCTGATTGCCAGGAGGCGACAGGTTTGGCACGCTCAAGCTTTGGGTCTCACCAGATGAACTGCTGTTGACCGGTCACTGAAGACAGTGCGCAAGTCTATCAAATGACTGGAACAAACGATTTTTGACAGCGTAATGCCTATCGAGGCACCGCCTCCTCACGTCGAAAATCTGCAAGAATCGTCAAGGATAGGATTCCGCCGTGCCTTTGACTGCCAGAGTTTCAGACGTTGCTTCAAACGAAGATCACGTCGTCACCGCCAAGGAGGCCCTTGAAGGGTTGTATTTGTCCCTGGAACTAGAGACTGAAGCGCGCCTGGTTGCCGCAACGGTGCGCGCCGGGTGGTCTGCCGAAGAAGCTATCGACGCGATTGATCGCCTTCGCGCCGAAGATATCAGACATTGGTCTCGCTCACTCCTCTCCAGTTGGGTGACTCGGCACATCGCGAGGGGGGTTTTGTTCGGCGCGCTGATGGTTCAATTCTGCGGCCACGGGATCGGACGTGATCGTCGTGGCAGAAGCCGTAGTGTACAACCCTAACGCTTCGACGCTGATCGCGCTGCTAGTCGCGAAACACTGACAATCGCCGAAAACAGCCCGTGATCTATCGAACAGTTCAAATATAGCGGTGAACAAGGAACCGAGGGGCTGGCAAGAATCGCCAACTCATCAGTACAACTGAAGTCAGATTGGAGACGGACCTAAGTCCTAGGGCGGGAACGCTCCATGAGAACGCACGTTGAGTTTCCGTAGCAACGGAAAGAGCGACATGAGTGACAAAAATCAAGCCTTCCCTTCGCCGGCTATTTTGAATGCGTCGGTACTTGCTCTTGTCGCAGTACTTGCAGTGATGCTCTACGTCTTTGGGGTTGTCATGTCGGGCGACACCACGCAGTTGACCGGGAGTGTCCGCGGCGCAGATATCATTGACACGAGAGACGTACCGAAGTGACTTTGACCAAGGCTGCGGGGCCGCCCTTCTGACGTGTGGCGGAGTCTTGAGAATGATGGTCTTGATGCAGAGGCGGTGCTCTCGGTGACCATAGGCTCTTGCATGCCTGAGGTTGGGCTCGTGCAATCTTGAGGCTCGGCGAAGCCGCGAAGCTGGGTCCCAGTCGCGCTGCGATAGTGCCACCACCGATCGAGATTGGTCGTTTGACTTCTTCAGCCGAGGCAAAGGCGTCTTTGTCTGAACTCAATTCGAGTCAATTACGTCGTAAATGCGGTCGGGACCTTGACGACAGAACCAAACCGCCAGGCTCCTGACGACAGGGCCGATGCTAAACGCAATTGTCGGTGATGGATTGCCCTTCGATCCAGCTCGGCATTGGCGTTCGGCCTCCCCCGGGCTTGGCCTCTCGGTAAAGAAGATAGCCGAGGGCAGGTTGGATCGTTCGATGGCGTCGTCAGTTTCTCACGCGTGTCGCGAGCATCAGTCGTAGGTCGCCGGTGATATCGGACAACCTCGTCGATGACGTCGAAACGATCTTGTATACGATCGATGGGGGGACGCCATCCTCAGCCAACATCTGCGCCGCTTCCAAAGATGCTTGCAGGTCATCCCTCCCGTGCAGATCATAGACCCGATGGACGGCAACGGCGGCAGTTTCGTCGAGGTAGAGATTTCCAGTCGCTGCCAGCCCAGCTGCTATGAAGCCGCAGGCACTTAGACAATCGCCCTTGATTAAGATCGGCTGCTGCGTGTTGGCGAACAAGTCCATTAAATAGAAGCTTTCCAGTACTTCACCCCCCGGACTGTTCATGATCACGAAACCGCGCAGCACTTCGTGTCGCTTCCGCAGATCAGCAATTACCTTGCGAATGCGCTTAACATCACCTGGCTTGATATCCCCTTCGAGGTGAATAACCCGACGCCGATCGCCGCGCTCACCGCGCAGTTCGATGGACATGGCGCTGGCGTTTGCCGAAATGCACGCGGCAACTAGAACTGACGCAATCGCGGTTTTCATGTCTGGTCTCCCCACTAGGAGCTTTCGAGGTTGCCGCTACCCTTGGTTTTTTGGAGCATCGATCGCCCCTTCTTCCGGCGCGATCCTTGTCCACCCGCTCGATCGCGGTCCTTTCCGGCGACGTCGAAAACGACGTCAGCAATTCGTCCATGATATTGAGCGTTTGAACCTGTAGAGTCACCCAAGACGGCAGCGACCTTCAGCAGCGGGTCAATCGCCTGCTTCAGTGATGCGAGCCGCTTCGACTTTCAGATCCCGGATCTTTCTCGTCAAGACAGCCAATCGGCTATGGCTGCCAGCTCGGGATTTCGTCGCTTATAGCCGTTTGCCCAGTGGTTTCGGTGGCTTAGGTGTAGTTGGCTCTTACAGGAGGTCGGCGACCGTCCGGCCCGTCGCCAGAGCAGTGCGTTTTTCACAGTTGCCGCGGCACGTTGGCGCCTTCCTTCGTTGCCGCAACGGCGCTCTCTAGGCAAGGCTGTTTGCAGGGCTCATTGGTGACGGTCAGATGGATTTGGGGATTTGTTTCCCGATTGTTCAGCACTCAAAACCCGTGGGGACGCCCAGGCTAGTCTCGAAAGCAGGATCTTAAAAAACGATGTTATTTGCCGACCTGCGTGAAAGTCGTCCGATTTATGCATCTGCCTTCGCTTGGTCGCAGCGTGTAGATAGAAGCGGCCTGCGTACCCGTGCGAGAGCGAATTCTATCGGCCGCGTAGGACTTTTGAAAAAACTGATGGAGTTTACGAGAAGCCTGAGCCCGCTGCCTATTACTTGGGCTTGTCCGCGAAATGCTCGATCGCATAGTCTGCGATCTGTTGGTTCGATTTCCTTGCGTCATCGAGCAGGGAGGGGAATAACTGCCACTGATGAACCATGCCTGGCCAGATCTCCGTCCTGACGTCCACGCCGGCCGTCTTCGCTCTGTCAGCTAGACGCAGGGTATCGTCCAGAAGGGCGTCACCAGATCCAACCTGCAATAAAAGTGGGGGAAATCCCGTCATGTCCGCATAAAGCGGCGATATAAGGGGATCGCTGGGTGAGCGGGTGCCGAGATAGGCGTTACGGATCAATGTAAGTTGATCTTTGCCGATGAGTGGATCGGTATTGTTTGCTGCCAAGGACGCAGCTGTGGCCACGAGATCGGTGATCGGGCTCATCGCAACCACTGCAGCGGGTAGCTGTCCGCTCACCCGCATTTGCCGCAGCGTGGCTTCGATCGCAAGATTTCCGCCTGCGGAATCGCCGACGATGACGATGTTGCCGCTCTCATAGCCGGAATCGAGAAGCCATCTGTAAGCACTAAGTGCGTCGTCGATCTGGGCGGGATAAGGGCTATCGGGCGCGAGGCGATAGTCGACCAGAAGAACGTCCGCTGAAGCCGCCTTCGCGAGCGACCCAGCGATCGCACGGTGTGTGCGCAATGAACCGCTATAGAAGCCGCCACCGTGAAGATAGAGGATGGCGCGCCGCCCGAGCGGATGATGCAGCCTTGCTGGCCAGATAAGCTGTGCATCGACACCGCCGACATCTACCGATCTGATTTGCACTCGTGTTGGCTCGGGGGTGGATTCCATGAGATCTTCGAAGGCCCGACGGCGGTCGCGAAGACTGTCGGCGTCAGCGTAGTATTTCTTGATGGTGTCGACGAGCTTGCGGACCTGTTCCTTGGATCCCTCAGTCTGTGGAGTTGGACCCGCGGCCATCGCTGCGCTTGATGAGATCCCGACGATCAGACATGCGGCTAGCCACGTCATCAAGGTAATTTTTGAAATCGGTGCCAAGCGCCTCGAGGCGTCTTTGTCCTGCGAACCCCCGGCCAATTGCAGCACCATCCAGCTCCCTATCAAAGCTATCTCGAGATGGGCAGAGCCTGCCACGGCATCAGGCAGTGTCAAGTCATCGCAGAGGTAAAGGGGATGGCTCGTTCCGGCACGACGAGTTTGCGAACGGGCTCAGGAAGGTGCTCAACCTTTCGCGGTGAGCTCCTCAACACGTTTGAGATTGACCACGGCCTTGATGGGCAGATGATCTGAAGCGACCCGAGCAAGCGGCGTATCATGCGCCTCGACGGCTGTCACAACACCCCTTCGGTTTGCCATGATCCGATCAAGTGCCAGGACCGGAAGTCGCGCGGGAAAGCTCGGCACGGCCGTCGGCTGTGGTCCGAAGGCCGACTGAAATGTGTGCAGCGACGATCGGTCGCCAAGCCGCCATTCGTTGAGATCGCCGAGCAGGATGGTTGGGACCTCTCTTTTGTCGGCCATCAGCTGGACAAGCGTCTTGGCCTGCTGGGCCCGCGAGTGGCGTAGCAGGCCGAAATGCGCCGCGATGATCCGCAAGGCTCCGCCGTTTTCCAGATCGAGTTCGGCAACAAGGGCACCGCGCGGCTCCAGCCCCGGCAGGTTGATCTGGTGGACATCCCGCACCAATCCCCTCTTGAAGAGAACGACGTTCCCATGCCAGCCGTGAGCCTTGGCCATACCGCTGATGGGGACCGGTATCAGTCCTGTTTCCCGCTCAAGCCGGCCAAGATCCAGGATACCTGTCCTCTCACCAAACCGGGTATCTGCTTCTTGCAACGCGATGACGTCGGCATCGATTTCGTGGATCACGCGGCTGGTGCGCTCGGGGTCGAAACGACGGTCGTTTCCGATGCACTTGTGGACGTTGTAGGAGGCAATCAGCGTGCCATCGGACCGGGGTTTCTGCTCCAGATGCGCTGCATCGAGCCGCTTTTTTCGATTGCGGATCGAGGCAAGAATATTGGCGGGCAGACTGTCGTTTCTGGCATGCATCGGAGTTTCGCATGGGCTCCGTTGATCGAAGGACTCTGTCGGGATTATAGGCCCGGCACCTCAAGTTGCCACCGTTTTCACCCCAGAAATTTGCTACAAATATGGCGAGCCCAGCCAAAGCACCTTCTCAAGCAGCCGGACCAGGAACGGGCGTGATCGCAGTCCCTCCAGCGTCACTGGAGACGCCGATTTGATGGCCTCATCGATGTGCTCATCGATCTCGTTGGCAAAGCCTTCGTTCAGCACCTCGAGGTCGATCTCGAAATTCAATCGCAGCGATCTCGGGTCGAGGTTCGAGGATCCGACATAGGACCAGACCCCGTCGATCGACAGAAGCTTGGAGTGGCTGAATGCTCCGCTCGAGCGCCAGATCCGGCAATAGCTGCTGAGGATCTGGTCGAACTGTGCCGTCATTGCCCGGTCGACAAGGACGAGGTTGTTGACCGAGGGAACCACGATGTCGACCTCCACGCCGCGCCGCGCCGCAGTCGCCAGCGCGCTGATCAGTTCCCGGTCTGGCAGGAAGTAGGGAGACATGATGCGGATCGATTTTCGGGCGATCGAGAAGGCGCCCATCAGCATCTTGTGGTTCGTCTCGACGCTTCTGTCAGGACCCGATGCCACCACCCGCATGAAGACCGGGTCGCCCGGGTTTCTCTCAGGCATTGCGGTGCGCCACGCTTGCCCCTCAAGGATTTCGCCCGTCGTGAAGCGCCAGTCTTCGGCTGCGACGTTGAAGAGATCGGCGACAACAGGTCCGGTTACGCTGAAATGGGTGTCGCGGGCGAAATCGTCCCCCGTCATTTCGCGGGTGAACCCGGCCCGTATGTTCATGCCCCCTGTCAAGGCGATACGCCCATCGACGATCAGGATCTTGCGGTGAGTGCGCAGGTTCGCATAGGGCAGGCGCAAGCCCATGATCACGTTGCCATTGAATACCGAGACGGTCACGCCGCCATCGGCAAGGTAGCCGAGGATGCTTGGCACGGAATAGCGGGCGCCTACGGCATCGATCAGGACGCGGACCTCCACGCCGCGCCTGACGGCGGCGATGAGCGCGTCGGCAATCCTCAATCCGATCGGGTCGCGATCAAAAATATAGGTCTCCAGAAGAATGCTTCGCTCCGCAGCCTCCATCGCGGTTTTCATGGCTGCATAGCAATCGTCGCCCGTCTCGAGCATGTCGATCGTGTTGCCAGTCGCGAGTGGAATACGGGCAACCCTGTCGCCGAGCGTCTGCAGGGCAGCAAAACGACGCCCGAAGCCGCTGATGACGATCTCGGTATCGGCGTCGAAGCTCTCCAGTTCGTCGAGGTCCGCTTCCGGGATGAGCGCATCACGCCGGAGGCTGAGCGACGCCCGTCGGATCCGGTTAATACCGGCGATGGCGTAGAGAACAGCGCCAACGATTGGCGAAAGGATGATGACGCCGACCCAGCCGATTGCGGCCCTGACCTCTTCCTTGGTCATTGCGGCATGGATCGCTGCCGCTGCACCCATGGCCAGCGAAACAATGAATAGAATATGAGGCCAGTAGGTCGATATGAGATAAAACATTGAGCTGAACTATAACGCTTAAGCGGCAACGTTCAATCCGGCGCCAATGGGGAGATTTACGGCTCGGGGCGGCGACCAAATGTTGGTGGATCCGGTTACAGCATGGTCAAATAGCCGGCCTGATGCTGCAATGCGCAATTTCTTTTTGCGGTGTGTCAAAAAAAGCTTGAAACATTCGTCGTGGTCTGGAACTTTGAATATTAGGATCTAGTTACGCAACGGGCTTTACCCTGACTGGAGATCGGCTATGACGGAAACTCGGGACGAGTGGATCAGAAAGCGCGCCTATGCGCTTTGGGAAGAGGAAGGGCACCCCGCGGGGCGAGAAGTCGCTCATTGGGAACAGGCCCGGTCAGAGCGGCTTTCGCTCGAAGGATCGGCGGCTTCGGTCGACGGCAAGGAGGTCAAGACGCGCAAGCGCACGGTCTCCCCCCCGAAAACGGCTCCAGCCACCCGCAGTGTCACAAAGCCCGCGACAACGAAAAAGGCTGCCAACGGTAAATCGGCCTAACCCTTTGACTTCAGATAGAGAAGGCGTCATGCGTGACGCCTTCGTCACATGATTGCATTGCTTCTGCTCTATTGATTTTTCGGGGAGGCGCGCGCAGCGCCTTTTGAGGGAAAGACCACAGATGAGTGCGTACTGTTCCGACCTCGCAAAAAATCTGCTGAGGCAGCCTTTCGCGATGGAACCAAAATCCAGTTCCGCTGTTCATAGCGGCAACTGGAGTATTCGCCATGAGCAGAAGCTATTTCGACGTTATCCTCCTTTCCCTCGCCGTAGCGAGTTGCTACCTCCTCGTGGCGCCCATGTGAGGCCGAGATGACCGCACTCATCGTGGCAACTATCGCCTATCTCGCGTTGGCTCTTGTCCTTGTTTATGCGATCGACAACATGGTCGCGCTGTTCTTTCCCGCGACGCGTTCCGCTCCATTCGGGCTCATCACCCTCAGCAAGATGATCGCTGTTTCCCGCAAATATTATCGCAAGTAGCCTGCTACCCCGGGAAGGGGCGTCGGTTTGACGACCCCAGCAAATGACTGGAACTTTTCGTGTGCCAGCAAGTTGCCTGTTCGTTCAAGACATGGAGGCAATCATGCCACAAGGCGACAAATCCGCTTACACGGACAAGCAGAAGCGCAAGGCCGAGCATATCGAGGAAGGCTACGAGGACCGCGGCGTCTCAACCAAGGAAGCCGAACGTCGGGCCTGGGCGACTGTCAACAAGGAAAGCGGTGGCGGCAACAAATCGGGATCCGGTCGCGGCAAGAAGGATACCCACGAGTCATCCGAGAAGGGTGGACGCAGGGGGGGCGCCGCCTCCGCATCGCGGTCGGCAGCTGAGCGCTCTGCATCCGCGAAAAAGGCAGCCGCAACGCGCAAGCGTAACGAGCACCATTCGCATCACTGATTGATCCAGACTGGAATGGCTACCGGGAGGGGATCGATGGCCTATGAACTTTACTACTGGGACGGAATTCAGGGACGGGGCGAGTTCGTTCGCCTGGCGCTGGAAGAAGCCGGCGTCGACTATGTCGATGTTGCACGCCAGTCCGGCCGGGGCATGGGCACAGGCGCCATGCTGGAACTGATGAAGAGCAAGAGCGAGCCGCACATTCCGTTCGCGCCGCCGTTCCTAAGGGATGGCGACCTGATCGTCTCGCATGTCGCCAACATTCTCTTCTATCTCGGCCCGAAGCTTGGCCTTGTCCCTGACAATGAAACGTTGCGTTACATTGTGAACGGCCTGCAGCTCACGATCACCGATCTCGTGGCGGAAGTGCATGATACCCACCACCCGATCGCGACCTCACTCTATTATGAAGATCAGAAGGATGCGGCAAAAGCCCGCACGAAAGCCTTCATCGGCGAACGGATTCCAAAGTTCCTCGGGTATTTCGAACAGGTGCTGCAACAGAATCCCGGGGGATCGCGCTACATTGTTGGCGATGCATTGAGTTATGTCGACCTGTCTCTGTTCCAGGTGATCGAGGGTCTTCGCTATGCCTTCCCAAAGGCGATGAAGGCTCAAGACGGTGACTATCCCGGCCTGATTGCCTTGCACGACGCCGTCGCCGTCCGCCCCAAGATTGCCGCCTACCTGGGCTCAAAGCGAAGGCTTGCCTTCAATGAGGATGGGATCTTCCGGCACTACCCTGAGCTCGACACGACACCGTAACAGGATCGGCATTGCTCCGGTCAGCCTCCGGCTGTTAAGCTCGTCCCCACTCGCCAAATCAATCCCGCTTCATGTTCGGAGGCTATCGCTGCCATGGCAAACCTTGCTCAATTGCTTGCATCCATCAAGATCCCGGACCTCGCCGGCAGGGCCGTGCTGATCACCGGTGCGTCGACCGGCATAGGTGCTGCGCTTTCGCGCGCCTTTGCCGCCCAGGAGATGAAGGTTGGCATTCATTACAATGCAAGCCGGGAACCGGCCGAAGCGCTCGCGGAGGAAATCCGGGCGACTGGCGGCACGGTGCACCTCGTGCACGGCGACGTGTCGAAAGAGGGCGAAACGGAGCGCGTTGTCGAGGAGACCGCGAGGACCTTCGGCCATCTCGATGGGCTGGTGAACAATGCCGGCGGTATGCTCGGCCGCAAACCAACCTCGGAGTATACCGACGAACACTATGAGAAAGTCATGGATCTGAATGCCCGTTCGGTTCTCGCCGCGACACGCGCGGCCCACCCGTGGCTGAAGAAGCAGGGTGGCTTCATTATCAACACGACTTCGATCGCGGCACGCAACGGCGGTGGCAATGGCGCGGTGCTCTATGCCGCATCAAAGGGCTTCGTTTCGACCATTACCCGCGGACAGGCCAAGGAATTCGTCCCGGATCGCATTCGCGTCAATGCCGTCGCTCCTGGGGTTATCGCTACCCCCTTTCACGAGCGATACACCAATGACGAACAGATGGAGTTGCAGCGGAAGTCGATACCGATGGGCTTCGTTGGGACGCCGGAGGACTGCGTCGGCGCTTACCTCTTCCTCGCATCGCCAACACTGTCAGGCTACGTGACGGGCCAGATCATCGAGGTCAACGGTGGCCAGCTGATGCCTTGATGCGGCACTGAGGATTTGGTGACCGGCGCCTGTTCGACGCCGGTTCCCGGTTTCGATGGGCTTAGACGCGCTCGAGAGCGATCGCAATGCCTTGGCCGACGCCGATGCACATTGTGGACAGCGAGTAGCGTCCGCCGGTTTCCTTGAGTTCCAGCGCGGCAGTGCCGGTAATGCGCGCACCGGTCATGCCGAGCGGATGGCCGAGAGCGATCGCCCCGCCATTGCGGTTCACACGAGGATCATCATCGGCAATCCCCAGTTCCCGGAGCACGGCAAGGCCTTGCGACGCGAAGGCTTCGTTGAGTTCGATGACGTCGAACTGGTCCTGCTTCATGTGAAGACGGGCCATCAACTTCTGGGATGCAGGCACAGGACCAATGCCCATGATGCGCGGTGGGACGCCGGCGGCGGCTCCCCCGAGAATTCGTGCGATCGGTCTCAGTCCGTATCTTTTCGCGGCAGCCTCGCTGGCGATCAAGAGAGCGGCGGCGCCGTCATTAACGCCGGAGCTGTTTCCTGCAGTGACCGTTCCGCCTTCCTTTCTGAAGGGCGTGGAGAGTTTCGCGAGTGCCTCCATCGTGGTTGCCCGCGGATGCTCGTCCTTGCCGACGACAATGGGATCGCCCTTGCGCTGCGGGATGGTCAAGGAGGTGATTTCTGTTGCGAGCCGACCGCTGGCCTGTGCGGCGGCGGCCTTGGCCTGGCTGCGGACAGCGAAGGTGTCCTGGTCTTCGCGCGAGACTTTGTAGTCGGCAGCGACATTCTCGCCGGTCTCCGGCATGGAATCGACGCCATATTGCTGTTTCATCAGCGGATTGACGAAACGCCAGCCAATCGTCGTGTCATAGATCTCGGCGTTGCGTGAGAAAGCCGTCTCAGCCTTCGGCATGACGAACGGCGCGCGCGACATGCTTTCGACGCCTCCAGCAATCATGAGGTCTGCCTCGCCGGCGCGGATCGCCCGGGCGGCGGCGATTACAGCGTCCATGCCCGAGCCGCAGAGCCGATTGATGGTGGTCCCTGACACGGACATGGGAAGGCCTGAGAGCAATATCGACATGCGGGCGACATTGCGGTTGTCCTCACCCGCCTGGTTGGCACACCCGAAAATCACGTCGTCAACCGCTTCCCAGTCGACGTCCCGGTTGCGCTCGGTGAGTGCCTTCAGTGGCGCCGCCCCGAGATCGTCGGCGCGAACCGATGACAGGGAGCCGCCGAAGCGGCCGATTGGCGTCCTGATGTAGTCACAAATGAAAGCGTCAGCCATTTATGCGGCCTCCTTGTTGCCCTGGTGGGCCTTCTTGGTACGTGTGTTGATGTCGCGGAGCGTTGCGAGTTCCGTCTCTGTCGGCACAGGCGTTTCGATTACCTGATCTGCGAAGCGGATTGCCCAGCCGCAATTGTCGGTGATCTGTTCGCGAGTGACGCCGTGATGGATAGAGACGACGGTGAGCTCCCTCGTCACCGGATCCGGCTCGAGGATGCAGAGATCGGTAATGACCCGGGTCGGTCCTTTTGTCTTCATCCCCAGACGCTCGCGGTGATTGCCGCCCTCGCCATGGCCCATGGAGGTGATGAAGGGGAGCTTCTCGACGAAACCACGCTTGGAAAGCGCCATGGTGATGAATATCTGCCCGCAATTGCTGGCAATTTCGGGTGCGCCACCGCCGCCTGGCAACCGGACCTTCGGATGATCGTAGGGACCGACAACAGTGGTGTTCAGATTGGCGAACCTGTCGATCTGCGCGCCGCCGAGAAAGCCTGTCGTGATGCGGCCGCCCTGCAGCCAGTAGCGAAACATCTCCGGCACGGAGACGGTAAACAGCGCGGTGTCGCAGAGCTCGCCATCGCCGATCGAAAGCGGCAAAACGTCGGGCTTGGTGCCAACCGTGCCGCTCTCGTAGATCAACGTGATGTCAGGGGCATGCGTCAGGCGGGCGACATTACAGGCGGCGGACGGCGCGCCGATGCCTACAAAGCATACGTCGTCGTTTGTGAGCGCGCGGGCTGCGGCAATGGTCATCATCTCAGTGGGGGTAAAGTCACTCATCCCGGGTCTCCTTACGCAACCTTCGTCGCATGCTTGGCAAAATCGTCAGGACTTGCCCGCAGGACATTTTCATCAATCCATGTCAGGAAGGCATCGCGTTCACGCGCGATCGCGTCCCATGCGATGTAGAAAGCATTCGAGCGGGCGTAGTAGCCTTGCGCATAGGACGGAAATGCTCCCCCCGGCACATGGGCAACTGACGTGACAGCCCAGCTAGGCAGCACGACGGAGTTCGGCGACGGCGGGTCGAGCTCGTCGACGATTTCCTCGACCGTCACGATCGAGCGTCGGGCGGCAAGGACTGCTTCCTTCTGGACGCCGACGATGCCTTCCAGGAGGACATTGCCCTTACGATCGGCGCGAAGCGCATGGATGATCGTGACATCGGGCCGAATGGCTGGAACGGCGGCAAGCACCTCGCCCGTGAAGGGGCATGTCACGGACCTGATGTTGGGATTGACTTTCGGAAGATCGGCGCCGAGGTAGCCACGGAACGTCGCAAACGGAAGGTTTGCGGCACCAGCCTCATAGGCGTTGGCCATCGCGGCATGACTATGCTCTTCGATTTCAAGCGGCCGGGGCCACTGGTTCTCCACCGCATCGCGAAAGCGGTGCAGGGAGCCGACGCCGGGGTTGCCGCCCCAGGAAAATTTCATGCCGCGCGCAGCACCTACACCGATTAGCTGGTCATAAATGATATCGGGTGTCATCCGGATCAGGAAGAGATCCTTCTTGCCCTGACGGATTACTTCGTGGCCGGCCGCGTAGGGAATAAGGTGGGTGAAGCCCTCCATGGCGACGGTGTCGCCATCCCTGACATTGTCGGCGACAGCTTCCTTCAACGATACGATCTTCGCCATATGGCCTCCCGCAGTGAGCTCTTGAATGCGGGTCAATAAGCGCCCTGCGACGGCAACCGTCAAATGTTTTTGTGCGCTATTTGACATTTGTTCGTATATCGCACAAATTGAAGCGAACGGAGGACGCCATGAGAGAGACCGACTTTGTCAGCGGGTTCGCACGGGGACTAAAGGTGATCGAGGCCTTTGAGGAGACGCGCCAGCGCCTGTCGATTGCGGAGGCCTCAAAGCTGACCGGGTTCGACCGCGCCACGGTGAGGCGGTCATTGCTGACGCTCGCCCAACTCGGCTATGCGGACTATGACGGCAAGTTCTTTGCTCTGACGCCAAGGATATTGAGGCTCGGGCATGCGTATCTTTCGGCGACGCCCTTGCCCGTTCTGATCCAGCCGCATCTTGACCAATTGTCCGAAAAGGCAGGCCAGAGCGCCTCTGCATCCGTCCTCGAAAATACCGAGGTTGTCTATATCGCGCGCGCTTCCCAGCGTCGTGTCATGTCGATCAACCTGACCCCCGGCAGCCGCCTGCCCGCCTACTGTGCGTCGATGGGCCGGGTCCTGCTTGCGGCACTGCCGGAGACGGAGGCAAGGGCAATCCTTTCCCGCACCGAGCTCAAGGCGAATACGAAGAATACCAAGACCGATATCGAGGAGTTGGTTGCCGAGTTCCGGCGCGTACGCGAACAGGGCTACGCCGTGATCGACCAGGAGCTGGAGATCGGACTTTGCTCGATTGCGGTGCCTGTCGAGAATAACGGGGGCCAGACCGTCGCTGCCATCAATATCGGAGCTCCGGCCGCCCACGTGCCGGCCGCCGACATGCCGGCACTGTATCTGCCGCTGCTGAAGGAGAGCCAACAGGCGCTGCGCTTGGTGCTGCGCTAGACCCCGAGCCTTGCGCGTTCCGCTATGCGCCAGGCGCGCGGGGTCCTGCCGGTCTCCTTCAGAAAGAACCGCGAGAAATAGGCAGGATCGGAGAAGCCAAGCCGATAGGCGATCTCCTGCACGTTGCCCGAGGTGAAGACGAGTTCGCGCTTCGCCTCATCGAGAAGCTTGCGCGCGATCAGTTCGTGAGGGCCAAGGCCGGTCGCAGCGCGCACGATGCGGTTCAGGTGCGTCGGCGAAATTCCGATTGCCCTGGCATAGAAGGCAGCCGGTTCATGCGATCGAAAATGCCGGTGGATGAGGTCTTGAAGCGCCTCGATACGTCGCTCGTTCTCGCTGGCAGCAGTATCGTCTTCCCGGACTTTGGAAGAAAGTCGTGCCGTCAGAAGCAGGGCCGATGTCAGATAGGATTCCAGGAGATCGTTGCGCCCGGCCCGCCGATGCGGGAATTCATGCCCGAGCCGCATCAGGCAGGCGGCGATATGCCCGGCATCCTCGTCATCCGGATCAAGCGAAGTCAGATGCGGCAATGCCATCCATGCACCAAGCCGGCTGCGGTCGCCCGGGATCGCCTTCAGATGCGAGTTCAAAACCGTGATGACGAAACCGTCGATATCCCTTGAGAACCGGAAGCCATGATCGACGCCAGGGGGAACCGTGATGACCGATCGCGGCCTGATCGGGTGCCAGAGGCTCTGGAACATCGCTTCTCCCGTACCGCCGGCAATGTACAGGATCTGAAAGAAACTGTCGTGGCGATGCGGTCGAATTTCAAAGTGATGCAGACTGCTGCGAGAGACGATAGTCTCGCAATGCAGCCAGAAATCCGGCTTTCCGGCGGCCATTTCGCCGTACAGCTCATATGTCGGAATATTCCGCGCCATCCCGGCCGCCTCCCTCAGCATGTTCGAACTGTGCAATCTGATGATGGAATTGTCCATTGCTGACCGCGCCTTGCATCGTCAAAATTTGACCAAAGGCAAGTGCGGGAGGAGAGCATGCGCACGAAGGTCGCCATCATCGGCTCGGGCCCGTCTGGCCTTCTTCTCGGGCAGCTTTTGACCGAGGCCGGCATCGACAACGTCATCGTGGACCGCGTCGGAAAAGACTACATTCTGGGCCGCGTTCGCGCCGGGGTATTGGAAGAAGGAACCGTCGGCCTGATCGACCAGGCGAAGGCCGGCGCCCGCATGCACGCTGAAGGCCTTCCGCATGAAGGATTCTCCCTTGCCTTCGACGGACGCGATCACCGCATCGATCTATCTGCCCTGACCGGCGGCAAGAAGGTCATGGTCTACGGTCAGACCGAACTGACCCGCGACCTGATGAAGCGACGCGAGGCAAGTGGGGCTGTGACAATCTACGAGACAGCGAATGTCCTCCTGCATGATTTCGATGGCGCCAGCCCTTACCTGACCTACGAGAAGGACGGCAGTTCTCATCGGATCGACTGCGATTTCATCGCCGGCTGCGATGGCTTCCACGGCGTCAGCCGCAAGGCGGCGCCGGAGCGATCGCTGCGCACGGTCGAGAAGGTCTATCCCTTCGGCTGGCTTGGAATACTGGCCGAGGTTGCCCCCGTCAGCCACGAACTGATCTACGCCAACCATGCCAGAGGCTTTGCGCTTTGTTCGATGCGCTCAACGCACCGCAGCCGCTATTACATCCAGTGTGCGCTGACCGAGAGGATTGAAGACTGGAGCGATGACAGGTTCTGGGACGAGCTTCGTCGTCGGCTCCCAATACACCATGCAGAGGCACTTCAGACGGCGCCCTCATTCGAAAAGTCGATCGCGCCGCTGCGTTCCTTCGTTGCCGAGCCGATGCGTTTCGGCCGAATGTTCCTGGTCGGCGATGCCGCCCACATCGTTCCGCCGACCGGTGCAAAAGGTCTCAATCTCGCCGCGAGCGACGTGCATTATCTCTTCTCGGGCCTCCTCGAACACTACCAGGATCGTTCGAACGCAGGCATCGACGCCTATTCCCAGCGAGCGCTTGCTCGGGTGTGGAAGGCGGTACGGTTCTCCTGGTGGATGACAACAATGATGCACCGGTTTCCCGACGCCGGTAACTTCGACCAAAGGATTCAGGAAGCCGAACTCGACTATCTGACGCATTCGAGAGCAGCAGCGACTGCGCTTGCGGAAAACTACGTCGGCCTTCCCTACTAGATCCCTTCCGACATCCACGGAAGGGTGCATGGAGAGCGGCGGTGGTAAATGCGTCCCACCGCTGCTCGCCCCGGTAACAGGGCCAGATGCGCGACTGAATGAGCGGTCGGCGATGCCCTGCACTGCGCAGTTGCTTTAGGAAAACAAAATTTCAACCAGGATCAACTGAGTGCCGTTTGGGAAGCGTCTCTCTTTCCCGTCGCGGGTCCTTAGCCCATTGGAGTCGGTGTTCCACGGGCTGTGCCGATAGTACGACAGCGGGATCGGTCTTATTGCATTGAAAGCGGAACGAGTGCTGCCCCGGCCCGGATCATGCCAAGGACGTCATCAGCCTTCTTCTGCGCAAACAGCAGTTTATCCATCGCAGCGTCTGAGCGCGAATGGTGTTCAGTTCTGAAGATGAACTTCATTCGGATCCGAGATCATACCTTGCGGAACTCAAGTTCGTAGACAACTTCCTCGCCAGTCTTCGGATCGACCCCGGGGGCGCCGCTGATCTTCAGCCTGTTGCCGTCGATTGAAAACGGACGGATCAGGTCGCTAACGCCCCAGGCGGGGTTCCAGCTTGCATCGACATGGTGCACGACGCGTCCGTTCTCGAAGGTGTAGGTGCCGGCGTAGGCGAGCATGGAATCGAACAGCGCAACCTTTTCCGCGTCAGTAGGCACCTCTCCCTTGATCGCCGGCCGCTCGCGGCTAACCACGACAGCCATCACCCTCCCATCCGGATGGTAGGAGAGATAGCCGACCGGATCCGGTCCCATCGCATTCGTGACCATTCCAGTCGCGACGGCCCGACGCGTCCAGGAAATCATTCGCCATGTCCCATGTAATGCGGCTGCACTTCCCATCGTCTGGCTCCCCGGCGCAGTTGCATGCGTGTCACGATAACACGCGGTCATTCCAGGGAACAGGCCGGCTAGGCTGCGGTTGCCTCGGTTGCCGCTTCACGGATGGTATGCATCAGGATCGACAGCGGCAGTGAGGGGATTTCATCGGTACGCATTGTCAGTCCGACCGGCCCTTGCGTCTCGCTCGTATCGATCGGCAGGACCGAAAGCAGGCCATCGGCAATGTCGGTGGCAACGACGCCCGTCGAAATGATCCAGATGGCATCGCTCGTGCGCACGAAGGCGCGCCCGAAGGAATCCGAAACCGTTTCGATCTGGTTCGGCAGGCTAGCGACTCCGTTGGCGATCAGGAAGCTTTCGACGAAGGGGCGGATGATTGATGCCCGCGTCGGCATCAGCACCGTGTACTCGCTGAGGCTCGAAAACAGCGATTGTCTGGTCTTCAGCAGCGGATGACCCGCCCGAACGGCGAACACCACCTTTTCCGAATAGAGATGCTCGAAGGAAAACCCGGCCATTTTCTCGGCCCCGGCAAGCCGGCCGACGACAAGGTCAAGGTCGCCCACGCGCAGCTGCTCGAGAAGAACCGCATTCTCGCCCGTGACGATCTTGATGCGGCTCCAGGTGTTTTCCTTGAGAAACAGCTCCATCGCTCGCGGCATGATGCGCGTCGACACTGTTGGCAGTGCCCCAATGCGGATTGGCGGCGCTTCCCCGAAGCGTTCCTGACTGACCGAATCGAGACCCTGGCGAAGCGCGGTCAGTGCTGCGCCCGCATGCCTGAGAAACACATCGCCGTAACGGGTGATCCTGATGCTGCGACCATCGCGCTCGAAAACGGCAACGCCCAGCACCTCTTCCAGTTCGCGGATCGTCTTCGTCACAGCGGGTTGGCTGACATTCAGGAGATCAGCCGCCTTCATGACGCTTTTCTGGCGCGCGACCTCGACAAATGTCTGCAGATGACGAAACTTGACCCGGTTGTCGATCATGGTTCTCATAACTTGTGGGTTATCGGAATGCCATGAAATATCATTTTACCTAACCAGATTAAACATCCAATTTGATCCCGGGCCCGCGCAGATCCTCCATCAAGTCGACCCGCGGCTTGCCCGGGATTGCCGTAGGGAGGAGAAAGCCGTGCAGTTTGCCCGCATCAACGACATCGCGATCCACTACCAGCTGATCGGCGGCCCCGCCGACAAGCCGGTCATCGTCTTTTCCAATTCGCTCGGCACCGATTTCCGCATCTGGCGGGATGTGATCGTGCGCCTGGCCGGTGACTACGGGATCATTGTCTACGACAAGCGTGGGCACGGACTTTCTGACGTTGGCCAGGTTCCCTATTCGATCGAAGACCATGCCTCTGACCTTGCTGGCCTGCTCGAGCTTCTATCGGTCAGGAAGGCGATCATCTGCGGACTTTCCGTCGGCGGACTGATCGCGCAGGCGCTCTACAGCACGCGGCCGGACCTCGTGCAGGGACTGATCCTTTGCGATACCGCGCACAAGATCGGCACGGCCGAGAGCTGGAACGCAAGGATTGCGACGGTCAAAAGCAAGGGCATCGAAAGCATCGTCGACGGCGTCATGAAGCTCTGGTTCACCCCGGCCTTCAGGCGGCCGGAGAACACCGCCTACCGCGGCTACCACAACATGCTCGTTCGCCAGCCCGTCGAGGGATACATCGCCACCTGCGAGGCCATCCGCGATGCCGACTACACCGATGCTGCGGCAAAGATCACGGTGCCGACGCTCTGTGTCGTCGGGGAAGAGGACGGGTCAACTCCGCCTGATCTGGTGAAGTCGACTGCAAAACTCATTCCTGGCGCGCGCTTCGAGGTCATTCACGACGCCGGTCATATCCCCTGTGTAGAGCAGCCCGAGGCCCTGGCGGTCTTGATCCGGGCATTCATCGATAGCGCATTGCATGGAGAAACGAGCCCATGAACGAACCCCACCAGCCCTCAGAACGGTTTGAGCAGGGGATGGCCACGCGCCGCGCCGTCCTCGGTGATGCCCATGTCGACCGGGCCGAGGCAAACGCTACTCCGTTCGACAAGCCGTTCCAGGACCTGATCACGGAAGCTGCCTGGGGACATGTCTGGTCGCGCACGACCTTGTCGCGTCGCGAGCGGTCGATCGTCACCATCGCTCTGCTTGCAGCACTCGGTCAGGACGACGAGGTGGCGATGCATGTGCGTGCCACCGAAAACACCGGCGCATCGCGCGACGATATTTGCGAGGCGCTGCTGCATGTGGCGATCTACGCCGGTGTCCCGGCCGCCAATCACGCAATCAAGATTGCCAAGCACGTGTTCGAACAGATGGACGCCGGAACGGCAGTCCGAAAGGCTTAAGGGATGTCCGACCTCACCAATCGCAAGCCGGAAACAGGCGCCTTCTTTGCCCGTGACCGGGCTTGGCATGCACCAGCCCTCACGCCGGGCTACAAGACCTCCGTCCTGCGCTCGCCGCAGCGCGCGCTCCTGTCGCTCGAAGGAACGATCTCCGAGATAACTGGCCCGGTCTTCGGGCAATCGATGATCGGCGAGCTCGACAACGATCTGATCCACAACTATGCCCGGCCGGGTGAAAGTGCGATCGGCGAGCGTATCGTCGTCCACGGCCGTGTCCTCGATGAGCGCGCGCGCCCGGTACCGGGTGCCCTCGTCGAGTTCTGGCAGGCCAACGCCGGCGGCCGTTACCGACACAAGAAGGAAACCTACCTTGCCGCGATCGACCCGAACTTTGGCGGTTGCGGGCGCTGTGTAACGGACGACGAGGGGCGCTATGCCTTCAGGACCGTTCGCCCCGGCGCCTATCCGTGGCCGAATGGGGTCAATGACTGGCGGCCGGCCCATATCCATTTCTCGATCTTCGGCCACGGCTTTGCCCAGCGCCTGATCACCCAGATGTATTTCGAGGGGGATCCGATGATCTGGAAATGTCCGATCGTGGGCACCATCCCCGACAAGCGCGCCATCGAGCAGTTGATTGCGCCGCTCGACTGGGGCAACACGATCCCGATGGACGCTCGCGCCTACAAGTTCGACATCGTGCTGCGCGGACGCCGCTCGACGATGTTCGAAAACCGCCCGGAGGGAAACTGATGGTACAGGAACTCGGCTACCTCAAGGAAACGCCGTCGCAGACGGCGGGCCCTTACGTTCACATCGGGCTCACCCCCAACTTCTGTGCGATCGAAGGGGTCTACGACACCGACCTCGGCACGGTCATGGTCAACGACAAGACGCTCGGCGAGCGCATCACGGTGACAGGCCGCGTGTTCGACGGTGCGGGCGCGCTGGTGCGCGATGCCGTCATCGAAATCTGGCAGGCCGACAGCGCCGGCCTCTACAACAGCCCCTCGGAAATGCGCGGCACTGCCGATCCGAACTTTACCGGTTGGGGCCGGTGCGCAACCCGCGCGGAGGATGGCGTCTTCACCTTCGAAACCGTCAAGCCAGGTGTCGTCCCGTTCAGGGACGGACGAAAGATGGCACCGCACCTAACCGTCTGGATTGTCGCTCGCGGCATCAACATCGGCCTGCACACGCGCATGTATTTTCCCGAGGAGGTCGAGGCGAACCAGGCAGACCCGCTGCTCTTGCGCATCGAGCACCGGGACCGTGTCGATACACTGATCGCGACGAGGGAGGGGTCGACATTGACCTTCGATATCCGTCTCCAGGGCGAGCGGGAGACCGTGTTCCTCGATATTTGAGGAAGGGAACCACAGATGACCGTCTCAGCCTTTGACCACCCTTTGCTGTCCGGGCTTCTCGGCGACGAAGAAATTGGCCACTATTTTTCGGTAGAGACCGATATCAGCACCATGCTTGCCTTCGAGGCTGCATTGGCAAAGGCCGAAGCGGCCGAGGGCCTCATTCCGCATGAAGCTGCCCACCACATCGGCGACGCCTGCAAGACCTTCAGGCCGGATTTTCTGGAGCTGAGGGTCGCGACAGCCCGCGACGGCGTGGTCGTTGCCGATCTCGTCAAACAGCTCCGGAAGGTCGTTGGCGATCCCTATTCCGAGTTCGTGCATCTCGGCGCCACCAGCCAGGACGTCATCGACACCAGCCTCATGGTCCGCCTGAAGGCTGTCGCCTTCCTGCTATCCAACCGGCTCTCTGACCTGTCGACCGCGTTTGACAATCTCGACAGGTCCTTTGGACACAATCCGCTGATGGGGCGGACGCGCATGCAGGCGGCGATAAAGATTACCGTTTCGGATCGCATCTGCGCCTGGCGGGCACCCATCGACTGCTATCGCGACAGGTTGACCGAGCAGCGTCTGCCCTTGCAGTTCGGGGGTGCCGCGGGCACGCTGGACAGGCTGGATGACAGGGCAGATGCGATCCGCGCGACCCTTGCCAGGGAAATCGGCCTTTCCGACATCCCGCAATGGCAAAGCCAGCGCGCTGTCATTGCCGACTATGCGGGTCTGCTGTCGCTGATCTCGGGCAGCCTCGGTAAGTTCGGCCAGGATGTCGCGCTGCTTGCGCAGGCGGGCGACGAGATCGAGCTTTCGGGCGGAGGCGGCTCCTCCGCCATGGCGCACAAGCAGAACCCGGTGGCTGCGGAAGCATTGGTGGCGCTTGCGCGGTTCAATGCAACCCTGCTGTCTGGATGCCACCAGTCGCTGGTGCACGAACAGGAGCGCTCGGGTGCTGCCTGGATGCTGGAATGGTTGATCCTGCCGCAAATGGTTATGGCATCGGCCGCATCCCTTCGGCTCGGCCTTCAACTGGCAGGAACTATCGAAAGGATCGGCGCGAAACCATAACCCCTGAACTATGATTTGCGGCTTTTATTTCATTTTACATCACCGTTTTGGGTGAGACACTATCGCCACGGTTTTGGCTCTTTGCTAATCCGGCGTGGGAGTGCGCCATCGTTATTGGGAGGATTTTATGAAACGGTTTGTCCTGGCTGCCGTCGCGGCGATCGTCATGAGCACGGCGGCCTATGCAGAGACCATCAAGGTTGGCGTGGTCGGTCCGTTCTCGGGTCCGTTTGCCCTGCAGGGTAAGAATTTCAAGGCCGGCATTGACGCCTATATGGCGATCAACGGCGCCAAGGTCGCAGACAACACCGTCGAGGTGATCTATCGCGACCTGCCGGCCGCCGATCCCGCGCAGTCGAAGGCCCTGGCGCAGGAACTGGTGGTCAAGGAGAAGGTGCAGTACCTTGCTGGCTTCTATTTCACGCCCGACGCCATGGCCGTGGCACCGATCCTGAAGCAGGCGAACACGCCGCTCGTGATCATGAATGCGGCAACATCGGCCATCGTCACGAAGAGCCCACTGGTGGTGCGCACGTCGTTCACCACGTGGCAGACCTCGACACCGATCGCCAAGGTTGCCCATGACGACGGCGTCAGCAAAGTTATTTCGGTGGTCAGCGATTATGGTCCGGGCGTCGATGCCGAGAACGCCTTCAAGGCTGCCTTCGAGAAGGAAGGCGGCAGGGTCGTCGAGGCGATCCGCATGCCGCTCTCGACCAATGATTTCAGTCCTATCATGCAGCGGATCAAGGACTCGGGCGCCCAAGGGGTGTTTGCGTTCCTGCCCTCAGGCCCGACTACGCTCGGCTTCGTCAAGGCCTACAACGAGAACGGCCTCAAGGCTGCCGGCATCAAGTTCTTTGCTCCTGGCGACCTGACGCAGGAATCCGACCTTCCGGCCCTCGGCGATGCCGCTCTCGGCATCAAGACGACCTTCCATTATGCCGTCTCGCACGACTCGCCCGAGAACAAGGCCTTCGTCGAGGCTGCGGCAAAGGCGATCGGCAACAAGGCGGAACTCTCCTTTCCAGCCGTCGGTGCTTATGACGGCATGAATGTCATCTACAAGATGATCGAGGCAACCGGCGGCAAGCAGGATGCGGCCAAGGCCGTCGAAGCGGTCAAAGGCCTGACCTGGGTCAGCCCGCGCGGTCCGGTAACGATCGATCCCGAGAGCCGCCATATCACACAGAACATCTACCTGCGCGAGGTGACGAAGGCCGACGATGGCACCTATTACAACAAGGAGATCCAGACGTTCGAAAAGCAGGGCGACCCTGGCCTTGCGGCCGCCAAGTAAAGGCCTTTGATCCTGCGGCCGGAGAGGAAAGTCTGCAGCGCAAAAGCTGCAGGCGGGCTTGCCTGCCGCGCCCAAACAGCATCGGGATAGCCTCATGCAAACTGTCTTCAGCATAGCCGTCGATGCGCTCGCCTATGGCATGGTACTGTTCGTCATCTCGATCGGTCTGTCGGTGACGATGGGGTTGATGCGGGTCGTCAATCTCGCGCACGGCGCATTCGCCATGATCGGCGGCTACATTGCCTCCTATGCTGCGCGCGACCTCGGGCTTGGCTACGGCATCGCTGTCCTTCTGGCGGTTGTCGGCACCGTCATTATCGCGGTTCCTATCGAACGCTTTCTGTACCGGCGCATCTACGGAGCGCCTGAGCTGACGCAGGTGCTGATGACCATCGGCATCACCTTCTGCATCATAGGCATTGCCAACTATGTGTTCGGCCCGACGCTGAAGACGATCCCCCTGCCGCAAGATCTTCAGGGCTCGGCCGATCTCGGGTTCCGGACAATTCCCGTTCACCGACTCTTCGCGATTTTCTGCGGGCTCGCTGTCGCCGCCGGTCTCTGGTATGCGATTGAAAGAACCAGCTTCGGGGTCAAGCTGCGCGCCTCCGTCGACAATGCCGCCATGGCGGCTGCACTCGGGGTGCGCACCGAAATCATCTATGCCTTAAGTTTTGCCGTTGCCGTCGGCCTTGCCGCCTTCGGCGGCGTGGTCGGCGCGGAACTGCTGCCCGTCGAACCCTACTATGCCCTGAGGTACATGGTGACCTTCCTTGTCGTCGTCTCGGTCGGCGGCGCGGGCTCGATCCCCGGCGCACTCATTGCCTGCCTGCTTCTCGGTGCTGTCGACACGACCGGGCGTTACCTCATGCCGGAATTCGGCGAATTCTTCTTCTACCTCGCGGTCATCGCCATCATCTGCATCTTTCCGCGTGGCCTTGCGGGGAGGATGAAATAGATTGGCTGCCGTCATGAACACCGAAAGAGCCCTGCTTGCTCAAGCCCGCCCGCGCCGTCAGGCGGGACGGGATCTGGCGGGCGTTGCCGTCATTACCATTGCTGCCGTCATCGGCTACCTGCTTTTCCCAGACAATCTGGCCCTGCTCACCCGCATCGTCGCAGTCGCCCTGCTTGTCCTGTCGCTTGACCTCGTCACCGGCTATTGTGGCATCGCGACGCTCGGCCATGCAGCCCTCTTCGGATCGGGCGCATATGCGGCCGGCATCCTGTCGGCGCACTACGGCATCAATGATCCCCTGCTGATGACGCTGGCAGGCGTCCTCGGCGGCGCGCTCGCCGGGCTCGTCAGCGGCGTGGTCATCCTGCGTGGCCATGGCCTTCCCCAACTGGTGCTGTCTATCGCCCTCATCCATCTCTTCCACGAATTCGCCAACAAGACATCAAGCTGGACCGGCGGCAGTGATGGCCTGTCCGGCATTTCCGCTGACCCGATCTTCGGTACGTTCGAATTCGATCTCTACGGCCACACCGCCTATGTTTTCGCGATCGTCCTGCTTGTTCTCGTCTTCGTGCTTCTGCGCCTTCTCGTACGCTCGCCCTTCGGCATGTTGTGTCGCGGGATCAAGGAGGATCCGGTGCGCATCCGCGCCATGGGTGCCTCGCCGAAGGCAGCGCTGTTGAAGATGTACGTCGTCTCCGGCGCCGTTGCGGGCGTCGGAGGGGCATTGAACGCCATCACCACGCAGGTGGTTGGTCTGGACAGTCTCTCCTTCACGCTGTCGGCCGAATCGCTGGTCATGCTTGTCCTCGGTGGAACGGGCTCGCTGTTCGGCGCGCTTTCGGGAACCGTCATCTTCATGCTGTTTGAGGACTATGTCTCGGCGGCAAACCCGTTTCACTGGCTGACCATGGTGGGCGTGCTTTTGATCGCGGTGGTCCTGTTTGCGCCGAAGGGGCTTTACGGTTCCGTTGCAGCCCTGCTCGGCCGCAGAAGGGAGGCGGGAGAATGAGCGCCGTCTTCGAAGTCATCAACCTCAGGAAGTCCTTCGGCGGGCTTGCTGTGACGAACGACGTCTCCCTGTCGATGGAGCCAGGCGACCGGGTGGCGCTGATCGGACCAAACGGCGCGGGAAAGACCACTTTCGTCAATCTGGTGACGGGCAATCTGAAGCCCGATTCCGGAGATGTCCGGCTTGCTGGCGAAATCGTCACCAGGGTTGGCGCCAACGGCCGCGTCCAGCGTGGCCTGGTTAGATCCTTCCAGGTCACCCGGCTGTTCCTGGAGATGACGCCCGCCGAGCACGTTGCCCTTGCCATCCTCCAGCGCCGCAGACGTTCTGGTCGCATGTTCGGGAATTTCCTTTCCATGCCTGATGTGATGGACGAGGTGAATGACCTTCTTTCCACACTCGGCATTGCGCATCTGATGCACCGCAGGGTGAACGAGATCGCCTATGGCCAGCAACGGCTTCTCGAAATCGCCGTTGCCATGGCTCTCAGGCCGAAGGTACTGCTCCTCGACGAGCCGGCGGCCGGCGTTCCCCAAAGCGATACCGGACGGATCGAGCAGGCGCTCGCCGACCTGCCCGCCGATCTCGCCGTCCTGATGATCGAGCACGACATGGACCTCGTCTTCCGCTTCGCCAAACGCGTCGTCGTCCTCGCTGCAGGCGCGATCATCTTCGACGGGTCGCCCGCTGACGTCACCAAGGATGCCTGCGTTCGCGAGGCCTATCTCGGGAGCTATGCCAATGCCAGCCACGCCGCTTGACGTCGAGAACCTGTCGGCCGGCTATGGGCCGACCCGCGTCCTCGAAAACGTTTCGTTCAAGGTTCCGGCCGGCGCACGCCTTGCGATCCTCGGTCGAAACGGCATGGGAAAGACGACGCTGCTTGCCACACTTGCCGGCCAGACCAGGCGCTACGCGGGCACGATCCGCATCGGTGCTACCGATGTGACCGCAATGGCGAGTGCAGCACGCGCCCACACCGGACTGGGCTACGTGCCGCAGGCACGATGCATCTTCCCGACATTGACCGTGGAGGAAAACCTTTTCGTCGGATTGAAGGGGCGCCCGAGAAGCGCACTGGAGGAAGCCTACGGGATGTTCCCACGCCTGAAGGAGCGGCGCCGCAACCTCGGCGGTCAGCTCTCGGGCGGCGAACAGCAGATGCTATCGACGGCACGCAGCATTCTCGGCCGGCCGTCGGTGCTTCTGCTCGACGAGCCGCTTGAGGGGCTGGCGCCCGTCATCTGCGAGGAGCTGATGACGGCCTTCGCCGAGCTGGCACGCACGGGCGACATGACAATCCTGCTTGTCGAGCAGCGGATCCAGAGCGCGCTTGACTTTGCCGACCATGTGATCGTCCTCGAACGCGGCCGCCTGGCGTTTACCGGTGCGCCGCAAACGTTGCTTGAGGATCAGGATGCAGTTGAGCGTCTTCTAGGTGTCGGCGGGTTGCACTGAGACGACGGCGGCATCCGGCGAAGATCGATACTGCCGTGATCCGGTAAGACGAATGGGTAAGGAGCCGGGATTTGTATTTTCAGGGCCGAGCAACCATTTAATGCAGGAAGGCTGCGGAACCCTGCCGCGTCCCTTGCCGGGCATCAGGGTCCGTTTACCGAATACAAACCATAGGCAGTTGCTTTCCGGAACGAAAACAGATTGCTTAGGAAAATCTACCACTTCACCGGATAGGGTTAGAAACGGTACCAACGACACAGGGAAGTCCATGGAAAACAACGCGTCGCTTGCTAATCGTGATAGGATTACGATAGCGTTGTTAGGTCGGCCCATTTTGAAAACGCGATGAGTAAAGATCAGTTTCAGGTAAAGTTTTGGGGCGTTCGCGGCAGCATCCCGGTCTCGGGTCCCGAATTCGTCCGCTACGGTGGCAACACCTCGTGCATCGAAATCCGCTGCGGTGAATACCGGATGATCTTCGACGCCGGATCGGGCGTACGCGAAGCCGGCCTTGCCATGCTCAGCGAGGACGTCCACAACGTCGACCTGTTCTTCAGCCACTGCCACTACGACCACATCATTGGCCTGCCGTTCTTCAAGGCGATCTACTACCCGACCATCGATCTGACGATCTGGTCGGGGCACCTGGACGGCAAGATGAGCACGCGCGAGATGATCGAGCAGTTCATCAGCCCGCCATGGTTCCCTGTGAAGACCGACATCTGCCAGGCGACGATGAACTTCCGCGATTTTCATGCCGGCCAGACGCTGGAACCGCGTCCCGGCGTCAAGATCAAGACCTACACACTGAACCATCCGGGTGGGGCGATCGGTTACCGCGTCGAGTGGAACGGTCGCTCGGTCGCACTGATTTACGACATCGAGCATATCCCGGGCGTTCATGATCCGGTTGCGCTGGAGATGATGAAGGACGCCGACCTCGTCGTCTACGATTGCACCTACAACGAAGACGAGATGCAGCGTTTCAAGGGTTTCGGCCATTCCACCTGGGAACACGGCGTCGAACTCGCGAAGATGGCGGGCGCCAAGAAGTTCGCGCTTTTCCATCATGCGCCCTCGCGCACGGACACACAGCTGGATCAGATGGAATGCGATGCCAGGGCGGAATTTTCGGGCGCCTTTGCGGCGCATGACAATCAGCTCGTCGAGATCTGAGCTAATCAAAGCGCGCGGCGCATCTCGGGACCCGTTCGCTGGTCGGTATCGATGGGGAGCGCTTGCATGGCATGCAAGAGGCCAGTGGTTCGATCCCGCTTAGCTCCACCAAATTCTTGCCTGTAAAATCAATTCCATATGGATTGGCTTGGGTCGTGACGAAAAATTGACTTCGTTCCGGGGAAGCACCAGGGAAGTACAAGCGCTGATGTCTGAAATCAGTATCCTCCTCTGTGCTCATATAGTCGGCGCGCGAAGCTACGGAATGACAAAAATCCAGAAATGGATTCAGCGCATTAGCGGAAATGCAAGCTTTTCAGTAATTGAAACTTATAGAAACGTATGTACATTGACTACACATGATCGTATTCGAACGTTCATCAAGTACGTCGCACAAATCAAAATCAACTGTGCGATTGATGGAGAAGTATGATGTCCGCTCTTAGGAAAACCAAAACCGTCAATCTTCGGATTGAACCGGAAACGCATGATCTAATTGCACGTGCTGCTGGGGTTTGTGGAAAGAGCATAACTGCGTTCATGACCGAAGCCTCTGTGTATGCCGCGCAAGAAGAGTTGCTAGATCAACGATTCATAGGCGTTTCCGCTGACGTGTTTGAAGCTGTAAGTGAGCAGCTTGCTGCTCCAGGCGTCGCCAGAGACAACTTGGTCAAGCTTTTTCAGATCAAAGTAGATTGGATGGACTGACGTTTGCCGTATCGGAAACCTTGCCCTATTGCAAATCAGCACATCATTGAGGGCTTCTCGTCGGGGAAGCCCTCCTTGGATTCGTGGCTAAAGGAAATGGCCTTACATAATCAGGAGCAGGGATACACCCGTACATTTGTAATTGCGGACGAAAACTTCAAAGTCGTAGGTTACCATTCGGTTTGTGCGGGCATGATACACCGAAGCGATGTTTCCCGATCGGTGAAGGGGTCAAAAGCTCCCACCGAAATTCCGATTGCAGTTCTAGCCCGACTTGCGGTCGATGCCGAACATCAAGGTAATGGCCTTGGAAAAGCGCTCCTCAGAAACGCGCTCATGAGTGTGGTGTCCGCCGCGCAAGTAGTCGCTTTTCGCGCCGTGATAATCCACGCTCTCGATGATGAGGCCGTCACTTTCTATAAAAAATTCGGCTTTCAGGAGACGAAGAACATGGAGCGGCGTCTCATTCTGCCGACTAAGGACATGGCAGCTTCTCTGAACGAGGCCACAGGCTAACACCACGCAGAAAGCGCACCCATTCTGTCCCTGGTTGCTGATCTGGACGCGTTTCTGAGTGCCGATAACCTTTAACTTTCAGGAACCTAGGATTAGTCGATCTGTGGTCTTCTAGGAGCCGCGGCCCTCCTGCGGCTTCGCTTTGCGCTTTGCGGGCTTCCTCAGCTTGGGAGTACGAGCGGCGGCGTTCTCACTTCGCTGCTTTTCGATAATACGCAGCCCATCAAACATCTCACTCTCCCCAGCGCGCTCCTGGGTATTCTGAGCCAGCAGTTGCGACGCAGCAATCTGCAGACCCCCGGCGACCATTTGCCGAACCCCATCCTTCCATTCCCACGCTCGGTCGGATAAGGACGAAAGCTTTTTGCGGGAATGTTCGACTGAGATGTTTTCTGAAGACGGCCGCTTCTGTGCATGTGACCACTATCCGGCCTCCGACCTCAGCGAGCACATAATCCTGTTCACCCAATGCGGGATCCCTTCAGCAGATTGTTCGCAACACACGTGGCATTTGCGACCCGACTCCGCGGGAGCCGGTGTCAAAAAAGGCACGGCAAAGTGCCCAGGCTGCTGCGGTCCTGACCGGATAGTTACCCCATGCCCGAAGGCACATCGACAGAAAGGCCGATATGGGCGTGGCTTCCCCTTCACTCTACCCGCCCTTGTGGAAGGGCCAGCCCCCCGACCAGATCCGTCGCGGACATCCAGGACACGGCCGAATGATCCACCGTCTCTTCGAATAGACGGGCAAGGAACGCCCGCTCTGAGGCGCCATGGACAAGATGGTGGGTGAGGATGCCGATCGGCTCGTCAACCGGGGCGGGCCGCTCCCGCGCGCAAGGGTCCTCTCCGCCGGCAAAACGGGTCCGCAATTCGCCAACCAGTTCCCTGACGAGATCCGCATGCGGTCGGTCGCCCCGCTGGCCCCGGGCATTGACGACGTCGACATGCGTGTTCAGGAGCCGGATCGGGCTATTGTCCCTCATTCTGCCGAACACAGACAGCACCTCGAAGCCTTGCTCTTCAAGGCGTGGGACAAGCTCCGCGCTGATCCTGTTCCATGGCGGCACCAGCATGGGAACAAGCTTCGGACCGTGAAGGAGCCGGAGCCTGTCCAGACCGTTGCGGAGCTGTGCCAACACGACGTCGGCGTGCCGATGGCTTCCGAGTTCCTGCTTCTTTTCGTCTGGACCCGCATGATTTTCATGCGACCAGCCGTGAACGGCAACAAGCACATGATCTTCCCGTGCAAGCCGTGCCACCAGCGCCTCGCCTGTGAAGGCCGGAATGACGGCAAGGGTCAGCGGAACGGTGGCCTGCCTGGTGGTATCGAGCAACTGTTCCAGCGCGTCCGTAACCTCGACGGCATCGTCGTCCCGCAGCCACAGGCGCGCTGTCCGGCCGGCGGACCGCCAGCGGTCGAGTTCCTGGCGCAAGGCCGCAAAGGTTTGGTCATCGCTCATGACTGTCGTGTCAAACAGGTCTGCAGGATCTGGTCAAGCATTTGCGCCGCAATCTCGAGCGACCGCTCTTCAAGAACGAAGCGGCGGGCATTTGCGCCCATCGCCTGTTGCCTGTCGGGCTCGTCGAGCAGCCTTGCGATCGCTGCAGAAACCGCCTCGATGTCGCCGTCCGCTGTCAACAGGCCCGTCTCGCCGTCGACGACCACCTCGGGAACACCCGCCGTCTTCTGGGCGACCACGGGAAGGCCGGCTGCCTGTGCCTCGAGATAGGCAAGGCCATAGGCCTCCCCTGCGCCCGGCCATATGTAGAGACCGGAGCGGCACAATTCGCGGGCAACTTCCTGTGCTCCAAGCTGTCCCAGCCATTCAATGCGCTCACCGAAGCCGGAAAAGAGCTGCTCGACCTCGCTGCGCATCGGCCCGTCGCCGGCGATCGCCAGTGTCCAGGGACGGTCCTGCAGACCGGCCAGTGCCTGCGCAAGCATGACATAGCTGCGCATCTTGTCGCCGCTCCTCATCATTGCAACGGCAATCAGACGTCCAGGCTCCCGGGCATGCGGCGATCCCTGGAAAAGTGCGGTATCGATGAAGGGCCTGAGAATGGCAAACGAACCGGAGGGCAAAGCCTCCGACAGGCCCCTCCTGTCACGCTCGGTCAGCGAGATGTTGACGGAAGCCTGTCCGAGACCATCGATAACCAGCCTTTGAAACGAGGCCCATGCATCCTCGTCGCGCTTTTTCGAATAGGACGCCTCGGCCGTGACATAGGGGATCGAGAACTCCCGGCAAAGGACTGGTCCGAAAAGATCCGGCGATTTGTAATAGGGATGGTAGCAGAACCAGAGATCGGGCCGAAGGCCGCCAGACAGGACATTGCGCAATCGCGCCAGCTCCTGGCGCGCGGCAGCCTGACGCTTGACGGTCTCTTCCGGGGTCGCGCAAAAACTCCGAAATTCGGAGATGACCTCGACGGAATGGCCGCGGAGCTCGAGAGCCTGCACAAGGAGGCGTGCCATGAGGCGATCGCCTGAAGGCACGGGATGGTTCGGGGACTTCAGCGGCGCGTAGAATGCAACCCGCATCACCATGTCTCCGCCGAGACACACTGTTTACAACAGATGCTCGGGCCTGCCGCCGGAAAATACGTTATTGTCAGCATGCCTGCTTTCTGCTGATAGAGTGAAAGGCGTTCGCAATCGCAGCGGCGGCAATTCAACCTCAATTCCGTCATCTCTATTGTATTTGGCACCTGGTATTCAAGAACGGGAATGAATGGCGACAGTCGCTGCCACCGGTATTTTTTCAGAGCGCTCGATCAGAAGGGCCCGGCTTGGCTCCGGGCTTGTCATGTTCCTGTTCGTCCTGCTGCATCTATCCAACCACGCGCTCGGACTGATTTCAGTGTCGGCCGCAGACGACGGGCGACGCATCTTCCTGGCGATCTGGCGCAACCCCGTGGGCACCTTCGTGTTCTACACTGCGGTGTTCGTCCATATCTGCCTTGTCCTTCGCTCCGTCTACAAGCGCCGCAGCCTGGTCATGCCGGCAGCGGAGATGGCGCAGATGGTGCTCGGGCTCGCCATTCCGCTGCTGTTGATGGACCATGTGATCGGTACCCGGATCGCCCATACCCTCTTCCACTACCGCGATGACTACGAGACGATCGTTCGCCTGCTCTGGGTCACCTCTCCGGGCGCCGGCTGGCGACAGGTCGTCGCCCTTCTTTTCGTCTGGACCCACGGATGCATCGGCCTGCATTTCTGGCTGCGCTACCGGCCCTGGTATGACCGTGTCGCCGCGATGCTCCTAGCCGTCGCGATCCTGCTGCCGGTACTCGCCATTCTCGGCTTTATCGAAATGGGTCGAACGATCGCCGAGCCGGCCTACGAGGGCATGGTCAATACCGATCGCTATCGCGACAACCTCAACACGCGCTACTACTCCAACCCCGAGGCGCAGCAGACGATCGCCATGATCCGGGCCGGTCTCTATGGCTCGTTTTCCGCAGCGCTCCTGATCGTTGTCGGTGCCAGGACCTTGAGACGGTGGCGCGAGCGCGTCGACCAGATCACCGTGCGCTATCCAGATGGCGAGGCGATAAGCGTCCCGCGCGGCTTCACGGTTCTGGAGGCAAGCCGTCTTGGCGGAGTTCCGCACTACTCTGTCTGCGGCGGCAAGGGGCAATGCTCGACCTGCCGCGTCCAGATCCTCAGCGACGACAACGACCTGCCGCCTCCCGATAAGCTGGAGCAGTCGACCCTCAAGAGGATCAAGGCGGCCTCTGACGTGCGTCTTGCCTGCCAGTTGCGGCCCACACACGACATCACCGTCGCGCCGTTGCTGGTGGCCGCGCCGGAAAACACATTACCGCCCAACACCCAGGAGACGAGCCCGGGGCGTGAGCGTGAGATCACCGTCCTCTTCTGCGACATCCGCCACTTCACCTCGCTCACCGAGACACGGCTTCCCTTCGATATCGTCTTTCTGCTCAACCGGTATTTCGCCCTTGTCGGCAATGCCGTCGAAAAGGTTGGCGGGCGCATCGACAAGTTCATTGGTGATGGCGCCATGGCGCTTTTCGGCATCGGCAACTCGGCCGAGGACGCGTGTCGCCAGGCGATCGAAGCGGCTGCCACGATCGTCCGTGACATCGCAAAGCTCGATGCGGAGCTGAGAGACGAGCTCATCATGCCACTTCACATTGCTATCGGCATTCATACCGGGCCCGCCGTTGTCGGAACCCTTGGCTATGGCCGCACGCGCAGCGTCACGGCCATCGGCGATACGGTCAATGTCGCAAGCCGCCTGGAGACTGCTGCCAAGGAGTTCAACGCTGCGATCGTCATTTCCGATGCGGTCGCAAGCCTTGCGGGTGCCGACACCACCCATGCGGAAAGCCGCGAAATCAGCGTCCGCGGCCGCGCCCTGCCCTTGAAAGTCTACGTCATTTCGAGCGACAAGGCCGTCAACCTCATCGAAGGAAAAGACAGATGAGCGGCCGCGTCTGGCTGACGGCGAAATTCTGGAGCAGGCGCCTTCGCAAGGCGCGCAATGCTGTCCTGACCAGGCTTTTCGACACCCGCACCGGACGGCGGCTGCTGATCGAGAACATCGGCCCGCGAGTGGTGTCGATGACGGTTGATGCTGGCGATCATCTGATGACGTTTTCGCCGGCCGACTACATCGGGCGGAAGGTGTTTCGCAAGGGACATTTCGAGCGCCAGCATGTCGACCGGCTGCTGGCGGTGCTGCGGGAACGCGGACTTTCGCACCAGCCAAGCTGTCTGCTTGAGATCGGTGGCAACATCGGCACGCAGACCGTCTACTTCGCGCTCAGCGGGGCTTACCGGCGCATCGTCAGCATGGAGCCCGACCCGCGCAACGTCGAATTGCTTCGGAAGAATATCGACCAGAACGGCCTCGATGGGACGGTGACGGTCGTCAACTGTGCCGCGGGAGCGACCACGGGCCGGATCGACTTCTTCATGAACGAAAACAACCACGGCAAGAGCAGTGCCTTCAGGAAAAGCCCCAGCGACCGAAAAATCAGTGTCCCGGTGAGGCCGGTGACTGAGGTTCTCCAGGAGCTTTTGATCAATCCTGCCGATATCGGTCTCGTCTGGATGGACATTGAAGGCTACGAACCTGTCGCCTGCCGGTCCATGACACCTCTCCTGTCCCGGCGCGTGCCATTCTACATGGAGTTCACGCCGCTCTTTTACGGCCCGCAGCAGACTGGAGAATTCGTAGAGATGCTCGCAGGCTACTACGAGACCTGCCTCGTCTTCTTCGACGACGAGCAACTGCCCCGCGAGATGCGTGTCGTCGATCTCCCCGGCGGCGTCGAGCAGTACGACATACTCTTCCTTCCCTGATCCAGGACGAGCGATCGACGCTCCCGGTGCGTTTGGTTAAGACCGGTGCCGGGGCGATTGTGGATGTTGCGAACTATCCTGCAAACTCATCTTGATTGTAAGTGGCATCGTGCTGCCACGCTGGAACTTGAGTAATACCCTCGCGGCTGCACTTTGCGAGTTCGCCGAACACCTTCGGCGGGCATCAGATATGGCAAAGATCCGGCGGCGTCTCGACAGATTCAAACCAGCAGCGCTAATTAGATCCGTCGGTAAAGGTAGTAGCGCCCCTCTTTGACACCAGTCGGCAGTGCGATGGGCTCGAGTTCTGGCCGGTCAAGCGGAAGGCCGCTCACAGCGATCCCGCCTTTGACAAGCACGCCCACCATCAGCTGCGGCAGCCATGTCAGTGTGACGGCATCGATCTCGTCATGCCCGGTGCCGATGTCGGCATGCGCCAGTGCTGCGCCGATGCCGAGAAAGGCCTGGCCGGACTCCCGGATATCGCCCGTCACCATATTTTCTTCCGGTGGTGTCGAGGAGGAATAGGAGCGGACCTCGCGGTCAAAGGCGATGATGCGCCGGTCGGGGAAAAGCTCGCGCAGGTGATCATAGGTCCGTCCGTTGCCGAGGCCGAATTCCAGCACAGGGCCCTGTGCCCCGTTCACCAGGTCGACCACGGCATTCAAAATGTCGCGCTGAGCCGTCAGGCGGCGGATGAAACTGTCCAGGCGGCTCATCTATGCCCTTGTCCATTCACTTAAATTTTCGGTCTGGTGCTATCATATGAAACCCCAGGCCGTCGATTGCCGTAGATGCAAAATCGCATTGCGGTGAGAGCATGGGTCTGTGCTAGGTTTTTGAAGATGAGCGACCTCTCCAACGATCGATTCTACGCCGACGTGCCAGTCTTTGCCGACTTCGAGCGGGTGACCGACACGAGCAATTACCGACCGCTGCCGGAGGGCTGGTTCCTGGCGGTTGCCGACATTGTCGGATCGACCAAGGCCATCGGCGCTGGCCGCTACAAGGACGTGAACATGGCCGGCGCCAGCGTCATTTCCGCGGTCCTGAACGCGGTGGACAGGGGCGACTATCCCTATGTGTTCGGCGGCGACGGTGCCGTTGTCGCACTCCCACAGGAGTTCGAGACGGCAGCGCGCGCCGCGTTGGCGGCAACGCAGCGATGGGTGGATGAAGAACTCGACCTTGCGCTGCGAATCGCGATCGTGCCGCTTGCGGATATTCGCAAGGAGGGTCTCGACGTGCGTGTGGCGCGCCATGCGGCGAGCGAAAACGTCGCCTATGCGATGTTTGCCGGCGGCGGCGCGTCCTGGGCCGAGCGGCAGATGAAGAACGGTCTTTATGGCATCGAGCCGGCGCCATCAGGGGCTCGGCCCGATCTGACCGGCTTGTCCTGCCGGTGGAATCCGATCAAGGCCCACAACGGCGAGATCGTCTCGATCATAGCCATACCGGCAGAAGATGGCAGGCCGAGCCCGGAATTCCGCAAGCTCGTGACGGAGGTGATTGCGCTGGCGGCAGAACAGGGGCGCGGCGGCCACCCGGTTCCATCAGGTGGCCCCGAGTTTTCCTTTTCGTTCAAGGGTTTCGATCGCGAGGCACGTGCCCTGGCAGCGCCTGGAAAGCGGCTCTGGACGAAGCTCTTCATCCTGTTCCAGAGTATCATGATCGTCCTGCTGCACACGTTCGGCCTGAAGCTTGGCCGTTTCGACGCCCGCCGCTATACCGAGGAGGTGTCCGGCAATTCCGATTTCCGCAAGTTCGACGACGGCCTGAAAATGACGATCGACGTCGATGCTTCGCACCTTGCCCGGATCGAGGCGCTGCTCGAGGAGGGAGAGGCAAAGGGCGTGGCCCGCTATGGGCTGCATCGCCAGTCCTCCGCCTTGATGACCTGCTTCGTGCCGACGCCGATGTCGCACGACCACGTGCATTTCATCGATGGGGCCAGCGGCGGCTACGCTGTCGCCGCAAGCCAGATCTCAGGCAAGACGCTTTCCCCCGCCGACATTACGCCTTGATGATGTGGTCTCCGGCAAGGCCGAGCCGCGCAAAGACGTTGCGCGTATCGACGATCAGCGGCGCGTTGCGGGTGATCGCTGCATAGTCGAGCTGGTCATGATCCGTCGCGACGAGGATTGCGTCATAGGACGCGATGGTTTCGCGGGTGAGGTCGACCGACGCGCGGCCCTTCAGATGCTGATATTCGCGTGTCGAGGGAATCTCGCCGACCAGCGGATCGTGATAGTCAGCCTTCCCGCCACGCTCCTCGATGACCTCGATCAAGCGCAGCGACGGGCTTTCGCGGATGTCGGCGACGTTCTTCTTGTAGGCGAGACCAAGAACCAGCACCCGCGAGCGGCTGAGCGCCTTGCCGGCACGCATGTCGAGCGCCTCGGCGAGCTTGGCGACCACGTAGCGCGGCATGGCCGAGTTGATCTCGCCGGCAAGTTCGATGAAGCGGGTCGGCAGTTCGTATTCGCGCGACTTCCAGGTCAGGTAGAAGGGGTCGATCGGGATGCAATGCCCGCCGAGGCCGGGGCCGGGATAGAATGGCATGTAGCCGAACGGCTTGGTCTTGGCCGCGTCGATGACCTCCCAGACATCGATCCCCATGGCGGCGTAGACCGTCTTCAATTCGTTGACAAGGGCAATGTTGACGGAGCGGAAGATGTTCTCCGTCAGCTTGACCGCCTCGGCCGTTGCGTTGGACGAGACCGGAACGACGGTCTTGACCGCGGCGCTGTAGAACCCAACCATCAGCGAGAGGGCATCCGCGCCGTCGCCGGCGACGATCTTCGGGATGGTCGCTGTGTTGAAGTGCTGATTGCCCGGATCCTCGCGTTCCGGCGAGAAACCAACGAAGAAGTCGGTGCCCGATTTGAGGCCGGTGGTCTCCAGGATCACCTTGACGACATCGTCGGTCGTGCCGGGATAGGTCGTCGATTCCAGCACCACGAGCTGGCCGCTTCTCAGATGCACTGCGATCGACCGGGCCGTTGCCTCGACGAAGGAAAGATCAGGATCGCGGTGGCGGGTGAGCGGTGTCGGAACGCAGATGATGATGACGTCGCAGCCGGCAAGCTCTCCAAAATCTATGGTGGGCGAAAAGCGCTTCTCGTCGATCGCGAGCGCAAGGTCGCCGCTTGTGACGGCATCGATATAGGAGCGTTTCGCGTCGAGCGAGACGACTTTGGCGGGGTCGATGTCGAAACCGGTGACGGCAAAGCCGCTACGGGCAATGGCGATCGCCAGCGGCAGGCCGACATAGCCGAGCCCGATGACACCAGCCCGGGCGGTGCGTGCTTCAATCTTGCGTGAAAGGGCGTCATAGGCGGGGGAACGTGGCAAGGAAGATCTCGCGTGAATGCTGAAGGTTCTCCTGATCTAATGGAAGACCGTGGCAATTGAAACCCGCCTTCAATCGACATGGTTCGATGCCGGAAACCGGCTTTGACAGAGCCACTCTGACAGGCCTTGCGCCGGGGCGGCGAGATGATCCTGTCGCCTGCGGTGAGTGTGACAAAAATGACTCAGCCCGTCCCGGGAGATTCGGTCGGGCCTCAAAAACTGCGCCAAGACCATTGTTCGAAACCTGCGCGCTGCCTATTTACGTGGAGTAACGAAACGAGAAAGGATTGCCTGCCCTGCCCATCACATCAACGGGTTGACAGGTGCCACTGCCGTGCTCCCGGCAGATCGTTGACACTATATTACCGCTCGTCCATCCTCCTCCCCCTCTTGCGCAAAAGATGCTGCAGGCAGGGTTTCTGGCGTTTTTTTGGGTTGGACGTGCTCTATGAGGATATTACCGAGAATGGGCACGATCGAATCCAGCGTCTCGTCTATTTTATTGGACCGGGTTGCCGAATGGCTAACCAATTCCTCCCTTGCCGGCGATGATCTCGAGACCATCGTTCGCGGATTTTGTGAGCGGATCGCCTCCGCTGGCCTGCCGATCGCGCGTGTGCACCTGACCTTCTCGATGCTGCACCCGCTCTACGATGCCTTGAGCTTTACCTGGCGGCGTGCGAGCGGCGTCACGATCGAAGGCTATCGCCACACCGTCGGCCAGAAACCGGACCGCTTTCTGCAGAGCCCGTATTATTATCTCCTCGACAACAACCTGCAGCACATAAGACGCCGCATCCCGGCCGAGGGTCCGGCGGAATTTCCGGTGTTCATCGACCTTAGGCAGGAGGGGATCACCGACTACCTCGCCTTCGTCCAGCCGTTCGGCGACGGGTCGGTGCAGGGGATGATGGGGTCATGGTCGACGGACAGCCATGTAGGCTTTTCCGACGACATGATCGAGGCGCTCCTGCGCATGCAGAACCACCTGGCCGTCGCAGCGAAGATGGCCGTCCTCGGCAAGCTCGCCAATAACATGCTGACCACTTACCTGGGCGGCGATGCCGGCAAGCGGGTGCTGAACGGCCAGATCCGGCGCGGCGACGGCGAGACGATCCGCGCCGCGCTCGTCATGGGCGACATGCGGCAATCGACGGTCTATGCCGAGAAGGAGGGCCGGCAGGCCTATATCGACACGCTGAACCAGTTCTTCGACGCAATCGCCGCGCCCTTCAACCGCAATGGTGGCGAAATCCTGAGCTTCCTCGGAGACGGGTTCCTGGCGGTCTATCCCTGTGGCCGGCACAAGGACCCCTCCAAGATTGCCTGCCAGGCGGCGTTGACGGCTGTTCACCAGGCGCAGGCGCGTGTCGCCGAGCTGAACAGGGAGCGTCTCGAGCAGGGCCTCAGCAAGGTTTCCTACGGCATCGGCCTGCACGTCGGCAACGTGATGTTCGGGAATGTCGGTCTCAAGGACCGGCTGACCTTCTCGGCCTTCGGCTCCGCGGTCAACGAAGTGCAGCGCCTGCAGTCGCTGACAAAGAAATATTCGAGCGAGGTCGTGGCGAGCCAGGCTTTTGCCGGCTACTGCGGCGGCGAATGGCATACGCTCGGCGAGGAAAAGCTGCGCGGGGTCCGCCAGAAGGTTACCGTCCTGCAGCCCCGCATTGCGGCACCGGCGATCCATGTCGAGGAAGGCTTTCACGAGGTGGCGCCGGCAGCGCTTTCGGAAGCCGAGCAGGTCATCATGCTTCATCGCGACGCACGCCGGCAGGCCGTGAAGCCTGCTGTCGAGACGTTCGTCCAGCAGGGTCCCGACGCGCGGTAAAGGGCCGGTCGCCGGCCTTTTCAATCCCTTGAAACGCCCCATTTTTTGCGTGTCCGTCATCAACTGGACACCCTCATTGCGGTACGGTAGTGTGCCTGCACGGGAACAAAGAAAAACTGGGGAATATCATTGGTATGGCGTCCGCCTCGGATCTGTTGCGCATCGAGAACCTCGACATTTCATTCTCGGTTTTCGGCGATCGACTGCGCGTCGTAAGAAACGCCAATCTTCGCATATTGCCAGGCAAGGTGACGGCCCTGGTCGGAGAATCCGGCTCTGGAAAATCCGTCATCAGCCAGGCCGTCATGGGCATCCTCCCGAATGCCGCGACGGCTGAAGGCCGTATCCTGTTTACCGACCCCCTGAACGGCAAGACCACCGACATCCTGAGGTATTCGCGCGACAGCGAGGAAATTCGTGACCTGCGCGGTCGACGCATGGCGACGATCTTTCAGGAGCCCATGACATCGCTGTCGCCATTGCACACGGTCGGCAACCAGATCAGTGAAGCACTTCTGATCCATACGGAAGCCGACAAGAAGGAGGCTCGCGAGAAGACCGAGGAAATGCTCGGCCTCGTTGGCTTTGCCGATCCGAAGCGAACCTTCGACATGTATCCCTTCGAGCTTTCGGGCGGCATGCGGCAGCGCGCGATGATCGCGATGGCCCTGATCTGCAACCCGGCGCTTCTGATTGCCGACGAGCCGACGACGGCGCTCGACGTGACAATCCAGGCGCAGATCCTCGAGCTGTTGCGCGACCTGCAGCACAAGCTCGGCATGGCAATGCTTCTGATTACCCACGACCTCGGCGTCGTCGCCAACATGGCCGACGAGGTCGTGGTGATCTACCACGGCGAGATCATGGAAGCGGGACCGGTCGGTCCGATCTTCCGCAACCCGCAGCATCCCTATCTCAAAGGGCTCATGGCTGCAGTGCCGCATTTCGACATGCGGGAAGGCGAGCGCCTCAAGGCGCTCAGGGATGTTCCCGTAAATCTGGAATCCCTGATCGGCAAGAAGAAGGTGAAGGCCGAGGGACCGGAATTGCTGCTCTCGGTCAACAATCTCTCGAAGAGCTTCAAGACGCGCAATCGCGGCCTGTTCGGAACCCGCGAAGCTGCTGTCGTCCGCGCGGTCGATGATGTCAGCTTCGACATCCGCAGGGGTGAATGCCTCGGGCTCGTCGGCGAATCCGGATGCGGCAAGACGACCGTCAGCAAGATCCTGATGCGGGCCGTGACACCCGATAGCGGTTCGGTGATCTTCAACGACGGCAAGGACGTCATCGATGTTCTCTCTGTCAACGGCGACGACCTGCAGGAGTTGCGTACGAAGGTCCAGATGGTGTTTCAGGACCCGGTGTCCTCGCTGTCGCCGCGCATGACGGTCCGGAACATCCTCAGCGAGCCGCTGGAGATCCATGACCGCGGCAACAGCGACGAGCGCAAGCAGCGCGTCGAGGCGCTGATGGGGGCGATCGGACTGGACCGGCGCTACCTGAACCGCTATCCGCACAGCTTCTCCGGAGGCCAGCGCCAGCGCATCGGCATTGCCCGCGCACTGGCGCTCGGGCCGAAGCTCATCATCCTCGACGAGCCTGTGTCGGCGCTCGACGTCTCGGTCCAGGCGCAGATCCTGAACCTGCTCAAGGACCTGCAGAAGGAACTCGGGCTCACCTACCTTTTCATTTCGCACAACCTTGCGGTCGTCGATTACATGGCCGACCGGATCGCCGTCATGTGCAAGGGACGCATTGTCGAGATCGCGCCCCGCTCGATCATTCTGCGCGATCCTGTCCATCCCTACACGAAGTCGCTTCTGGCAGCCGTTCCCTTCCCCGACCTCGACCGGCCACTCGACTTCGAGGCGCTGCGAAGGAACGGCGCCGCCGACAAGCAGAACTGGGGTGTCACCTTTACGGCTGAACACGACGACGCTTCCGAGCTCGACTACGCCGATCTCGGCAACGGTCACCTTGTCAGGGCCCGCAAGGGTGCGGACGCAAAGGAGCTCCGCTCATGGTAACGCGACGCACATTTCTGACTGGCCTGATTGGCTCGACCGTCCTTCCCGCTGCCGGGAAGGCGGCCTCGGAAGACCGTGACATAGAGCCGGAGTTTTTGCGGGACTGGCTACGGGCCGGTCGCATTCCTCCCATGGCGGACCGGCTGCCGGCACATCCGCGGATCGTCAACATGAGGGCGGCGGGGCGGCAACCCGGCGTTTATGGCGGCACGGTGCGCACGATCATCGGCAGCCAGAAGGACATCCGCTACATGACCGTCTATGGCTATTCCCGCCTGGTCGGTTACGACAAGCACCTGGTGTTCCAGCCCGATATCCTGCTTGGTTTTGAATCGACCGACGATACAGTCTTCACCTTCCACCTGCGCGAGGGACATCGCTGGTCCGACGGCCACCCGTTCACGGTCGACGATTTCCAATACTGGTGGGAGGACGTGATCCTCGACAAGAACCTGACACCGGGCGGTGGCGCGCTCGAGCTCAGGCCGCATGGCAACCTGCCGAAATTCGAGGTCGTCGATAACCTGACGGTACGATACAGCTGGGAGCGGCCGAACCCGATGTTCATGCCGGCCCTCGCCGGCCCGCTGCCTCTCGTGATTTTCGGGCCTGGCCACTACCTCAAGCAGTTTCACAAGAAGTACCAGGACGATTTTCGTCTCTCGGCGCTGATGAAGCAGAACCGGGTCAAGAAGTGGGCGGACCTGCACATCAAGATGTCGCGGGCATCGCGCCCCGAGAATCCCGAGCTGCCGACGCTCGATCCATGGCAGAACACCACCCCCCTGCCCTCGGAACAGTTCGTGTTCGTGCGCAATCCCTTCTTCCACCGGGTTGACGAGAACGGAGTACAGCTTCCCTATATCGACAAGTTCATCCTGAACGTCAGCTCGTCCTCGATCATCGCGGCAAAGGCGGGTGCCGGTGAATCCGACCTGCAGGCCACCGGCGTCGACTTCAACGACTACACCTTCCTGAAGGATGCAGAAAAGCGGTTCCCCGTAAAGGTCAACCTTTGGAAGCAGGTGCGTGGGTCGCGCGTGGCGCTGCTGCCGAACCTAAACTGTGCCGACGATGTCTGGCGCAAGCTCTTCCGCGAAACTCGCGTAAGGCGCGCCCTGTCGCTCGCGATCGACCGGCACGAGATCAACATGGTAGCCTTCTACGGTCTCGGCAAGGCAAGCGCCGACACCGTACTGCCCGACAGCCCGCTCTTCCGGCAGGAATATGCGGATGCGTTCATCGCGCATGACAAGGATCAGGCAAACAAGCTCCTTGACGAGGTGGGGCTGAAGGACCGGGACGACGAGGGGATCCGTCTCCTGCCGGATGGCCGCCGCGCCGAGATCACCGTCGAGACGGCTGGCGAGAGCAACCTCGATACCGATGTCCTGGAGCTGGTGCGTGATCATTGGCGCGAGGTGGGCATCGCCCTTTACACCCGCACTTCGCAGCGCGATGTGTTCCGCAGCCGCGCCATGAGCGGCACGATCATGATGTCGATCTGGTACGGCATCGAAAACGGTGTCGCAACCGCCGACATGTCCCCGGGCCAGCTCGCGCCGACCATGGACGACCAGCTGCAATGGCCACTCTGGGGAATGCATTACCTCTCGGCCGGACAGGAAGGCAGTCCGCCGGACCTGCCCGAGGTCCAGCAGCTCGTCGATCTCCTGAAGCATTGGGGCGATACCATGCGGTTCGAGGAGCGCGAGGTGATCTGGCACCAGATGCTGTCGCTCTATACCCAGCAGGTCTTCTCGATCGGCCTGATCAATAGCACCCTGCAGCCGATCCTGAGCTCGGCAAAGCTCCAGAACGTGCCGACGGAGGCGCTCTATGGCTTCGATCCGACCTCCTATCTCGGCCTCTACATGCCGGATTCCTTCTGGTTCAAGGAGGCCTGAGGAATGCTGAAATATATCCTCTGGCGCATTGCCGCGATGGTGCCGACGCTGTTCATCATCTCGGCACTCGTCTTTACCATCATCGAGCTGCCGCCAGGCGACTTCTTCGAAAGCCAGATCGCCGAACTGCGGGCGCAGGGGGAAAGCGCAAACCTTCAGGAAATCGAGGAGCTCCGCAAGCAGTACGGTTTCGACAAGCCCGAGATCCTGCGCTACTTCTACTGGGTCGGCGGCATGCTGCACGGCGACTTTGGCTACTCCTTCGAATACCAGCTGCCCGTCTCGGAGGTGGTCGGCGATCGCCTATGGCTGACGATGCTGGTGTCCTTTTCGACGATCCTGCTTACCTGGCTGATCGCCTTCCCGATCGGCATCTATTCGGCAACCCACCAGTATAGCTGGGGTGATTACGGCCTGACATTCCTCGGCCTTCTCGGCATCGCCATCCCGAACTTCATGCTGGCGCTGATCCTGATGTACTTCGCCAACATCTGGTTCGGCGTCTCGATCGGGCACCTGATGGACCAGAAGTTCCTGAACGAGCCGATGAGCTGGGAAAAGGCGCGATCGATCCTGTCGCATCTGTGGATACCCGTGATCATCGTCGGCACGGCAGGGACAGCCGGCATGATCCGGCGCCTCAGGGCCAACCTGCTCGACGAGATGCAGAAACAGTATGTCGTCACCGCCCGTGCCAAGGGTCTCCACCCGTTGCGGGCGCTGGTGAAATATCCGCTTCGCATGGCGCTCAACTTCTTCGTTGCCGACATCGGGTCGATTTTGCCATCGATTATTTCCGGCGCGGAAATCGTCGCGATCGTCCTGTCTCTCGAAACGACAGGCCCGATGCTCATCAAGGCATTGCAGAGCCAGGACATGTATCTTGCAGGCTCGTTCCTGATGTTCCTCGCCTTCCTCAACGTGATCGGGGTTCTCGTCTCCGACATCGCACTCGGCTTCCTCGATCCGCGTATTCGCCTGCAAGGCAGGAGCACCAAATAGATGTCGCCCTTGCCACCGCCCGGCGCACCCATGCCACACTACGTCTCCACGGCGCCCTTCGATCCCACCGCGACCGAGGGAATGGGGGCTGCGCAGTCGCGCATCCATCTCGCCTCGCAAAAGCATCTGATGTGGTGGAAGTTCAAGCAGCACCGGCTGGCGCTCGCCTCGGGCGTCTTCCTGCTTTGCACCTATCTGATGATCATCATCGTCGAATTCATTGCGCCCTACGGGCTGCACACCAAGAATGTCGACTTCATCCATGCGCCGCCACAGCGGGTGCATTTCTTCCACAACGGGAATTTCGTCGGCCCGTTCGTCTATGGCCGCAGCATGTCGCTCGACCTCGACACGCTCCATCGGATCTACACCGACAAGCCTGACGATGTGCAGCCGATCCGTTTCTTCTGCCGCGGTGACGGCTACAAGTTCTGGGGACTGGTGAGCATGGACCGGCATCTGGTCTGCCCGGCGGTCGGCGGGCAGATGTTTCTGCTTGGCACCGATCGCCTCGGTCGCGACGTGCTCTCACGCATTTTGTACGGGGCTCGGATTTCGCTGACGATCGGCCTGATCGGCATTGCCATCAGTTTCTGCCTCGGGATCATCATCGGCGGACTTGCCGGCTACTGGGGCGGCATCTTCGACCTGATCGTCCAGCGCCTGATCGAGGTGCTGCAGTCGCTGCCGAGCCTGCCGCTCTGGATGGCGCTTGCGGCAATTATGCCGGTGACCTGGAGCCCGATCGTCATCTATTTCGGGATCACCGTGATTCTCGGGATCATCGACTGGACGGGACTGGCGCGTGCCGTGCGCTCGAAACTTCTGGCGCTGCGCGAGGAAGACTATGTCCAGGCTGCCCAGCTGATGGGAGCGAGCACGCCCCGCATCATCGGCAGGCACCTGGTTCCCGGCTTCATGTCCCATCTGATCGCCTCGGCGACGATTTCGATCCCGGGCATGATTCTCGGCGAGACGGCACTGAGTTTCCTTGGACTGGGTCTGCGCCCGCCGATCACCAGCTGGGGTATTCTCCTGACCGAGGCGAAGAGCGTAAGTGTCATCGCGTTCTATCCATGGTTGTTATTTCCGATTATACCGGTCGTTCTGGTAATTTTGGCGTTCAACTTTCTGGGAGACGGCTTGCGTGATGCGGCAGATCCCTACAAATAGCGGCCAGCCCGGCGGAGCACCGCTCTGTCTGCTGACTGCGAGCGGAAACCGGCGGTGCTAGTATGACATCAAGCGCAGAAGGAGCGCCCATGGCCCGGCGCCTGGAAGATGCCCGTATCCTCATGTACAGCCACGACACGTTCGGGCTCGGTCACCTGCGTCGGTGCCGGGCCATCGCGCATGCCCTGGTCGAGGATTATCGCGGTCTCAACATTCTTATCATTTCAGGGGCGACGATTGCGGGTGCGTTTGATTACCGTGCACGCGTTGACTTCGTGAAAATTCCGAGCGTCATCAAGCTTCGCAACGGCGAATATACGTCGATGGCGAGCCATATTGACCTGCACGAAACGCTCAAGATGCGCGAATCGAGCATTCGCCATACTGCGGAAACCTTCCAGCCCGACATCTTCATCGTCGACAAGGAGCCGATGGGACTGAAGGGTGAAGTCGAGGAAACGCTTGCCTATCTCAAGGCCCGCGGCACAGTACTGGTGCTTGGCCTGCGCGAGATCATGGATGCCTCGCACCTGCTCGATGCCGAGTGGAAGCGCAACGGCATCATGCAGAAGATCGACCAGTACTATGATTCCGTCTGGGTCTACGGCCCGCCGGATTTCTACGATCCGCTGATTGGGCTCGACGTGCCCGCGAGTGTGCGCCGGAAAATGGATTTCGTCGGCTTCCTCCAGCGCAGCGTCTCGTCGAGCAAGACGTCGATCAATGCGCGCTCCGACAACTACATCCTGGTCACGACAGGCGGGGGCGGCGACGGATCGGATCTGGTTCACGATGTCATGAACGCCTACGAGCAGGACGCCAGCCTACAGTTGAAGGCGCTCGTTGTCCTCGGGCCGTACATGCCGGCGGCCGAACGTTCCAAGCTCGTCGCCAAGGGTTCGCGCATTCCCTATATCGAGGTCATCGAGTTCGACAATCACATGGAAGAGCTGATCGTCGGTGCCACCGGTGTCGTCGCCATGGGGGGCTACAATACCTATTGCGAGATCCTGTCCTTCGACAAGCCTGCTCTGATCGTGCCCCGCGTGAAGCCGCGCGAGGAGCAGTTGCTGCGCGCCCAGCGGGCGAGCGAACTTGGTCTCATCGACATGCTTCTGCCGGACCAGTCCGCGGATCCGGCCGTGATGTCCGAAGCGCTCAAGCGCCTTCCAAATCGCGCACCGCCTTCAGAAAGCGGCTGTACCCTGCAGCTCCAGGGCCTTGATCACATCTCTGAGACCGTCGGTCGCTGGCTGGATGGCCGCGGCCGCCACCTGTCGGTCGTCGGGGCCGAGTAAAGTCCAGGATCCTGATGCAACGCCGCAAGATTCTCGTCGTTCTGAAAGGCTATCCGCGCCTCTCGGAAACCTTTATCGCGCAGGAACTGCTCGGCCTGGAGAAGGCCGGCTTCGACCTGACGCTGATCTCGATGCGTCGGCCCACGGACAAGAAGCGTCATCCGGTCCATGACGAGATCAAGGCCCGCGTCATCTACCTTCCGGAGTATCTCCACGAGGAGCCGTTGCGCGTCCTGAAGGGCCTTATTGCGAGCTTTGGCAAGCCGGGGATAAAGGCGCTTTGGAAGCGGTTCCTGAAGGACCTCGGACGCGATGTGTCGCGCAATCGCTTCCGCCGGCTTGGGCAGGCCTTCGTCCTTGGCCGTGAATGGCCTGACAACGGCGGCTGGCTGCATGCGCATTTCATCCACACGCCGGCCTCGGTCACCGAATATGCGAGCATCCTGACCGGCGTTCCCTGGACCTGCTCGGCGCATGCCAAGGATATCTGGACCTCGCCTGACTGGGACCTGCACGAAAAACTCGGCAGCGCCCGCTGGACCGTGACCTGCACGCGCAGCGGATATGACCACATGCGCACCCTGACGCCGCGCACGGATGCGGTGCATCTGAGCTACCATGGCCTCGATCTCGCACGCTTCGGCCATTTCGCTGGCGCGCGATCGAGGCGCGACGGCGGCGACCCGGCTGATCCCGTGCTTCTCTTGAGCGTCGGGCGCGCGGTGGAGAAGAAGGGCTACGAAACGCTCCTGAGAGCGCTTGCCCTGCTGCCCCCTGATCTCAATTGGCGCTTCGAGCATATTGGCGGGGGAGACAAGCTTTCAAGATTGCAGGCGCTTGCGAGAGAACTCGGTGTAGGCGATCGGGTCACCTGGAAAGGGGCGCTTGCCCAGGAAGATGTGCTCGAGCATTACCGGCGGGCCGATGTCTTCGCGCTTGCCTGTCGCATTGCCTCAGACGGCGACCGCGACGGCCTGCCGAACGTGCTGGTGGAGGCGTCGAGCCAGCGCCTGCCCTGCGTGTCGACATCGGTATCGGGAGTTCCGGAGCTTCTGATTGACGGCGTCAACGGCATGGTCGTGCCGCCGGAGGATCCAGCGGCATTTGCGGCGGCGCTTGCTGCGCTGATTGGCGATCCTACAAGGCGCATGCAGCTTGGCGATGCCGCAGAGCGGCGCGTGCGCGAGCATTTCGATCACGAGGCAAGCATCGACCAGCTTGGACAGCTCTTCGAGGAGGAGTGGCGAAAAGCCTCATGACCAGACAAAGCGTCTTCTTCTACGTCCAGCACCTGCTTGGCATCGGGCATATTGCCCGGGCAAGCCGCATTGCGTCAGCCCTTGTTCGCGACGGCTTCGACGTCACCGTCGTCACCGGCGGCCTGCCGGTCCCGGGCTTTCCGGGTGAAGGCGTCACCACGGTGGAACTGCCGCCAGTCGTGGCGAGCAATGCGGGTTTTACCGGACTTGCGGATGAAAACGGGGTTGCAGCGGACGAGGCGTTTCTTGGCCGGCGTCGGGATATGCTGCTCTCGGCCTACGATCGCGCGAAGCCCGATATCGTCATCGTCGAGGCGTTTCCCTTCGGCAGGCGCCAGATGCGCTTCGAGCTTCTGCCGCTCATCGAGGCGATCGAGCAGTCGCATCCAAGGCCGAAGCTGTTGAGTTCGGTTCGCGATATCCTGCAGGAAAACCGCAAGCCAGGACGCAACGAGGAGACGGCAGCCCTCGTGCGGGATCATTTCGATGGTGTGCTGGTGCACGGCGACCCCAGCTTCGTGCGGCTGGAAGAGACATTTCCGCTGGCTGCCGACATTGCCGCGAAAGTGCACTACACCGGCATGGTGACAGCCCCCCGGGCCGCAGAACCGGCCGAGGTCTTCGATGTGATCGCGTCAGCCGGTGGTGGTGCTGTCGGCATCGACCTGCTTCGGGCGGCAAGCGGGGCGGCGGAAAGGCTTCCGGAAACGTTGCGCTGGCTGTTGATCAGCGGTCCCAATCTTCCGGAGCGTGATTTTGCAGAGCTTGCCTCTGCTGCGCCTCAGAATGTCACGCTCCAGCGCTTCCGCAAGGACTTTCCGTCACTTCTGCGGGGCGCGCGTGTCTCGATCTCGCAGGCGGGCTACAACACGGTCGGCGATCTCCTGCAGGCGGACTGCCGGGCAATCCTCGTCCCCTTTGTTGCCGGCGGCGAGACAGAGCAGACGGTGCGCGCCGAGCGGCTGAGGGCGCTTGGACTTGCCGATATCCTGCCGGAGGCCGGGTTGACGCCGGGGATCGTTGCCGAGGCCGTCGAGACCGCGTTGTCGGCGCTCCGGAGCGGTCCTATGGCTCTCGACCTTGCCGGAGCAGAAAAGACGGCGGCAATCATTCGTTCACTGGCTGGCTGAAACCCTCGCACTTTTCGAAAGTCATGTGATATAAAAAATATCCCGGCGAGAATCGACATGACGACGGCACGTCGATTCGCCTTGTTTTCATATTGAAATCCGGCGGTCCGGTTGCATGGTCCCTATTCGGCATTCCTCATCGTTCTGCCGCAGGTCCATTGCCCCCCAGATTTCCCAGGCAATTGACGGTTAGCAATGGAAAAAAGCCTCGCGCGTTACATCTGGTCGAACACGCGGCTGCAGCAGCTCTGGATCCTGGCGGTTGTCGCGATTTCCATGATCCCGTACTTCCTGTCTTTTGACTTGCCGAAACAGATCGTCAACGGTCCTATTCAGGGGGCGGGCTTCGAGGGCGAGGGCGCGACGCAGACCTTCATGCGGATCGCCTATACCTTGCCCTTCTTCGGCGAGGTGGAATTCTTCAAGGGCGTTCAACTTGACCGTCTGCAGATGCTGATGGGGCTGAGCCTCGTCTTTCTGGCGCTTGTGGTTCTGAACGGGCTTTTCAAATTCTACATCAACACCTACAAGGGCAGGCTTGGCGAGCGCATGCTGCGGCGTATTCGCTTTGAGCTGATCGACCGGGTCCTGCGATTCCCGCCATCGCATTTCAAGCGCGTCAAGTCGGCCGAGATCGCGACGATGATCAAGGACGAGGTCGAACCGATGGGCGGCTTCACCGGTGACGCCTTCGTCGCCCCGGCCCTGCTTGGCGGTCAGGCTGTGACTGCGCTCGCCTTCATCATCGTCCAGAACTTCTGGCTGGGCATGATTGCGGCTGCCATTGTCGGCGTCCAGGCGGTCGTAATCCCGCGCATGAGAAAGCGGCTGCTCGAGCTTGGTCGCCAGCGTCAGCTGACGGCGCGTGAACTGTCGGGTCGTGTCGGCGAGATCGTAGATGGCATCGGAACGATCCATGGCAACGACACGTCGAACTACGAGCGCGCCGATATCGCCGCCCGCCTAGGCCTGATCTTCTCGATCCGCTACGACCTCTACCAGTGGAAGTTCCTGGTCAAGTTCCTGAACAACTTTCTTGCCCAGGTAACACCCTTCCTGTTTTACGCCATCGGCGGTTATCTTGCCTTGCAGGGCCGGCTCGATATCGGCCAGCTCGTCGCCGTCATCAGCGCCTACAAGGACCTGCCGGGTCCGCTCAAGGAACTGATCGACTGGGACCAGATGCGCCAGGACGTGCAGGTCAAGTACCAGCAGGTCTACGAGCAGTTCAATGTCGAGCCTCTGATCGAGGGCAGGATCCAGGACCTATCGCCGGAGGCGGTTGGCGCTTTGACGGCGCCGCTCGTCGTCACCAATTTGACCGTCAGCGACGACAGTGGCGCGCGACTGGTCGACCACGTTTCGGTCGAGATCAAGCCGAACGAGACGGTTGCCGTGGTCGGCCCGAACTCCAGCGGGGCGGAGGCCTTCGCAGAAGCGCTCGGTCGACTGGTGTGGCCCGATTCAGGCCGCGTCACGATCGACGGCAAGGATCTCCTCGACCTGCCGGAGGCCGTAACCGGCCGACGGATTTCCTACGCGTCCGCCGATGCCTATTTTTTCCACGGAACACTGCGCGACAACCTGCTCTACGGCCTGAAGCACGCGCCGCTCAAGGAGCCTGACTACGATGGCAAGGCCGCCCAGGAGGCGAAGTGGCATGCCGAGGAGGCCATCAAGGCCGGCAATCCGACGATGGACATCAACAGCGACTGGGTAGATTACCACGCCGCCGGTGCGACGGGTCCGAACGACATTCTGACGGCAATCCGCCCGGTGCTCGACGCCGTTCTGATTTCGCAGGAAATTCTCGACCTTGCGTTGCGCTCGACCGTCGACACCACGGTCCATGTCGCGCTTGCCGAGCACATCGTTGAACTCAGGGAGACGCTGCGCCAGCGCATGCGGGAGTCCGAGAATGGCAACATCGTCGTGCCCTTTGATTTCGATGCCTACAATCCCCAGGCGACGGTCGGCGAAAACCTTCTGTTCGGATCGATGAAGCGGCCGCTGATGAACAACCGCAGGCTAGCGGCGCATCCCTATTTCCAGACGCTGTTCCGGGAGACCGGGCTGAGCAACGATCTGTGGGAAATGGGCCTGGAGATTGCGGAGAACGCGGTCGAGCTCTTCCACGACCTGCCGCCAGACCACCCGTTCTTCCAGCAGCTGACCTTCATGACGGCAGATGACATCCCGACCTACCAGGCGCTGCTGCAGAAGCTGCAGAGCCGGCAGTTCGACGACGCAACGCCCGAGGAACGCTCGGCCATCATCCGGCTGAGTTTCGCCTATATCGAGCCACGGCATCGTTTCGGTCTTCTGACCGAGGAGCTGATGGACAAGATCGTCAGCGCCCGCAAGCAGTTCCACGAGAAGATTCCGGATGATCTTGCAGCCGTGATCGAACGCTACGATCCGGAGAACTTCATCTCGTCCGCGAGCCTGATGGACAATGTCCTTTTCGGACGCATCGCCTACCAGCAGGCGGATGCGTCCGACAGCATCCGGTCGATGATGGGGGACCTCTTTGAATCGCTCGGCCTTGCCAACGACGTCATGTCGATCGGCCTCGAATTCGACGTCGGCTCCGGCGGAAAGCGGCTCACCATGGTGCAGCGCCAGAAGCTGAACCTTGCTCGCGCGCTCCTGAAACGCTCTGATTACCTGATCTTCAACAGGCCGCTATCGGCGCTTGATCAGCGCGTGCAGGACGCGATCACGAGGAACATCGTCGAGGGCCTGCACAAGGAAGGCGAAAAACCGGCCATCATCTGGGTGCTGTCGAACGCGAAACTGGCGGAGATCTTCGACCGGATCCTGCTCTTCGACAGGGGAACGCTGGCCGAGGCGGGCAACTTTCCGGAGCTTTCCGAGCAAAACGGTATGTTCAAGGAACTGTTATCGTAATACTCTAAGGAGGGACAACAAAGATGGCGCCCCCTGAGAGGCGCCACGGTCTAGCGCCGCGCACCGGAGAAGTGCGGCAGGGGTAGTACGTATATGCTCTTGAGAGATGAAGTCGAAATGCTGCGGCGCGTGCCAATCTTTTCAAGGATTGCGCCGGCAAAACTCAAGTTGTTGGCTTTCACATCCGATCGAATGTCATACAAGGCCGGGCAGGATCTTTTCCATCAGGGTGATCCGGGTGATGCAGCCTACGTCATCTTGTCAGGTACCGCCGACATCCTCGTTCACTCGCCGGCCGGCGATATCAAGGTCGCCGATGTGGAACTGAACTCCATCGTCGGCGAAATTGCGATCCTGTGCGACGTTTCCCGTACCGCGACGGTGCGCGCCACCTCGTCGCTGGAGGTCCTGCGCATCAGCAAGGAACACTTTCTGAAGCTGCTCAGCGATTTCCCCGAGATGGCAGTCGAGATCATGCGCGTGCTCGCCGACCGCCTCAATCACACGACAGCGGAACTGACGGCTGCGCGCTCAGCCAAGCAGACGCAAGCTGCGGCGATGTAGTCGCCTCCGGCCGATCCGCTCAACAGCACTGGTCAATTGAAAAGACCCGCCTCGCGACTGCGAAGCGGGTCTTTCTGGTGCCTGCGCGGCGAGTGCTCAGTCGCGCTGTTCCAGTGCCCTGCTGAATGCGAGGGCAGCGAGCGTGCAGATGGCGCCTGAAAGTAGGTAATAGCCGACGAAGGGCAAGCCGAAGCGGCTCGAGAGCGTCAGGGCAACGAGTGGCGCGAAGCCCGCGCCAACAAGCCAGGCGAGGTCGGAGGTAAAGGCTGCACCGGTATAACGGTAGCCCCTGCCGAACCGCGATGAAATCGAACCCGTTGCCTGGCCGAATGACAAGCCAAGAACTCCGAAACCGATGATCACGAAGGCATCCAGCCCCTTCGGGCCGGCTGCGATAAGGTATGGACCCACGAAGCTGAAGACCGCGATCAAGACGGCACAGATGGCAAGCTGGGCGCGCCTGCCGATCCGATCGGCGATCATGCCGGAGACGATGATGGCGATCAGGCCAACGACGGCGCCGACGATCTGGACCACCATGAAGGCTCCGACCGGCTGGGTGCCATAGAGCGACGTCCAGCCAAGCGGGAAGATGGTGACGAGGTGGAACATGGCGAAGCTTGCGAGCGGCACGAAAGCGCCAAGCAGGATGTCGCGACCATGAACGCGCAGCACGGAGTGGATCGGTGCGGCCTCGAGTTCATGCTGCTCCAGGGCAGTGCCGAACTCGGGCGTCATGACAAGGCGGAGCCGCGCAAACAGTGCGACGACGTTGATGGCGAAGGCGACGAAGAACGGAAAGCGCCAGCCCCAGCTCAGGAAATCCTCGCTGGAGAGGTTCGCGATGAAGTATCCGAAGAGCGCGCTTGCGAGCGCAAACCCGATCGGGGCGCCGAGCTGCGGGATCATCGCATACCAGCCGCGATGGTTCGGGGGCGCGTTGAGTGCAAGCAGCGAGGCAAGGCCGTCCCATGCACCGCCAAGGGCAAAGCCCTGGCCGAGCCGGAAGAGCGCGAGCAGCGCGATCGACCATGCGCCGATCTCGGCATAGCCGGGCAGGAAGGCTATTGAGGCCGTCGAGCCCCCGAGCAGGAAGAGCGCGATCGTCAGCTTGACACCGCGCCCGTAGATGCGATCGATCGTCATGAACACGACCGATCCGACCGGTCGTGCCAGGAATGCAAGTGAAAACAGCGCAAAAGAATAGAGTGTTGCCGTCAGTCTGTCGGGCGCGAAGGGAAACACAAGCTGTGGAAAGACCAGCACGGATGCCAGGCCGTAGACGAAAAAGTCGAAGAATTCGGACATGCGCCCGATGACGACGCCGATTGCGATACTGCCGGGTGAAACCGGCTTGTCGGCGTGGATGCGGCGCGCATCCTGCTCCATCGATGTCGACGATGGGCCGTAATGAGTCGTGGTACCTGCCATGCTATGCCTCCCTCGTTGAGGCACTCCTGTGGCAAAGCGCCTCACTAGCGATCTTGATCAAACGACCGCGCTAATCAAGTCCGGAGGCGCTAAATAGTTCATCCCGTGGGCTGAAAATCGAAAGCCCGCGAAAAATGGCGCCCGCTGCGGAGAAATCGGCGCGGGAAAGCTGGCATGATCGGGGTTCCCGGTTATATTAGCCCCTCAAAATGATCTCGCGCAAAACGCTTTCGAGCCCAGATCGGGTTTTGACATCCTGCGCCACGTTGCTTATCCCGCAGTGCGGCAATTTGTGCTGCACTGCGACCAAACACCTCATGTTGCTATCAGGTACAGTGCTTTAGTCGCGGTTTGGATGAAACAACAAGAGCATAGAGACGTGCAAAAACTGCCAAGGTTTTCCCGCCATCTCCTCATTCTGCCCCTGCTTTTGACGCTGGCAGGGTGCAATTTGGTGGTCATGTCGCCATCGGGCGATATCGCAATCCAGCAGCGTGACCTGATCATCGTATCGACGGTCCTGATGCTGCTCATCATCGTCCCGGTCATCTTCCTGATCTTCTTTTTTGCCTGGCGTTACCGCCGGTCCAACACGACCGCCACCTACGATCCCGAATGGCACCACTCCACACGTCTTGAAGTCATCATCTGGTCGGCGCCGCTGGCCATCATCATTGCTCTCGGCGCGATCACCTGGATCAGCACGCACAAGCTCGATCCCTTCCGTCCGCTGGACCGGATCGACGCCGAGCGCGCCGTTCCTGCCGATGCCAAGCCGCTAACCGTCGAGGTCGTGGCACTCGACTGGAAATGGCTGTTCTTCTATCCCGAGCTCGGTATTGCGACCGTCAATGAAATGGCCGCCCCTGTCGACGTCCCGATCAGCTTCAGGATCACTTCCTCGTCGGTGATGAACTCCTTCTACGTTCCCGCGCTCGCCGGCCAGATCTACGCCATGCCCGGCATGGAGACCAGGCTGCACGCGGTCATCAACGAGGAAGGCGTCTTCGACGGCTTTTCGGCCAACTACAGTGGCGCAGGTTTTTCCCATATGCGCTTCAAGTTCCATGGTGTGAACCAGCAGGGCTTCGACCAATGGGTCGCGCAGGTCAAGGAAAAGGGCACGGCGCTGAACCGTGATACCTATCTGAAGCTCGAGCGGCCGAGCGAGAGGGAGCCGGTTCGCTACTTCTCGTCGGTCGACAAGGATCTCTTTGACGCCATCCTCAACATGTGCGCGGCCCCCGGCAAGATGTGCATGAACGAGATGATGCACATCGACAGGATGGGCGGCGGCGGCAAGGAAAGCGCCGAAAATCGCGAAAAGCTGCGCTACGACGACCGTCATCTCGGCGGCATGCATCCGGTGGCGGGCGAAGGTTCCGGCGCTGAAGAGGTAAAGCCCGAGGAAGCTACGCCGGCCGGCGCTGAAGGCGGCAGCGGCACGCAAGGAGCGCCGGCGACGCAAGGCGCGCCGGGTGCGCAGGACATGCAGCATGACGGGCACGCGATGCCCGGCATGGATCACGGGACCGGCGGTGCTGCGGCGCCCGCGCAACCAGACAACAACTAAGACCTGGCGCTTTGCGTCGATACGACATCAATGAACGGGTTAATCCATGTTTTCGAATCCTGACCTCCTGAAGTTCATCTTCGGTCGGTTGACCCTAGAATCGATCCCCTACCACGAGCCGATCCTGGTCGTGACCTTTGCGGTCGTCGCGCTTGGCGGCATCGCGCTTCTGGGTGTTGTCACGTACTTCAAGCTCTGGGGCTACCTCTGGCGCGAGTGGCTGACAAGCGTCGATCATAAGAAGATCGGCATCATGTACGTCATCCTCGCCCTCATCATGCTGCTGCGCGGTTTCTCCGACGCCATCATGATGCGCCTGCAGCAGGCGCTTGCCTTCAACGGCTCGGCCGGCTACCTGCCTCCCCATCACTACGACCAGGTCTTTACCGCCCACGGCGTCATCATGATCTTCTTCATGGCAATGCCGTTCGTCACCGGGCTGATGAACCTCGTCGTGCCGCTGCAGATCGGTGCCCGCGACGTATCCTTCCCGTTCCTCAACAATTTCTCGTTCTGGATGACGACGGCCGGCGCGATCATCATCATGATCTCGCTCTTCGTCGGCGAATTCGCCCAGACCGGCTGGCTCGCCTATCCGCCCCTGTCGGGAGCCGACTACAGCCCGGGTGTCGGTGTCGACTATTATATCTGGGGACTGCAGGTTGCCGGTGTCGGCACGACGTTGTCGGGCATCAACCTGATTGCGACCATCGTCAAGATGCGCGCACCCGGGATGAGCTTCATGAAGATGCCCGTCTTCACCTGGACCTCGCTCTGCACCAACATCCTGATCGTCGCCACCTTCCCGATACTGACGGCGACGCTGGCACTGTTGTCCCTCGACCGCTATGCCGGCACGAACTTCTTCACGAATGACCTCGGCGGCAATCCGATGATGTACATCAATCTCATCTGGATCTGGGGCCATCCGGAGGTCTACATCCTGGTGCTGCCGGCGTTCGGCATCTTCTCGGAGGTCGTGGCTACCTTCTGCGGCAAGCGTCTCTTCGGTTACGCGTCGATGGTCTACGCCACCTGCGTCATCATGATCCTGTCCTACCTCGTCTGGCTGCACCACTTCTTCACGATGGGGTCGGGTGCGAGCGTGAACTCGTTCTTCGGGATCACCACGATGATCATCTCGATCCCGACAGGAGCGAAGATGTTCAACTGGCTGTTCACGATGTACCGCGGTCGGATTCGCTATGAAGTGCCGATGCTGTGGACAATCGGCTTCATGGTCACCTTCGTCATCGGCGGCATGACCGGCGTTCTTCTGGCGGTACCGCCAGCCGACTTCGTGCTGCACAACTCTCTCTTCCTGATTGCCCACTTCCACAACGTCATCATCGGCGGCGTGGTGTTCGGCCTGATGGCGGGCGTCACCTACTGGTTCCCGAAGGCATTCGGCTACAAGCTCGACCCGTTCTGGGGCAAGATGTCCTTCTGGTTCTGGCTGATCGGCTTCTATTTCGCCTTCATGCCGCTCTACGTGCTCGGCCTGATGGGCGTGACGCGCCGTGTCTCGCAGTTCGAGGATCCGTCCTTGCAGATCTGGTTCATCATTGCTGCCTTTGGTGCCGTGCTGATCGCCATCGGCATTGCAAGCTTCATCATCCAGCTCGTCGTCAGCTTCTTCAAGCGCGAGGAACTGCGCGATACGACGGGTGATCCATGGGACGGCCGTACGCTCGAATGGTCGACCTCGTCTCCGCCTCCAGATTACAACTTCGCGTTCACGCCGGTCGTGCACGACCATGATTCCTGGTACGACATGAAGGCGCGCGGCTATGCCCGTCCGCTGGAAGGCTTCAAGCCGATCCACATGCCGAAGAACACCGGCACCGGCGTCATTCTGGGCGTTCTCAGCATCGGGCTGGCCTTTGGCCTCATCTGGTACATGTGGTGGCTTGCCGTCCTGTCCTTCGTCGCCATGATCGCCGTATCGATCGGCCATACCTTCAACTACAGGCGCGACTTCTACATCCCAGCGGCGGAAGTCACCGAAACAGAGGGCAAGCGGACGGCGCTGCTTGCCGAGCAGGTGTAAGACCATGAGCGATACTGCCATCGACAAGGCCAACAAGCCTGAATTCTATCTGACCGAGGATCATCATCCGGAAGGCAGCACGATGCTGGGCTTCTGGCTGTATCTGATGAGCGACTGCCTCATTTTCGCGGTGCTTTTTGCGACGTATGGCGTTCTCGGCCGCAATTATGCGGCCGGTCCCTCGCCGGCCGATCTCTTCGATCTGCCGCTGGTGGCGATCAACACCTCGATGCTGCTGCTGTCGTCCATCACCTACGGCTTCGCAATGCTGCAGATGGAGCGCAAAGCCAAGACCGAGACACTGTTCTGGCTCGGTGTCACAGGCGCGTTCGGCCTGGCCTTCCTCGGGCTTGAACTCTACGAGTTCGCGCACCTGATCCACGAGGGTGCCGGCCCGACCCGCAGCGCGTTCCTGTCGTGCTTCTTCACGCTGGTCGGTACGCACGGCCTGCACGTCACCTTCGGCATCGTCTGGCTTGTCACGCTGATGGTGCAGGTGTCGATGCACGGTCTGATCCCGGAAAATCGTCGCCGCCTGATGTGCCTGTCGATGTTCTGGCACTTCCTCGACGTCGTCTGGATCGGCGTCTTCTCCTTCGTCTACCTTATGGGAGTTCTCGGATGACCACTCACGCACCCGCAACCGAGGACGCTCACGAGGCCCATCACGGCCACAGCCACGGGCATGAGGCCGCCCACGGGACCTTCAGGAGCTACATGATCGGCTTCGTGCTCTCGATCATCCTGACTGCAATTCCGTTCTGGCTCGTCATGGCCGACGTCTTCGAGAGCTCGACCGTCACCGCCGCCTGGGTCATGGGCCTGGCGGCTGTCCAGATCGTCGTTCACATGATCTTCTTCCTCCACATGAATCCGCAGTCGGAAGGCGGCTGGACGATGATGGCGCTGATCTTCACCCTGCTGATCGTGGCGATCGCGCTCGCGGGCTCCCTCTGGGTCATGCATCATCTGAACACGAACATGATGCCGATGACCCCCGAAATGATGAAGAACATGCCGTAATGGCAGGAGCGGGCGGTGCTCAGCCGCCCGCCAGGTTTGTTTCTGGCATGGCCGACACCTTCCCAGACAGGACACAAAAACGGCACAGCGCCGCAGGCATCGCGATCTTCTGCGGCCTGCTGGTGACGCTGACCGGCGCGCTGATCGCGCTCGGAATCTGGCAGGTCGAGCGGCTGGCCTGGAAGCGGGATCTGATTGCGCGCGTCGATGCCCGCGTCCACGCAGAACCGGTTGGCGCCCCGGCGCAGGCCGAGTGGGGCAAGGTCAACCGCGCCAATGACGAATATCGGCGCGTGACGGTTAAAGGAATGCTCGACAATGACAGGGAGACACTGGTCTATGCGTCGACGACACTCGGCCCTGGCTACTGGGTCCTGACACCGCTCAGGCGGACCGACGACACCGTCGTCCTGGTCAACCGTGGCTTCGTCCCGACGGACCGACGCGATCCCTCGACACGCATCGATGGCCAGGTGTCGACGCCGGTTGTCGTCACCGGACTGCTCAGGATAGCAGAGCCGAAAGGCACGTGGCTGAGGTCCAACGATCCGGCGAACGACCGCTGGTATTCGCGCGACGTGGCCGCGATTGCTGATTGGCGCGGCGTCGATGGTGTTGCGCCCTATTTCATAGACGCGGACGCGACGCCCAATCCAGGCGGATTGCCTGTCGGCGGGCTGACACAGGTCGCCTTCCCGAACAATCACCTTGTCTATGCGATCACCTGGTTTGCCCTGGCCCTCATGTCTGCGGGACTGCTTGTCTTCGTGCTCAGAGGCGAGCGCAGGGCGCCAAAGGCCTGATCAGATTGCCCGGCTGCAGGGATAGACACGCTCGGCGACGTGTTCAGCGACCGCGTAGGCCTGGGTGACGATCTCCGGAACCAGATCGATGTCGGGCAGACTGCCGAGACCAAGGGGGCCGACGGCAAACAGATCCTCGACCACAGACCCGTCGTCGAGCCAGGGGCTCCCGCGCTGGTCGACGGCAAGACCGAGCGACAACTCGTCAGGCAGCGCCAATCCCTCGTTAAGCAGGCTTGCAATCAGGGGTGAAGCCAACTGCGGCCCCCGGCAGCGGCAATCGAGGATACGCTCGGCATGCACGGTCTCATCCATGCCTGAACCGGCAGGCCGGAAAAACACGCCCCCCAGGCCCCGGCGACCGACGGTGCCGCGACGCAGAACCGTGTTGCCACTGGCGAGTTCCCCCTGCAGGCGGGCGTGAATTGCCTCCGGCAGCCGGTTGCGATGGCTGTCATAGATCGCCCGCAAATGCCGGTTGAACTGCTGCTTCTCGCGGGCTGGCAGGGCGCGCCACAGCGAGCGGGCATGCTTGCGCAAGCCGTTCATGACCGATTGCCAGCTGCGGCCATCGGCCTCCGCCTCGCGGCAGGCCTTGCGGATGAAGCGCAGGATGTCGGCCAGATTCGACGGCATTGCGTCGGCCGGAAAAACCGGATCGGCGGAATTCGGTGTGTGGCTCTGCGGCAGGAATCCGTGCCGGGAGAGGATGGTCACCTGACCGTCATAGCCGGCATCGCGCAATTGCAGAAGCTGATCGACGACCCTGATGCCGCTTCCAAGCAGGACCGTGTGGGGACGCCCCACCAGGCGCCGGGCCCTCACCGGCGAAGGCTCTTCCTGGACATAATCGGCCTCCGGCAATCCGTAGCCGGTCGCGAGAATGACCACATCGAAGAGCGGATTGGAGGGGTTGGCGCTCTCGAGCAGATAGCGGGCGCCGTGCGTGCGCCTGATGGCCACGACCGGTTCCGGGCAGACCTGGACGGTGATATCCTTGCGGGCGGAGAGTGCTTCCGAAAAGCGCTGATAGACATAATCGCTGAAAATGGTCTTCGGCACGAAGATCTGGCGGAACCCCGGGATGGCCGCGGGTACCGCGGCACGGAATTCCGCGTTGCTACAGAGCCAGTCGTTGAAGTCATCCGCGTCGCCTGTCGAGACCGAGAGATCGCGAACGCGCGTATTGAGGATCGTCGAGGCACGCGACGAGGAGAGCGCCTGTCCGCCGCTCACGGAGGAGTTGGGATCGAAGAGTTGCAGGTGAAAGGGCGTGCGCACCCTCTTCATCAGCGCGATCGCCGTCATCATTCCGGAAAAACCGCGCCCGACAACGGCGATGCGCGGGATGGCGGACGCTCGTGCTGACGCCGATGATTTCGAGGAAAACAGGCCATGAACCGTCATCTCAACTCCCCTGCGATTTTGCGCATCGTGTCTCGATTGGTTGCAACGCGGACAATCCGCGCCGGTTTTGTTCCCGCGGTTCTAAGCCGCCCATAGTCTATCAAACTGGTCGTGTATGAGAGCTTCAAAAGAGCATTTTGGCAAGCCCTTTGTTCCCCCGCCTGCGCAATGGAAACGCCAAGCGTCTGAGATGTCATGGCAATTTGTCGTTTACGGTTGCTCTGATCGGAGCCGTGCGAAGCCAGCCTGCTACTCACGATAAAATAACCAACTGGTGAATTCTTGACTTGAAGGGCCCAAAGGAATCGGCAAAAGTAAGGGTGCTAATCAATCCCTTCATGGATTCCGCTCGTTCGGACAGGCGTCCGACCACACCTCTGTATTGGAACATCACCGTGAGCAGCGATGCTTTAACACGCACGACGAAGCCATCGGCCTCGATGGCGAAGGCGACCGCGGCGGGCTGGGGCAAGGGCCTCTTCACGCTGGTCCGCATTACCGTCATGGCGTTTCGCCATCCCTGGCAATCTGGCCTTGCGATCAGTGCCACCCTTGTTGCCTCGACCTTCCAGCTGATGATCCCGCGCCTGCTTGGCCAGGCGGTCGATCACACCCAGGTTGCAATGGCTGGCGGCCAGGCGGGACAGGTGGCACAGGATGCGCTTTTGACGACGGCGCTTCTGCTCCTGGGCGCCAGCGTCCTTCGCGGCCTCTTCACGATGGTCCAGAACTACTACAGCGAGAGTGTCGGCCATCATATGGGCTACGAGCTCAGGCTTGCCTGCTACGAGAAGATCCAGCGGCTTTCCTTCAGCTTCCATGACAGCGTCCACTCGGGCGACCTGATCACGGTCGGCCTGCTCGACCTTGAAGGCGTGCGCATGTATTTCTCGACCGCCCTGGTTCGCATGGTGCTTCTGACCATGCTGATCGGCATCGGCGCCTACATGCTTCTGACCACAGACCTCTTGCTCGGCCTGCTGGCGCTGAGCTTCGTGCCTTTTGTCGCCTGGCGCTCTTCGGTCACGCAGTTGCGGCTGCGCGCGACCTGGCTCGATCTGCAGGAGCGGCTTTCCGTCTTGACACGGATCATGGAGGAAAATCTCGGCGGTATCAGGGTGGTTCGGGCCTTCGCCGCCCAGGCGCACGAAATGATGAAGTTCGAGACGGCCTCGAAGAATGCCCTGGCGCTCGCCCACCAGCGTGTCGGCATCCGCGTCATCAACACCAGTGCGATGACCTTCTCCTTCTTTGCGGCGATGGGCCTCGTCCTGTGGATCGGTGGCGGCAAGGTCGTGTCGGGCGAGATCACCGTCGGTACACTTGCATCCTTCCTGACCTTCATGACGATCCTGCAGATGCCTGTCCGCCAGCTTGGCCTGATGGTGAACGCCTTTGCCCGCGCGTCGACCTGCGGGACTAGGCTCTTCAACCTGCTCGATCTCGAGGTTGCGGTGCGCGATGCGCCCGACGCGAAGGATCTGTTGATATCGGAGGGAACGCTTCGCTTCGAGAAGGTAAGCTTTGCCTACCCGAGCTCGCCGATGCACGGCGTCCTCACCAACGTCTCCTTCGAGGCAAGGCGCGGCGAAACCATCGGCATCGTTGGCCCGCCCGGCAGCGGCAAGTCGACGCTCGCCCATCTCATCCCGCGCTTTTACGACGTCACGGAAGGCAGGATCACAATCGACGGCCAGGACATCAGGAAGGCGACCCTGCAGTCGCTTCGCCGGTCGGTCGCCGTCGTGCAGCAGGATTCCTTCCTGTTCACTACCTCGATCGAAAACAACATCGCCTATGGCGATCCCTGGGCCAAGGAGAGCCGCATCGAGCGCGCCAGCGAAAGCGCCCAGCTCCACAACTACGTTCTCGGCCTGCCGACGGGCTATACCACGGTCGTCGGCGAGCGCGGTGTTTCGCTCTCCGGCGGGCAGCGCCAGCGCCTGACGATCGCGCGGGCGCTGATGCTGAAGCCGGCCGTCATGGTCTTCGACGATTCGACCGCTGCGATCGATGCCGCGACCGAGCAGCGCATCCGCACGGCGATGCGCAAATACGCGGCAGATCGCGTCACCATCATCGTTGCCCACAGGCTGAGCTCGCTCATGCATGCCGACCAGATCCTGTTTGTCGAGAACGGAGAGATTGTCGAGCGTGGAACCCATCAGGCGCTGCTGGCTGCCGGCGGGCGCTACAAGGCGCTCTATGATCTGCAGGTGCGACCGGGCGACGACGCCCTCAGCGCCTAGGAAGGAATATGACATGGCCGAGGAACTGGAAACCGAGCGCTCCGACGTTCGCGAGGATGGACGCCGGCCGCCGCGTGCGGTTGTCGGCTCGCACCGCATCGAGGAGGAGATGTTCGGCAAGGCCTTCGACGGCAACATCATCAGGCGCATCTGGTTCTTCGTGCATCCCTACCGAAGACAGGTGTGGCTTTCGGTGGCGGCGGTGCTGACGTTTACGTCGATGCAGCTCCTGATTCCGCTGATCATCCGTTATGCGATCGACCACGGGATGCGGGCGGAGGGGGACCATTCGGCACTGAGATGGTCGATGATTGCCTTTCTCGCCGCGATCCTGGTCAACTACTGCGCCAGCTACGCCCAGGAAACGCTGGTCGGCAATGTCGCCGAGGAGGTCCTGTTCGACATCAGAAAGGCGATGTTCCAGCATCTTCAGCGGGTTTCGCTGTCCTTCATGGACAAGACCGAGGTCGGACGCCTGATGTCTCGCCTGCAGGGCGACGTCAATTCGATGCAGGAATTTCTTGAAACGTCGGTCCTGTCGGTTGGCGATATCGTGCTGCTGTTCGGCATCGTCTTCGTCATGCTCTATCTCGACTTCAAGCTTGGCCTTCTCACCCTGTCCGTGCTGCCGATCCTGTTTGTGGTCCGCCTCTTCTGGTTGCCGCTGGCGCGCAAGTCCTTCATGGCGGCACACGAGACTAATTCGGTTGCCAACGGGGCGCTCGCCGAAGCGATCCACGGTGTTCGCGCCGTCCAGAGCATGGATCGCCAGGGCGTCAACTTCATGCTCTACGACGACAAGGCGAAGGCGAACCTGAAGACCCACCTGACGGCTGCCCGCTACGCGCAGGTCATGGTGCCGATTGTGGATACCCTGACCGGTGTCGCCATGGCGCTCGTCATCGTCGTCGGTGGTGCACGCGTTCTCAACCAGGCGCTCGACGTCGGTGTCCTTGTCGCCTTCCTGTTCTACATTCAGCGGTTCTTCGATCCGATCCGCTCTCTGACCCTGCAGTATTCGGTGATGCAGCGTGCCATGGCGTCGGGTCAGCGCCTGACCGAGGTTCTTGATGTTCCGGTCGACATCAGGGATGCGCCCAACGCGAAGGAACTTTCCGCCGACATGGATGGTTCGGTCGAGTTTCGCGATGTGGTTTTCGGCTACAATCCCGCACATCCTGTCCTGAAGCACGTCAGCTTCAAGGTCAACCCCGGCGAAACGGTTGCGCTTGTCGGACCAACGGGATCCGGCAAGTCGAGCTGCATGTCGCTGATCCACCGCTTCTATGATGTCCAGCAGGGCCAGGTGCTGGTCGGTGGACATGATGTGCGTGACCTGACGCAGGATTCGCTCGGCAACCAGATCGCCATGGTTCTGCAGGAGCCCTTCCTGTTTACCGGCACGGTGTTCGAAAACATCCGCTACCATAAGACGGAGGCAACGCGCGAACAGGTGATCGAGGCCGCCAAGGCGGTGGGCGCGCATGATTTTGTCATGCGCCTGCCTGAGCGTTACGACAGCATGCTCGGCGAGCGCGGCGGCAATCTCTCGCTCGGCCAGCGCCAGCTCCTGAGCTTCGCCCGCGCCCTGGTTGCCGACGCTAAGATCCTGGTGCTCGACGAAGCCACGGCCAACATCGACAGCTATACCGAGATGCTGATCCAGAAGGCGCTGGTCAAGCTCCTCGAAAATCGCACGGGGCTTGTCATTGCCCACCGTCTTGCGACGATCCGCGAGGCGGATCGCATCATCGTCCTGCAGAACGGGGAACTGATCGAGAGCGGCAACCACCAGCAGCTCATGAAGAACGGCAAGCTCTATTCTAAGCTCTACAATCTGAACTACGCGTCGTTCGACGACATTCCCGACGCCCTGCTGGAAGAAAAGACGAGCGCATCAACCACGTAGGGGTTGTCACCTTTACCGCGGAAGACGCTTCGTTTGGGAAAGGAGGATCGCCGTGCAGTTCACACCTCACCCCGATCTGATCTCCAATTTGGCGCGAGGGCGGGCGGGGGTAGTCTCGCCCGTGCTGCATCGTCCGGGGAGGAGCAGACCCCGGTAGTCATGTCGTTCTTGTCACCGGAAGGGCTTTGATTGAACCGGCCCTGGCTGCCGCTTGTTCCAGGGCCTCGCGTGCACGACCTTGGAAACCGGAGGTCAGCTAGCAAACATCAGCCTTTGTCGTGATTTTGAATTTCGCTGCAGTCCATGTTCGAGTGTGATCGACATCACCGGCCATCAATTCGCATGTACAAAGACGGCCTCATGTCAGGCTTGCTCAGGCTGAAAACCTCGTAGACCGGTGAATCGTCCTCTGCTGCAAGCGAGCACTCTGCCGTGCCCGGAACGGCAAGTCCCGCAATCTGGGGCTTCTCTTTCAAGACCCTCTCGACAGCCTCCAATGGGACGTGGCCTTCGAAGAAGTAGTCGCCAACCACAGCTGTATGGCATCCATGCATATTCTCGGGGATGCCGAGCCTGGTTTTTATCACGATGAATTCCTCGGAATGGACGACGACATTGAAATCGGCATCCACCATTGCGGCGGCCCAGGCTCCGCAGTGGCCGCAACTCGGGTCCTTGTAGATGTCCATCCTGACTTCTGATGCATACGAAGGCTCTGCGAACGTGGTAACCACACCTGCGGCAGCCATGCACATAAACGCTCGACATTTCATGTCTGTTTCTCCTTGGCGGATGTCACGCTTCTCCAAAGAATTGCCAAGGCGACGTTCCATCGGGGCATATCGCCAGTCCCCAACCGCCAACTCAAGGCTCTTCGACCGGTGTCCGAGGAGGAATGAACGTTGTTTTACAACAGCTCTCTGCCTTCGAGGCGGGTATCCCGCGTCACCGTGGCCTGTTCATGGTGACCGCGCGACCGGCGATCCGTTCAGTTTTCTCAAGGTACTCGCTATCTTGCGTGCAGTTTCCTCGGTGATCGGATTGGCGGGGGCTGCCACGGGCTTCCCCAAGGAGGCCCTTGCCCTTTCACAATCGTCCGCATAGCGCTGAAGCATCGTCCGCAACTGCTCGACGCAGCTTTGCAGGCCGGGATGCGCTCAGTTGTCGGCGGGGATCGCCATCGTCGCACCAATCTCGAAAATGGATGTAGACACATCCATTCGAAAGTTCTGCTGATTGACCTGATATTCCCCTCATCGGGCCAGTCTTACCTTTGGCTCGAAGGCATAACCATAGCAAGATTTTCGAGTTACTCAATGTATACTTGAAGTAGATTATTTAAAACTATAAGTTAGACGGATTGAAAACGCTATATATTGAAGAATTCAGCATCCAAATCTCATTACGTACCAAGGTTTATTATAGAACGACGCAGGCACTTGGTGGCTTTCCGTGAATTCATTGCAGGCAGGAGCCTCAATATTCGCCTGCCTTCCGGGAACGCTATCGTCCGGATGGGCCCTGGTCCATGTCGGCCAGTTTTCCGAGCCGCCCTGTTCGCGGCGACAGGAGCGAACCCTGGTATCAGCGTGATGTCTGATCCCCAGCCGCCAGGCTTCCGTCCATCCTCGGGAGCGGATGTCTAAAATCCTAGGCCCTTCTCGGACTGATGCCATATGGCCAAAGTCCGGGCATGCGGTCGGGGTCGGGCCGCAGACAAATCCCCATCCCCGAGGATCGGGTCATCGACCGACGTTCCCTTGTCGATTTCACACTATCGCATAGGTCGGGATCGGGCTCATGCGCAGGTCCGGACGTGTGCGAAGACGCGTTTCGGCTCCGATTGAGGAGTTAAGACGAGCGATCTGCGCTGACACGTTTCTGTGGTTACGATTGCGACCACGTGAGCCTCTGGGGATTGGGACTTGCCACCTGCCTGGCTGGACTCGCCCTTGAGCCGCTGGTTCGCCTCGATGATCCTTGATGGGCTTGGATACCTTCCGTTCAGTGCCTCGGGACGAGCGCTGCCCTTCCACCTGCTGAGCAAGCTCTACGAACGCACCAGCGTCATCATCACGACCAATCTCCACTTCAGCGAATGGGCGACTGTCTTCGACAGAGCCAAGATGACCACAGCTCTGCTCTACCGTCTAACCCACCGTTGCCATATCCAGGAAGCCGGAAACGACGGCTTCCGCTTCAAGGCCAGCTCGGCCGCCGCAGCCCGGAAAAGAGGAGAAGAAGCAAATCCCTTGACCAAACCCTGATCAGAAAACCATACTTAATAGCTGGCTCACTTCTCGGTGAAAAAACCGGCTCAGTCCGCGTAGAAACAACAACTGGATCATAAGCGCGAGAGAGCCCACCAGTCCTGAACGCACCTTTCACACCCAGTTCATGTTGCCGGTCATACGCTCGAGAGCGAAGATGAATTGCAACGTGAGTGCACAGCATGAAAGACAGATCGTTCGCCACCACGCTCATGAACATCGTCATTCAAGGTATCTTTGTCGCCTTTCCGCTCTCCTGCGCGGCCGTCGTTGTCTATGACCTCTGGGCACACGGATTGCAGGCGGTGACGATGCAGTTTGCCCTTGGAATCATAAGCGTGATCCTGCTGGCTAATGCCCTTGTGACCGGTATCAGGGGGCTCGACTTCGCGCTCGAAGAGACGCGCCATCTCCGGCATGATGCTACTGTGAAAATTAAACTGGTGCGGCAGCATCTCGCGAAATCCATTACTCCGCGGCCAATCCCCGGCCATAGAGTAACGGCTGCCACGCCGCACGTTGTTTGACCGGATCGATGGCGGCCGAGTCAGGACATGGAACCCGGCCCTTGCCCACATTGGCGGCTTCCAAAGGGATGACGGCCTGCGTTGTGGGGTACTTACGCGCCGGCTGAAAACAAAAAACGCTTCCCAACGGATAAGGGGACAAGCTTGCCGTTGCCAAACGAATTTGCCAATGCGGTCATGGCGCGCCAACCGGTGCAGTGACCGGCGGCGATAATGTCGAGATCGAACGCTTCCATTGCTTTGACCGTTTCCGGGATAATTCGCCCGTTCTGTCCGACAAGATGCAATCCTCCCAAGAGAGCATGGAGCGGAAGATCGGGAAAGGAAGATTTCGCGTGTGTCAGAACATTGATCACACCCGCGTGCGAGCAGGCAGTAAAGACCACCAGGCCCTTCTCTTTCACATTCACCGCCACGAAACGCTCGTCGATGATCAGTTCGTCAGGTTCCCATCCCATACCGTCGAGGATCAACCGACACTGGCCGGGAAAGCCGCGTTCGAACGCTGTCACCCGCGGGATTTCACCGCTCAGATAGGCCGTTCCGCCTGCTAGCAGCTGCGGCTCAGCCGTATTGATGGCCGACGCCCCGTACGAGGTCAACTCGTCGATCCCAGGCACCGCTTCCATGAGCTTCATCGACCCATCCTGCCTCTTGATAGCCCGGGTCCGGAACATGTCTGGGTGAAGGTAACAGGGAACCAGCTGGCCGCCATTGCGATCGCGGATCAGTTGCAAGGCGCGCAGCACCGCACCGGCATGATCCCAGTGACCATGCGATAGCACGATCGCCTCGACCGGCCCGAGATCCACTCCCAGGCGGGAGACATTTTGTTCGAAGGTGCCGTCTTCAGGGCCTGTATCGAACAGGATCGTTCTCGTGTTGCTCCCCTTACGAACGGAAATGAGACATGCAAGGCCATGGGCCGCGCAGCATATGCATTTCCCGCCCATAACCCACGTTCCGCGGCGTCGGCGTTCCAGTGCGGCAAACTCGGTCTCGACAAATGACGGGACTGTGGAGAGGTTATCCGTCGCGTTATCGACAAGGATCAGAACCTCAACACTATCGACTGCTTCGAGGCCGTCCATAAGACCCTCCGATCCTGCAGACACTGCGAGGACAACCGCAACCAGTGAGGGCTATGCTACACCCCACCTCCGGGATTGTCGCTATTCTGCAATGTTGCAACTCGCCCAAAACCATGAGCCGACTCAATCAAGGGGCTCGACGGCCCGTTCGGGGACTTGGCTGCCCTCGCGGCCCGACAACCGACGCGAGGCATGGTTTACTATTTATACTGGGTTGATGGGAACGAGCGATGCGCCCGAAACCGCCGCCAACCGCGACATCGCCAACGCCGCCGGCTGTATCCGCCTCTATCGTTGCCAACAGCTCATTGGTTCTTGCATCAATCCGTTGAATGCTACCGTCACCTTGATTGACGACCAAAATGGCCCCCTCGCCTGTCCCCAGGAATCGGCACTCGTTTCGGGTTGACTGATCCTCGCGGCACTGCTCACTGTGGCATGGATCGGTGGGCTCTTTTTCAAAATTAGCCCCTTCCGAGCGCGATCAGTGGCTTCACCGCAAAACTCTGTTGCGCAATTTCCATCTAGTCATTCCGTCTCGGAATACTATCGTTTCGCCGACGTTCAGGAAGGTGATTTCATGGTATCCGAGA
>NZ_JANTYT010000017.1:0-98353 GCF_024808825.1 Rhizobium sp. BK661 | reverse complement strand
TCGTAGCGGCGGCGTGTCATCATAGCTCCTAATTCGGAAGCCTTGAATCACGCCGAACGCAATACGCCAAGAGAATTTATGAGTTTACGGCCTAGTTGCCGGCTCCATTCAGCCGCGATAGCAGCCAAGATCATTGACCGCTCGCAAATGCAACGGCTGCCGTTCTGCGTTTGGAAGCGCTCTTGCACGAATTGCCGCTTCACCTTGGACTTCAGGAAAGGATCTGCAGGATAGTCGTCAGTCAGTACTTAAGCTCAACTTCCTCAGTCCACCAATAGACATGCTGGACGGTGGCGCCCATCACCGTCTTCTTAGTAATTAAAACGGCTGTTCCCAATGCCGGCCCAGGCTTGAATAGTCCACCGCCCCAGGGCGATGGGAAATAATCATCGTCTGCCTTCCATTTCGACCCGGAGGGATTATCTTGGTAAGCCATTTGTATGGCGCCGGTACTTTGCTGCATAAGCCAGACCTCAACCCGTACCGGTTGATACCCGTCAACGTAACCCAACGGTCCCGTTGGCCACTCGACGAATCCAGTGGCAATATTAATTTTTAAGGGTGAATCGAAATTTGCTGGCATGAGATCGCCCTCCGATCTTCTTGCAACAACTTATTCTACTATGTCGTATCTTCCAAAATTCCACAATGGAGTATCAATCGACTTATGTGAGGTTATTTTTTCTTTACTCCGGTCGAATATTACCCTTTGACCAGCTGGGCAGCTTTCTCCATTTCTTGCGGTCAGCTGAAGTGGATAGGCAAGCGATTTTTCTCCTCTCGCCGCTCGCCGTGCAGAGAGGACCGGGTGTTTAGACCTAAGAAAGTGCCTTAGTTATTCAGGCGCCGGGAGGCGGTATTTCAGCCCAATGTTCAATATCTTCGTCTCTCACCTTGATGCCAGCGCCACCGTACCAAAGCTCCATCGGCGCATGGTAGAACACAACGTTATAGTGGTACCCGCCCTCATCCTGTGAGCCGATTATAATCTGGCGACCATCTTTAACGTTAGAACGGTCTGAAATCGTATTCCAGTTCAGTTCCATGAGCTTGCCTCCCATCAGGACGTGCGCGCCAGCGCAAAAAGATTCGGCGCTTGGGATGACCTGCTGTCAAATCAATTCTGGCACCGCTAAACCGTGGTTTCTGCCGGTCCCGAGAGCCATCACTCCCGACTCGATTGGGCCGGTGACCGTTCATTTCCTGGGATTATCAGGTGAAATCACGGTTGACATGGGCCGGACAGGTGGCACCGAACACGCGAGCGGCGCCGAATCCTGTGTCGCCAAAAACCAGAAAGATATGCCCACCAATGCAGTTCGACCGACCAGACCTATGTATAGGTCAGAAGACGCCGGGAACAGGATATGCTCGTGGCAAATTATAATGGGGTAACGATGTCCAGAGTGTCGAATTTGCGTCGCGCACGCGATCCGGATGGAGGCCACAACGGGGCATTTGCCTTGGCTGCGGGAGGGCTCGCAGCCGAGCCGGCCCAGCTCTCCGGTGGCCAGCGGTAACGCGTCGCCATGGGACGGGCAATCGCCCGGGACCCGAAAGTCTTCCTGTTCGACGAACTATTGTCCAATCTTGATGCAAACTTGCGCGTCAAGATGCGGGCCGAGATCAAGGCGCTTCACCAACGCTTGAAAACGACGATCGTCTACGCCGCGCATGACCAGATCGAAGCGATGACCATGGCTGACAAGATCGTCGTGGTCCAGGGCGGCAAGGTGGAGCAGATCGGCAGCTCTCTGGAACTCTACGACAGGCCACGCAACGTATTTGTTGCAGGGTTTCTTGGTTGAGGGAACCATCTAGATCGGCACCAGCCCTTGGCTCGTGCTTGCAGGCGGGGCCCGCATCCGGCTTTCACGTTGCGTGCCAATTCGGACAAGAGGCCGTTCACACTCGGCATACGTCCCGAGGACATCACGCTTGGCGACCGAAACGGGCATCGAAGCCACAATCAAGGTCGTGGAGCCGACCGGTTCGGAAACCCATGTCGCCGTTGAGCTCGACGGCAGGGAACTAACATGGGTCGTGGGCGATCGCGTTGAGTTACGCGCGAGCAAAAGGTCAGGCTCCCCTTGGAAACGGCAAAGGCTCACTTCTTCGACCGACAGACCCAACAGAGGGCTGGAAACCTGAAGGAGCGCGCACCGTTCGCCGCGCTCTCGCCCCCTCAGCGCGTCAATTTGATTGTTCCGCGGGGGATCGACTTGACAAGCCGGCGTGTATATGGGTGCTGCGGGTCGCCGATGACCTTCTCTGTCGGTCCCTCCTCGACGATCTCGCCGAGATAGAGCACATAAATTCGCTCGGCGATCTGTCGCAGCACAGCGAGATCGTGCGTGATGAAGAGGTATGATAGCGCGTGTTCGACTTGCAGGCGTCGGAAGAGATTAAGCACCTGGCCCTGGACAGACACATCGAGAGCAGAGACGGGTTCGTCGCAGACGAGAATTGCCGGCTCGACCGCAAGCGCACGGGCAATCGCAACGCGCTGGCGTTCGCCGCCGGACAGCGACCTCGGACGGCGGGAAGTGTATGAAGCGGACAAGCCGACCTCGGCAAGCAGCGACACGATCCGTTCGGGTGTCACCGGGTCTGTGGCCCCCACCGCCGCCCCGAGTGCCTCTGCCAATGCCTGGCCGACGCTATGTCGGGGATTGAGCGTCGAATAGGCGTCCTGAAAAACCATCTGGATGGTCCGGCGTATTCTCGCAAGGTCCCCCTTGGTCAGGGCGCGATAATCGCCAGCCGAAATGCCGTCGATTACGATGTTGCCGGAGGTCGGGTTCTCGAGGCCAACGAGACAGCGCCCGATGGTCGTCTTGCCCGAACCGGATTCGCCAACCAGCCCCACACATTCCCCAGACCTGATGTGCAATGAAACCTCCCTCACTGCGCGGACCGGCCGTCCACGGGCTCCGGAGAAAGTCTTGCTGAGCGAGTCGACACGGACAAGGCAATCCGTGGTTTCTCCGCGACTCAACGCTTTCGGCTCCTCCGACAGTGCAGTCGCGCGCCGGGCATCGATCTCACTCTGGATCTCGTCCTGACGGAGACATGCGGTGGAGCGCAGAGCGCTGAGAGCACCGAGCGGCGGCTTGCTGGCGCGGCAAACCTCGCTTGCCCAATCACAGCGGTCTGCGAAACCGCAGCGGTCAATAACGTCGGCCGCGCGGGGCACGGAACCCCGCATGGCGACAAGGTTTTGCACACGAATATCAACCGGCGGTTCCGACAGGAGCAGCCCAAGGGTGTAGGGATGGAAAGGTCGACGCTCGACGGAAATGGCGTCGCCGACTTCCAGTACCGAGCCTGCATAGAGGACGTAGACGCGCTGGCAGGTCGCGAAGGCGAGCCGCAGATTGTGGGTGACAAGGATCAGGCCCATATGACGCTCTCGCTGGATATGGCCGAGGAGCTTCATGATATCGGCTTGACTGGTGACGTCGAGCGCCGTCGTGGCCTCATCGGCAATGAGCAGATCCGGGTCGCGCGCAAGCGCGGCAGCCATCGCGACACGCTGACACATGCCGCCCGACAACTCGAATGGCAGGCGGCGCGCCACATCGGGATCCGAAATCCCGACTTCCTCAAGGCGCCTTTGCACCTCGCCCCCCCTTGCCTGACGCGACGCGAACTCCGGCCGATCACGCAGCATCTCGTCAATGTGGTCACCGCAACGCATGAGCGGGTTCAGCATCGTGAAGGGATCCTGCATCAGCATCGAAACGCGATATCCGCGTAATTTGCGACGTTCGCGCTCGGGAAGCGGCATCACGGACATGCCGTCGAAGGTGATCGCACCGGTTGCGTTGAGGCCTGGCGGCAGAAGCCCGGCAATCGCGCGGGCCGTCACAGACTTTCCCGATCCAGACTCGCCAACGATTGCTATGCTCTCGCCGCGCTCCAACGCGATGCTCACTGATGTTGTGATTGCCGCCCTGCCGAACGAGATCGCAAGGCCCTCGACCTTGAGTAGCGGCCCACCTCCGCTAGCCTCGATCGACCCTGTCTTCATCTGGCGAACCGCTCGAGCAACCAGTCGCCGATGAGGTTTATGCTGATGGCGGTGACGATGATCATGCCAGCAGGCAAAAGCAGTGCAGCGGGATTTGAGAAGAGGATATTACGGTTCTCGAAGAGCATCCGGCCCCAGTCGGGGGCACCGGGTTCGATGCCGAGGCCGAGGAACGACAAGCCGGCGAGGTTCACCAGGGCAAAGGCGAAGTCAAGGATCACATACGCAAGGATGATCGGCGCCACATTCGGAAGAACGTGCACGAACAGGATGCGCGTCTTCGAAAGACCGAGCGTGCGCGCAGCTTCTATGTAAGGAAGGGGTCGCTGCTCGAGGACAGCACTGCGAACAATGCGGGTATCGGTAGCGGAAAATAGAACCACAAGAACGGCCACCGCGGTCCAGTAGCCGCCTCCCACGATACCGACGACAACGATCGCCAGAAGCGGTCCCGGCAACGCGAGCGTGACGTCAACCCAGCGCATGATCGCTGTGTCGACCAGGCCGCCGAAATAGCCTGACACCAACCCAAGCACGGTCGCGATCGCAAAGGAGCCGGCGGCGACGATGACCGGACCGACCAGAGCTGTCCGCGCGCCGTAGATGACGCGCGAAAGCACATCGCGCCCGAACAGATCCGTCCCTGCGAGGTGCGCGAGCGATGGCGGTGTATCGCCAGTCCCGAGTCGCTGGAGAAACGGTGAATCGGGGACAATCTTATCTCCAAGGATGGCGCTGACCGCTACTGTCGCGAGAACGAGCATGGCAACGAGCACGCTAGCGGCAACGCGCGGCCGCAGCTCCTCTACACCTCCTTCGTCGGCGGCCGGGCTGCTCATGGCCGAACCCTCCCAAAGCGGATGCGTGGGTCTATCATTGCGTAAATCACGTCGACTCCAAGATTCACCAGCACGACAAAAGTGGAAAATAGCAGAACAGTCCCCTGGATCGTCGGAATGTCGCGCTTCTGGATGGCGTCAACTGTCAAGGCGCCGAGGCCCGGCAACGAAAAGGTGACTTCGACGTAAATCGCCCCTGCCACAATACCGACAATGATGATCCCCGCGGCCGTGACCAGCGAAATGAGGGAATTCCTGAGGACGTAGGCAAAAAGAATACGGTGCGGGGAAAGGCCACGTGACCGTGCAAAGGTGACGTAGTCCTGCCCCAGCTCCTCGATCATCGCTGCACGCGTGATCTTGATGACGATTGCCATGACAGATATCGCCAGCGCCAGCGAAGGAAGTGCCAGGTGCCAGGCCCGGTCGAAAAAACCATCACCTGATCCGAAGATGGGAAACCAGCGCAGCAAAACACCGAAGAGGTAGAGGAGGAAGATACCGGTGACGAAGGCTGGCGAGCTTATCCCGAAAACACCCAGCAACACGACCACCCGGTCCAGGCGCGTACCTTGGCGATAAGCCGCAACGGCGCCAAGCAAGATGCCCGGGCCGAGAACAAGGGCACTGCTCATCAAGGTCAGGAAGACGGTGACGCCTAGCCGATCCTTGATGGTCCGCGTCACCGCCCGATTGCCCTGAATGGAGACGCCAAGGTCCCCCCGGATGACTTGCGACAGCCACTTTCCGTACTGCACCGGCAGCGGGTCATCCAGGTGGTATCGGGCGCGGATCACAGCAATCGTCGCCGGGTCTGCCGCACGCGTGCCAAGCAGAGAGCGCACCGGATCGCCTGGGGCGATATGGACGAGTGCGAAGACACCGAATGAGATGATCAGAAGAAGCGGGATCGCTATTGCGAACCGGCGCGCGAGAAACATGACGAGGGTCGAAGCCGTCATTGTCGTGCCCCACGGGTCCGCCCCAAACAGGTGCAAATGCATGCATCCACTTGATGTCGGTCGTGTGGGTCAAGGCTGTGGCATTGCGGAACGACCTGCATTTCCACGAAGCAGGCGTCTGGCCTCCCCTGCAGGTCCCTCATCTGCCGCCGATCGATGATGCGCGCTAAAAAAAGGTCCATCCGCCGGTACCTTCCGTCTTCGGCCGGTGTCGATCGATGGGGAAACACCCCTCTGTCTTCTTCCGGACAGCAGCGTCACCATGCCGGGCCAAACCCTCTCATGGCCCAGGGAACATTATACCAGAAGGCGGTATAGCCGTTGAGCCTGTACTTATTGCTGAGAGCCATCGCAGAGTTGGGCCAAAATATCGGCACAAGGGGGACTTTGTCGTTGACGATCGTGAACAGTTTCTTCAGCGCCACCGTGCGCTCCGTGGAATCGGACTTCTCGGTCGCAGTCTTCAGGAGCGCATCAACCTCAGCATCCTTGAAGTTCGAACCGTTCAGTCCATCCTTCCTCGCGGTCGCACTCGAGAAGAAGAGGTAGGGATAACTGACGGCGTCGGGATAGTCAGGATAATAGGCCATGATCTGCATTCCGAGCTTCTGATGGCGAAAATACTGGGCGAGCCAGGTGTTGTTGTCGGTTTCCTCGATCCTTGCACGGATACCGATCTGCTTCAGGTTCTCGACCACGGACTGCAGGATATTGACCATGTATGGATCGGCACTCGATGCCGGGATGGAAACGTCAAAACCGTCCGGATGGCCGGATTTTGCCAGTTCAGCCTTCGCTAGCCCTAGGTCGAATGGGTACTGCGCCAAGGTAGCGTAAAAGGCGCGGACCTCCTCGGGCAACATCAGCCCTGACCACATCTGCGGCGGATTGAGAGCCGTTGCTGCCTCTCCCTTGCCTTTGAGCAGAGCCTTAACCAAGCCTTCCCGGTCGACAGCATGGGCCACGGCGCGGCGAACATGGATGTCGTCGAACGGTGGCGCCGATTGGTCCAGGATGAGTGCATAGACGCCAAGAGAAGGCGTCGTCTCGACGTTGCCGAGTGCATCCCACTGGTCCAGGTCAGAAATGGCGATATCGAAGGTACCTGCTATGTCACCGTTCTGCATGGCTAGCAGCCGGGCCTGCCGGTCTGGTATTGCCTGGAAGACGATGCGTTTAGCAAAGGGTGTCCCACCCCAGTAATCATCGCGGGCCTCAAGAACGACGCGATCGGACGGAACAAATTCGGCTAACCTGTAGGGGCCGGTCCCAAGTGGCAGCACCTCCGGCGTTCCGATGCCGTTGTCCGCAAGTTGCTCCTTCTTGAAGACGAAGCCCGCCATGTGTGCAGCGGTATAGACGAACTGTACGTCGGGACCCTTCAACTTGACAGTGACCTGGTCTTTTGCTGTCGCCTTGACGGCTGCCACCGAATTGTAGAAGGAGGCCAGCTGTGAACCGGAGTCCGGGTTCATGTGATATTCCATGGTGGCAACGACATCGTCGGCCGTTAAGGGAGATCCGTCGCCAAAGGTGACGCCACCACGCAGGTGATAATGCAGCGTCGTCGCATTCTCCTGGTTCCAGGTGTCAGCGGCAGCGAGCTCAAGGCTGAGATCGTCTCCGAACGTCAGCAGTCCCTCCTGGACGAGCGACATGATCGCCCCGACATACGTTGTCCAGGCATGTGGGATCAACAGCGTTTCCGCAACGCTGGGCAAGGCCCATGTAACCTCGCCGATCTGATCACCGGCACGTGCCGACGGTATGATCGAACGTGTTCCCGAAAGGGCGACCGCTGTGGTCAGAAGCACGCCGTTCACCATCGCACAACGTCGCGTCAAGCTGATGTCCATTTCGCTCCCCAGTCGCGCAAGGGTACATTAGGCACCATTAATGTACCTGTCTCGTTGCCGGGCCTCAAGAGGCACGTCAGGCACCGTGCAAACCAATTCGAAGCAGTGGACGAACAACGGATGGCGCCGGCCGATTCTGGTCGTCGCATTCGCAGCAATAGGCTATTGTTTTGTTCTGGAACGACGTGTGATGAAGGCAAGTCTGCCAGCAGAAGGGCGATATTATGCCATTGCCTCGGGTCGGACGAAAGCTCGCAGCAATTCTGGTTGCAGATGTCGTCGGCTATTCAGGCCTCGTCGAGGCGGACGAAAGCGGAACGCTCACCGCGTTGAAACATTTACGGCAATCCCTCATGGAGCCGTTGTTTTCCGAGCACCACGGCCGGATCGTCAAGGTCATGGGTGACGGACTGATCGCGGAATTCAACTCCGTCGTCGATGCCGTAGCTTGTGCTGTGACCATGCAGGAAAAGGTGGCCGACTGGCAAAGGCCGGTCAATTCCGAACGCCGGATCGTCTTACGCATCGGCATAAACCTCGGAGATGTCGTGGTCGAGGATGACGACCTGCTCGGCGATGGCATCAACGTCGCCGCTCGTCTCGAACAAATTTGCCCTCCCGGAAGCGTATTGATCACGGGCTCGGCCTACGAGCAACTCCCCGGCAAGATCGATGTCGATTTCGAATATGCCGGCGAGCAGCAACTGAAGAACATCAGCCGGCCTGTCAAGATCTACCGGATGGCAGCCCGAACGGCCGAGGTCAGGCCGCTGGCGCCCGGGCTGCACGAGCCGAGCACCGACATCCGAAAGACGGTCACGATCCTTTTTGCCGACATCGTGGATTCCTCCCGACTCGGGCTTGCGCTTGACCCGGAAGCGCTTCGCAACGTCCTCAAACGCTACTTTGGCGAGATCAGCGCTGTCGTGCAGCGCCATGGCGGAATCGTTGAAAAGTATATCGGGGACGCCATCATGGCCGTTTATGGCACGCCCACAGCCAACGAAGACGACGCTACGCGGGCCGTGCGGGCAGCGGCGGAAATGAGAGAAAGACTTGCCGATCTTAATCAGGAACTGGAGGCTGGGTGGGGAGTACGCCTTGTAAACCGGATAGGCATCAACACGGGTGAGGTTATCGCCAGCGCGGATTCGCGGGGGTTTCTCTCGGTCGCCGGCGAAGCCGTCAATACAGCAAAGCGGCTGGAGGAAGCAGCCCTGCCGAACGAGATCCTGATCGGCAAATCGACACACAGGCTGGTACGCGATGCGGTCGTCGTTTCACCAAGCGGCCCGCGCCTACTCAAGCACGGCGAGACCATCACAGCGCTTGTCGTTAGCGAAGTCCTCCATCACGCGCCGGGGCTTGCGCGCCGCTTCGATTCCCCTTTTGTCGGACGCGAACGCCAGCGCGTCCTGCTGGAAACCGTCTTCCAGAACGCGGTCGGCGACAGGACATGCCATATGGTCAGCGTCCTTGGTGATGCCGGGGTCGGAAAGTCACGGCTCGTACGGGAGTTCTCGCGTGGTCTTGCGGAAGACGTTACGGTCTTGCACGGCAACTGTCTGCCCTACGGCGAAGGCATCACCTATTGGCCATTGGCCGAGATCGTCCGGGAATTCACGCGGGCCGAGGGGCTGGATGGAGGTGAGCAACTCGCAGCTATGATCGAAGCGCAGCTTGCAGGGGACGAAAAGGCCAGCCTCATTGCCGAGCGCGTCGCTGGGGCGCTTGGCCTCGGCGGCGCGGTACAAGGGACCACCGAGGAGACCGCCTGGGCCGTGCGCAAGCTTCTGGAGGCACTCGCCCGATCCGGTCCGCTCGTCGTCGTGGTGGACGATGTTCATTGGGCGGAGCCAACATTCCTGGACCTGCTCGAGCACGTTGCCGACTTCTCCCGCGACGTCCCAATTCTCCTTGTCTGCATCGCGCGGCCGGAACTCTTCGACGCTCGACCCGGCTGGGGAGCGGGCAAGCGCAATGCAACCTCGATCTTTCTCGAGCGGCTGAGCGACGAGGAATGCCATACGCTCATATCCAATCTGCTCGGCGGCGCACCACTCCCGCCGGCTGTCGAATCGAGGATCTTCGGTGCCGCCGGTGGTAATGCACTCTTCGCTGAGGAGCTTGTCGCAATGCTGATTGACGAGAACCTACTGCGTCGCGCGCCCGATGGCTGGGTCACCGTGTCCGATCTCGCCGATCTGCCGGTTCCCTCGTCGATCAACGCTCTTCTCGCCGCCCGGCTCGAGCGGCTCCCATCCGTGGAGCGTTCGATCTTGAGGACCGCAGCGGTGGAGGGCGCAGTTTTCCACCAAGGAGCAGTCAGCGAACTGGCGAAACCCCTGTTAGATGCGCTCGAGGCCGGGCTGCTTGCGCTTGTGCGCCGGGATCTGATCCGGCCGGAGGCTCCGACCTTCCCTGGAGACAAGGCCTATCGCTTCAGGCATGCCCTCATCCGGGATGCCGCATATCGATCCTTGTCGAAAGGTTCGCGGGCCGAGTTGCACGAACACTTCGCCGCCTGGCTTGAACGAGCGACTGCAGACCGTCTTCGCGAATTCGAGGAATTTGTCGGCTATCACCTTGAACAGGCCTTTCAATACCGGACATCACTCGGACCACGCGATACCCGTACTGCCTCTCTTGCCGCCCGTGCAGGCGAACGGCTCGAGGCGGCCGGAAGACGGGCGCTTGTTCGCAGCGACCTTCCGGCGGCAATCAGCCTTCTCGAGCGTGTATCGCGGCTCATTCCAAGGGATGACCCACGCCGGATCGCGCTGCTTGCCGAATTGAGCGGTGCGCAGATCGAGAGCGGCCGACTGGACGATGCGGGCCGTATCCTCGACGAAGCCGAACAGCTTGCCGCCGCCTCCAGAGACCGGCGTTTGGTTGCGCATGTCAGCATCCAGCGACAGTTCCTGCAACTCCTCCTCGCCCAGGAGGGCGGGGTAAAGCAAGCAGAAGAGGCCGCAATTGAGGCTGTCCCGATCTTCGAAAGTCTGGGAGACGACCTCGGTCTATGCCGTGCACACCGACTAAAGGCCTGGCTTCGTTTCAACGGCGCCCGGGGCGAGGCGGCAGCCGAAGCTTGGGAGCGCGCTGCAATTCACGCCAGGCATGCGGGCGATTGGCACGAATATCACGAAATCCTGACCTGGATTGCTTCATCGCTCTGGTTTGGCCCCACCCCTGCCGCCGAAGGAATTAGCCGCTGCGAGGCCATGCGTGTGGAAGTGACCGAAAGCCCAGTGTCCGAGGCCGCAATCCTGCGTCAACTCGCTTCCCTCAACGCAATCGCCGGCCGCTTTTCTGTTGCCCGCGACCAAATCGCAAAGAGCAATGCGGCGTACGCCGACTTCGGCCTCAGCCACACCCTTTATGTAGCATCCTCAGAACATGAAGCCGTCGTCGAACTGCTCGCCGGCAATCCTGCCGCTGCAGAAAGAAGCGCGCGCGCTTCCTACCACGCGCTTGAGGCGATGGGCGAGCGCGCCTTTCGTTCGACGATGGCGGCCTCGCTTGCAGCCGTTCTCCTGGAGCAAGGTCGTGACGATGAGGCAGAGGAGTTTACGGCCGTGAGTTCGGAGCTTGCTGCAATCGATGATCTGGTGACGCAGGTTCGCTGGCGGCGTGTGCGCGCACGTATTCTTGCCCGCAGGGCGAAAATCCAGGAGGCCGAAGCCCTTGCGCGCGCCGCAGTGGAGTTCGCCGAAAAGACGGACTTCGTCAACGACAGGGCCGTAGCACTTGTCGATTTGTCCTATGTCCTCGAGGCGTCCGGCCAACATAGCGACGCGTTCGCCGCGGCGTCAGTTGCGTTGCGTCTATACGAGCGCAAGGGAAACGTGGTTGCCGCAGCCAACACAAAGCGTCGACTGGCAGAGTTCGACAAGACGTGACAAATGGCGCACTACCGGCGAGATTGGCCTAGCCACGCTCCTTGCCGCTCGGGCTCCGCTGGACAGGACCGAAGACCGCGTCCATAGCCTCTCCGCGGGCTACCCGCTCAAGCTTTTCTTCGGCTCTGCCGATTGCCTCGGCGACCCTCTTCTGCAAAGTCCGCAGGACGTCGACCTGGGTCTTGTAGCGCTCAATGAATTCGCGCTCCTCCATGGTCATTGTATCCTCCATCTGCGTCTCGCTCGACCATTCCAGATCGGCGCTAATCCCGAAGTGTGACAACATCGAACCACCAATCATACTGGTAATGTCCATCATCATCGCGCAATGCGAGGAGCGAAATTCCGACCGCAGGACCGGGCGCAAAGCGTCCGTTTCTCCACCCAGCTTCGGGCGCGGTCCAGCGCCCACTCTGGAAGCCTGTCCAGGAACTCTGAGCGGAGCTCTGACTTGGTCCGGCCCAAACCTGCCCTGGGCCAATTCCGCCACCCTGTACGACCCAGGCTTCGACCCACCTGGGTTCGTAGTCCGGATCGATGTCGGTCATCGGACCCGTCGGCCATTCAATTCGACCTGTCTCGGAGTCAATATGCTGATTTGGATCCCAATTGGCTGGCATGACGTCTCCCCAATCGCTACCGGGCAATCCGCCCTTTAAACATGAACAAGAGAACAACTGCGCAGTAAGTATGTCCCAACTCGGTGACCAGGGCTAGGTTAAATCTCTCGCCAGAAACAGCATTATATTTCCTCCTGGATCATATCGCGCACAAGTGAACTCCGGCGAATTACTAAACGCTAACAATAAGGTTACGCCGAACATTACTCCGACATACTGACGCTTTTGGACGCGCAACCCGACGTTCCGAATAAGAATCAGTCAACGGCTGAGAGCGTGTCTTGGCGTTGTTTCGTCACTCTCGACTTGATCCCCGTTCGACCGAACGGCACACGCTTAGCACCTACTTGTGGTGTCACCTGCGGGTGGCGCCAAGCCTCGCGAGGACCTCGCCGGGAATCTGGTAGCGATCGATGACATCTCCGTTGTTGCGAAGGCCGCAGATCTCCCGCTGGATGAACAGGGCCCATACTGCATCAGAAGCGTCATCCAGAAGCGTCATCCGATCAATTCGTTGATGGCTTTCCGAAGACCATGCAGCCAAATTCGCCAACGCGGCCTCCGCCTTGCGGCCCTGTCGACCGAGAGCATCCGCGCGCTCGGAGGCGAGCTCGTAATCAAGTGGGTTCACGAGCGAGTGGCTGGAGATCGATTGTGGCAGCATGAGTGGCACATTGCCTCACTTCCCGAGCGGTTTGCTCGAAGCGCAACGGGTACCTGATCGACCAAGTCTAATGCTGGTGCGCCCACCAGGAAAGACAAATTGAGCAGACCTATCAGTCGAGGACCTGAACCAAAGCAGCAATCAAGAGGAGCATTTTGGCTCCGTCGACATCCGAGGACGCAGCGGCGCAGCTGCCGAGGAGCTCCTCAAGGGCTGGCGGTATCTCGGAGAATGTAACCGGATACAAACAGGGGCGTTGGCCCGCAATACTTACGTTGCGAAAGGCCAACGCAAACAACGTTCAACTTGAATGTCACCTATCGTCGCGAACATGCTGATTAGTTGATGACTTCGATGATGCGGTGGGTATGGGGATCGACGATCACGCGTTGTTTGTTGATTACTGTGTAAGCGTATGCATCATTGCTGGGGATCGTGTGAACTTCGATGGAGGACGGCAGCTCTGTTCCGACAACGATATCGCCGTCATACGTCACCGACGGAACCTCCTGCTCGGTAATGTAAGTCCTTACCTCGCCGGGCACTGTCACGACGGTGGTTTGTGCCATTGCCGGGACACTCAACATCATTGCCGCGATTGCTGCTGTAACATGCACTTTCATAATTACCTCCAATGTTTCTGGAGGGATGAACTCCATCCTCGCTTGAAGGTTCCGACGACACCAGCAACAGATGTGTTCGGATATTAGTGCAACATCTGGTGCGACCCCTCGTCCGGCGCGACGATTGCAGTCAACAGCAGTTTGTCGATCCGTCGCCCGTCAAGGTCGACGACCTCGATACGCCAGCCATTCATAATGAAGCTCTCGCCGACCTCGGGTAGATGCTTCATTTCCTCCAGCACAAGACCCGCGACTGTCTGATAGTCCCTGTCGCCATCAATCTGGAAATTCATGAAATCCGCGAACTCGTCGATTGGCGTCCAGCCGGATACGAGGTAACTGCCGTCGTGACGACGCACAATGGCTTGCTCGCCGATCGAGTCTTCCTGGACGGCACCCAGAATTGCCTCCAGGATGTCGCCGGAGGTAATCACCCCCTCGAAGTGGCCATATTCGTCATAGACCAGTACCATGTGACAGCTTGATCGACGAATTGCCTGAATGACGTCCAGTGCGCCTGACAGATCCGATACGATCGGCACCTGCTTAACGAGCGTCCCGATTTCGACATGACCCGAGGATGCCAAGGCGTCATAGAAGTCCTTGGTCAAGAGCACGCCGATAATCTCGTCCGAGCTATTCTTGCGTACCGGCAGTCGCGCCTGCGCGCTCAGGCGGAGTTGCTCCCGGATCTCCGGGAAACTGTCTTCGACATCAATCACCTCCACCTCCCGGCGCGGTGTCATCAAGGCACGTGCGTTTCGGTCGGCCAACCTCATCACCCCGGAGATCATCGCCGACTCTTCCGTCTCGATGACACCGGCGCTGTGCGCTTCTGCCAGAACAGTCTTGATTTCCTCGTCTGTGACGACATCGCCCGACTTGCCTGCCTGGCCGAGAAGGCGAAGGATTGTCCGTCCTGATGCGTCGAGCAGCCAGACGAGCGGCGCGGCAAGCCGGGACAGGAAAATCATCGCCGGTGCGACCTTGCTCGCCACGGTCTCCGGCGCACGAAGCGCAATCTGCTTTGGCACCAGTTCGCCAACAATCAATGAGAGATAGGTGATCGCGACAACGACCGAGCCGACGCCAAGCGCATCAGCAGCTGCTGGCGACAGACCCTGCGTACCAAGCCAGCCGGCCAGTCGAGCGCCAAGCGTCGCGCCCGAGAATGCACCTGATAGCACGCCGACCAGCGTGATGCCGATCTGCACTGTCGACAGAAACCGCCCGGGCTCCTCGCCAAGCCTCATAGCCATGGCGGCCCCGCGACTGCCCTGGTCGGCAAGAACCTTCAAACGAGCCGGCCGCGAGGAAACGACGGCAAGCTCCGACATGGCGAGAACGCCATTCAAGATGGTAAGAATGGCAACGATTGAAATTTCGAGAAGCAAAAATGGAAACCCTGTAACGTCGAAGCTACGCGAAACATAGGCATTCTCAGACAGAACACCAGCGGCAATCCCGTCGCGGTAGCTGTTTCTTTTGCTCAACGCCCACAAGGGAAGGCAGGCCACCGGCGGCAACTTGCTTTCCCGCGTGTCAGGCTTTCCTTGGTACTCCCTCTTCCTGATTTGCAAAATCGGTCTGTTTTCTTGGGAGGCCATATCCAGTCGGCCGGACACCGAGGAGCCAACGCGGGCGTCTCAGCCGCCAAGGCGTGCCGAGCGCCGCGTCATTTCCTTGCGCGCGACATAAGCGCCGAGCGACACAAGCAGGGCGCCGGCGACGAGCGCGATCAACAGGTGCACATGCAGTTGCAAGCGTCCGAGCATGGCTTCGATGGCCTGCCCGGCCAGGAACCCGGCGCCTGTTATCATGATACCCCAGGCCGATGCGGCAATCGCGTTGAGGCTGACAAATTTCCAGCCCGGAACGCTGGATACACCGATCGCAACAGGACTGATCGTGCGAATCCCGTATATGAACCGAAAGGCCAGGATAAAGCTTGTCGGACGCGCTTCGAGGAGGCGAGTCGCCCCGGCGATCGGTGCCGAGTCAAGAAGCCTCTTCACATAGGACCATTTCGCTGCGTGGCGGCCCAACAGGAAGAAGATCTGGTCTGCGGTAAACGAACCAAGACTTGCCGCTAAGGCAACCTGCCAGTAGGCGATGAGGTGGCGGTGGGCAGCGATTCCGCCGAGAAAAGCCGCTGTTTCGCCTTCGATACCAGCGCCAAGAAACACGGCGAACACGCCGTAGTCACCGATCAGCTTTTCCAGCAATGTCTGACCTCCAGTGTTCCACGGACGCAATCTGCATTGGATTCATTCTGGCGGCAATCTGTCCGCTCTACATGCAAGAGCTATAGCTTGCAGGCCATCCCGCGAGACTGTATCCCGCCAGTCAGGTGCGATCCCATTGGACGCATCGTGGCACCTGGGGAGGACGGCAATGAAGATTGAGAAGATCGGTTTCATCGGAACCGGGACGATTTCCGAGGCCATGATCAGGGGACTGCTGGCAGAATCCCCCGCTCTCTTGCATGTCATTGTTTCGCCCCGAAGCGCCGAGATTTCGCAACGTCTCGCCGCCGAATTCGCAGAGGTCTCGATTGCGGCAGACAACCAGTCGGTCATCGATCAGAGCGATATGGTTGTCCTGGCATTCCGACCTCAAATTGCACAGGACGTCATGAGTGAGCTGAAGTTCCGAACCGGGCAATCCGTTCTCAGCGTCATTGCGGCGACCGATCGCCAGACCCTTCTCGGATGGATTGGTGTGGAAGTTCAACTCGTACAGGCCATTCCATTGCCTTTCGTCGCACGTCGCGAAGGTGTGACCGCCATCTTCCCGGCAGATAACGACGTTGCAGACCTTTTTTCCGTTCTTGGGACCACAGTCGAGTGCGACACGAAGCAGGAATATGATCTTCTGGCTGCGGCCAGCTCGCTGATGTCGACCGTTCTCGGGATCATGGACATGTCGGCTGCCTGGCTTGAAGATAATGGCCTCGCCGCCGACAAGGGACGCGCCTATATCGCGGCGTTATTTACCAGTCTGTCGCAAACCGCCATGCGTTCCGACGTCCCGCTTGTCGACCTCAGTCGCGAGTTCGCGACCAAGGGTGGCCTGAACGAACAGGTATTGTCCGATTTCAAGGCAAAAGGCGGACATGACGCGTTGATATCGGCACTTGATCGCGTCCTGAGGCGGATCAAGGGCGACACCGACACTTGACAGCGGGCCCTATGTCTTAGCGATCATTTCGGATACACCAAAATAACGGTGGTGCGGTTTGCTTTTTGATCGCATCGGGATAAGGATCCGGAGGCAAGCAGGGAGTTTCGAGATCCAATGTCAAAGCCCCGGTTGAGAAGGGAAGCTGACCTCCTTCTGCATCGTGGAACAAGAACGGCAAGTGGCGACTATGCCCTGAGCCGTTCACGCAGGCCTGCCAATGTCCAGCGCGTTATCGGCGCGTTGGGTAACATCCTGATGTCGGATGCAGCTCCTTTCATGGAAAAATTCGTCGCCGGCAAGGTATTTCACCTCCTGCAGGAGCCCGGCGCCGTCGCGATGAAGCCGGCTAGCCCTCTGCCCTTGGCGCCGCAGTTGCAATTCGCGCTACGCAACCTGGCCTCCAGGGGGGAGCCTTACGCCGAAGCTGCCGCCGCCATCACCGATGTCGCCAGGAGCCTGGAATGGGTCGCCAGCAAGACCGGCCCGTTTGCCAGCATCAACATCGAGCATACCCACGCTCATGCGGTAATCGCGGGCATGTCTGGCATGGAGGAGCGCAGCGACGTCGCTCTCGGTCTGACCATCATGGCACCCTACAGCCGCTTCCCCGATCACATCCAGTTTCGGTCCCGCGTCTTTCTCTCGCTGTCCGACTGCGAATTCTCATGCGACGATAAGGGATGGCAACGCGGCACGGTCGGTTCGATCTTCTTCAATGAAGCCGGCCATAACGTCGCAATGCGATGCACGTCACGGCCACTCCTGGCGGCCTGGTGCCACGTCGAGAAGTGAAGAGGCACCTTAATTTTCCCCTTGACGTTTGGCCATCAAACCTCTGAATTAAAAGGCCATCGGGTGGAGGAGAAGCCCCTGCACAGCAACGACGCATCACCCGGATCCGACGAGATGTCGGGCCGAATCTACGGTCAGGGCCTGGCCGATAGCAGTCTGGGTCCACCAAGCACATGGCCGCAGTGTCTGAAGTCGACTGTCGATCTGATGTTGCCGTCAAAGGCTCAGATCGTTCTCTTCTGGGGCGAGGATTTCATCGCACTCTACAATGACGCTTACGCCCCGACCATCGGCACCAAGCATCCGCGCGCACTTGGTCGCCCGGCGCGCGAATACTGGGGAGAGTTGTGGAGTGACCTGGAGCCTCTTTTGCGTCGCGTCCTCGATTTCGGAGAAACGGTCTTCGCCAAGGACCGCCCCTTCTACATCGAACGTCACGGCTATCCCGAAACCGTCCATTTCGACATTTCCTACTCGCCGGTACGCGATGAGACAGGCAAGGTGCGCGGCGTATTCTGTATAGTCAACGAGACCACTGAACGAGTCAGGTCTGACACGGCACTGCGCGAGAGCGAGGAGCGGTTCCGCGCCATATTCACACAGACTGCAGCCGGGATCGGGCAATCCGATCTCGCCGGCAGGCTGCATCTGGTAAACAGGCGGTTCTGCGAAATTGTCGGATATTCGGAAACTGAACTGTTAAAGATGCGGGTGCAGGACATAACGTTCCCGACCGATCTCGAAGACTACCTCCGTTCGTTCAGGCAAATGATCGAGACCGGCGAGAGCTTCGACATCGAGAAGCGCTACGTGCGCAAGGATGGAAGTCTTGTCTGGGTCGCGAATTCGGTTTCGCCCCTACGCGACGAGCACGGAGAGATCAAGCAGGCCGCCGCGGTTGTTGTCGACATCACCGAGCGCAAGCGCGCCCAAGAGGTGGAGCGTCGTCTTGCGGCCATCATCGCCTCCTCCAACGATGCCATTCTCAGCATCGATCTGAACATGCGGATCACGAGCTGGAACAGTGGCGCGGAAAAACTCTACGGCTACTCGGCACAAGAAGCCATTGGACGTTCTGTCATGATCCTTGTTCCGGACGACAGGATTGAAGAAGAACCTGCGATCATCAGGCAGGTCAGCGCCGGATTGAGGGTCGATCCCTACGAAACAAAGCGCCGGCGCAGTGATGACGGGCTGGTCGATGTCCTGCTCAGCGTGTCCCCGATTTTCGACGCCTATGGCAGGACGATCGGCGCAGCGAAAATTGCGCACGACATCTCTGCCCGCAAGGAAGCAGAGCGACTTCAGACGGTTCTTGTCGGAGAGCTCAATCATCGGGTCAAGAATGTGCTTGCAACCGTCATGGCCATCGCCCGACAGACGCTTGGGCGTGAGACGGCGAACCGCGCAGGGGTGGATGCATTCGAGGCCAGGATCTCCCTGATGTCGAGGGCTCATGACTTGCTGATGCACGGGAATTGGGAACAGGCAGAGCTGGAAGCGGTGGTAAAGCAAGCCCTGTCGCCCTATTCGCGCGAGAAGATTTCAATATCAGGCCCAAGCGTTCGCCTGGTGCCCCGTGCGGTCGTTTCGATCTCGCTTGCATTGCACGAACTGGCTACGAATGCGGCAAAGTATGGAGCGCTGTCCATGCCGGAAGGACAGATATCCATTCACTGGTCTGTCACCAATGACGAACCGCATAGACTCACCCTGCGATGGCAAGAAATGGGCGGACCAAGGGTCAGCGAGCCTACCCGAAGGGGATTTGGCTCCCGCCTGATCGAAAGCCTGCTTGCGGCTGAACTGAAGGGCGAGGTGAATATCACCTATGATCCGGCAGGCTTGATATGTGAAGTCAATGCCGTTGTAGACGACGATGGGATCCCAAGCGCCTGAACCAACCGTCGCGATAGCGGACCGCATCTCGATAAGCTCCCGTGCCGCTCTTCGGTTGTTTGCTGTTTCAGGCGGTGTTTTCCTCCACTGCTTAACGCTGACGTTTGATGGTATTGTTGTCCCGCTCGCCTCGCGGGACGACCTGGGTGGCGGGATGGTAAATCCTCTTTCGCGCTGAAGGTGTCCTGAAATAAACCTTCGAAATCATCCGCCTGTCATCGAGACGGAGGCAGAAATGCATGCAGTTGTTTCTGGTTCAGGTGGTACCTTTCCAACCTTGCCGCATCGCTTTGGCGGGTTTCATGCTTTCCATTTGTGCAGTGGAAGCATGGGCGGCCCCGATTCTCATCGTTTGTATAGGAGCCGATAACACAGCCGGGAGAGGAACAGGCCGGCGGCATCCTGGCGGCGTCGCCAGAGATCAGGCCTTCCCGTTGAACTGGAACGTCTTCTTCATGGGCGTGAGGTTGATTCCCATGTCGTCAACGCTGGTGTTCCGCACAGCACAAACGCCGGTGGCAGGTTAGACGCGGATGTGCCCACCGGGGCCGGCTTGTCATTATCGACAGGGCCAAGGGAAATGACAAACAATAAAGTGGCCTAAATACCAAGGAATACGTCGCCGAGATCGGATTAAGTGCGCGTCACATTCCACTGATCCGATTACCTGGAGGTGGGCGAACCTTCAGCGCGTATCGTGATCCTGTGGCCGTCATCGCACCGCGGAAGGTCATGAAGAGGTTGCCGAGTATTTGTTGCCGCAGGCATTAAGGGCCCTGGGCAGTAGTTAGCGTCACGGTCACCCGAAGGTCCGCCCCATTGTTCGGCGGCCACGAACGATTTTCATACCCGTTGCCGCCGTCTCAACAGTTGCGTCGTCCTGGTCTAACCCTAGGGGTTCCTGTTCACCAGTCATGTCGAAATGCCCACTGGGGGATGCTCGGTCCGGACGCGCGGCTCGCTTTCACTCATCGCTCACGACCTATTTCACGAGGAGCGGTGCCTTTCCGCGGACACGGTCATAGAGATCGATGACATCCTGGTTGAACATCCGAACGCACCCAGATGACGCGTTCTTTCCGATCGTTTGCCACTCCGGAGAGCCATGGATGCGATAGAGCGTATCCTTGCCGTCCTGAAAGATGTAGAGAGCACGCGCGCCGAGTGGATTTGTCAGGCCGGGCTTCATGCCCCCCTTCCAATGTGCGAGCTTTGGATTTCGCGCAATCATCGAAGGGGTGGGCGTCCACGTCGGAAACTTCCTCTTCCACTGGATGATCGCCCGCCCCTTCCAGGCACGACCCTGCGCGCCCAGACTTACCCCGTATCGCATTGCGCGTCCGTCCTCGAGAACGAGGTAGAGAAATTTCCTCTCGGTGTCGACGATGATTGTGCCCGGTGGCTCGTCCGTTGCGTAGTCGACCTCCTGGCGCAGATAGTCGGGATGAACCGCCCTAGGGTCGATCGCCGGCCAGCGAAACTCCTGATCGTCCAGCTCAGCGTAGGCGATCGAATAGTCTGGCTTCTCAGGAGGCCGATCCGTCGGGACGACGGTTGACTGGGCTGCCGCCGCCCGGCTTGGCTCAAGCGCTGAAAGACTTGCTCCGGTCGGGGGAGTGTCGACGGATGCGACAAGGCGCTCCGAGGGGATTTGCGTACAAGCCGCAAGAAGGGAAGCGCCGGCCGCCACCAGGAGCGGTCGGATCAAGAACGTGGCATGCAACTTCAGGGGTTCCGATTCGAGTTTCGAGAGTGCGAGCCAGTCCTACTCGCCGACACCATGGCCGAAATGTGGTTCCAGCGGGCACAATTGCGCGAGCGGCGCGTCTGGACCACATACTGTTTCAGGAGAGCAACAATCAGTCCGGAACGGCCTCCCGGGATTGACCCGGACAATCAAGTCCTCGCTGTCACTCGCAAAATGGGAACGGTTTCCAGCCGGTCCGCCTCGAGACCGAAGGCATCGACCGATGCCGCAATGCCTCGAGATCTCAGAAGCTTTGTCTGCGACCGTACCTTGACCGTCTCATTAACTTCTCGGTCATCCGCGGGCTAATATACGCTAGACGCAATGAGGTGTGCCAATGGACAGCAGATCGACCCATAGAAAAAGAACGTTTATCGGAGGAAAGGTACTCTTTAACGGCGGCGGGAGTGTACTGGACTGCGTTGTAAAAGACTTGTCCGATGGCGGCGCGCGACTGGCTGTCGAAGCAGCACTCGCGGTTCCTCAGGAGTTCGATCTGAGATTGTCTGACGGCCGTGTGTTTGAGTGCACCGTCAGATGGAGGCAATTCGGCTCCCTCGGCGTACGTTTTGCACCAACCATGTAGCCGTGGCCCTGCAGCCGGATCGCCGATCCTTGCGGGCATGATGGGCCGTCATCAAGGGTCGAAAGGCTGCTCGTCGCGAAGCGAAAGATGGAGCCAGGACAGCGGAAATTTCGACAGCCGGGATCGATGGATGCCACAAAACGAACCGGCAGCGGATTCAACGTCCGCTGCCGACGGTGGTTCGGTGAGTTGGCTGCCTCATCTTGCCGGGGATTTGTAGGCAGATACGATTTTGCCCGCCTTTTCCTGGGCGGCCTTGAATTCCGAACCCGTGTATGCTCGCACGGTTTTGATATTTGTTACTGCTCCCGACGCTCCGATGACCAGGAGTGCGGGGACCAGGTCAGCACCGTCAGGAAATTCAGCGGTTACCATCCAGTCATTTTCTCCGGTCGTAATGTAGAAAGAGTGTAGTTTTCCGCCTGCTGCTTCCATTATGGCTCGCGCCGCCACCTCCCGGTCAGATGGATCGGCGATCATTCCTTTCGCTGCCGTCGTTGAATAGCACCCTGTGATGATGAAGAGTGGCATAAGGAATCCTCCCTCAACAACCGGGCAGATCGGCCGATCTGCCGCGCACCCAATATCTCACATCCGGGCGTTTGCCGCGACAGTTAAACCGGAGTCAATCTCACAGCGCGGGACGTCATGTGGTGCAGGAGGTCGCGCGTCGCCGTCTCCTCCCTCGAACCATCGCGCGACAAATGGATCGGTGTAGCCACGCAGGTGACGGAACCGACGACTTCAAGTCACACCGTGATCTCGAAACTATCTGGAACAGTCTCGGGCCGGGCCTTTTCGACATCGACGGCATCGACAGACGCCCCCGGCGGCCCTTTCCAGAAATCCTTCAGCATGCTCGAAACGGCGGTTTCCTCTCCGGCAATAAGGGCCATGACCGAGCCGTCGTCTTCGTTGCGCACCCACCCCTTCAAGCCCAGTCGACGCGCACGATCCCGCGTCCATACGCGAAAACTGACCCCTTGGACGCGACCGGTTACCCGGACCCTCATCACCATGGAATCTGCATCCATATCGGTCTCCCATCTTCCTGCCTGAGGGCAATATGGCGCTGCCACGCAGGATGTCAGCACGAGGCGCACAGACCGCTGCGCCTCACGTTAATCATTTACCGAATTCCTACGAATTTAGACGGCCTTATGGTTCCGAGCTGCTGGTACAAATAAGAATCGGCTCTATATTCGTAAGTGCTTCAACATGAAGGGATCTCGATCATGCGCAGGCTTATCGCAGTGACTTCAGTGCTCCTTTTCGGTTTTGCTGGTTCGGCCTTCGCGCAAGCGAGCATGGGAATGGACAGCAGCGGCCGCTTCGATGGTTCTCCGCCATTGGGAACATCTCCCGACACCGAGGGCACAGGCGGAGGAGGTCTTTCTATCCCGATCGATTTTGGCACGACCACTATATATTCAGACCAGATCAACTGGACCGTTTGCCCTGGCGGCCAGCGCGTGGAAGCCCAGCCTGGAACCCGTGCAGCCAATCAGGCCTGCCGGAATCTCCAGTAGTCATTGCCCGTACACTGTCCCGCGAGCCGAGATGCGGTTCGCGGGACCGCCATGCTGTGCTAGGGAGTGGCACGCAACGCGAGATACGAGAACATGCTTCCTTGGATTCAACTTGATTCGGCGCCGATCCCTGGCGAAAGCGGCGAATTGCGTCTGAAGCGACGCGGCAGCGAGTTTTCGATCATGCTTGGGTCAAACGAGCTGATGAACAGCCGCCTCAGTGGCTCCGAAGAAGCGCTGGCAACCCTTTCCCATAAGAAGATCAGCAATCATCCGCGCCCGACCGTCCTTATCGGCGGCCTCGGCATGGGCTTCACACTGCGTGCCGCCCTTTCAGTTTTGCCTGAAAATGCGTCGGTCGTGGTTGCCGAACTTGTGCCGGCGGTCGTCGATTGGGCCCGCGGCGCGATGTCAGAGGTCTTCCAGGGTTGCCTTGATGACCCCAGGGTTACCGTCCATCAGGGTGATGTAGGTGAACTGCTGCGGGAGCGCAACGCGAAATTCAATGCCATTCTGCTGGACGTCGACAATGGGCCTGACGGGCTAACGCGCCGTTCCAATGATCGCCTTTACGACAGCGCCGGACTGCGCGCGGCGAGAAATGCCCTTCTGCCTGGCGGGGTTCTCGCCGTCTGGTCATCAGGACCCGACGCCAGGTTCACCCGTCGTCTGTCTGATTGCGGGTTCGTCGTCGAGACGATAAACACACGCGCCAATGGCAAGCGCGGAGGCGCGCGTCACGTCATCTGGCTAGCGGTGAAGTAGTCAACCCGAAGCCTGAACCCGCCTGGCCGCAGCAATCGCGCTTGCCGCTCCTGCACGCAGTTGCTGCGTGTCGGCGCCTGCGATGACGAAATCGAAGCCCATCTTCAAGAGCTCGCCTGCCCGCTCGCCGTTGCTGCCGAAAACGCAGGCGAACTTGTCATGAGCGCGGCATCGGGCGATCAGGTGCTTCAGAACGCCGTCGACTTCGGGCGTATCCGGTGCCACCGAGGTGCCCTGCGAGAGTGCAATCGACAGGTCGGATGGCCCGATGAAAATGCCGTCGATTCCCTCAACGCGCGTGATTTCGTCTGCGGCATCGAGCGCGGCCCGCGTTTCGATCATGGCGATGGCGACAGTTGTATCGTTCGCTGTCGTCAGATATTCGGCTGCGGGAAGTCCCGTATGGTTCAGGGCCAGCGTCGGTCCCCAGCTACGCTCACCAACCGGCGGATACTTGGTAGCCTTCGCGAAGGCGGCCGCATCCGCCGCCGAGTTGATCATCGGCGCAATGATCCCAGAGGCCCCCGCATCAAGGAGGCGGGAGGCAGCGGCGAAATCGCCGACAGGAATTCGCGCGAGGACCGGCTTGCCCGCAAGTCTTCCCTGACCGATTCCAACGGCAGCCGACCCCAGATCCCAGACGCCGTGCTGCATGTCCAGCACGATTGCATCGAATTCTTCCTGCGCCAGATGATTGACAAAAAGTGGGTCGGGAATACCGATCCACGCAGAAATCAATCCGCCTTCGCCGCTTCTGATGCGCTGTGCGAAGCTGTCGATCGTCCTGCCACTCATTCCATGCTCCTTTCGCGGTTCAGCCGACCGCGCGCCGCCTGTCCAGTTGAAACTCCTCGATAAACGCCTTTTCGAGCCGGATGCCATCCCACTCGTCTGCGTAGAACGTTGAATCGTAGATCAACGTATATGGTCCGTCGTAGCCTGCCACCCGACACGCTTCCAGAACTTTGCGATAATCATCGCCATCGAGGCCGGACGAGTTGAAATTGGCCTTGGCGTGGCAGAGTTCTGCCCGCCGCATAATGTCGCGAAGACCTTCGTACTTGGCCGGCGCTGCCCAGTTGCCGAGGTCGCCATTGAGACCGACCTTGCCTTCCAGCGTGTCAAGCAGCCAGTTTGTTTCCGTAGGGGATGGCAGGAGATCAAACCAGTTCTCGGTGACAACCCGAACCGCGCTATTGCCGGCCTGTCTTGCAAGCCACCCGAGGTGCCCCGCCGAGCGCTCCAGATTTTCGCGTAATGGCGGCTGCTTGCCCGCAATCACCCGAATGTTCCTGGCGCCAAGCACCTCTGCGATCTCGAGCCAGCGGGCAATCCATTCGATGTCACGTTTCGCTGTTTCCGGATGGCTCGGATCCCCATCCTCGACAAGAAGCGTCTGCAGCATGATATCAGCTTCCTGAAGGGCCGCCTGCATTTCCTGGAGATAGCCTCGATCCAGGCTTGGCAGATGAAACGAGCATATCTCGATCCTGCCGATACCGTTGCTTGCGAGCTGCTGTGGGATTTCGATCAGCGATGAACGTCCCGGTCCATAAGGCTCCTTGCTGTCCTGGCTCTTGTCTGGATCGGGGCTGTAGGGATAGACGGTTCCCAACAACCGATGCAGCGACCACGTCGAAACTGCAAAGCGTCCATTCTCCAGCGTTCCTTCAGTCATGTTCGCCTCCTCGCAATGCCAATCGGTCAACTCAGGTCTTTGCGGATGATCTCCTCCGCAGCAAGGGCGGCACCGAGGACTGCTTCGTCCTGCCCTGCCACGGCAGAGAGCAGGAGACCGACGGGCATATTGGCGTCACCAGTCCCGCAGGGGATCGAGACGCCACACCAATCGAGGAAATTGCCGAGCATTGTGTTGCGCAAGGTCTGGCCGTTGGTTGCAAAGAACAGCTCGTCGTCGGCTTCGAGTGGTGCAATTGGCGGTGCCACATGGGCAACGGATGGGAAGGCGACGAGGCTGGACCCCACGCGACGCGCGACATCGGCAATCAGCCGCTCGCGCGCTTCCAGGATCGTAAGATAGTCCGCAAGCGTGATCTTCTCGCCGAGCCTCGTGCGCACGACGACACGTCGATCCATGTCGTCGGCGGCCGGCCCGGCCAGCCGTTCGCGATGAAGTGCAAAGGCTTCGGCAGTAACAAGAGCGCCATATCGGGTCATGAGCCCCAATATGGCATCGAAGGCCGGTATTGTGATCCGGGTGATCGACGCACCCGCGGCAGCAAGCCGATCAAGCCCTGCTTCAAAGGCTGCAACAACCCCGGATTGCGCGCCATCGAAGACGACGTTGTCCGGCACGACAATTTCAAGCCCGGCGACCGGTCGAGCCACCATCAGCGGGAAAGGCGTTCCACGCAAGGCTGCGTCAATCCAGACGGCGTCCTTCACCGTTCTGCATAGCGGGCCAAGGGAATCCAGGCTCTTTGCCAGTGGGTAGACGCCATTCATCGGGTAGCGACCGCGTGTCGCCTTGTATCCGACGATACCGTTGAACGCCGCAGGAATGCGAACGGATCCCCCGGTGTCGGTGCCCATGGCGACCGGCACGAGCCCGGCAGCCACCGCGACTCCGGCGCCGGATGACGAACCGCCCGGGATTCGCGGCACGTCACGACTTATTGGGTTTTCGGGCGTGCCAAAATGCGGATTGAGGCCAAGGCCGGAAAAGGCGAACTCGCTCATGTTGGTGCAGGCGATTGAAATCATCCCCGCCTGCTTCAGCGCTGCCACCACCGCTGCGTCGGTCTGTGCGGCCGGGCCGGTCGAAAGGACGGTAGAGCCGGCCGTTGTCGTGCGACCCTTGATGTCGAAGAGGTCTTTCCACGCTATCGGTATGCCGTCCAGCATCCCCCGCGACCGCCCTTCCCTCAGGCGTTTGGACGAGACCATGGCCTCCTCCAGCGCTCGGTCCCTCAGGACTGCCGTGAAAACTGCCCTATCCGCATAGGCGTCGATACCATCGAGCACGGCTTGTGTCACCTCGAGGGGATCGACGGCTGCAGTTTGAATGAGAGTGGAAAGCTGCGCAACTGACATCGCGCCAAATGAGTGTGCCATGGGCTATCCGCAATCTGAATGTCCTGCTGACCTAAGCCGAATTTTGTCGACGCGCCAAGCCCCATAGGTCAAATCAAACCGATTGGTTCGATTTTATGAACACTGCGTTTGCGTATTCACTCTTCAATCCGCGGCCTGAAAATCACAAATGCGTCGTGCGTGCTGTCTGCGGCAGAAGACGATCGTATGCCGATGCGCGCTTCAGTGTAGGAGTTAACAAAATGAAAGATGGTGAGACTTTGAACACGGCGCGCGGCGACGTGGTGCATCACCACGCAACGGAAGACGAGTTGAACGGCATGGGTGAACGCGAATATGTCGAGCATGTCAATGCAAACGCACCTTCCTTATCAAACCGAGTGATAGTCCTTGCAGCCTTCGTGCTCCTGGGCGTTGCCGGGTTGACGGTCCATTATACAGCTCCGATGGCATCCCTCGATCCGGCAACGGTCGGATCAATCTCAGAAACACTTCCATCGGCGGATTACTGCCGCGAGCACAGTCCATACCCCGACAGGTCCTGCTAGCGGCCTGTCGCAGTCCGGGCATGGACAAGGATCCCTGGCGATATAGTTATGCGTAAAGGGAGGGTCGTCGATGCCCGGCAAAATCGATTACAACCTTGAGCGCTTCGTAGACGCACAGAACGGCTTCTACGAGCGAGCGTTGTCCGAGTTGAGAGCCGGACGTAAGCGTTCCCATTGGATGTGGTTCATCTTTCCCCAAATGGCCGGACTGGGTACTTCCACAATGGCCGAGAAATATGCGATCAGGTCTGCCGAAGAGGCTACCGCCTATCTTGCCGATCCCGTCCTTGGAAGCCGGCTGCAGCGCTGCGTCGATGCAATCCTCGAAATCGAGGGCTTGTCTGCGCACGACATGTTCGGATCCCCCGATGATCTGAAGCTCCGCTCGTCCATGACGCTGTTTGCAGCCATCAGTGACCACGGCTCACCGTTCCACAAGGTCATCGAGCACCTCTATGACGGGGAGTACGATCAGCGGACCATACAACTGCTTAACGCCGGCAATTAGCGGGCATTCAAGTGTTCCAGGGTGTCGATTCCAGTGCCGATCTCGGTGAGCCGCTTCCGCAACTCCCGATCCGTACCGTCGTCGATCTCCTCGTCGCCGAAGCAATCGCGTGCCTCATAGAGCTCAAGCTTGGCTTCGAGCTCGGGGCGCTTTTGGTACAGACGATGAAGGTAGGTATAATTCATGCCATCCTCCCCACCTCGTCAGGAGAGCGAGAAGAAAGATGGTTCCCACCGACACGCCGCCTGATCACGCAAAGGCGGTGATGGCGGCGTTGCAGGCTTTGGAGAAGTGATTGCAGCATGTGTCGTTGCCCATTGCCTGGCGTGTCACGCGAGCCCCCTCAAGAAGCAGGGTCAGCGTATCCGCCAGGAGTGCCGGTTCGCGCGCACCGGCTGCAAGACAGAGCTCCTCGAGCCGGTCGCGCTGTTCAGCCTTATGGCGCTCTATCACACCATAGGCCGGATGCCCCTCGCCTTTGAGCTCGATTGCCGCATTCGCAAGATCGCAGCCGACGTGCTGACCGCAAAGGCTCTGGGTACGGGCTTCAACCCACGCCCTGAGCTGGCTCTTCGGGTCGCCGGGATGAACCGCCTCAAGGTCGCGCCAGATCGCCTCTGCCTTTTCTGAAGCACGTCGCAGCGTTTCGCAGACGAGTTCATCCTTGGAGCCAAAGTGGCGATAGAGCGTCATTTTGTTCGTTGAGGCCGCGTCTGCGATTGCATCTACGCCGATGCCGCGGATGCCGTGCTCACGAAACAGCAGGGTGGCGGTCGACACGATACGTTCTCGCGGTGGGAGTTTCTCGTCGACGTTGGCGGGAAATTGCAGGGCCAATGATTCAACTTTTTTTGCGGACAAGGTCCTTGACATCCATGTGACCGATCGGTAACAAATGAATTGTTACTTACCGGTAACACCACTCCTCAGCGAAGTCAACGAGACTTCATGCCGCAGTCACATGGCGCCGACGGAGTGGAACACGGGCTACTGCCCACGAAAGGAGGCAAACCATGAGCAAGACCAGAGAAGAATTGACGATTACCGAAGCCCTTCGCGACCCCCTGATCGCCATGGTGCTCCGTGCCGACGGCGTGAAACTTGACGATTTCAGACGTCTCCTCGAGACGGCAGCTGGGAAGCGCGAACAGCGGACTCCTGTGGGCAAATTTCTGAAGTCGATTTCGAACGATCCGGCTGCCATGTGCAGCTATTGCTGAATGTTTCCGGGCGGTTCCCTGCCCCTGTGAGAGTCGCCGCTGCCGCAGCGGCGGCTCTTTGTGTTTGGGCTCACCTGTCAGAACAACTCGTATTCCAGGTTTGAGAGGTAGGCTGGGTCTGCTACGGCATCAATGCCAGCAATCCTTTCCCCCTCGAACGTCATAAGCAGGACGACGCGCAGTTGTCCGCCGACCACAACGACAAATCCGAATTCTCCATCAATTTTTGCCGGCTGCGCTGCCTGGGCCCGACCCTTGAACGTCTCGGCAACTGCATCCGCGCCGCGCAGTTCGCGAACGGAAGGATTGTACCGGATTGCTGCAGCATCTGGGGTGAAGACCACCTGCGGGTCGAGGATCGACAAAAGTGCCTTGATGTCACCGAGCCGCGAGGCTGCAAGGAATGCATTGATGATCTGCTTCTTGCGTGTCGCGTCCGCCTCCGGCATGTCCGTCCTGCCCTGAACGCGGCGGCGGGCGCGACTTGCAAGCTGTCGTGTTGCCGCCGATGAGCGGTTGAGGATCGGCGCAATGTCGTCGAACGGGAGATCGAACATATCGTGTAGCACGAAGGCGACGCGTTCGGCTGGCGCGAGTGTTTCCAGGATCACCAGGAGCGCCAGGCCGACGGAATCTGCAAAGGCGACCTCGCGCTCCGGATCGACCGATTTCGACGTGTCTGCGACGCGTTCGTGCACGGGCCCGTCGAACGGCTCCTCGCGCCTCGCCTTTCTGGAGCGGCGTGTCCAGGCAAATGCGTGCGACAACGGTCGTCAGCCAGCCGCCGATGTGGCCGATAGCACCGGCATCAGAGCGGCCGAGCCGCAGCCAGGCCTCCTGAACCGCGTCGTCCGCATCCGTGCGCGAGCCGAGTATGCGGGAGGCCACGGCGCTGAGGTGCGCCCTGTTCGCCTCGAATTCCGCCGCCAGCCAATTTTCTTGCATCACTGTCACATTCCTCCAGCCTGTTCCGTCAACTCCATGACGAACCAAACCCGGCCTGTGTGACAACACGGCCGGCGGCGTCATTTCGAAAACACATCAAGGAGAAACGTGATGCAAGCAAGAATGGGAAATCCAGCGGTTGTCGTTCCTGACGCGATGCAGGCCCTGCAGGCTCTGGCTGCCGTCCCCGCCAAAACAGGTTTGTCGCCAATCCTTCTGGAACTGGTCAATCTGCGCGCCAGCCAGATCAATGGATGCAGCGTCTGCATTGACGGACATCCGCGCATCGCCAAGAAGGCGGGCGAAACCGATGAGCGGCTTTTTGCCGTCAGCGCCTGGCGTGATACTCCTTATTTCACGCCGGCTGAACGAGCAGCCCTGGCGCTGACCGAGGCGGTTACCCGCATCAGCGATCGCGCCGACCCGGTACCCGATGATATCTGGAATGAAGCCACGCAGCATTTCGACGGCAAGAGCCTCGCAGCGCTCGTCATCGCCATCGCCAACATCAACGTCTGGAATCGGCTGAACATCGCGACCCGGCAGATAGCCGGCGAATGGAGGCCCTAATGTGAACCGGGTCGCTGTCGCGCCGACAGCGGCCCTTTGAAACGGCCGTGGAACGTGGCGATCAGATGATGCCGCCCCCCCCGGCGGCAGAAGCGGGCCGTTCGGCAGTCACCTTCTTGCGATAGCCGCTCGCCCGGTAGGTCCCGACCGGATCGATCGCACCACCGGCCCGCCGGCGTGCCTCCGAAAGGATCGGCTCGACGTCAGTGCGATAGGCGCGCTTCAGCGTTTCCGTCGCCATCAGCGCGTCGTTTTCGTCCTGGTGTCCAGTCAGCGCCTTGCGGTCGACCAACAGCGCCTGGGCGTAGGCCCGACGGATTTCGTTGGCACTGTTGATGAGGCTTTCGAGCGGATCAGTGACATTGTGCGACTGGTCTATCATATGCGCCGGATTGAAGTCGTTGACCCCACGCTGCTCCGCCTCAACCAGTTCATTGAAAACCAGGAACAGGCGGTAGGGCTCGATCGCACCGGCATCGAGGTCGTCGTCCCCATATTTGGAGTCGTTGAAATGGAAGCCGCCGAGCTTGCCGAACTGGATGAGCCGGGCGACGATCATCTCGATGTTGGTGTTCGGTGCATGGTGGCCAAGGTCGACAAGGCATTGAGCCTTCGGACCGAGCGTCTGGGCGATCAGGTAGTTGGTTCCCCAGTCCTGCACCACCGTCGAATAGAAAGCCGGCTCATACATCTTGTGCTCGGAAAACAGCTTCCAATCGTCCGGCAGCGCCTTGTAAATGTCAGCCATCGCCGCAAGGTAGCGCTCGAATGCTTTCGTGAAGTTGCTCTGGCCCGGGAAATTCGAGCCGTCGCCGATCCAGACGGTCAGTGCCTTGGACCCGATCGCCTTTCCGATCTCGATGCATTCGATGTTGTGTTCGACGGCCTGAGCACGGGTCGCCGCATCCGTGTGGCTCAGTGAGCCGTACTTGTAGGAATGCGCCTGGCCGGGTGAATCGGAGAAGGTGTTGGAATTCATCGCGTCGAAGCCGAGGCCAAGCGCATCGCCCTTCGCCTTCAGTTCCCTCGGATCGGCCTTGTCCCACGGGATATGCAAGGACACGTTTGGTGTCGCGCGTGTCAGCTCATTGATGACGGAGCAGTCGTCCAGCTTGTCGAAGATACCGCGCGGCTCGCCGGTGCCCGGAAAGCGGGCAAACCTGGTGCCACCGGTACCGACACCCCAGGATGGAACGGCGACGAAGAACTCGGACACCTTGCGTGTTATGGTTTCGATGTCGACGCCGCGCCGCGCCAAATTGGCCCCAAGGGCCTCGTAGTCCGACTGGAGCGCTGCTGCACGCTTGTCATTTTCCTGCGCGATAAGATCCTGCGCGATCCTGGTATCGGCCATTCTTTCCTCCCTTGCCGCAACGAACCAACGGCTCCTGTCCGCGTTCACCTGCGTGGAATGCTACTCATGAACGAGGCGGCCGTGGACATCATTCGAATTCTTCTCGCGATCATCCTGCCGCCTCTAGGCGTCTTTCTGCAGGTCGGTCTCGGCCTGCACTTCTGGCTGAATATTTTGCTGACGCTCTGCGGCTACGTTCCGGGGATCATCCACGCAATATGGGTGATCCTGCGGAAATAGCGATCAGCGCGGGAAGCTCTGCGCATTGCCAGCATCGACGTTGATGATGTTGCCGGTGGACTTTGCCGAGAGATCGGATGCCAGGAAGTAGATTGCCTCGGCGATGTCCTCCGGGAAGACATTCAGCTTCAACATTGAACGCTTGCGGTAGTGCTCCTCAAGTTCCCCGATCTCGATCTTGGAGGACGCTGCACGCTGTTCGCGCCACTCTCCACTCCAGATCTTCGAGCCACGAAGCACCGCATCCGGATTGACGGTATTGACGCGAATGCCGGCTTCTGCGCCCTCGAGCGCCAGGCAACGGGCAAGATGGATCTCGGCGGCCTTTGCCGTGCAGTAGGCGGCCGCATTCGGCGAGGAAGCCAGGCCGTTCTTTGACCCGACAAAGACGACATTGCCCCCGAGGTTCTGCCTGCGGAACAGACGGAAGGCCTCACGCGATACAAGGAAGTAGCCAGTTGACAGGATATCCATGTTCTTGTTCCACATCGAAAGCTCCGTGCTTTCGATCGGCGCCGACGAAGCAATGCCGGCATTCGACACCAGGATATCAATTCCACCGAACTCGACGCAGGCTTCGGCGAATGAGGATATAACAGCATCTTCGCTGGTCACGTCGAGCCTCAGGCTGCGGACGGCGTCACCTCCGAACTGCTTCGAAAACTCGACTCGCGTGCTTTCGAGCGCGTCTTGATCGATATCGGCCAATACGACGCAGGCACCCTCTCCGATCAGTCGGGTGGCTGTCGCGCGACCAATGCCGCCGGCGCCGCCGGTGACGAAGGCAACTTTCCCTGCAAGGCTCTTCGGCTTCGGCATCCGCTGAAGCTTGGCCTCTTCGAGGAGCCAGTACTCGATGTCGAACGCTTCCTGCTCGGGCAGCCCCTGATATTCCGAAACCGTTGATGCCCCCCGCATGACATTGATGGCATTGACGTAGAATTCACTGGCAATGCGAGCCGTCGCCTTGTCCCGTGCGAATGACAGCATTCCAACGCCTGGAACAAGGAATATGACGGGATTTGCGTCGCGCATGGCTGGCGAATTGTCGTGCTTGCAGTCGTTGTAGTACCGCGCATAGTCGGCTCGATAATCCTCGAGCGCCTTGTCAAGGCCAGAAACGACGGCATCGATATCCGGCTTTGCCGGATCAAACGCGACGATCAACGGACGGATCTTGGTCCGCAGGAAGTGATCGGGGCAGCTCGTACCGAGGGCCCCAAGCGGCTGCAGGTTCCTGGAATTTACGAATTCGAGGACAGCATCCTGGTCATCGAAGTGACCAAGCTTGCGCTCAGCCTGGCCAATCCGGCCGCGAATTTCAGGCATCAGCCGGGCGGCGATGGCGCGACGCTGGTCAGCCGGCAGACTCTCTGTCGATTGGCCGCCGAAGATCGCTTTGCCCTCGGTCTTTTCGGCAAACCATCCGATCGCTTTGTTGATGATATCGAGCGTCAGCTCGTAGCAAGCCTTTGCATCATTTGCCCATGTGAAGAGACCATGGCTCTCCAGCACGACACCGCGCGCGTTCGGATTTGCCCTGACGAACTCTTCCAGGTCGAGCCCGAGCTGGAAACCGGGGCGGCGCCACGGAAGCCAGCCGATGTCGTCACCGAAGATCTGTTTCGTCAATTCCCGGGAGTTTTTGGAGGCAGCAATCGCGATGATGGCGTCCGGATGCATGTGGTCGACATGCGTGAACGGTACGAAACCATGCAGCGGTGTATCTATGGACGCTGCGCGGCCGTTGAGATTGTAGGTGCAGTGCGGAAGGAACCCAACCATGCGATCTTCATCCTCGACCCCCTTGTAGATCCCTTTGAGCGAATCGAGCTTGTCCTGGTAGAGAGTCGCAAAGCCGTCGAGCTTGATGGTGCCGACATCGCCGCCAGAACCCTTGACCCAGAGGATCTTGACGTTTTCGCCGGTCAGCGGGTCGGTCTCCATGACCTTGGCGGAGGTGTTGCCGCCGCCATAATTGGTGATGCGCTTGTCGGCGCCGAGCAGATTGGAGCGATACAGCAGCTTTCCAGGCTCATCGAGGCCTGCCGCGTATGAGTCGTCCCAACGGTTATCAAGAAGCCGGACGGTTGCCGCCATGTCATCCTCCCATGTGAAATTTATTGGTGCGCGAACGAACTGTGCGCTCCCTTGTGCTGACGATATCGCTCATGAAAGCAGACATTGTCAATCGAAAACGATCAAATCCGATTATGTTGCAGCGCAATATGAAATTATATGATCGTTTTTGATTGACAGATTTTCATAACTGCGAAATAAGCAGGTTAGGAGGAACCCCATGCACGAACGCGAACGCCATCGCATCATCTTGAGCGCCGTTCAGGAAAAGTCGGTCGTCACAGTTCAGGATATCTCTGAACTGACCGAAGCTTCCGAGGCGACGATCCGGCGTGACATTGCAGCGCTGCATGTGCAGGGAAAAATCCGCCGCGTCCGCGGTGGCGCAGAGGCCGTGCATCCGCCGCAACTCGGAAATCTTGCGGGCCGCCCTTTCAGAGTTTCGGAATCGGTCAACATCGATAAGAAACGCTCAATTGCCCGAGCAGCTGTCGATCTTTGCGATCCCGGTGACGCCATCATCATCAACGGCGGGACGACCACGTTTCAGATGGTGCATTTCATGGCCGCGCATCGCATGCAGGTCATGACCAACTCGTTTGCAATCGCCGAGCACCTGGTCAAGCATTCAAAGAACACGGTTACCGTTCCCGGCGGTGTGATCTACCGCGAGCAGAGCCTCATCCTGTCACCATTCGACAATGATGCGATCCGCAATTTCTACGCCCGACGTTTCTTCATCGGTGCGCAGGGCGTTGGCCCCCTTGGGGTTATGGAATCGGATGCGCAGATCATACAAAGCGAGCAAAAGCTGATGCACCAGGCCGACGAGCTCGTCGTCATGGTCGATTCCAGCAAGTTTCATCGCCGGTCGAGCCTCATTCTGTGTCCGCTTGAGCGTGTTTCAACGATCATTACCGACGACGGCGTTCCAGAGGAGTCCGTTCGGATGATCGAGGATGCAGGCATCAAGCTCGTAATCGCGAGCACGGTTTCGCAAGCGAAGGGGAATTCCTCGTCGGTCGCTTGAGTGGCGCCGCAAGGATGTAGCAAGTCTTATTAACGTGGGAGGATGAAAGCATGAAACTCGCAAAAACACTGGCAGTGGGCGTCGCCTTTGCCGTCGCCCTGATGGCAGGCGCAGCAAGCGCCAAGGACGTCAAGATCGGTCTGGTCGTGAAGTCGCTCGGCAACGGCTTCTTTGAAGCCGCCAACAAGGGCGCGCAGGAAGCTGCCAAGGAGCTGGGCGGCGTGGAGGTGATCTACACGGGCCCGACCTCGACGACCGCAGAAGGCCAGATCGAAGTCATCAACTCGCTGATCGCCCAGGGCGTTGACGCGATTGCCATCTCCGCCAACGACCCGGACGCCGTTGTACCGGCACTCAAGAAAGCCAAGCAGCGCGGCATCATGGTCATCTCCTGGGATTCCGGTGTCAACAAGGACGGCCGCATCCTGCAGCTCAACCCCTCGTCCAACGAGCTGATCGGCAAGATGTGCCTGACGCTCGCCAAGGACCATCTTGATGGCGGCAAGGGCGACTTCGCAATCCTGTCTGCAACCACCACCTCGACGAACCAGAACATCTGGATCGACCAGATGAAGAAGCAGCTCAAGGACTTCCCGGGTCTCAACCTTGTTACGACAGTTTACGGCGACGATCTGTCTGACAAGTCCTATCGCGAAGCCGAAGGCCTGCTGAAATCCAACCCGAACGTCAAGGTCATCGTCGCACCGACGACGGTCGGCGTTCTGGCTGCCTCCAAGGTTGTCGAAGACAAGGGCCTCATCGGCAAGGTTTACGTGACCGGCCTTGGCCTGCCGTCTGAAATGGCAGGAGCGATCAAGTCGGGTGCGACGAAGGAATTTGCCATCTGGAACCCGATCGACCTCGGTTACTCCGCAACGCAGATCGCCTATCACCTCGTAAAGGGTGATGCGACCGGAAAGCCGGGCACGGAAATCGAAGCTGGCCGCATGGGCAAGATCAAGATCGACGACAAGGGCGAAGCCGCAATGTCCGATCCATTCGTCTACAACGCTTCGAACATCGACCAGTTCTCGAAGGTTTTCTAGTCGCACTCCAACAAGCAAAAACCCGGCGGTTCGCGCCGCCGGGACTTTTCACCTGAACACTGGTAAACGCTGATGAACACTGCCCTCCAACAATCCGTCGCGGGTATCAAGGCGGACGAGGTGCCCGCGATCCTGGAAATGCGCGGGATTTCGCAGATCTTCCCCGGCGTGAAGGCGCTCGATAACGTCAGCATCGCGCTCTATCCCGGCAAGGTCACTGCCCTGATCGGCGAAAACGGTGCCGGCAAGTCGACACTCGTCAAGATCCTGACAGGCATTTACCGGCCGAACGAAGGCGAGATCATCGTCGATGGAAAGGTCATGACCTTCGCCAGCGCACAGACCGCCATCGACGTCGGCGTGACCGCCATTCATCAGGAGACCGTTCTTTTCGACGAACTGACGGTTGCCGAGAACATATTTCTCGGCCATGCGCCGCGAACAAGGCTCCGCACGATCGACTGGAAACTGATGAACAGTCGCTCGAAGGAATTACTGCATTCCCTTGAAAGCAATATCGATCCGACGATCCGGCTGAAGGATCTCTCGATTGCGCAGCGTCATCTTGTTGCCATTGCCCGGGCACTCTCGATCGAGGCGCGCATCGTCATCATGGACGAACCGACGGCGGCCCTCTCGCGAAAGGAAATCGACGACCTGTTCCGCATCGTCAAGGGGCTGAAAGCGCAAGGCAAGGCGATCCTCTTCATCAGTCACAAGTTCGACGAGCTCTACGAAATTGCCGACAACTTCGTGGTCTTCCGCGACGGACGTGCAGTTGGCCACGGCCAACTCAAGCAGACGCCCCAGGATGATATCGTTCGACTTATGGTTGGTCGCGATGTCGAGAATGCCTTTCCGAAGATCGATGTGACGATCGGCGGCCCGGTGCTTCAGGTCGAGAAGTACTGTCATCAGACAGAGTTCCGCGATATCTCCTTTACCCTGCGCAAGGGCGAAATCCTGGGTGTCTACGGGTTGATCGGTGCTGGCCGGTCCGAGCTCTGCCAATCTCTCTTCGGTATTACCACGCCCGCCTCGGGACGACTTTCGCTCGAAGGTCAGGAAATTGCGATCCGCTCGCCACTCGACGCGATCAGCGCAGGTATCGTCTATGTTCCCGAGGAGCGCGGTCGTCACGGACTGGCGCTGCCCATGCCGATCTACCAAAACATGACTCTTCCCTCACTCGCTCGCACCTCGCGCAAGGGCTTCCTGAAAGCCGCGAACGAATTTGCACTGGCGCGCAAATATGCCGAGCGCCTGGATTTGCGCGCTGCTGCCCTTTCGGTTCCTGTCGGGACCCTGTCGGGAGGAAACCAGCAGAAGGTTGTGATCGGCAAATGGCTCGCCACCATGCCGAAGGTGATCATTCTCGACGAACCCACCAAGGGCATCGACATCGGCTCGAAGGCTGCCGTGCACGGCTTTATCAGCGAACTCGCCGCCGAAGGGCTGTCGATCATCATGATCTCGTCCGAGCTGCCTGAAATCATTGGAATGTCCGACCGGGTCCTGGTCATGAAAGAAGGCCTGATGGCCGGTCTTTTCGAGCGCAGGGACCTCACGCCGGAAACGCTGGTTCGCGCCGCGACCGGAAACGCTTGAGGTAATCGGAATGTCCAGACTTCTGAAAAAACGAGAAACCCTTCTTTTCGTCATCATTGCGGTCATGGTCGCGATCTTCTCGACGAGAGCCCAGGATTTCGCTACGCCCGGTAACCTCGCTGCTATCTTCAACGACACGTCGATTCTCATCATCCTGGCGCTCGCGCAGATGACGGTCATCCTGACGAAGTCGATCGACCTTTCAGTCGCCGCAAACCTGGCCTTTACGGGCATGGCCGTTGCGATGATGAATGCCGCCTACCCTGACTTGCCCCTGGTCGCCCTGATCCTAGCTGCGATCCTGATTGGAGCATTTCTCGGTGCCATCAACGGCTTTCTCGTCTGGGCGCTTGAGATCCCGCCAATTGTCGTGACCCTTGGCACGCTAACGATCTACCGCGGCATGGCCTTTGTCCTGTCGGGCGGAGAATGGGTCAATGCCCACCAGATGACGCCGACGTTCCTGAATGTGCCGCGCACTGTTGTCCTCGGCTTGCCGGTTCTCAGCTGGGCTGCGATCATCATCGTCTGCCTGATCTACGTCCTCCTTAAACATACCCCGTTTGGCCGCTCCACCTATGCCGCCGGAGGCAATCCGACGGCGGCGGTCTATGCCGGCGTCGACGTGGGCTGGACGAAATTCCTCGCGTTCGTCCTGTCGGGCGCGCTTGCCGGCCTCGCCAGCTATCTCTGGGTGTCCCGTTATGCGGTTGCCTATGTGGATATCGCCAATGGCTTCGAGCTTGACAGCGTTGCTGCCTGCGTCATTGGCGGGATTTCGATCGCCGGGGGTGTCGGATCAGTCATTGGCACGGTGCTCGGTGCGCTTTTCCTTGGCGTCATCAAGAATGCGCTACCGGTGATCGGTATCTCGCCGTTCACGCAAATGGCGATTTCAGGCACCGTCATCATCCTGGCCGTTGCCTTCAACGCAAGGCGCGAACGCAATCGTGGTCGCATCATCCTTCGAGACAAGGCTGCGGGAGAGACCCCAGCAGAGGTTGCAGCATGAGCACCGTCCTTTTTACGCCGGGTGAAAAGCGGGTCATTCCCGATCGCCTCGGCACACCGTTCAAGCGCGTCATTTCGAGCTGGGAGGTCTTGCTCTTTGGCGTCGCCGTACTGATTTTCATCTTCAATTGCGTGGCATCGCCCTACTTTCTTGATGCCTGGAACCTCTCGGATGCGACCTTTAACTTTACCGAAAAGGCAATGATTGCCTTTGCGATGGCGTTGCTGGTCATCGCCGGCGAGATCGATCTGTCGGTCGCCGCCATCATCGCACTTGCCTCGACCGCCATGGGTGCGGCCGCCCAGCTTGGCGTCGGCGCGCCCGGGCTCGTAGTCATCGGCATCGTCGTCGGGCTGGTCTGTGGCATGTTCAACGGCTTCCTCGTCTCGGTCATGAAACTGCCGTCGATCGTCGTGACGATCGGGACGATGAGCCTCTTCCGCGGGATCTCCTACATCGTCCTCGGAGACCAGGCCTACGGCGGTTACCCGGAAGAGTTCGCCTTCTTCGGCCAGGGCTATGTGTTCTGGGTGTTCTCCTTTGAATTCGTCCTCTTCATCGTGCTGGCGATCGCATTCTCGATCCTGCTGCATGCGACGAATTTTGGCCGCCAGGTCTATACGATCGGCAACAATGATTTCGCCGCCCGCTTTTCCGGCATCCCCGTCGAGCGGGTGAAATTCATTCTCTTCGTCCTGACTGGCGTGATGAGCGGGATTGCCGCGGTCTGCCTGACGTCGCGGCTCGGCTCGACCCGTCCCTCTATCGCACAGGGTTGGGAGCTCGAAGTCGTTACCATGGTGGTTCTCGGGGGTGTTTCCATTCTCGGCGGCTCCGGCAAGATCGGCGGTGTCGTAATCGCTGCCTTTGTCATGGGCCTGGTGACCTTCGGCCTCGGACTTCTCAATGTTCCGGGTATCGTAATGTCTATCTTCATTGGCCTGCTCCTCATCATCACGATCGCGATTCCAATCGTTGCACGACGCATCAAGACCATGAGCTCGAAGTGAGTGGACAAATGACGATCGAAAAGCACGCCTTCAAGATGACGCTCAATCCGGGAATGGAAGCCGAATACAGGAAACGGCATGACGAAATTTGGCCGGAGCTGGTCGAATTGCTGCATCAATCCGGGGCGAGCGACTACTCGATCCACCTCGATCGGGAGACAAATACGCTGTTCGGCGTGCTGAGCCGTCGTGCCGACCATACGATGACGAGCCTGCCCGACCATCCCGTGATGAAAAGATGGTGGGCGCATATGGCTGACATCATGGCTACCAATCCTGACAATTCGCCGGTCCAGAGTGATCTCGTTACCGTCTTTCACATGCCATGACCACGCAGGATTTCAGATACGTCGCTGTTTTCGATATCGGCAAGACCAACGCCAAGGTTGTAGTGCTCGACAGTGCATCGGGTGCGGAAATCGCGGTGGCGAAGACACCGAATACGGTCCTGAGGCACGGTCTCTATCCACATTATGATGTTGACGGTCTCTGGGCCTTCGCGATCAGGGCGCTCCGATCCTTTGCAAAAACACCGGGTTTCGATGCAATTTCTGTCACGACGCACGGGGCATCTGCAGCTCTCCTCGACGCAACCGGCACTCTTGCCATGCCCGTGCTCGACTACGAGCACGACTATCCCGAAGAGATCAGCAAAGCCTATGCGCGCCTGCGCCCTGCCTTCGAGGAGACCTATTCACCGCATCAGATGATGGGGCTGAATGTTGGAGCGCAACTGCATTACCAGAAGACCAACTTTCCTGACGAATTCGCAAACGTTGCGACAATCGTCACGTACCCCCAATACTGGACGGGGCGACTGGCTGGCGTCTTTTCGAACGAGGTGACATCACTCGGCTGCCATACCGACCTGTGGGATCCCCGTCACGGACGATATTCCTCGCTCGTCGATACGCTTGGCATTCGGGAGCTGATGGCACCGATCCGGTCTGCCTTCGACCCGCTCGGCATGGTCCTCCCTGGTGTCGCGCGGGAGATTGGCCTGCGATCGGATATTCCCGTCTATTGCGGCATCCACGATTCCAACGCCTCCCTGCTCCCGCACCTAGTGGCTCGTGCCGCGCCGTTCGCCGTCGTATCGACCGGAACCTGGGTCGTCACGTTCGGCGTTGGAGGTAACTTCGATCGTCTCGATCCCGGCCGCGATACGCTTGCCAATGTCGATGCCTATGGCCGCGCCGTTCCTTCGTCACGGTTCATGGGAGGCCGCGAGTTCGAAACCATATTACGCGAGATCGGAAGTACCAGCGAAGAATATGTTCGCCGCGCCGTCGAGCACGTGATTTCGGAGGGCGTCATGCTGCTTCCCAATGTCGTGTCGGGCTCCGGTCCGTTTCCGGGCAAAAAGGGCAGATGGCTCAACGCCGAGGGCGCCAGCGCCGAACAACGCTACGCGGCCCTGTGCCTGTATCTTGCTCTGATGAGCCAGACCTGCCTCGACCTCGTCGTCGCAGACGGCCCCGTCATCGTCGAAGGGCCGTTTGCCCTCAACGAAACCTATCTCGTCCTGCTTGCAGCGCTGACCGGGAGGACAATCGTTGCAATTCCCGGATCAACGGGCACGAGCCAAGGCGCGGCGCTGTTGACCGGCATCACCCCCCACCCCGGAACCGAGCGCCGCATCAAGCCGGCCACAATTCCCGGGCTTCTGGACTATCGCCAGAACTGGTATTCTGCCCTGGCATAACTGTCTTTCCATCGAGGCTCTCGCGCCAGCCTTTCTCGGCCGATAAACTCGCGACTCAGATCAAAATGGAGAAGACCACATGGCAGATCCAGCCACCACATTCGATCCACGTGCCCTTGCATCGAAGCTTCACGCGCTGCATCGCGCCGGAGACCAGGCGCCGACCTCGGCTTTCGTCCTCCCCACTGATCTTCGCCATGCAATGGACGTGCAGAATTTTCTGGCAGCCGATGAGGCGATCTCCAGTAATGCTTGGAAGGTAACCGTGTCACCCGATGGGCAGGCGGTCACAGCTCCTCTCCACCCCTATGTTCAGGGTGATTCCGGCGCGCAGATCCCGTGGAAGCGGGGTACGAAGTTCGAGGCGGAGATCGCCGTCCGTCTGGGGCATGATCTTCCGATCCGTGCTGCTGCGGACTACACACGTGCGGACCTCGTCGAGGCAATCGCTGCGGTGCATCTCGGCGCAGAATTTCTTTTGAGCGCCATCGAGGAGAGCGGGAAGGTTTCATTCCTGCTGTTCCTCGCGGACCGCCTCGGCAACAGTGGCTATGTGCTCGGCCCGAACGTTGCGAAATCTGTGATCGACACAGCCAGTGGCACGCCGCTTCTGGTGACGTTGAACGGCCAATCGATCTATGACGCTCCCGCCCAGCATCCAAAGGGCGACGTCCTGTCTTGGCTCCTGGACTATGCGAATGACAAGCTGCGGCCAGCGACATCGCTCAAGGCCGGCGCTGTCATCACCACAGGCACGCTTTGTGGTGCGATCGAGCTTCTTACACCGGGTGACATTGAAATTGTGCTCGATGGAACAACCCGTTTGGGCATGACGATCTCCTGAGGAGAAGAAGATCATGGACGATCGGCGGCTTTAGTCCGCCGCTTGGGCGGAAACGCGATGAAATCAGGGATAGTGGCAAGCAACCCGCCGTGATCGGCACGGCGTGGTATAGGTCGACGGACAACAGTCGACAACCAGAGCCGCGCCGGGTCTCGATCATCAATCGCGACAATGCTGTCTCCGCATCCACGTCGGCGCTGGAGGCAGGGTGCAAGTCGCAGAACACGGCAAAACTTCGTCTCGTGGCTCGATTGCGCCTTGGTCTGGTTGTAGACTGGGTCTGCAAAACGTTCGGTTCAACCTGTTACAATTGGGAAGATACATGCCGAATTTCATCGTAATAACAACGACGCTGGTGACCGCAAGAGATCAGCAGGAAGCCGCCGAAACAGCATTCGCCAAAATCGTCGGGGCCGCAAGCTCAGCCTTCGACGTCAAGACCGAGGAAGGTGAGACAACCCGCGTGGCATTGACGGTAGACCAGCGCAAGAAGTTGCTGAAGACGACCCCCTGATGATGCGGTTGCGCTGATGCTGACTCGAACGGCGCCGCGCTTGATTGAACCGGCGAGCAGTGAATGCCGCAGCTTCCGCTCGCTAACCATTTCCCTCAAAAGGTCGGCGGTGTGCATGCGCTTATCACCTCGCAGGCGACGGGACCGACACATCGGAAACTGTGTGGCCTGCGACTTTCGAAATAATAGGCGTCACCGGGCCCCAGGATACGGCGCTCGTTATCCACGGTAACCTCAAGCCGGCCTGACAGCACGATTCCCCCCTCCTCCCCCTCATGAACCAGCGGGACCTTCCCGGTGCCGGCTCCCGGTTGATAGCATTCCTTCAGAATCTGCAGGCTGCGACCGAACAGGTTTTCTCCTACCTGGCGATAGGAGATCGCACCCTTGCCGATCTCCACCAGCTCCTCTGCGGCATAGAAAGCCTTCCGTGGCGCTTCGGGTTCAAAGGCAAAGAACTCGGCAAGGCCGATCGGGATACCGTCCAGAATCCGCTTCAATGCCCCGACGGAAGGATTTGTGGAGTTGGATTCGATAAGCGAAATCGTGGAATTCGTCACGCCTGCCCGCTTCGCAAGCTCGCGCTGGGAGAGGTTGTGTGCCGTCCGGACAAAGCGAAGTCTATTTCCGATATCGACAGACACGCAGTTCTCCTGTTTCAGGTGTTCTATATACCGAAACATGTCGACTACATCGATCGGAAAAACAAGGCGTTAAATTTTCCTAGAAAAGGACTTGTTGGAAAATAAAAAATTACGCAATCCAGGCTATCTCAACGGAGGCAGCAATGGATCACACCCCCAAGTCAAATCGCCCGGCGCTCGAAAATTTCTGGATGCCTTTCACGGCAAATCGCCAGTTCAAAGCGGCTCCGAGACTGTTGGCCGGCGCTGACGGCATGTATTACACGGATGTGGATGGCAACCGGGTTCTCGACGGCACCGCAGGCCTTTGGTGCTGCAACGCCGGACATGGCCGCAAGAAAATCACACAAGCCGTTGAACGCCAGCTTTCGACGCTCGATTTCGCTCCCACCTTCCAGATGGGTCATCCAATTGCATTCGATTTTGCAACGAAGCTCGCAGCGATCGCGCCGGGCGGACCGTCTGCGGGCCTTGATCGTTTGTTCTACACAGGTTCCGGTTCCGAATCCGTCGATACCGCGTTGAAAATTGCGATCGCCTATCAGCGTGCCATTGGACAAGGTACCCGGACCCGGGTGATCGGCCGTGAAAAGGGCTACCACGGAGTCGGCTTTGGCGGCATCTCCGTGGGAGGTCTCGTCAACAACCGCCGCGTTTTCCCGCAAATCCCCGCCGACCACATGCGGCACACACTCGACCTCGACCGCAATGCCTTCTCGAAGGGGCTTCCCGCTCATGGTGTTGAACTCGCCGACGATCTCGAACGCCTGGTTCAACTGCATGGTGCGGAAACGATCGCAGCGGTGATTGTTGAGCCAATGTCCGGCTCGGCGGGCGTAATCCTGCCACCAAAAGGCTATCTCGAACGTATTCGGGCCATCGCCGACAAATACGGCATACTTGTCATTTTCGATGAAGTTATCACTGGCTTCGGCCGGCTCGGAAAGCCATTTGCTACGGATTACTTCGGAGTCATTCCCGACCTCGTGACGACCGCCAAGGGCCTGACAAACGGTACCATCCCGATGGGTGCCGTGTTCGCCAGCCGCAAGGTCTATGACGGCCTGATGACGGGCCCGGAAAACGCAATCGAGCTCTTCCACGGTTATACCTATTCCGGCCACCCTGTTGCCTGCGCAGCTGGCATCGCCACACTGGAAATATACGAAGAGGAAGGGCTCCTCACCCGCGCTGCCGAACTCGCAGGCGAATGGGAAGACGCGCTGCATTCCCTAAAGGGTCTGTCGCACGTGATCGACATCCGAAACCTCGGCCTCGTCGGCGCGATCGAACTGGCTCCTCGAAACGGAGCCCCGGGAACACGCGCCTACGATGTTTTCGTTGACTGCTTCAACAAGGGCCTGCTGATCCGGGTAACAGGGGACATTATCGCCCTGTCACCACCGCTGATCGTCGAAAAGGAACAGATCGGCACCATTGTTTCGGTCATCGGCGATGCCTTGAAGCGTGCAGCCTGATGGAAGGGGACTCCCTTCTTGGGGCTGGCCCCCTTCCATAGTGCCTTGCGGTTCGTTCGTCTGAGAGGCAGCGGTACTGACCGTCCGGATCCGGACGGGCCCTGGACAATCCTGACGGGTCAGAACGCCAGAAGATCAGCCAAGAGCACACTCTCGGCCACTCCCCGTTTCCTACGCTCTGTGCTTCGGCCGCGCGCCGAGCACATCGCGTATCGAAAAACTCGAGTGAATTCGGAGAACGCCCGGCATTCTGGCGAGGATATCCTTGTGTATCCGCTCGAATTCGACGGCATTGGCGACATCGACCCGCAGGAGATAATCGGAGCCTCCCGTCATCAGGAAGCATTCCCTGATCTCAGGATGCTTGCGGACTGCGGCCTCGAACTTGTCGAGGTGGTCTTCTGTTTGCCGTTCCAACGTGATGTTTATGATGACCGCGATCGTTGCTTCGGCATTGCCCGTATCAACAAGAGCCGTATAGCCGCGGATGACACCAGAGCGTTCCATGATCTTGATGCGCCGCAGGCACGCGGACGGCGAAAGGCCGACCTCTTCAGCGAGCTTTGCATTGCTCATGCGCGCATCGACGCGCAGGAGCCTAAGAATGTTGCGGTCGATCGCATCAAGAGCGGCCATGGTGATTTCGTGCAAATGTTGATCGAAAATTCGATCTAGCCGAAAATATTGCAATCATCCAGCACAAAACGCTCTGCAATTTCATCGATTATTTCATAGTCTGCCCTTCAACAATGGGGACATTATGAACATGGGCGGGAATGATGCGCGCGTCGGATCAGCCTCTCTGCAGCATTCACAGAGCGGCTATCTTACCATCGACCTCGGTGCGCTGGGGCGAAATTATGATCAGTTGTCCTCTGTTGTGGCTCCGGCGAAGGCCGCAGCAGTCGTAAAGGCGAACGCCTACGGCCTCGGCGCGAGGCAGGTTGCGAACGCGCTTTACGAAAGAGGCTGCCGCAATTTCTTTGTCGCGCAGTTTCCTGAAGCTTTGCTCCTGCGGGAATTCATCGCCGAAGACGCTGACATTTTCGTGTTGAACGGCCTGCAGCCTGGAGATGAGGGCGCATGTGCCGAGGCCGATATCGTTCCCGTCATCAACAGCCTGGAGCAGTGGCATCAATGGTCGAGCGCAGCGCGCAGCGCAGCGCGCAGGCTGCCCGCGGTTCTGCAATTCGACACCGGAATGTCGCGGCTTGGGCTGCCTCCCTACGAACAAGCTCAACTCGCGGGCCTGATCGGCGTCTCCGAGATCGATGTCCGCTTCATCATGAGCCACCTGGCCTGCGCGGACGATCTCGGCTCCTTGCAAAACGCTGATCAATTGCTTGAGATGCAGCGGCTGTCCGACGATTTCCTCGGCCACGACGTGTCCTTCGCCAATTCAGGCGGTGCCTTTCTCGGCCGCTCCTACCACGGCGCGCTCGCACGGCCTGGCATCGCTCTTTACGGCGGCGCGCCGTCTGCTGGTACGAAGAACCCGATGGAGCCGGTTGTCAGTCTCGACGTTGCGGTCGTCCAGACACGCGTCGTGCCATCCGGCACCAAAGTGGGCTATGGTGGCGCCTTCGTTGCAGGCCGCGAAATGCGGTTGGCCACAATAGGAGCGGGTTATGCGGACGGGCTTCCACGCAGTCTCAGCGACCGCGGAGCGGTTTACTACAATGGCATCCGCCTTCCGATCGTCGGTCGGGTTTCGATGGACAGCATCACCATCGATATCTCCGCCCTGCCTGCAACGTCGATAACCCACGGCACGCTCGTCGAGGTCCTCGGCCCCAATCAATCTCTGGAAGACCTGGCGCGGGATGCCGGCACCATTTCCTACGAGATCCTCACCGGTCTCGGAACCCGCTATCACAGGCAATATCGCTGACCCGCGGGGTCTGCAGTTTTGGAACGATCATGAAAGTCATTGTACTCGGAGCCGGCATCGTCGGCGTTACGTCTGCCTATCAGCTCGCCAAGAGCGGCCATGAGGTCACGGTCGTTGACCGGCAACAGGGACCAGCGCTTGAAACCAGCTTTGCCAATGCTGGTGAGGTGTCCTTCGGCTATTGTTCCCCCTGGGCCGCACCCGGTATTCCGATGAAGGCGATGAAATGGCTCTTCATGGAGCACGCACCGCTCATTCTTCGACCCAAGGTGGACGGGGCAATGCTCTCCTGGCTCGTGAAGATGCTGTCGAATTGTACGTCCAGGCGTTACGCCATCAACAAGAGCCGCATGCTTCGGCTCGCTGACTACTCTCGCATTTCCATCGCGGAACTACGGGCAGAGACTGGGATTACCTATGACGAACGCATGCAGGGTACATTGCAGCTCTTCCGCACGCAGGCCCAACTCGATGCATCGGGCAAGGATGTCAAGGCGCTTGCAGCCGATGGCATTCCCTATGAGGTTCTAGACCGCGACGCCTGCACGCGGGTCGAACCCGCGCTCAAGCATGTGCGCGAAAAGATCGTTGGCGGGCTTCTGACGCCAAAGGATGAGACAGGTGACTGCTATAAGTTCTCTGGCGCGCTTACCATGAAAGCGAAAGACCTCGGCGTGAACTTCCTCTGGGACACGACGATCAAATCGTTGGATGTTGAGGGCGATCGGGTGCGCGGTGTGCTTACCAGCAGCGGTTGGCTGGCTGCCGATGCCGTCGTCGTCGCCATGGGCAGCTTCTCCCCACTCCTGCTGAAGCGACACGGGATAAAGCTGCCCGTCTATCCGGTAAAAGGCTACTCCCTTACGATTCCGATCACTGATGCCACACGTGCCCCGGAATCCACGGTCATGGACGAGACCTACAAGATTGCCATCACCCGCCTCGGCGATAGGATTCGCGTCGGCGGCATGGCAGAGATTTCCGGCTACACCAACGATCTTGGACAGGCCCGTCGTCTTACTCTGGAACATTCCGTCATGGACCTCTTCCCGGGCGGAGACGCGCACAACGGTTCATTCTGGTCTGGCCTCCGGCCGATGACACCAGATGGTACGCCAGTGATTGGTGCGACCAAGATCGCCGGACTCTTCCTGAATACCGGTCACGGCACACTGGGATGGACGATGAGCAGTGGTTCAGCGCGCGTGATCGCGGACCTGGTCTCGGGCCGCAAGCCAGATATCGACGCTACCGACCTGGCGATAAGCAGGTACCACTGACGCAACGGGAGAGAGTTCACGTCCTGAAGAGCGGAGAGGACCCCAGTCGCATATGTTCCCCTGCGGCAAAGGCGCATGGCGAAAAATTGCCGCGCATCGATCAGCCGTGGAAGATCATGTCCATCGGAATGCGCGATTGGGCGCATCGGTCATAATCCGTGCACGTTGGTATAAGTTATCGTGCCACATGCATGGCACAGCACCAATCGCCAGTTCCCTTTCGGGATGGGTATCGATGTCACCAAGGTGGTCAGCGATGCGGTGGCCATGCGGTCAAGAGCCCCGCGCCATCCCCTCCGCACGCGCCTTACCTGACCGACGTGCCGCAGAAACTGACGGCGGCATTGCGCTCCTGACGATGAACCAAAACCGTCGAGGCCAATGAAAGCCACGCAGTCCGCTGTTGGCCCGTTGCTTTGGAGAGAAATACCGAGGTGGGTCATAGAGAGAAGCTGGTCTTTCCAATCAAACCTCTTGGACCGAAGATAGTCGCGCTTTCGTCTAGTTGCCCGATGGCTGAAACAACTCCACAGGATTGCCCGCGGGGTCGTCGACAAGGACCTGCTTGCCTCCAATTCCGGTAACGATTTCGTTGCGAAATCTGGCGCCCGCGGCACGCAAGCGTTCGACCTCGTCTTCAATGTTCGCAACTTCTAGCTGAATGCGGTTCCATCCGCCGGGTGCTGGCCTGCGTCCGTCCGGCATTGGCTGAGACGCTCCGCCTGGCCCCGTCGTTCCATTCAAGAGAAGGCGAAGATCCCCCTTTTTCAGCATCGCGAAGCTGGGAGCTGGATGCATGCCGAGTGCAAACCCGAGTGCATCCTTATAGAAGGCAATCGCCGCATCGACGTCTTCGACAATATAGCGAACGCTGACGGTAGACATATCAAATCCTCCTTCAGGTGACGCCAAGCGTGGTGACAGGGGATCCTTCGACACGACCGTTGCGACTTTATTCCAGGCCGCAACTGGAAAGAAGACCGCCATCACCGTCGTCACCCAGCGATGCTCGATACTCGCGCTATTCTTTTCACCGCGCAAGACGCCCGGCCGTCAAGCCCACTCGCTTCAATCCGACTGATGCTCGATCGGATGATTCATGTCGAAGCCGGTCGTGGTCAGACATTACGCACGGCACGTCGCAGAATGGTTGTGGCGCCGACAGAGGAAAGGGAAATCGGGGCGAACAGCTACGAACCGGAATTCGGCTTCGCTGGTGCAGCGCTGCCATTGTTCCGTTTGAACGTCATCTTTATGGCCCCACGCCCGCCGCCGGTAGCACCGCTTCCCAGCAGGCTGACTTTTCCCTCGGCTGTTATTTCGACCGAGAGCTCGACTTCGTCGAGTGTGACTGCAGGCGTCGCCCGATCGAACACGTATTCGACAACTTCGACCAGATTGGAAAATTGCTCGCGCAGCGCGTCTGCGCTGACCGCGACCAGCTTCATTCCCGTACTCGCGATGGACGCGCCGAAGCCGCCGCCAATGTCATCCCCGCTCCTGGCGCCGACCTGAATAGGAACGGTTTCAGTTTTGATGAATATTTCCTTGTCCATCAATCAATCTCCCTCAAGTTCACAAACCACACGCAAGCCCACTCGCCCCTCCCAGCCACTCGTCGTCTCCGCCATCCGATCGCGTGAAGCAGAGCGACAAAGGGCCGGATTGTGGGACCAGGCCCCTCCCCTGAGCACCCGCAGGTCGGTGCCTCCGCTCCGGAACGGTCCTCCGTCATCGGGCAGCCGATCAAGGTCCGGTGCCCAGTTGTCGAGGCAATGTTCCCACACGTTGCCGTGCATCTGGAAAAGACCGAACGCGTTTGGCGGATAGGTGCGGACCGGCGTCGTCTTGCCCAGGAAACCACCTGTCGGTCCATCTCCATAACCACCATCCGGATATTTCACGCCGTCATAATCGAGGCTCGATACGTCGCGTGTGAAGCTCGAGCCGCATACCGCGCCGCCCGTGCCACAATAGTTGGCGAGCGTGTCGGTCAGGGTGGGGCCAAAATGAAACGCCGTCGTTGAACCCGCGCGACAGGCATATTCCCACTCGGCTTCCGTCGGGAGCCTGTATAGCCGTCCGGTGATAGCGCTTAGCCGCGAGCAGAACTCGGTCGCATCCTGCCAGCTTACGGTTTCCACCGGAAGATCGTCACCTTTGAAGGAGGACGGATCGGACGATATCGGCCACTCGACCGTTTCGGAATGAAGGTCCTGGACGGCAAGCCATTGTTGCTGGCTGACAGTCGTTCTGCTGATCGCAAACGGCCTGACACGCATCGGCGAAGCCCGTAGTCTTTCCGAAACCTTGTTGGGAAACTCCCCGATTGCGGATCCCATCGGGAAATCTCCGCCTGGCAGAAGGCTTAGCTCCATGCTGGCGTTGTGACCGATCGGCTCGACAAAATAGCTGATCTTGCGGCGTGCAATTGGTTGCGGATTCCCGCGCGAATCCACGGTCTCAACTGTCACGAACTCTGTCTGTCTTTCGAAAGGTTTAGGGCGCCGGCCTCCGATCGCCTCCCATGCTCGCCAGCCACCGATGCCTCCGGCAACGACCAGGCCACCGCCTGCGATGGTGAGCACTTGCCGGCGCGTGATCGATTGCCACCATTGTTTTTTCTCACCGCGCTCCCTGAGGTCTTCGCCAACCCGCTTGATTCCAGCCCGAGCGTCCATATCGGCCGGATCGACCGCCAGGATTCGCCACCACAGCTGCTCTGCCAAGAGAAAGTCGTCGTTTGCCTCGGCCTGAAAGGCGTCGAGCTTCAATGCTTCAATGTCTTCAGCGCGTGCAGCCGCCGGCAGGAGAATGAAGTTCCGTTTCGACAATGGTTCGGCGAAGGTGCATGGGGTCTGGACTGGCTTTCCGTGCAGTCGGCAGATCTCCGGCACTCGTGTCTGGAGGTAATTGTCCAGCCGTTCGACCGTCGCACAGCTGCTCTTGCCCTGTAGCTGAAGCGCTTCGAGCAGGCCATACGTAAAGGCGCCGTGCGCTAGTTCTTCGATCTCGTAGGAAAATTCTGCCGCCGAACAGGAACTCAAGGTCACAGTGCCCTTGAGCTTTTCGAGGCCAGCTCCCTCGCCGTCACGCGAGCCTTCGTTGCGGCACGCATCGAGAAGCAGGATAACGTTTTCCGCGCCGCTTCTGCGCAACCGTTCGACGACGTACCTGACGGGTATTGCGGTCTCCTCGACATTTCCCGGATCAACGTCCAGGGGAAGCAGGTAGTCCTGCTCTCGTACCCGCTTGCCATGACCAGCAAAGAAAAACCAGATGTTGTCGCTCGGCTGCAGAAAACGCTCTTCGAAGCGGACCCGAAGGAACCGCCTCAAATTGATGAACGTCGGGCTCGACTGCAACGGCTGGCCAAAGTCCGCGGTGATCGGCGGTGCGTCCTCGGCAAAGGAATAGACACCTTTGAACCCAGCCGCCTTCCTGAAGAAGTCGGCAATGGCCTCAGCGTCCTGCCTCGCATACGCCAGAGGCTTGATGTTGTCATAACGGTTGATGCCTACGCAGATTGCCCAATTCTCACTCATGTCCATCGACACAGTTTGCGTGGCATTGGCGATCCTCAGTTCATGGGACTGGAATTGTCGCCGCCCATTGGCGACGACGAACCACCCATCGGCGAATTTCCGCTGTCTGGCGAACTTGTTGATGAACTTCCTGACGACGTCGACGAGGATGACTGACTACGGTTTCTGCTGTCATTGCTGTTGCGGTTGCCCTCAAAGCCACGCGGCTCATTCGTTCTGCAGAACGTTCCGTTGAAAAAGGCGATCAACGTATTCTTGCATTTGATGGTCACGATTGGCGGGCGCTCGTCAGCCGTCCCATCGCCGACGCTTTGGCCTGGGACCTGGGCGCCAAGACCAGCAACAATGACCAGACTTGCAACCATTGATGTGCTTACGCTCGACAACATAGCCCCCATCCGCAGATTTATCTTAGCTTAGTCTAATATATCAAAAGGTGGTAGTACATAATTGTCGACCTAACCTGGTCGTGTACCAGACATCAGCAAAGGCCGTCAGACTGCAGCGTCAATGAGGGCAACGCCACAACGGCACTCCGGGCCGGACAGCTTTACATTTTGCACACGATGCCTCGAAGCTGCTGATATGTAGCGGCGATTTATGCTATCTTAGATTTACCTCCAGTCCTTCGCGATCTTTCCAGACTTTCATTCCGGGATAACAGGGGAAACAAGGAGCTTGTCGACCATGCCATCAGTTGCAGATGCCTACACAGTTCCTCGGCTGCTCGAGATGACACAGGCCGAACTCGACACTCTCTTCAGTGAAAGCGAGCCCGGGCCAATCCCGGACGGCGAAGGAGCCGGGACGGCGATCGTTGCTGCAGGCTCATCGTTTACGCCCGAGATCGCGAGTTTCATCAACCTGTTTGCCTGGCAGGGAAAGATTTTCGATGCCAAGTCGGGCTTGTTACGCAACCGGATTCTGCCCTTCGGACTAAGTGCGATCATTGCAAAGGTCTATGTGGCGCCGAGCTGGCTTGATGAGAAGGACTGCATCGTTCTCGACTATTCGGAGACATCGCTCCTTGCGCACTGGATTCGTGACGAGATTCGCTTGATCGGACCCAACCTCTATCTGGGAAAGGTTTATTGGGGAAAGGACCGCCTAATCGATTTCGCCTTGCAGTTTTGAGGTCGCCGAGATGCCTGTCTCGTCCACCTTCATGTTCGTTTCGCAGCTTGATCCACATCGCCGGGAGGCACTTGAGCTGCTTCTGGCGACGATGACGTCCGAGCCAGGACTAGCAGATCCGAACAATTCCGAGCTTCCGTTCGCGCGGCTGCCAGGCCTTCATTTCGCTCGGATCGTCATCCTTGACGACAATACGGCTGCCGACAACGCGTCCTACGGCGTTTCGACAAACCCGGCCGCTCCAAAGATCGCCTTTCTTGGCGACATCGACGGCAAGAGGGAAGACTTCGTCAAGGACCTCGTGGGGATTGCGGGACCGGGCCTTTCGAGGATCTTCGCCCATTGCCTAGACTTTAACCCGGCTGTTCCGCTTGACGCCTGGCTTACTGCGCACAATATCGAGCCTGTCGTCAACTACAGCAACTGGCCAGGCCGTACCGTCCGCCAGGTCCACGATGAAGCTGCGCTCCGGGCCGCCCTGATAAGCTACCTGCCGCAGGAACGCCCGCTGGCGGCATCTCCTTTGGATCTTCACCGGCGTCTGCGGGACAGGGTGATGAACGAGGGGCCGAAGCCGCCCGCCCCGCAGTCAATATCGCTCGAGGAACGATTACGCGACGCACTCGACCTCGTCACTAACATTGTCCTGCTTGTGCTGCTTTCGCCCCTCCTGCTGATCGTTGCGCCTTTCTTTCTGCTCATTTTGCGGCGTCGGGAAACAACGGATGCGAGCGTGCTGGCGCGACCATCCGACGAGCATCTGAAATCGCTCGTTGTCCGCGAGGACTTCGAGGTGACCAACCAGTTCAGTGCCTACGGTACGGTCAAGCCAGGCCGGTTTCGGTTGTGGACCCTGATCTTCGTGTTCTGGGTGCTTGGTGTCACGACACGCCATCTCTACACCAGGGGAAGGCTCGCGCGTGTCGGCTCCATCCACTTCGCGCGCTGGGTCTTTCTCGATGACCACAAGCACCTGTTTTTTGGCAGCAACTATGACGGCAGCCTGGAGGCCTACATGGACGACTTCGTCAACAAGGCTGCTTTTGGACTGAATCTCGTCTTCAGCAATGGGATTGGTTACCCGAGGACGCGCTACCTCATCCTCGATGGAGCCAAGGACGAGCAGGCGTTCAAGTATTACATTCGACGTCATCAGCTGCCGACCGCGATCTGGTACAAGGCATACCCCGGCCTGACGACCGCTGATATCGCCCGCAACGCCCGCGTCAGGCAGGGTCTTGACACCACAAGGATGAGCGACGCGCTCGCCCGGCAATGGCTGGCGGAGCTTTGACTATGGGACCCCGTTCGCCAGTCACCACCGGAAAGGTCGAACTCGAAGATGTTCAGGGGATCGTCCGGTCGGGATACGGCACGCTCCCCGAGGCGGTGTTCCTAATCCTGACGATTGCCGACCCGGCATCCGCCAAGGCATGGCTTGCCAGCGCGCCGGTTACGAATGCCGCGTTCCAAAAACAAATTCCAAGCGCGCTGCATGTCGCGTTGACGTCCGGTGGCCTTCGCCGCATCGGTCTTTCGGAAGAAGCGCTTGCATCGTTTCCAGCCGAGTTCAAATCGGGAATGAGTGGTGATGAAAGCCGGACCCGCAGGCTCGGCGATCTTGGGCCAAGCGCACCGCAAAGCTGGACCTGGGGCGGTCCGGAGAACGCCCCCGTCGACGTCGTGGCGATGCTTTACGCAGAAGCCGGCGCACTTGTCGATTGGCGTCGACTGGTCGAAACGCCGTCCTTTTTTGCAGGCTTTCACCTGGTGCGGGAGCTGCGGACCGGCCTCATGGATGGGCGCGAACCTTTCGGCTTTGCCGACGGATTGAGCCAGCCTTCCATCGACTGGATCCGTGATACGCGATCGCAGGAGAATGACGAGTATCATTATCGCGACCGGATCGCCGCGGGTGAAATGGTGCTGGGATACACCAACGAATACGGGCTGGTGACCGACCGGCCGTTCGTGCCGGAGCAAGCCGATCCACATGGCGTGCTCCGGGCGTTTGTCGGTGACGACAGGCGTGACCTGGGCGCAAACGGGTCCTACCTGGTGATCCGGCAGCTGGAACAGGACGTCACAGGTTTCTGGCAATTCCTGGAAAGCGTTGGCGGTTCGCGCCAGGCGGCCGAGCAGCTTGCCGAAAAAATGGTCGGGCGAGCAAGATCCGGTACGCCCCTTGCCGCCGTTGAAAGCAAGGCCTCGACCGTCCATGAACCATCCAACGACTTCGATTTCGATGGTGATCCGGATGGGATCACCTGTCCCCTCGGCGCACACATTCGTCGCGCCAATCCGCGCAACGCCGACATCCCCGGCGGTACGCAAAGTCGGCTGTCCGGCCTGCTTCGTCAGCTGGGGCTTCCCAGGCCGCTTCCACGAACAGACGTGATAGCATCAGCACGCTTCCACCGCATTCTCAGGCGGGGGCGCAAATATGACCCGTCGCAGGAGACCGGCGACATGTCGGGCGGCCTCTACTTCGTCTGCCTCAACGCCAATATTGCGCGGCAGTTCGAATTCATCCAGAATGCATGGCTGGAGAGTTCGAAGTTCGGTGGGCTTTCCAGCGAGTCCGATCCGATTGTCGGCAGCCGTGTGCCTCTGCTGGATGGATCGCGCACCGACAGTTTCACCTGCCAAACCAACGGCGCGCCGAACCGGATAGAGAGCCTCCCGAGTTTTGTCACCGTGCGCGGCGGAGCCTATTTCTTCCTGCCCGGACTGAGGGCGCTCCAATATCTGGCTGCATTGCCCTGAGAATACCTATTTGCATCGGTTGCCCGAGGTAGACACACTCAAATGAATGTCTCGGAGCCGGTCGGTTCGACATGCGGCACAGCATTCATCGTCTGACGCAGGGTCGACAGTTCCTGGTAGATGCGCTTGCGCGCACGATTCTGGTTTCCGAGCGGCCTGTGCTCGGCCAGCGCATGCCAGGGGTTGAACGAAAGTCGATCGGCAAAAGCAAGCTGGGCGGGACTGTCGAAAACCTGGCGCTCAAGGACAAGCGCTGCCGCCGGTATTGGCGGCGAAAGGCTTTGCGACCAGATGATCGAGGCGTCCTCGATCGGCATCGACGACGGATCCGTCTGCACCTGGATGCGGAATTCAAAACTGGCCGGCCCCTCATTCAGCGTCGCAGCCATGGCCTCGCGAAGGTAATTGTCAGGCGGTCGCCCAGGCAGGTTCGGAACGCGCGTCCGGCTGGTACGGACAGGGTGGATCGAGTAGCGCATTGCCTGACCGGCGCCCAGAAGATACGGAACACAGCTCCAGTATTCAGTCTCGAGAGGGCTCGTCTGCGTTCTCGCCCAAAGTCCCTGCATGACTGCGTCGAGAAGATGTGGATCGCCTGGATTGACAAAATAAAACAGCGGCAGACCGCGATTGATCCACGTCTGCAGCTTGGCATTTTCAACCACGTTCGGGGTGGTGAAGGTTGGCGTGCTGATGCCGGTAAAGTCCTGGGTGAATTGTTCGTCGTCAAGACATTTCGCTCCATCGACCCCCATCAGCTTGATGCCGAAGCTCAGCACACCGACATCGTCAATATCAGGAGGCAGGCCCGGACCGGGCCCGGCAAAACGGACCCAGGCCGGAAACTCCCGCGGCGCGCTGAAAACCCCCTGGCGCATCGCATCAGGCAGATCAGGCCGGACGATGAAGCGACCGCGAACGACACCGTGGGTCTTGGTGTTGCCTGCGCGCTGGTAACCGCCCGGGCGATAGTGCGTGGACATATATGCCGACATTTCCTTTATGATCTTCTCGACGCATTCGTCCTCCCCGGCAAGGGTCTTTTCCATCGCCGGCATTGACGGTGCGCGCCCGCGCGTAGCCCTCAACCAGGCCTGGGCCAGTCCTGCGATGGGTGGACGCAGCAGCCTGTCCACGGGTGGGCGAATGAAAGGATCAATTCTCCGTTCGAGGTTGAGAAGCCGTACCAGGCCATCGTGCAATTGCTTCCACGTCAATGCCTTGCCTCCATCCGGTGACTTGCATCCTCCCGGATCATTTCGGCTGCCTTCTCGCCCACCATGCACACGGCGCTCGCAATGAAGAAGCCAGGAATACGCGGAAATACCGATGCATCGGCCACATAAAGGCCCTTCGTGCCGTGCACGCCAAGTCGTCGATCGACAACACCGCCCTGTTCCCTCGTTCCAATCGGACATGTGCAGGACGCGTGGTGACCCCAGGCATTGGCGCGCACATGCTGGATGAGCTGCTCATCGCTCTGCAATTCCTCTCCTGGCGTCTCCTCGGCCACGACCAGCCCGAATGCCTTCAGCAGGCGTGAAAGCCTGCGGGCAAAGCGAATGCCGGCAACGACCGCCGTCAAGTCAGAGGCAGCGTTGCCGCTGCCCTCCTCGAAATAGCGGAAGTCTACAAGGGGCGTATCGCGGGGATCAGAGGATCGCAGTGTCACCAGACCGGCGCGGTTCTCCGTGTGAGCTTTCAGGACGGCCCAGGTCAGGACATTGTGCCTGCGCGCGACGAGTTCGGAATAGCCGGGAAAATAGCCTCGGAAATCGCCAAGAAGTGCCATCGCAAAGAGGTCCGGAAGCTTCCTGTCCGGAGTGGAGCGGCGCACGACCGCCATCGCGGCACCATTGGAGGTATACATGCCGCTACGCTTTTTGAGCCATTCGCCATACAAGGGATCGCCGCGCTTGAAGCGCGCTCGCTCGAGGGCCTTCCACGGCCACCGTATCCGATTGACGACGCCGATCTCGTAGCGATCCTGCAGGTTCCGTCCGACGCCTTGAAGGTCGACGCGCACGGGAATGCCGTGCTCCCTCAGATGCTCGGCCGGACCGACGCCAGACAGCATGAGCAGCTGCGGCGTGTTGAACGCTCCGCCGGCAAGGATCACGCCAAGACGGGCATGCGCCTCGTGATGGTCACCCGCATCAGTGCACGGCACCGGACCCGCGCGGTAGAGTCCACGTCCCTTGAGGAATGAAACGCCTGTAGCCCGATTGTCGACATCGAACAGAACCTGTGACACGAGGGCATTCGTTTCAATGCGCAAGCGGGATGGATGATCACTTGCCACCTTGAGCAAGCGCTCGCGTGTTCCGACCCGCCTGTGGCCGGCGGTCGAAAGCGGCGTATAGAAAAGCCCCTCAGTTCCGCGCCTCACCATGGATCGGTCGTTAGCATCCGCTCGCCCGCCCAACAGGGCGCGCAATGCTGCCAGGGGTCGCTTGCTGATGGCGATCGCGGCCACCGCCGACGTGAACAAGGTCACCCTGAGGAGGCCGTCCATCACAGCCTGCAAGGGCAGTGCCCGCTCCGTCTGCAGCCAACCGTCCCAGCCGTGACCGGTCTTTGCAATTCCGATTTGCGACAGGGCCCGCCAGATTGGCCGGTGACGGCAATTCTCGATCATCCCGAAGTAGCGCTGCATGGCGTTTGCCGACCAGGTCTCGTCCCCGGTCAAGGCTGCAATCCCGTCCCAGTCCGCGTCGTGCGGCTGAATGAAGATCATCGCGTTGTGAGCCGTACATCCGCCAATCGCGCTCGCGCGGGGATAGAGCACGTCTTCTGCATCCGAAGAGTGTCTGACCCGAAAATTCCAGGCGATCGCCGGGTTCTCAGAGGCGAACGGATGGAAGGCGGGAACATCGTATTCATCCGCAAGCCTGTCGCCTCCGGCAGAGCGTGGATCCTCTCCAGCCTCAAGAACGAGAACGCGGCATCCGGCCTCCGCAAGGCGCGCGGCAACCGTTCCGCCGCCGGCACCCGCTCCGACGACAATATAGTCGAACTCCTCGCCACCCATGCTGCTCGCGGCTTCCATCTCAAACCCATCAAAAGGTCTTCAGGAATTCGATGAGGGCGCGCTTGTCGTCGTCGCTGAGCGGTGGCTCGCTACCAAACGCCTTCTCGTCATCACTGAGCCCGTCGACGTCGTTGAAGGCCGCTGTTCCGAAATAGTGGCCCCTGTTGACCTCGAAATCGGTACACTTGTCGAGCGCCAGCATCGCAGGCCCATGTTCGGCGAAATGACGACGCAGTTCCTCGTCACTGGCGTTGTCAGGCACCGAGGCAAGCGAGGCTTTGAGCCCGTGCAACAATCCGACAAGGCGCGCGGTATGGTCGACGGCCTGGACTGGATCGTGCGTCTCTGCCAACGGCCGAATATTGGCGATAAGATTGACAGGCACGCCCTGGGGAATGGGTCCGATGGTGATGTCTCCGCCTTGCGTCACCAGCCATGGCAGCCAACGATGGAGAGTGCCTTGGAGCGGTCGCAGGATCTCCGGCACGAAACCCTGCGGCAAAGTTATGAGACTGCGTGCGGTCGTACGGTCGATCCTGTAGACCCCGTCCTTTCCAAGCACAGTGTCCTTCACCCGTCTTTCAGGCCATAGCATCTGCTCGATCGAAGCCTGGAAAACCTTCATGCGGGCATCGACCGAAGGACTTTCATCGAATGGTCCGACGGTATTGTTGAGGAGATACGGACCGGTCGACCACAGGCTGACCAGCGAAGGAACACGGGTATAACCGCGTCCTCCGTCGGGCATTGCAAAGGGTCGGCGCTGACCCTGAAACGGATCTCGTACGGTGATTGTCCCGACCGATGGCAAGTGCTTGTAGGACTGTGACGAAAAGTTGTCCCATATATTGCCGGCAATCGCGTTTGTCGCCAGCGGGCTGCAGGCGTTGGTCCTTAGCAGCGTCACCGGGATGCGCAGTTCGTTCGACAGGAAATTATCGTCGAGGAAGTCAGGCTGAAGCACAATCTGGGTCATCTGCTGCTTGTAATCCGCAGTCTTCGTCCAACCCCAATAGGACTTAAAGCAGTCGATGTAGCCTGGACCATTGCATTGAGCCAGATTGAGACCCGCGGGCAATGGCGGCATCTTGCTCGAATGGCAGCGGGCACACGTGGTCGCGAAAACCGACCTCCCGCGCATGAGGACAGCTTGGTCATTGCTGAGGTAGGCAGCGCCCCCGGGGGCATCCTTCAGAAGATCCGGCCGAGTTGCCTTCAGGAAGAAGAGCGCAGTGGCAGGTGTCATCATCTCCGTGGCCTGCCAGTAGCTCGACTGCTTCTGGGCATCTGCGATCTTGATTGGCGAAATAGGCTTGCCGCCGACCACTGCATTGAAGTGCAGAAGCCATTCCTCACTGAAGAGGCCGATGTTGAGATAAACGCGATTGAGTGCTCCAAGCGCTCCCACTGCGTCCGATCCATCCTTCAGCACACGCGGGGTGAACACTGTGTCGGGCGCGACAAAGGACTGTATCAAGGGTCCCTCATGCAGGTAGTCCTTGAACTGCTTGTTATCCTGTTCGCCCCCGGCAATCGTTTCCTTCCCGAGTTGCTGTGCCAGCGCCAGGCGGTTTGATACGTTGTAGATCGCATTCATGGTGCGTGGATTGTTGATATAGTCTGTGGACACTAGGGACGTATCCATCGCCCCGGGGCGGTAGGTATGGACCAGCTGGAACATGAAGTTCGACTTGTCGGCCGAGTAGATGAACAGCCTGTCGACCCACATGTACTGGGCACCAACCGTCGAGCTCAGGTCCGCCCATTGCGGATGTTCTGGATCTGCCGGAGGGTGAACCGGGCTTGGCCCGATATGGCAGAAGCCGCAGGACATGCCGACCCGATACGGACGCACGAGGTTCTTGTCGTTATAGTAGGTGGGGTCGTTGTAATAACGATTTCCGTCCCATCGCTCCGCTGCGGCCTTGTCGAATTCGGGATTGGGAAACAGTCGCAGGCCAACGATGCCGGACGGCTCTCCATAGAACGAACCAAGTGGGACGCTGTTTCCGCGCGCGCCGATCGCAACACCCGGATACTTCTCGGCGTTGGCGAACGGATCGGGCGGACAATCGGATCGGCGCACATCGAGCCGCAGCCCGTATTTCGGATCTGGCGCCGTGGCCTTGTCGAAACATGGTTCGTTCAGGAGGCCAAGAACCTTCCATCGCGTGTCGCGATCAGAGCTGACGATCTTGAGGAGATCGAAGCTTCCGAAGGTGGCCTTGGTCATGCCATCCCAGAAGCGGTCGTTGCCACCGGACCAGACGATCCAGGCATTACGCCCTTTGATCTCGTCTCCTGTCAGGGCAACGCCACGGTCCATGTCATGAAAATAATCCTCATCCGCAGCTGGGAACGAAGCCGCATTGCGACCGGCAGCCTTCGCCTCGTCGGCAACATTGCCGGAGCGAAACGGCGGATACCACCAGTCATGGATGACCGGATAGAAAATGAGCGCGACCGACAGGAGAACGATGACACCCACGCCAACAAGGATGCGAAAAAGCCACTTCACGTCACGCCCCCCGGTATCAGGCGCGTGGTGTAGGGTCTACCCCCTTAATGCGCCCGCGCTTTCATCTGCTTCATTCCGGTCCGCATTCGCATCGACTTCTCTCCAATGTAACGAAGTTCGCCATGAAGTAGAAGAAAATTTATCGCGACACTTGAAGAACCCCCCATGCCAGCGTGCGCCACCGCCCCAGGTCCCTCAGGCGACTGCCCTCGTCCCGCTCGTTCGACTGGCACTCGCTCCTGGCTTTCGCTCGTGCTTTGGGCATGTTGACCTCGCCGGACGGGAGCCTTCATCCAAGCCGCTGGACGAAGAGCCCCGATGGAAGGAAGGCTGATTGGTCGTCTCTCTATGAGAAGGTTCAGAAGGAACTCGGCGGAAACGCCTGGATGGTTGGGCGCGTAACGATGGCCGAAATCTCGAAAGCGACGGCTCATCCCCCAGCCGTCCCAGCAAGCGCCAGGCGGCCCACACATTTTGCCAGGCCGGATGCAGAAAGCTTCGCAATCGCGCTCGACCCTTCCGGAAAATTGCATTTTGCCGCCGGCGAACTCTACGGCGACCATGTCGTCGTGCTGCTCGGCTCCGACGTATCGGATAGTCACCTGGCGGAACTGGCCGCTTACGGTGTTTCCTATGTCGTTTCCGATGGACCTGATATTGATGTGGGCGAAATGCTCGATGTGCTCGGTGAAGAACTTGGTGTTGACCGCATCGTTCTTGAAGGCGGGGCGCGGATCAACGGTTCGCTGATGACGTCGGGTCTTGTCGATGAACTGAGCTTGATCGTCGCCCCGGCACTGGAATCAAGGCGGGGAAGCGACAGGGTCATCGAGTTTGGCGAGGAAGGTCTGGCGGGTAAGGTCGAGCTGTCGCTGATTGAATGCACTCCCCTCGGGAACGGTGCGCTTCATCTTCGCTATGCGGTTCTGAAGCAGAGCGGCGCAACCTAGTCGATCAGCGAGCCATTGGGTCAATTCAGGCAAGCGCCCCTGTTGCCTTGATAGAGGAAGCCTGACAATTGTCGGGCTCCCGTCGGTCCGGCATGATAGAGACAGCGAGATCCCCTCAACATTGGCAAGCCAGTTCCCGCATCGCGTCGCGCGCCACGTGAAAGCTGCCAGCAGCGTCAGCGATATCGTGAAGGCCTCCGTACCGGAAGAACTGGAATCCTACGGCGTGCGTGCAGCAACCGGTAGGGGACTGACCGCGACACGCGAACCGCGCTGAGGGACGCGACAATCGACCGGATTGACCTCACCCAGTCTGCCGGCTGTATATTAGCCGCACTGAATGTTGTCGTGACGCATTCGGGGCTGCCATGAGCAAACAGGACGCCAGTCAGACAAGCGATGGAAGCGGATTCTATGGTCCGCAATATTCCCGTACACACGGCCACCTTGCAGCGGAAATACGCCGGGAGGTCTTCGGCGACGACATCGGCCAGGAGAGTTGGCGGTCCAGCGCCGAGCAACACGAAATTGGCAATTTCCTGGCCCTTAATGGTGAAAGCCGTGTGCTCGATGTTGCATGTGGTGCCGGCGGTCCATCCTTGGCGCTTGTCGAGCATTTGACCTGCAGCCTGGTCGGACTCGACCTCGAAGCCGAAGGCGTCGCGCACGGCAACGCGCTTGCCAAGCGGCGTGGCCTCGCCGACCGGGTTACCTTTGCGGTATGTGATTGCAGCTCCAAGCTGCCGTTCGAAGACAGCAGCTTTGACGCTATTCTCTGCATCGACGCGCTCTGTCATCTGCCGAACCGTTTTGAGGCGATCTCCGATTGGGCCCGCCTGCTTTGCGGCGCCGGACGCCTTGTCTTTACCGACCCGTTCGTGGTTACCGGTGCGCTTTCCAAGGGTGATGTCGACGGGCGTTCGGCATTGGGGGCAAACCTTTTCTTCGTTCCGCCGGGGCTGAACGAGGAGGCGATAACCGCAGCCGGATTAAACCTCCTCAACAGGCTCGATCGCGCCGATGCAGTCGCAGTGATCGGCTCCCGCTGGCATGACGCTCGACATCGCCGGGCCGATGTTCTCCGCCGCGAAGAAGGCGACGCGTTTTTCGAGCGACGCCAGTTGATGCTGGCGACAGCTGCAAGGCTCGCCCAGGACAAGCGCCTGTCGCGCTTCCTTTACGTCGCCGAAAAGCCGCTATGACGTTCCGGAAGGAACGCAAATTCCGGCGAATGACGACAGCAACAAAATGCACGCCGGCCGCCACCGATGCGCTAAAGCTTCATATTTGCGCCGGAGGCACCGCGCCAGCATATGGCTTGCAGTGCCAGGCAATGGCCTTCATGCGGTCGGCGATGCATGGCGCGTCTGCCGCCAGCATGTCATCATGGGCGCACTGGTCGTGTACCATTGCCAGATTGTCATCAGGCGTTCGCGGCCATTGCGACCGTGCCCGGTCAAGCCTCGCACGAGATCAGGCTCCGGCCTACTGCGCGATAACCGCCGCGCAGTCTCCCTGCTTGATCAAGCCTGGAAAATGGCGAGCGGCGAGAATGCCATCGATCTTTGCCACCAGCCCGACCGGCGGCTCGCCTGTCCTTCCGACAGGATGAATCTTGACGACGACGTCGCCTTTCCTGACGCGCTCACCGAGGTCAACGGAGAACTCGGCAAGGCCCGCGCTCTCGCTGAAAATGAAACAGTCGCTATCCGGCATATCGAGCCATTGTGTCGGTTTATGATCAATTTCGCCGCTCACGACGCCCGCCCGTTTGAGCACGTTCATGACGCCGCGCTTGGCGATCGCGGCGCTCAGCGCCGTTGCCGTACCGCCACCCCCGAGCTCGGTCGTAACGAAGATCTTGCCCATCTCCTCGGCCGCAGTGTCGTACATGCCGACCGCGTCGATCTCCAGCATCTTCATCGAGTATGGAGCGCCGAAAGCTTCCACGAATTCGAAGCCCTTCCTCTCCTGATCCTTGTCCTGAAGGATGTGGGCAGCGCAGAACGGCAGAAAGTCAAGCGTCTTCCCGCCGGAGTGAAAGTCAAGAACGATGTCGGCAAGCGGCAAGAGCGTGCGCTGGAAGTAATCGGCAATCTTTTGCGTAACCGTGCCGTCCGGTCTGCCCGGAAAGCTGCGGTTCATGTTGCCCTTGTCGATTGGAGATGTCCTCGTTTCGGCGGCAAACGCCGGATAGTTCATCGCCGGAACGATTATGACGCGACCGCTGACGACCTCAGCCTGCAAAGTCCTTGCGAGATCGAAGAGCGCAATCGGCCCTTCGTATTCATCACCGTGATTGCCGCCCGTCAGAAGAACCGTCGGCCCTTCCCCGTTCTTTATGACGGAAATCGGAATCATGACCGACCCCCATGCCGAGTCATCGCGACTGTAGGGCAGCCTGAGGAAGCCGTGCTGGATGCCCGCGGCATTGAAATCGACCGTCGCGCTGATCGACGACGGACGCAAATTCGTCTCACTCATCGCCGATCAATCCTTGACCATCAACTTGCGCGGAACATTGGCGAGGCACTCCACACCACTATCGGTGATCAGGATGCTTTCCGTCGTCTCGAAACCCATGTCCTCGAGCCACAGGCCGGTCATGAAATGGAACGTCATGCCGGGCTTCAGCTCGGTGCGGTCGCCGGGACGAAGGCTCATCGTGCGCTCGCCCCAATCCGGCGGATAGGACAGACCGATCGGGTAACCAGTGCGGTTATCCTTGACAATGCCGTACTTCTTCAGAACCGCGAAGAAAGCGTTGGCAATGTCCTCGCAGGTGTTACCAGGCCTGGCGACCGAAAGACCGGCTTCCATTCCCTCAAGCGTTGCCTTCTCGGCGTCGATGAAGGCCTGCGTTGGCTTGCCGAGGAAGACCGTGCGAGAGAGCGGCAGGTGGTAGCGATTGTAGCAGCCGGCAATCTCGAAGAAGGTGCCCTCGCCACTCTTCATGGGCCGGTCGTCCCAGGTGAGATGCGGGGCCGAGGCTTCGACGCCTGAGGGCAGCAGCGGCACGATCGCCGGATAGTCCCCGCCAATACCATCGACACCACGCGTGCCGGCATCGTAGATCTCGGCGACCAGATCGCACTTGCGCATCCCGACCTCGATCTTGTCGAAGATGCGCGCATGCATGGCTTCGACAATGCGGGCGGCATTGCGCATGTACTTGATCTCGGTCGGGCTCTTGACCGCTCGCTGCCAGTTGACGAGTGCCGTGGCATCCACAAAGCGGGCGTTTGGGAGATGCTTTTGCAATGAGGCAAATGCAGCTGCCGAGAACCAGTAGTTATCCATCTCGACGCCGATCGAAAGCTTTGCGAAGCCACGATCAGCGAGGATGCCCGAGAGGTAATCCATCGGATGTCGCTCGGTCGATTGCACGTAGTGGTCAGGATAACCGATGATGTTCTCATGGCTGAGATAGGCGGTCAGCTTGGCGCCGTTGGCATCTTGTCCGCGGCCGAACCAGATTGGCTCGCCTGACGGCGGAACAATCACGGCCTGATGGACGTAAAAGGACCACCCGTCGTAACCCGTCAGCCAGGCCATGTTCGAGGGGTCGCTGACAATCAGCAGCTCGACGCCCTTTGCTTCCATTGCCTTGCGGGTCTTTTCCAGCCGAAGGCTGTATTCGTCGCGCGAAAATTTAAGATTCGGTTCACTCATGCTCGTCCCTCCTTGTCCGGTGCAGCACCGGATCAGCTTTCGAATGTCATGCCGGCCCGGGCGGCTGCAGCCCGCGAAAAGGCGAGCGTGGCGATGGCGGTATCCTGGATCCCGGTCCCGGTCAGGTCTGCAATGGTGATGCCTGAAGCGTCGGTCCGACCGGCCACCCGACCGGCAATAATCTGTCCGAGCTCCGGGAATTCGGCATACTCGCCGACCAGACCGATCGAGATTGCGTGATGCAACTCTCCAAGCCGACGGGTCTGCTTCAGGCTGTCGGCAACATAGGGTGACGCCATCGCAATCGCCGCAGGTTCGACTTCGTTCTTATGTTCGGCATCCGACCCCATGGCCGTCAGATGCTGGCCCCGCTCTAGCCATTCAGACTGGATGATCGGCCGTTCCGCAGGAGTGGTCGTCACGATAATGTCGGCGCCGCGAACCGCGGTCCTCGCATCGACGATCGCCTCGACCCCAATTCCGAGCTTTGCCGAACACTCGGCCGCAACCGCCTGTGCCTTTTCGTGATCGCGCGCCCAGATGCGCGCATTGGTGATGGGGCGGACGAGCGTCAGCGCCTCGAGCTGCAGTTTTGCCTGCATGCCGGCACCAAAGATGGCCGCGACCGTTGAATCCTCGCGCGACAGATGTCGCGCCGCCACTGCGCCCGCAGCAGCCGTTCTCACATCCGTCAGATACCCATTATCGAGCAGCAGAGCTTGTACGAGCCCCGTCCGGCTCGAAAGCAACACCATCATTCCGTTCGTGCTCGCCAGGCCGATCTTTGGATTGTCAAAAAATCCCGGGCTGATCTTGATCGCGAAGCCGTCGACACCAGGGACATAAGCCGTCTTCACATCGACCTCGCCCCGATGCTCGGGAATATCGAGCCTCAGGATCGGTGGCATCGACACGGCCTTCGTGGCAAGCGCCCTGAACGCGTCCTCGACGCAACCGACGGCCTCCAGGTCCAGACCGATGATCTTTCTGAGATCAGCTTCGCTAAGAATCACCATCGAGCTCATGCGGCGCACCTCCCCGAAAGAGCCGTTGCACCGTTGATCACGCGGCGATGCAGGTCCATGTCAACGTTCCTGCCAGAGAGAATGACGACGATCGGCCCGGATGGAGTGATCTTGCCCGCCAGGAGAGCGGCGATCCCGACAGCGCCGGCGCCCTCCACTATCTCGCGCTCAGCATCGTAGGCGTGAAGCATGCCCTTTGCGATTTCGCTCTCGGACAGCAGAACGACATCGTCGAGCAGATCGCGGCACATGGCAAAGGTCAGCCGGTTCGTAAGGCCTATGCCGCCGCCAAGCGAGTCCGCAAAGCTCTCTTCCTCGATAACCTCGACGGGCCTGCCGGCATCGATGCTTGCCTTCATGGCAGCGCCGTGCTCCATCGAAATTCCGACAAGACGGATCGCCGAATTGATGGTCTTCAACGCAGCAGCCACTCCCGATGCAAGGCCGCCACCCGACAGCGGCACGAGAACGGTGTCCACATCCGGGCAGTCCTTGAAAATTTCCAGGCCGAGCGAGGCTTGACCGGCGATCACGCGCTCGTCGTCGAACGGAGGGATCCCGACGAGCCCCTCTTCGGCGACCAGTCGGTCGACCTCACATTGGGCGTCGTCCTGCGAGTTACCGACGATGCATATCGTCGCGCCGAGGCGGCGGATCTCCGTGATCTTGTTTTCCGGTACGAGCCGCGACATGCATATGGTCGTGGCAGTTCCTGCTGCTCTGGCGGCATGGGCAAGGGCTCGCCCGTGATTTCCCGTCGACGCGGCAACGATCCCACGCGCTCGTTCCTCTGCGGTCAGCGACAGGACGGCGTTGGTTGCCCCCCTGAGCTTGAAGCTACCGGTCGTCTGGTGGTGCTCGAGCTTCAACTTCACAGGGCAGCCGGTGATCTTGCTCAAGGCATTCGATGAGACGAGCGGCGTGTTGCGCACGTGCGGAGCGATACGTTCCGATGCGCGCATGATATCCTGAAAACTGACCGTGGACGCAGCGGGCATGGCATCAGTTTCCCGGAACCGGAAGCGTCATCAGACTGGCGAAGCCTCGATCGGCCCTCTTGTCGCCGCACAGACTGAGGCACGCCCATGCCGTTGCAAGATTACTGCTGACTACCGGCTTTCCGACTTTCTTCTCAATGCTGCCGGCGACCCCGGCGGCGCGAAGGGCCGTGCAGGAAATGAACAGGGCATCAGACCCCGGCGCCATCGCTTCAACAGCGAACGCTTCAATCTCGTCCGGTGCAATGCGTGCCATTTCCCTGTCGTCGGAGAAACCGAGGCACGTAAACCTGTCGATCTCGAAGCCGAGGCCTGTGAAATACTCCGCCATGGGAACGGCTGTCTCGGCGACGTAGGGCGTCAGGATCGAGATCCTTCGAGCACCGAATGCCTTCAACGCACGCACCGAGGCTGCCGTCGGCGTCACGACCGGAACGTCGGGCTTTGCGGCATTGATCGCCTTTTCGATCTCGCCGTCACCGATCACCACGGACGCGGACGTACAGGAATACATGATGGCGTCGAGCGGCTCTCCAGGCAGGATAAGGCCAGCACCTGCCGTCAGGGCCGGCTGCATCTTCAGGAGATTTTCTGGCGTCGTCGGATTGGCATAGTGGATACGGCTCACGTAAATGCCAATGCGATCACTGGCGACCATGCGCTGGAAGTCGACTTCCGTGGTATGGTCGGTTGCCAGGATGATGAGCCCGATCCGCTTTGCAAGCGGCCGATCGTCGAGACGCGGACGGCGGGTTGCCATGGTGATGTCGTTGTTCGTCGTCATATCAGTCGTCCATCCGGGCATAGCGTTCCTCGAGCCAGCGCAAGCCGATCACGGAAATGAGGCTGATCACGAGGAAGAAGACGCCGACGAGTGTCATCGGTTCGATATAGCGGTAGTTGCTATTGGCAATACTCTTTGCTTGGTTCATCAACTCGAGGACGGTAATGGCCGACAGCAACGGCGTTTCCTTGAACATTGCTATGAAATAGTTGGCGAGCGCCGGGATCATCGGAGGGATTGCCTGCGGCAGGATCACATGGATCCAGGTCTGGCGTTCGGTGAGATTGGCCGCCTTGGCAGCTTCCCACTGTCCCCGCGGCACATTCTCGATACCGGCGCGATAAACTTCCGCAGTATAGGTGGCATAGTGCAGCCCAATGCCGATCACGCCGGCAACCAGCGGCGCAAGGCGGATCCCTATGTCCGGAAGAACATAGAAGATGAAATAGAGCTGCACGAGCAGCGGTGTGCCCCGAATGAATTCCGAGAAGAAGCCCACACCGCGCGACAGAGCCGTGATCTTGGACCGGCGAGCAAGCGCGATTGCAAGGCCGAGGACCCCCGCCACGATTGCGCCGAGCACCGTCGCAAGAATTGTGATCCTGAAGCCTTCGAGGAGGGTCGGCATGATCTGCCAGACAAAGTCCCAATCCCATTCCATTGCTAGGCCCTCACGCCATCAAGACCGCGCGTCATGCGGTGTTCGAGCCACCGCATGACTGCTGAGATCGCGAGCGCCATGAGGAAGTAGAGAACCAGAATGGTTGCAAACGGGATCAGCGTGCTGCCGGTCTGGGCCCGTACGACCTGCGCCTGGAAGGTCATGTCGGTCAGCGAAATCAGCGAAACGACAGCAGTTCCCTTGAGAAGCTCGATGGCATTGTTACAAAATGTCGGTAGCATCAATGGCAGTGCCTGCGGCAGGATGATGTAGCGCATGCGCTGGAAACGGGAGAGGTTGAGCGCGATGCAGGCCTCTGTCTGCTCGCGTCCGATTGCCTTGACTGCACCGCGAACGACTTCGGCACCATATGCCCCGACATTGAGCCCAAGCGCCAGGACGCCCGCCTGCAGTGGCGTCAGTGTGACGCCGGCAAAGGGCAGGACGAAGTACACCCAGAAAAGCTGCACGAAGATCGACGTTCCACGGAAAAATTCGATGTAGGCCGTGGCTAGCGCCCGTACGGCAAAAAACCGTGACAGTCGCGCCAGTCCCGCGATGAACGCCACGACCAGGGCCAGCGCTGATCCCATGAAGGTGAGTTCGACCGTCACCACAGCGCCTTGAAGTATCAATGAGAGGTAGCCGGACCATACCGACATCAAGTCGCATTCCTTGTTGCTGTCCTTCGAAACCGGCTCCGCAATGCGGAGCCGGTGCGACCGAACTTACTTTGCTGCGCAGAGCTTATCGCGGGTCGTCGACATTGCGGCCGCAGCCGAGAAGCCATAGGGTTCGATGATCTTGGCGAACTCGCCGGATTCCTTCAGCTTCTTGAGCTCGACATCGTAGGCATCGCGTAAGGCGACATCCTGCTTGCGGAACGCGGCTCCGTCACAATAGACGGGAGCGCCGACAACAGGGGCAACCGTTTCGAGGTTCGCGTCATTGGCCTTGGCGATCAGATCATGGATCGACAATACCGGCAGCGAGTAGGCATCGATTCGACCGTCCTGCAACATCTTGATGCCGCTCTGGCCGTCCGGCACGACGATGACGCGATCGCGCGGAACACCTGCTTCGAGCGCCAGCTTTTCTTCGGTGCCACCACCTGGCGCGCCGATCTTCGCATCCGGATTGCTGGCAATGTCCTTGAAGCTCGAAAGCTTAAGCGGATTGCCTTTCTTCACCGCGAACGCCTCCGCGTCGCATAGCATCGGTTCGGAATAGGCAACTGCGGCACAGCGCTCGGGTTTCATGAAGAGACCCGCGGTGATGACATCGTGGCGGCCAGCCTGCAGGCCCGGGATCATCGCGCCATATTCCGAGATGGAGGCGACGACGTCCTTGACACCGAGACGCTCGAAGATAACCCGCGCGACATCGGGTGCAGCACCCGAAACCTTGCCGTCTGCGCCGACCGCCGTGAATGGCGGCTCGTTGGCGATGGCGATGCGGGCAAAGCCCTGTTCCTTGAGCGCCTCAAGGTCGGCCGCGTGGGCCGGTATTATGGCTGCACCAAACGCCGTGGAGAGCGCAACGGCACCTAGGATAATTGTTTTTCTCATGTTCCCTGCTCCTGGTTTCTTGAATTGTCGACCTTCGCATGGCGGTCAGATGCGGTGTCCGGCCGCTATGATCTTTCGCAGGAAGCTTTGCGTGCGCTCCTGCGTGGGATTTCGGAAGATGTCGTTGGGCTTACCCTCCTCGACGATCCTGCCTCGGTCGAAGAACAGGACCCGATCGGCAAAGTCGTGCGCAAAGCCCATCTCGTGGGTGACGAGCAGCATCGTCATGTCGGTTTCCGACGCAAGGCGCCTCATGACGTTCAAAACCTCCTCCACAAGCTCGGGGTCGAGTGCCGAGGTGATTTCGTCGAACAGCATGATCTTCGGAGAGAGGGCGAGCGCACGCGCAATCGCAACGCGTTGCTTCTGGCCGCCGGACAATTGGGCAGGAACGCTTCTGGCCTTGTCAGCCATTCCGACCATCTCGAGGAGTTCCATGGCGCGACGCTCCGCGTCTGTCCGCTTGATCCCCTTGGTCAGCATTGGAGCGAGCGTCACGTTGTCGAGGACGCATTTGTGGGGAAACAGGTTGAAGTGCTGAAAGACCATGCCGATACGTTCACGCATCTTGTGTAGGTGGCGTTCGTCGGCCGCCACCAGATCCTTGCCGCGCGGCATGTGATAAAGCTGTTCGCCGTCAACCTCGATATGACCGCCGCTGATCGATTCCAGTGTCATCAGGATACGCAGGATGGTTGTTTTTCCCGATCCTGAAGGACCGATCAGGGCCAATTTCTCCCCCGGCATGACCTCCATCGATAATCCGTCGAGCACGGTCAGCGGACCGTATCTCTTGACGATGTTGTCGATGCGAATGATCGGGGTCGGCATTCATGTCTCTCCCTGTTGAGACAGCAATGCGCTAACGATGGAGATGGTTCCAAATCATGTCAATTCGCAAAATAATATCATGACAATTATTCTGCAATCGCCCATTCGGAGGGCAAATAACTCAAATTGCGAGCAGCAGGGCCTCAGGACTTCCTTGTGCAAGGGACGCGACGATGCCAAGCCCCGTTCGCAGTTCGCTTTCGTTGGTCGACCCGAGGGAAATGCGCACGGCCGGCGTCCATCCCTGTTCGGCTGTGCGGAATGAAGTGCCGGGTGCAATCGCAACGCCGTGGAGGCGCGCCTGGGAAACGAAGGTTTCCTCCACGTGGCCGCCGATAAGTGGCAGCCAGACGTGAAGGCTCTGCGGATGGTCGCGATAGGACAGGCCCGACAGCATCTCCGAAGCGATTCTGTGCCGGCTCTTAAGTGCCTGACGCTGCCAGTTGACCAGGTCGAGTGCGGTTCCGTCGCTGACCCAGCGCGTTGCGATCTCGGCAATCGCCGGCGTCGCCATCCAGTTCGAGACGAGATGACGATTCGCAACGGCAGCCACGTAACGATCCGGAGCTGCGAGGTATCCGATCCGCAGTCCCGGCACTGTTATCTTTGTGAAGCTCGTGACATAGAGCGTCCGCTCCGGTGCAAAGGCCGCAATGGGGGGCGCTCGATCTTCCACCATCGGACCGAGAATGTCATTTTCTATGATGGCAATGTCATGCCGGGCAGCGACTTCTGCGAGCTTCCGGCGGCGCGTTTCGCTCATCAGCGCCGCCATCGGATTGATCACCGAAGGCTGCAGAAACACGGCACGGATCGGCCCCTTGCGGCATTCCTCGTCAAGAGCATCGGGAATCATGCCCTCTTCATCGATCGCAAGACCTTCGAGATGAAGGCCGAGATAGCTTGAGAGTGGCACCAGTGTGTGGTGACTGATCGCTTCGGTTGCGATCGTCGATCCCGGAGGCGCGACGCTCATCAGGGCAACGGTCATGCCTGACGTGGCGCCGTTCGTCAGGCTGATGTTCAGGGGCGATACCTCAAGCCCGCATCGGGCAAGCCATTCGGCGGCGACGACACGGTGGCGCGGAAAGATCATGTTCGGACGGAACGAAAGGGCCGAGCTCGATGGCAGGTTTTCGGACAGCCAGCCGAAGGCCTGGCGCATCTTTTCGAGATGGATCTGTTCGCAAACCGGCTTAAGGATCGAGAGATCGATCACCTCTCCGAGGCGTTCCGGCAGATAGGGAGGCTCTGGCTCGCGTGGTCGCGTCTGCACGAAGCTCCCCCGACCGATCTCTCCGGAAAGCAGTCCGCGCCGGATCAGTTCGTCATAGGCACGGCTGACGGTTTGAACCGAGAGCTTCAGGTCGTCGGCCATCTTCCGATGAGGGGGAAGCCGCGCGCCGTCGACCAGTTTGCCGTCCGTAATGGCGCTGGCAATCTGCTCTGCAAGCGAAAGATAAGCCGGCCTTCGAAGCTGGGACGGGTCGGGGCGCCAGTTTGTCATGATTTAGACAGTGATAAAAATCAGTTCAATTGACAATGGCAAAATGCACACCCATTGTCTTTTCCTCACCTTTGGAATGATTTAAGCGGCATGGGACAACATGAAACTGGACGCCGTCGACCTGCGTATTCTCGATGCAATCCAGCGTGATGGGCGCATCACCAAGCTTGCACTCGCTGAAAAGGCAGGACTTTCGCCGACACCTTGCTGGATGCGGTTGCGCAAGCTCGAGAAGGCGGGGATCGTCACCGGCTACCACGCACGCATCGCGCTTCGCCGGATTGCACCCGTGGCAAGCGTCATGGTGGAGGTAACGCTTAGCAATCACCGCCAAAGCGATTTCGAGCGTTTCGAACGCGTTATCGCCGGTATCCCGGAAATCGTTGGCTGCTGGTCGGTCGGCGGCGGGATCGACTATTTCCTGAAGATTGTGGCGCCCGATATCGACGCCTACCAGCGCCTGATCGACGGTCTCCTGGACCGGGAAGTCGGGATCGAACGCTATTTCACCTATATCGTCACCAAAACCGTCAAGGACGAGGCGGTTTTGCCCATTGTAACCCTCGTTCATCCAGGAGACTCCAGAGACGGGACATAGACAGATCATGCCGTCAGCGGCCTGGTCATAGACAGTCTCTCTCTTTGAACACCCGTCAAAGGACAAAATCTCGCTTCTTCTCGTGAAAGACTCCGGGCATCGGCAACGAGGAGACAGGTCATGACCGCGGTGTTTGCCCGCCCAGAATTCCACACTGCGCTTTCCCGGATCAAGGACAAGCATCTGCTGCGCGATCTCGCCTATGTTGGTGGCCGATGGTCTGCTGGCATCGATGGTCGGAGCTTCGAGGTGACGGATCCGGCTACCGGGATGACAGTTGCATGGGTGGCGAGCCTTGGCGCCGAGGAGACCTCACTCGCCATAGATGCCGCCACGCGGGCCATGCCGGCCTGGCGTGCCTTGCTGCCCCAGGAACGCGGACGCATTCTGCGGACCTGGTATGAGCTGATGCTCGCAGCGAAAGATGACCTCGCACTCATCATGACCCTGGAGCAGGGCAAGCCTCTTTCCGAATCCCTTGGCGAAATCGACTATGCCGGATCCTTCATCGAATGGTACGCTGAGGAGGGAAAGCGGCTGAATGTGGAATCGGTGACCAGCCACCTGCCCGGTGCCGAGATGATCGTGCGAAGGGAAGCGCTCGGCGTCGTGGGCATTGTGACACCCTGGAATTTTCCATCAGCAATGGTCACCCGAAAGGCGGCCGCAGCGCTTGCCGCCGGATGCACCGTCGTCGCGCACCCCTCCTCCGAAACGCCCCTCTCCGCCCTCGCCCTTGCGGAGCTTGGCGAGCGCGCGGGCATTCCGAAGGGCGTTTTCAATGTCATCACCGGCGAGGCAGCCACCATTGTCGGCCGCATGTGCGCCGACGACCGGGTGCGCGCAATCAGCTTCACCGGATCGACCGAAATCGGCCGGCTGATTGCCGCAAAATGCGCGCCGACGATGAAAAGGCTGGTCATGGAACTTGGCGGTCACGCACCTCTTATAATCTTCGAGGACGCCGAGATCGAGCAGGCCGCGAAGATCGCCGTGGATGCGAAATTTGCAACATCAGGCCAGGATTGCCTCGCGGCCAACCGTGTCTTCGTCCACCGTTCCATCGCCTCCCGTTTCGAGGCGGCCTTTGCGCGACGCATCAGCGAGCTGAAAGTCGGCGACGGTCTGTCCGCCGGCGCAGAAGTTGGTCCTCTCATGCATGAGCGAGCCATTGCGAAGGTCGAGCAACACGTGGCGGACGCCCTGAAGCGTGGCGCCAAGCTCGTGACCGGCGGCAAGCGGCACACGACCGGCAGGCTGTTCTTCGAACCGACGCTCCTGACCAATGTGTCGGACGATGCCCTGATAATGCGTGAAGAGACCTTCGGACCCGTCGCCGGTATCACCGTGTTCGATACCGAGGAAGAGGTGGTCGCTCGGGCCAACCATACCGAGTACGGCCTCGTCGCTTACGTTGTCACCGCCAATGGCGCCAGACAGATGCGCCTCGGCCGCGCGCTCGAATACGGCATGGTCGCGATCAATCGCGTAAAGATCACGGGCGGGCCGATCCCGTTCGGCGGCTGGAAACAGTCCGGCCTTGGCCGCGAAGGATCGCGCCACGGCGTCGAGGCCTTCACCGAACTCAAATATCTCTGCATCGACACCGCCGCCTGATGGCGCCGGTAAAAAATCTCTGACGACCGACATCGAGGACACTGCCATGCTGAACAGAAACAACGAGCTCAACGCCTGGGATCGCGACCACTTCTTCCATCCCTCCACGCATATGGGCATGCATGCCCGCGGCGAAACACCGACGCGCGTGATCACATCGGGCGAAGGCGCCTATATTACCGACGCCAACGGGCGCACGAGCCTGGACGCCTTTGCCGGTCTCTATTGCGTCAACGTCGGCTATGGGCGCCAGAAAATCGCCGACGCCATTGCCAGCCAGGCAAGCGATCTTGCCTATTATCACGCCTATGTCGGCCACGGGACCGAAGCCTCGATCACGCTGTCGAAGATGATCATCGATCGCGCTCCCAAGAACATGAGTCGCGTCTATTTCGGCTTGTCCGGCTCGGATGCCAACGAAACCAACATCAAGCTGATCTGGTACTACAACAACATCCTCGGCCGGCCGGAGAAGAAGAAGATCATTTCACGCTGGCGCGGTTATCACGGCTCCGGCGTCATGACAGGCTCGCTGACGGGTTTGGAGCTGTTTCACAAGTCCTTTGACCTGCCGCGTGCACCGATCCTTCACACCGAAGCACCCTATTATTTCCGCCGTCCGGATCGCTCGATGGACGAGCAGCAGTTTTCGCAATACTGCGCAGACAAGCTCGAAGAGATGATCCTGACGGAAGGACCCGACACCATAGCCGCCTTTATCGCGGAACCAATCCTGGGCACGGGCGGCATCGTGCCGCCGCCGTCGGGATACTGGCAGAAGATCCAGCAGGTGCTCGACAAATACGACATCCTTCTTGTCGCCGACGAGGTCGTCACAGGTTTTGGTCGTCTTGGCACCATGTTCGGGTCGGACCACTACGATATGAGGCCCGACCTCATCACCATCGCGAAGGGCTTGACGTCGGCCTACGCTCCACTGTCGGGCACAATCGTGTCCGACAAGATGTGGCACGTGTTGGTGCAGGGGTCGGATCAGATGGGCGCGATCGGACATGGATGGACCTATTCAGCGCATCCGATCTGTGCTGCGGCCGGGATCGCCAATCTCGAGCTCATCGACGAGATGGACCTCGTGAAGAACGCCGGTGCAACGGGTGCCTACTTCCGCGAGGAGCTTGCAAAGGCTGTCGGCTCGCACAGACACGTCGGCGAGGTTCGGGGCGACGGGCTGATGGCGGCGGTGGAATTCGTGGAAGACAGGGACGATCGAAGGTTCTTCGACGCTTCCCGAAAGATCGGACCGCAAATCGCAGCAGCACTTCTAGCACGCGGGGTGATTGGCCGCGCCATGCCGCAGGGAGACATTCTTGGCTTCGCGCCACCGCTCTGCCTGACCCGCGAGGAAGCAGACATCGTCGTCAGGGCTGCGGCTGAAGCAATCGAAACCACGTTCAAAACGCTCTGAGGACCTCCGATGACAATCCTGCCTAAAACCATGGCGGCGGTTCAGCTTGTGGGTCATGGCGACCTGGACAAGCTCGTCTATCGCACCGATGTGGCCGTTCCGCAGCCCTCTGCCGGGGAAGTTCTGATCAAGGTGTCGGCCTGCGGAATGAACAATACCGACGTCTGGGTCCGCCAGGGAGCCTACGGGACCGAAGACGATCCCGCGGCTGTCTCCACCTGGCGGCGGCAAGGCAACACGTTGAGTTTCCCGCGCATCCAGGGCACCGACACGGTTGGCCACATCGTTGCCACAGGTAAAGGTGTCGCTGCAGCACGCATCGGCGAACGGGTAATGGTCGATTTCTCGATCTATAACCGGGAAGACGACAGCCTTGCCGATATCGACTACATCGGACATGGCAGAGATGGCGGCTATGCCGAGTACATGGTGCTGCCTGCCGAAAACGCCCATCTGATTGCGACGGATCTCAGCGACATCGAGCTTGCCACATTCTGCTGTGCCTATCTGACAGGCGAACGCATGCTGGAGCGGGCGCGGCTGGCAGCTGGAGAGCGGGTCCTCGTGACAGGTGCATCCGGTGGTGTTGGCTCAGCCATCATCCAGCTTGCGCGCGCCCGCGGTGCAATCCCGATTGCATTGACCGCAGCGGGCAAGGAACAGGCCCTGCTCGATGTCGGCGCCGAGGCAGTCGTCACGCGCGGCGGTGACCTGGTTGCCGACGTTCAGAGTGCAGCAGGAGGCAAGCCTATCGATGTTGTCGCGGACCTGGTTGGCGGCTCTATCTTCAATGACCTCCTCAAGCTTCTGAAGCCCGAGGGACGATACAGCACCGCGGGTGCCATTGCAGGGCCTGTCGTTCAACTCGACCTGCGCACCATGTATCTCAAGCAACTCGAACTGCATGGCTCGAGCCAGGGAAGTCGCGCCGATTTCCGGCGGCTGGTAGGCTATATCGAGGACAAGAAGATCCGGCCTATTGTCGCCGGCACCTATCCACTGTCGGAATTCCATCGGGCTCAGCGCGACTTCATGGCGAAGAACTTTGTGGGCAAATTGGTCGTTGTCCCTGACCGGAACGACACGAAGACCGTAGGGCCGTCATGATCCACTCGTTCAGCGGGGCGGGCATCTGCGCCGCCCGACATTGTTTGCGGGAGCCTTGCTGCTCGTCTTGATGGTCCTGCTCAAACCATGGGTTTCCCAGGTTGCTGTTGCGGCGCTCGTGGCCATCATGGTGATGGTCTCTATCGACACGTTTGACTGGTCTTCATTGAGGACGTTACTGGTTCACCCGAAACTTTCGAGCGTCGTCATGGTCGCGACCGTGCTCGTTACCGTGCTCCGTTCGAATCTGGCTCTGGGCGTGACGGTGGCGTCCTCCTCAGCGGTGTGTTCTTCACGCTCAAGGTGGCCCGACTACTTGATGTCGAAGTCTAGAGGAATGTGGCTGGTGTCGTTTGACCACCGGGTCTCGGGCCAAGTATTCTTCGCCTCGGCAGCCATATTCGTGGACGCTTTCGATATTGAGGAGGCAGAAGGCATGGCCGTTCTGATTGACGTCTCACACGCTCACTTCTGGGACGTTACCGCTGTCGCTGCTCTCGACAAGGTCGTCGACCGGGTCAAGTCTCATTCGATTGCCGCCAAAGTCCTGGGCATGAATGAAGGAAGTGCAACGCTGATCAACGACCTCAATGGTTCGAGTGGTCCTGCAGGAAGCATAAGTCGTCAACCAGATCCGGGCGACGGGCGGAAAACTCGATCGCCTGGCGGCACCAGATCGACCGGCTTTCTCCCGCGCGCCTCGATCGGACCAAGGTCCGTTCTGCCGATGAGCATCCGTAGCTGACTGTTCAAATTTCAATGGTGCTGGGTGAATGGGTACGACGTACTGGCCGAAGATCCCTTGTTCGGGGACGACATGAATGTGCTGACCTCAATCTTGCGGCGGTGGTGTGGCAAACATCAGCGCGACTTCAGCGGCGAGGAAAGCCGGGCGAAGGCCCGCGAACTCGTGGAATGGTTTGGGTTTGGGGTGAAAGATCCTGTTGAGATTGCCGAACTGATCGAAGGCAGGCATTGGCAGCTCGAACGAATTTGACCCAGAAGCCTATCTCGGGCAATTCGTCGGCAAGCACGGGCTGATCTCCCGCATTTTCCCATGAGACGACCGCCGGCCCCTTGCCGGGCCAGCATCGACGGACCTCCATACTCCCGGATCTGGTCGAACCCGGAACTTTGAGGCATCGTGGCGCATTCTTTGTTATCCCGAGGGAGAGAACGCCATGAAGTGCTGCCTCTACGCCATCGTCGCTTTGATTTATTACGGGATCACTGCAGCGGCATTCGCCGACGAAACACCCTTCCTCCAATCTCTAGCTGGAGATTGGATTGGTGGAGGGATGATGAAGCGATCTACGTCATCGCCGCCCATCAACCTAGACTGCAATTTCAAGACTCAGGCTAGTGGAGTTGCGCTTTCGATGAAAGGGACATGCCGGGGCATGATCGTCGTCACGCGCGCGGTCTCAGCAAACATCAAGGCCAATGGTACGCAATACGCCGGGACTTACATCGGGCCGTCCGGCGGCGTATCAGGTTTACAAGGCAGGCGAAACGGTGACGCGATCAACCTCGCCGTGCAGTGGTCCCGCATAATCAACGGCGATCGAAGCGCAACCATGACCATCCAACGCGTTGACGACAACGCCATAAGAATCCGAACCGTCGATAAGGACCCGGCGTCCGGCCAGCAGGTGGTTACAAGCGAAATCAACCTTCGGCGCAACTGATGCAACTACAAGAATGTAACCACTCGTCGGAGCAGCAAAGCCAACCTATATATTGACGCAAAGCCCGACGATTTCCGCCGGCATAAACCGGAGATATAGATGAGCCGTGATCCATACGAGCTTCTCGGCGTAAAGAAGGACGCCTCGCAGAAAGAGATTCAGAGTGCATTTCGCAAGCTCGCAAAGAAGCTTCATCCCGATCTCAACCCGGGCGACAGGAAGTCGGAGGAACGGTTCAAGGAAATCTCGACCGCCTACGAGTTGCTCAGCGACGAAGAAAAGCGCGGTCGCTTTGACCGCGGTGAAATTGACATAACAGGTACCGAGCAGGCACCGCGCAACTACTACCGGGATTACGCCTCCCAGCCAGGTACGGGAAATCCCTACCAGAACAGCGCGGGTTTTGCCGATTTCGGCGACCACGACGATATCTTCTCCAGTTTCTTCTCCAACCGTGCCCGGTCCGGCGAATTCCGTGCGCATGGCCAGGACCGCAACTACTCGATGGAGGTCGATTTCCTCGACGCGATCAACGGAACGAAGACCCAGATCAGGCTCCCTGACGGGCCTGCGCTTGATCTTCGGATTCCCCCAGGCACGCGCGACGGTCAGACCCTTCGATTAAAGGGCAAGGGGGAGCCCGGGATCGGTGGCGGCCCCTCCGGCGACGCCTATGTGGAAATCAGGGTGCGGCCGCATCCATTCTACGTTCGAGATGGAGACGACATCCGTTTCGAACTGCCGATTTCGCTTCGGGAATCCGTGCTCGGTGGCAAGGTCCGGGCGCCTACTCCAACCGGGGCGGTCAACCTCACCTTGCCTCCGCATTCGAACACGGGGAAAGTTTTGCGCCTGAAAGGAAAGGGCGTTCCGAAAAAAGGCGGAGGTGCCGGTGACATCTATATCTCATTGAAGATCATGCTGCCGGATTCACCCGACCAGCAACTGACCGATTTCATGAAAAGCTGGACGGCGGGTGAAGCGCAGGATCCGAGAAAAGGCATGGGAGAATAGCCATGGATGATCTTGAATTCCGACGTTTCCTGAAGATCGACCTGACGGTACTTGAGGTCTGGGTCGAACAGGGATGGCTGCTGCCGCAGACCCGGGATGGTGCACGCAACTTTCGTGACACGGATGTCGCTCGTGGGCGCCTTATCCTCGACCTTACGCGGGATATGGGTGTCAACGAGGCGGGCGTCGACCTGATCATGGATCTCATCGACCAAATTCACGGACTGCGCGGGACACTGCGAGATGTGCTGGCTGTCATGGACGAACAAGACGAGGACGTAAAGCGGAGATTGCGCGGAAAGCTGGATGAGCTTTCCGGCACTGTCGGCCTTTGACAAGGCCCCCAAAACCCACCTGTCCAACCGAATAAAGGTGTTTATTCACATCTTTGCGCTGGTTATCTCATTTGCCTGATTAATACATCGCCCTCACCACAGGTTGGTTGTTGGCGGCAGTTCCTTTCCGTGAAAAGCACGTCGCTAGGCTGCAAAGAGACACAAGGTTGGCCGGGACACCCTGCCAAGAGCCATCGCCGTGCTCCTGGGGTGCCAGACCCACTCTTCTGATCGCAATCGACGCTTTTCCCTCAACGACTGCACCCTCGCGGCGGCAGTCGGTTCACGGACAACAGCAAATGACAGCACAGCAGAGCAAGCAGTAGGGTGAGCAGAACGGTGCGCGTTTCTTTCCCCACGGGCCGCGCCGCACGCACCGATTCAAGCCCGCAGCCCTAACGTTGGAGGCTTTTGTTGCCAGAAAGAGTTATCTCTGGAGGCGGTTCCTTCGCTCCATTAGAAGCTCATGCTCGACCAGTTGCTTACCTGCTGGGCTGAGACTAACGCCATCAACCACGTCCTCAGTGACATTCACTTCTTTGAATCTGCGGATCTGGTCGTTCGGGATGTCAGCGGTTTCGTGCCGATAGAGATGCAAGAGCCAGCTCCATTCTTCGTACGTGAAGTCCCTCCGAGCGATCATGCCAGTGTCCTCCGACCAGTGTTGACGAGACAGGAGCCGAAGCTCCCGACAAGCAAGCACTGTGCGCCGTCTTGGTCCCTCGCGTCAAATGGCATGCTAAGACCTTACCTGCGTCGATTGTCGTCCGTCCGTTTCCGTAGACGTTATCCTTCGCGGAAAAAACAAACTCAATAGCGTTGACTAATCAATTAGTATGAACTAATTGCTATGGAATGTCTGAACCTGAAAACATCACCGTTGTTCTGCGCGCCCTCGCCGACCCGACCAGGCGCGCCGTGTTCGAACGGATTGCCAACTCAGACGAGATCACCGTCGTCGAGTTGACCCGGGGAAGTAACGTTACACAAGGCGCCATCTCACAGCATCTCAAGTCCCTGAAGCAGGCCGGCCTCGTCAGTGAGCGACCGGAGGGACGTAACGTCTACTACCGTGCCCAGCGAGGTGGCCTTGAGCCACTGGCCGACTGGATGGACCATTACCGCGTTTTCTGGCGTGAACGTTTCACCGGCCTCAGAGATCTCCTAAAGGAAATTGACCATGAATGAAAAGCTGAGACCGCGAGCTCAAGCCATTGTTCTCGATGAGGTTTTCCCGCACGCCCCGGAGGTTATCTGGAAAGCTCTGACAACCGGGGACTTGATCGCCCGATGGCTAATGCCGCCAAAAGGCTTCGATCCTGTTATCGGCAACCGTTTCACGTTCCAAACGAACCCGTCCGGTGAATGGGACGGTGTCATCCGTTGCGAGGTTCTGGAAGTCCTGCCAAATGAACGGTTCTCCTTCGCCTGGAAGGGTGGCCACGAGAGTAATGAAGGCTATGGATCGACATTGGAGACGGTTGTCACTTTCAGTCTTTCCAAGGCTGGGGACGGCACTCGCCTCCACCTTGTTCATTCAGGTTTCATGCTTCCCAAGAACGACACAGCCTATCGCAACATGAGCGACGGCTGGAGGAAGGTGGTCACAAGGCTCGACACTGTGGTCGCCGAAGAGACGTCTTCGCAAACACTGCACTAGAACGAGGAAATCGGTATGAGCAAACCCTACACCGGTGGCTGCGCCTGTGGCGCGATCCGCTATGACGTCGCCGGCGAGCCGGCGGTCATGGTTGACTGCCAGTGCCGTCAATGCCAGCGGGACAGCGGAACGGGCCACCAATCTCACCTGACATTCGTCGCCGCAGAGGTGAAACTCGAGGGAAATGCGTCGCACTGGCAGACAGTGGGTGACGGCGGCACCGTAAAAAGGCGTGGCTTCTGCCCGACGTGCGGTTCGCCTGTCTACCTTGCATTTCCTGACATGCCGGAAGTGTTCATCGTCACGCCGGCGAGCCTGGACGATCCAAGTCGCTTCAATCCACAATTTGTGTCTTGGACCAAAGCTGGACAAGCATGGGACTATCTCAATCCGGCCCTACCGAAATTCGACAGGATGCCGACGACGTGACGTAAGCGGCCTTTTGCAAGGTATGACCGGACAACATCGGGGCATCCATCGGTTTTCCTCTCGTTAGGCTGCGACCGGTGAAGGTAATCCGTGATTGGTTCACATGGAGGTTGTCGATCACCTTTCTTGGGGCGCCGGGTGATTTCTCGCCCAGATCCGCACAAAGTGGTTTCCCAAGACGGTGCGGAGAAGAGCCGTTTAGTCGTGCTTCCTGTTAGCATCTCAGAAAAAATCGAAAATTCTTCACAAGCACCCTTCCGTTCTGTCCCCGATCCGCATAGATCACGGTCACAGACGTGGCGGACCGAACCGGACCGATCTCGCGAGGGCGATTAGCTCAGTTGGTAGAGCGCCTCGTTTACACCGAGGATGTCGGGAGTTCGAGTCTCTCATCGCCCACCATTCTTCTCGCAACCCTTTGCTTACAAACGGTTTTGCCATTAACCGCGCCATGCATTTCGTGCACCCGCGACGCTTAATGTGTCATGATCAGCTTTTTAATGCCCTTGGGGACGCGACCTTACACCGAACACACCTTTGACTGAGCGGCCGAACCCATCTGTCGAGCAATGTCTCAGGCTCCGCTCGAAGGATCCCAAATACGCGGGGTAACCAGATCAAGGGAATTTGGAGGAGTTGGCCATTGAAGATCGCCAATCCGGCCCTACTTCACTGTGTCGCGAAGGGAGGCGGCAAATGCAAGACACCGATCTTCTTATTCTCTCGAGGGCCGTGCAACAGTGGTACCGGTATTACGACGTAGATCCGGACGAGCAGGCCTCGACCTTTCTCAACCACGCAGCAATCAAGTTTTTCGATCAAGGCTATCGCTCGGTTGAGGGCATCGCCACGATGTTGATCGATAACTACGTCGGCGAATGGCCGATGAAAAGTAACGCGCCGGGCACGAATACGCTTCAGTAGCCCGTTCTCGAGCGGAAAAATCCTTTCGCTTCGGTCTCGGCCTCGCGCCGAACTGTGTCCCGGGGTCAGTCTGACCCCGGGACCATTCGCGGTGACATATATTGGACGACGAAGGCAGTTCGACATGGGCGACGCGCCGGCCAATGGCGCGGCGAACGCTTCGATGGCAACGAACGCGTGCTTTCCGCGACCGCCGAACCCGTTGTGACTGATCTGGCGGTATGCCGCTCGCAACAGTCGCGATCTCGAGAAATCGACGCCGCGGGTTCGGTCGTGCCGCCACGAAGCGCCTGTCCTACAGGGGTCGACCGTTTTCGCCACTATTTTGGCGTTCACGAGACGACCGGCACGCGGTTCTGTTTCCGAACGGCTGGAACATTCCCGGTGACCTGAAGTTCGATGATCGCAGCATTAGCCCTCAACGCTGCGATGGCTGTTGCCCAATGGACAGCCGTGATGGCCCGGCCCTGTCCGACACAGTACCGAGCTTTCTCTTCCGCGCGAAGACATGCCATCAACGTGCATTGGCAGTCATGGCCTCCCTCGCAGCCCGCACAACGGCATCGGTTGTGATGCCGAACTTTTTGTAGACGTCGCCAATCTTGCCTGATGCACCAAAGCTGTGCATGCCGACGAACCTGCCTTGAAGTCCTAAATAGCGGTCCCAGCTGTCCTGAACGGCCGCCTCCACTGCGACACGCGCAGTGCCCTCCCTCAACACGTCGCGTTTGTATTCCTGCGACTGGGCCTCGAACAGTAGCCTGCATGGCATCGAAACGACCGCGGCCCGGACCCCCTCCGTTTGGAGTCTCTCCCGGGCCTCTACAGCAATATGCAATTCCGAACCCGTCGCCATAATGGTGAGCTGCCTATCCCCGCCCTCCGCCTCAATCAGGACATAACCACCCCTCGCCGAAAGGTTTGCCTGTCCGGGGATCCGACGTAACAACGGCATCGGCTGGCGAGACAATGCAATTAGAGCAGCCTGTTTGGGAGCAGCGAGGATGGCTTCCCAGCACTCTGCTGTTTCGATCGGATCGCCGGGGCGAAAGACAGCAAGGCCTGGAATGGCACGCAGCGCTGTCAAATGCTCCACTGGCTGGTGGGTTGGGCCATCCTCACCCAGCCCGATAGAGTCGTGGGTCATGACGAAGATGGATCTTACCTGCATCATCGCTGCAAGCCGAATGGCTGGCCGTGCATAGTCGGAAAATGTAAGGAATGTCCCACCATAAGGTATGAGGCCGCCATGGAGTGCGATGCCATTCATTGCCGCAGCCATTCCATGTTCGCGAACGCCATAATGAATATATGACCCATCGAACTTGCCCGGTGTGATTTCGATTTGTGATTTTGCCTTGGTATTGTTCGACGGGGTGAGATCAGCCGAGCCCCCAAGCAGCTCCGGCATCGCCAACGCCAAGTGGTTCAGGACGACGCCACTGGCTTGCCTTGTCGCCAGATCCTTCTCGCTGGCGAGCAGCTCAACCTTCGCTGCCTCGATCGCCTTCTTCCAGTCAGTCGGCAACTGCCCTTTCATCCGTCGTTCGAAATCGCCCCCAAGGTCGTCCTTTGCGGTTTGGACGCGGACAGCCCAGGCCATGCGTTCGTTGCGTCCGCGCGCGCCAATGTGGCGCCAGCTATCGAGCAGTTCTGAAGGGATCTCGAACGGTGGCGCCGTCCACTCGAGCAGCTTTCGAGCTCCCGCGATTTCCTCTTCCCCGGGAGCGTCACTATGAGCCTTCTGGGTTCCTGCCTTGGTCGGAAAGCCAAAACCGATGATTGTCTTGCAAGCTATCATCGAGGGGCGGTCGGTGGCCTTCTGCGCTTCAATGATGGCCGCCCTTATCGCGTCGGTGTCATGGCCATCAATTTCCTGAACATGCCAGTTGGCTGCGCGGAACCGGGCGGGCTGATCGTCGGATTCCGCAAGGCTCGTTGCACCGTCTATCGAGATGGAATTGTTGTCCCAGAACGCGATCAGCTTTCCGAGCTTCAAGTGACCGGCAAGCGTTATGGCCTCCTGGCTGATACCCTCCATGAGGCATCCGTCGCCGTTGAAGACATACGTGTAATGGCTCGACAAATTATCTCCGAACCTTGCATTCATGATGCGCTCAGCAAGAGCAAGACCCACCGCGTTGGCGAGACCCTGCCCGAGCGGGCCGGTCGTGGTCTCGATGCCGGTCGCGTGGCGGTACTCCGGGTGTCCGGCGGTTCTGCTGTCGATCTGGCGGAAGTTCTTGATCTCTTCGATTGTCATGTCCTTATAGCCGGTCAGATACAACAGGCTGTAAAGCAACATCGATCCATGGCCGTTCGAGATCACAAAGCGGTCGCGATCGAACCAATATGGATCGTCGGCGTCAAACTTCAGGAATTCGGAAAACAGAACGACGGCAATGTCGGCCATGCCCATTGGCATCCCGGGATGCCCACTATTGGCCTTCTGAACCGCATCCATGGACAAGAAGCGAATGCAGTTGGCTAGCTTTCGTAGATGCTCGTCCTTCGCGGCTGAAACTGGTACCTGGGAGTTTGTCATCTGTATCTCCGAAAAAATCGCTGAACGGCAAGGCCGTCAGCTGTGCTGGCAGGCACGAAAGCCCTTTCCAAATGAAGCTCCTGCTTCACCGGCCTGATAGCGCGCGAAAGGTCCCATCTTTTCTCGGTCTTCAAGCCATCGACGGGGCGCCGTTGGTTCCCATCGCACCTGCCAATAGGCTCGACAAAAGGTGACGGGCGTCACCGCTGCGCCGGTCTGCCTCGGGGAAGGGTTGCCTTTCTGAAACATCTCGAATCAGTCGGAAGGTAGCGCTGGCCTTCGAAAAGCAAGCCATAAACTCTACGAGGCATCGACGGTCCGACGACCTACGGACATTTCTCCTTTTAAATAAGCGTTTCCTACTATCCTGCTGTTAATCCATCCATTTTCCTGCGTGGTGCGGATTCTGCACTATTGCCGATCTGCAACGGTCGGGTTCTATATGTCGGCAAATAAGCATTTTCTCATATTCTCACGATTGCCAGTCCGATGTCGGATTTCATAGGCTCCGGCCTCGAAACGACGGGCCTATGAAATGGATATTTGTCTATGACTGGTCTTAAATCGACGATTACAGAGCTAATTGATCGCATCCTCGGAGATTGGTGTGCCGAACACGGGCACAAGAGAGGAAGCATTGAGGCAAGCCGAAGGGCGAAAAGCCTGACGCAGTGGATCGAATTCGGCGTGACCGATGAAACCGAGCTTTCAGACCTCATTCGCGACGATATCGTGATCAGCGTTGGTTAGGTGCGGTCAGTCGACCGGACAGGGCGTCTTCAAGCGCCCGCCCAATGGTGCGGGTCACACATGCATTATTCTTGTTCGAGCATCGCTTCTTTTCACCCCAATCCTGCGGCGTGCCTGTCGCAACCTACGATGCAAACGACCTGTCAGATTCAGCACCGAACCAATTTTGCATGTCGCCCGACAGGAGCAGGTTTCAGAACTCACGCCGCTAACGTTCTGAATTTATACTTACTGCCGTAAGCGTAAGTATTCTCCGCTCGATCCACGGTCGTCCTTATCGCGCGGCCAGTTCGGACCGACATTCCCTTCATCCGGCAATCGGAACGCTCGTGGTTGCGCCACTGGTTGTCAGGTTGGCAAATGCGATCTCACCGTCCGTAATGTAGTGGTTGACCTTTCCGGTCACCAAGCGCGAGCCTGACTGGTGCAATGCGACCTCCCCGATAACGCACCTTTCCTTCAACTCGTTGACGATGTAGTCGCGCTCGGCATTCGTATCGGAATCGGTTGCGTGCGTGATCTGGAAGGTTAGCCGGGTCAGAGAAAGCCCGGTATCCCTCGTACCCGCCCCAACCCACAGGACTCGTTCGTCTGGCGATGGCCTCTCCGTGTTCAACCAAAAGCTCGGTTCGCCCATGTCGTCCTCGGAGTGAGTGAGACTGAGCGCCCAGAAACGGATGTGATGGCGCTTGCGCGGGCTACCGTCTATCGGCTCCTGAAATCCGATGTCCTGCCGCCTTCCAAACAGATAGAAAGTACTGAACGGAGCCGTCGGATAGGCAGAGTTCAACAGAAACGCTCGCGTCATTCGCAGGGAGCTTGCCATCCCCAAGCTGTCCGCCTCGTACCAACCCGCTGCTGCAAAGGCGTCCTTTAGTTGTTGGATGGTACCGATGAGGACGAAATTGATAGGGTCGCCGGGAAGCCCGTCAGCCGTTATCGTGTATCGCGGGATCAATCCACGATGAAGCACCTTCAGACCCACGCGGACGACGTTCGGCAAAATGACATAGGCTGCCAAACCATAGGTGAGGCAAACCGCGAAAAGCCAAGGGAGCCTGTGATCGGCGGTGTCGAAAACAACAAAGACGATCAGCCAAATGCTGATCGCGCCCAAGCAGAAAACGAGAAATCTCTGGAAAAGGCGCGTCAGCAATCTCACAACACTCTCCCTCATCGAGCGTCAGATGAACTCGCCGTTCGTTCTCGCTATTTTTACACCGAAAAGCTCCAATTGGTAGCGCCGTCGCGCTTTCCGTTGATTTAACTTTTGCCGTGCCAACAGCGTGCCTGGCGCCACGCGTCGGCGACCTTTGCCAGAAGCTCCGGTTATACCCACGGCTTCCAAGGCGACGACATCTCCCTCTGCGACAGCTCGGTCTTGTCCTTTGCTGGCTTCGAACTGCAGTGCCCCTGTCGGATCAGGTGGTCACGCGTCCAAAGCGCGTTTCCACTCTCGATCCGGCGGCTCGAAAACGTCCGGTATCGTACGCATCGTCTGAGGTATATTCATTTTTAGGATTTCTGCTATCTTCCACGCCTGTTGTGGGAAGGAGACGTCATGTTTGTATCGAGTTTGGTGCCGGGCGCGTTTTATTGGGCAAGATCCACCGGAAACGCCGAGGGCAAACCGACTGTCGTGCAGGTCTCCACAGTGTTCGGCGAAGATCCGGAGTATTGGACTTTCGCGGTGGTCGGCTCCGAACAGCACCACATGATCGGCGATTTCGAGATAATTTCCCTCGTGGAACCTCCAAGCATGCATCAACTGCGCCAGGCGGCCGAGTAGTGACTCGCGGGCACACCACCCGTCGGTGACAATTGCAAGGTGGAATCCAACCATCGGGCATGCCCGTCTGGGGCGCTCCGACTTGGCAACGAGAAGAACCTATGGTTTCATCCTATAAAGGGTGAACACAACTCGCCCACCGGCAGGTACCGACTTCAAAGGCTCCCCGGCCGCACTGCCCTTCAGGGAATAAATGCCCAGTTTCGAGTTGATGACGACATATCCGTCGTATCGCCTGATGGTGTCTCCAGGGGCGAGACGAAATTCCGCTACTGATCCCAATTTGCCGTCGTTTGACAACATGATCCAGACCGTCGCCCCGTTCTCGTCACCAGCCAGTTGCCGGTGCCCGCCATCAGGCCCTGTGCACAAAAGGCCATAGCCGTTCGCGACCCAATCCTCGTCGCGGTCCCCGTCAAGATCCGCCCCTGTCACGAACCTGTTCGAAAGATCAACTTCAGAACCGTCGTTTCGGGCATTGCACGTGTCCTGCAGCCGGGCAAGAGTTTCGAGCATCCGCGCGGGGAACAGTCCTTCCCATTTTCGAACGTATTCCTGAGAGTTGATCCTTCTCGGCTTCCCCCCCTTCACCACCCTGGGCGCCGTCGAGGTCGGCCGGTTCTCATTGGTCTTTGTCAGGAAAGCCTGAAGCCTCGAGCGCAGTTCAACCTCGTCGCCATCGGTGGGCTGCCTGAAAAAGAGGAGAAGCGAACGGGAAACAGCTTCAGGAAGGTAGATGGGACTGACCCTTTCGGGCTTTCTTTGGATCGCCACACAGCTGTCGCCGTCCTCGAGAAGATAGAGGACCTGAACTTCCAGTCGGTTTTCAGCATTCGTCTTGGTCCCGAACACGGCCCATCCCCTACCGTCTCGGATCGTTTGCTCAACCAGGCCCCTCGCCACTTCCGGAACCCCGGCGAAAACTCCCTGCGTGTCGTCAGCCATCTGTCCGGCGAATACCGACCCATCAGAAGACATATGGAGTTGCGATGTAACCAGGTTCTCGAATGCCTCCGATCCCATTTGGAGACATTTTGGTGACGGTCGTTCCATCGAATGGGCGTCACCCGCCGCCACGAAGCAAATCGCAGCCACGCAGCACTTGTAGCGTGCTAGAGTCACGCGATCTCCCCTTCGCCTACAAACGGCTCTATCACCGCCAGACATCCTTGCAGAAGGTTTCACCGAACCAGATAGTTGCAATAAGATTATTGCAGAGTTGGCCCATTGCAAAACCATGCATCGCATTCACCGAGCGATTGTCAAGTAGCGCTCATTTTGAAGGTACCTTCCCGCGCCGTTTGACGGCGCTCAAACTGGGCGCTGCAGCCGTTCCAAACGAAAAACATATAGCAGAGGTTTCGCGTCGAATTGGTTTGGTGTCTCTCACCGGAACTTTTTCGCAGGACATCAAATGCGTATGGAGGAGCCGATGCCGGAACACAAGGAAGGACATAACCGCGCCTGAACTGACCCAATCCGATCCGGAGCTTCTTGCATTGGCTCGCGTAGGACAGCCGGTTGCATTTCGCCTGATCATGCGTCGGTGTAACCGTCGGCTCTATCGTATTGCCCGCGGTATCGTCCGTGGCGATACGCTGGCGGAAGAAGTGGTTCAGGAAGCCTATCTGCTGGCTTTTCGTCATCAAGACGACTTCAATGGAAGGTGTGCCTTCTCAACCTGGCTCACACGCATCCTCATGAACGAAGCGCTTGGACGTTTGCGCAAAGCAAGCCGGACATCCGAAGTCCATCTTGGCGCCAGCGGCTTGCCAGGGCACGTCCTCGACTTTCCAAACGGTGCTGCTCTCGACAATCCGGAAATTACGATGGCCCAGAAGCAGATTTTGAAACTGGTAGAAGCTGCAACCGATGGCTTCCGGAGGAATTTCGCATGGTCTTCATTGCCCGTGTCATCGAGGAAATGATGGTCGAGGAGACAGCAGAACTTCTCTCATTAAAGCCCGAGACGGTTCGGAGTCGCCTCCATCGAGCACGCGTTTTGGTCAGGGGGAAGCTGGATGGATAATCGGTCCGATTGCCGTCGACGCATTTCCCTTTGCCGGTTGGTAATGGGAACAGCTTGCCGAACGGGTCATGGAGCGGCTCTTCCCCCGTTAACTGCCCCCCTTCCCTTCACCAGCTATGGATCGAAGAATGTTGAACCAGATCTTCCGCAACCTCGACGCCACTCCCGTCGATCAGGCTGAAACATTGCCTGTGACACGCGAACAGGCTGAACAAGCCGTTCGCGTGTTCTTGCGGTGGGGAGGCGATAATCCCGACAGGGAGGGCCTTCGCGACACACCTGCTCGTGCGGCGCGAGCCTATAAGGAGATCTTCTCGGGATACCATATCGATCCCGCCACGGAGCTCGCGCGGACGTTCCGCGAGGTCAGCGGGTATCCCGAGATGGTCTTGATCAAGGCGATCCCGTTTCACTCTCATTGCGAGCACCATCTTGTTCCGATCATTGGCCAGGCATTCCATCATGGGCAGTCTCGCTCCGAAAGGAGCGGCCGTCCTTGTCGAAGCGGAGCATCTCTGCATGGCGATGAGAGGAATTCAGAAGCAAAGTGCGTTGGCGATCACCAATGCGTTCGAAGGCGATTTCAAGCTCGATGCGGGCAAGCACGCGCAATTCATGATGGTGGTACGGGCATAGTGCCAAAGCCGCGGTTGCTTCAGGTGCTTACCAGGGTGGGAAGACCAGGTGTTCCAGCACAACTGCCGACGGCAGTCTGGAACCGTGATCTTGCCGGACGAGATTTCAGGTGCGCGAGCAAGGTCGGATCATCATGAGTAGCCCGACCACCTCGAATTGCGGAATGAAAGAGACTCAAGACATCGAGCTTCAATCGGCAGCAATTGCCATTAGCCGGGCAACCGGGCTCTTTTGTACGGTATCGCACGGGACCTTAGTCCGGCTATCCCGGCATATGGCACAGGAGTTATCTTGAGAATGCCCAAGCGTTAACGGACAGTGGAGGCCCCGGGGGGAGATAGCGCCAATCAAGCCCCTCGGGACCTTCTACCTATCCATCAACCCTCGGCCAGACAGACAATCGACGCCCTCGGCGTTGGCTGGCTCTTCGATAACCCGTCTATCCGGCTATTCATGGCTTCCAATGCAACGCTATGAGATTCATGAAATTGAGAATGGCATGTGGGCCGTCGTCGATCACGATACCGGCAAACCGCTCGTGGACAGGAATGGCTTGAGCGAGAGAACCAGGCTGGAGGCTCAGGCGTTGGCTGATTTCCGTAACGGAAGGTGGCATCCGCCTCGGGAACGGGTTACATCGCCGCTTCACTGGATACGCGCAGCCTGGATGCTGCTCAGCGAATTAAGCCGGGGCGGCGGCAGGTCAGGCGGCTAGTGGTTCGCGCTTGACCACTTGGGCGAAACCGTAAGAAGCGATGTTGTGCTAAGCGCACGCGCGCGGAAACACTCAGCTCAGACCCGACGACTATTCATTATCACTATGGAAATTCCTGAACGGCAAGTGGATGCGCTTTCAGCAGCGCCTGTTTGGCCATTTCATCCAACTCTTCCTCCCGTTTGTTCAGAGCTTCCTTTTGATCCTTCCGTTCGCTATGAACCTGGTCGACTATTGGGGGCGGTTGCTCGACAGGCTGGCTGCTCACCATTTGTGCCAGTGAACAAGTGAATGCAATGGTGCAAAGCATCGTCTTCAGAGCAAGCTTCTTGCAGTCCGACATGCGCTCCCTCCATCGCCGTCGTTTTGTTAGTGCTATCACAGTATCAAATTTAAGTCGTCGCTAAAAAGGCTTCCCCTGTTTTTGAAGCATTCGTTGCCAACGCCGAAGCCAATCGCCAGGTTGAATGGAAGCGCATTAGGCCGCGAGGCGGGTGTTGACAAACGCCACCATAAGTCAATGGCTTGGCCACTCGGGGCTGAACGTAACGATGCGCTACGCGCGGGCGATATCGATATGATGCGCCAAGCGCTCGAACAAATCTTTCCCGACGTGATGTCATCGGCAGATCATCGCTTATGATGGCGGGATATTGGGCTGGCTGCGCCGCTTATAGACGCTCAGTTATGTGGAGTGGTATCACGGGAAGATTGCGAGTTGCAGGCTCTTGCGGTGCTGGCTTCACATCTCTTCGCAGTGCACATTAATCAAGGATCAGCAGATTGAGGCGAACCAGCGTCTCAGCGATCTGGCCTGCCTTCCCTTTGGCCTTCTCCTGCTCGAGGACGTTGGCCAATTCGATGGTCGAGAAGAAGCGGATCTTTCGGCGATGATGCTCGATCGCCTGAACGCCGAGGGCGGCGGCACGCGTTTTGCCTGTGCCCGGCCCGCCGATGAGGACAATGTTCTGTGCTCCCTCCACGAATTCGCATGGGGCAGTTGGCGCACCGTCGCCTCGTTGATCTCGCTAGCTCGAAGTCGTATCCGGAGATGTCCTTGTAGGCCGGGAAGCGGCCGCCTTCATGTATTAGGCAATCGAACGGGCCTCACACTCAGCCATCTCGGCTTTCAGCAACTGAAACAGGATCGGCACGGCCGCATCGAACGCTGGGGCTCCTTGCTCGATCAGGTCCGTGGCCGTTTGGGCCATGCCGCTACGCAGCATGATGACGACGGCGGCGCTGGCCGGATCATGACGCATGGCGACCTCCTACGATCCGGACCCGCAGACCGTCATAGCGTTCGACGTTGGCCCTGGGTTCACGCAGCAAGGTCAGCGCCTGTGGCGTGTCGATATCTCGGACCGTCGGTGGTCTTGCCGTGTCTCATCTTGGTTGTCGCGCTGCAGAACACCATAAAGTCCTCTTGCAGACGGGCGGGCCAAACGTTTTTAAACTCCATCCGCGCCTCGCAGCCAGGCACCAAGTGCACTCCGACTAGTGCTCACCTGCCGCTCCGCACACAGACGCTCGACCATTTCATCGAGCGGTCACGTCCTTGCGATAATCGATCATCTCGACGATGAAATCCTCTCGTGTGCATCCAAGCTTGAGGACCTTCGCCAACCCTGCGGCCGTGATGTCGGTTCACTACCGCTGGCTCTTGCGATCCAGCGGATTGCCGTCGAAATCCTAATCCCAAACCGGGCGGCAGGCTGGCGTGCCGACATGCCTGCCGCAGACGCCTTCAATACGCGTAACCGAAGATCATCGCTCAGTGCTCGTGCTATCATCCACCTTTTCGTTGTCGATGTTGAATAAGCTTCGCCGCGCCACGTCACCTCACACAATCGATTCATCGATCACAGGACCTGCTGTAGTCGACTTCCCGACCCTCGGATCGCAATCCTCTGTCATCTGCCAGGGACCCTTGCCAGGCGCAGGAGCCTCCCCGATTGTCCCGCTCATAAAGCGAACAACGTCTGAATGAGGGCTGCCGGAGAGTCTCGGCCGTCATCGATTGTGTTCCAGTGGCACCGTCTCAATCGAGGTGGGTGGGTTTCAGGATGGCACTATGTTTCGGCGCTGACGCCCGACCGGTGTTCACCTTTCACAAAAGCCGCATTGCAGTAGATCCTCCTGCCAATGACGGAGCGTATCGTGCTATCCCAACACTTCGTCGCCAGGCATGACGGCTGTAACGAACCGATACGAGTGATTCGCAAGGTAACGAGGATCGGCCTTTATCATCTGCACGAATTTCCGGTGGCCATCCTTTGTACGCCCAACCAAGCAACCTGCGCTCGTCCGACCAAGGTCGTCTTTCGGAGCGTCGTAGCCCCAGTGCTGGTTGATGGCGAACAGTCCGGTATCCAGCTGATCTCCCGTTCGCTTGAAATCCTTGTTCAGGTCGCGACACACGGTAACCGGCTCAACCTGAACTAGGGCCTCGTGCGCAGAAGCCGAATTGGGACGATGCGTACCGACCACCCACGCCTTATATTGGTTGAAGGCAATCCGAGCGGCACCCATAGGGTTCATTGGGTTCACCGTCCAAAATTTGCCAGGCTCCGTGGTCCCGTCCCATATCGCATTCTGGAGGTTTAGCCGTCCGTCCTCTCCTACCGAGAAAACGATACGGATATCGTTGAATTTGTTGGGGGCGTCGTCGTTCAACGTACCGTCCGGGTTTACGCCTTCCAGATACACAATGTTCTTGCAGTCGGGATGCCGACATATGAAATATTTCTTGCCCCGCATATAGCCGATAACCTTGTCGAACCAGGTCCCGCTCGTAGCAATCTCGGGAAGCATATTTGATGGAGAGACCAGGCGATCCGCCACCGCTCGCGTGAACCCGTCCCTCAGTGACACATTGTTGCTTTGGCAGAACTCGGACAAAGCCCACGTTGATACCGGGCCGAAACTTCCGTCTGCGGGAGGATCGAGGTAGCCTAGCTCAGATAGCCGCCATTGGACCGCCTTTGCCAACGGGGTATAACGGCTCATCTCAGAAAGATCGATGGGCGTGCCATCGAATTGGGCGAGCGCCTTCGAGGCGTCACTTCCTATTAGAGGCGCCGCCGCAACGTCAGCTGGCTTCCTGTAGCGCTCCGGTTGGATGTGCTCCTGGATGTAACTGTTGAGCCAGTTCCGGTAAGCTTGAGTTGCGTTTCCCCCGGCCGCGTCGATAAACCGCTGCGCCTTGGCCGCCCCTACTTGCGTCGCTAGGTCGCTAAATGTGTACCCCGTGCTTCCGCGCAAAAATGAACAAGCACCTCCCAACCCTTCGTGGTGAGCAAGATATATGAACTGAGCTTTCTCGTCGTCACCTGTTTCCTCGTCGACAAGTCCGTTTGCAATTAGTGACTTCAGGTTCGCAGCGCCGTACTCCGCTGCAGCGACTATCGACATCTCGGGATCAAACCGTAGTCTCAGGAGATTGTCTTCATCGCCCGGGGAGACTGCGTTTCCGTTTGTGATAAGACCTTTGGCTCTCGCGCGTTCGTTCAAATAGGTCCCGTTCTTTTTGGCCTCGCCAAGCCATGTCGCGGCAAGGAATTGGGTCAACCCGGCTGCCGAGCTTGTCGACGCTTTGCTATTTCGGTCCCATTCACCATTTGACAGTTTGGCAGCCTCAGCGTTGATCACTGCCGCGAGGGCAGCTGCATCAATTTCGGTGCGTTCTTCTGCAAGAAGCAAGTGTGGCCGGTAAACGTCGTTCACTCCCAAGACAAGTTCCCCAACGGCTTCTGGCTTGGCTGGCGCTTCGATCTTGGGCCCCGTTGGCGCGACCACGGTACTGGTGTCCACCCAGCCCGATTGCACCGTTCCGTCGTCGACCAGAACGTCCACTTTTTGCCACGGTGTTAAGGTCAGCTTTACCCTTGAGATGGACCCATTGACAGTTTTCGATTGGCCCTCCGGCTCATCGAAAAGTACAATTGGTATCCCTTCCGACTTTTTCAGAATGTCGGAGTGAACCCATCCGAGAACCTGCCTTCCGTCACGAAGAAGAGCGATCTTCATCCACGGTCCTATTTCCCGGAGGCCTGAGACTTTCTCACCTTCGAGGAGCGAAGCGACATTAATCGACGCATCATCAGGATCTGGTCGCAAATTTGTTGCTTGGGAAAGTGTATAGTCAACCATAACCATCCCCCCGGGCGCCCATAAGGGGACCCAAGTCGTGTCTATTCACACTCGATATGGTACTTTTTACAACTTACTCGCACCGGTTATTATTGTCATCCAGAATTAGTTTCGATTACTTCATTATGTGCTTGCACAACCATGCGAAAAAGTAGGTTCTCGGCAGATCCGTTAATCGACAAGCTTATGATGATTTGCGCTAGTCGCTTAACCCCACTGTAAAGGCGGAATTGATACCAGGATCCGCGGCCTGGCATTCGTCGGATTAGGCCACGGACGAAACCAGCATTGCGTTGGCTTCACAATGTCAGTGTCAACTGCTGCATGGTACCTGCGGTCCAGGGCTCCAGCGAAGACATGGTCAGTCCTAGCAGTCGAACTCCTTTACGTGTCGGAAATGCGCTTTCCAGGAGCGCGGCAATAGTTTCTTCGATCGCCGCTGGCGATTGGAAGCCCTGTGCTATGCTCTTGGAGCGCGTGATCTGGTTGAAATCTGAATACTTCACCTTCAGTGTCAGGGTCTTTCCCGAGATGCTGTTCGCCTCGCAATAGCGCCAGACCTTGGCGATCAATGGCTTCAAGCCTTCCAGTGCAAGCTCGTAGGAGTGGCTGGTCGCGTTATTCTTTTGGTTTTGAACGTGATAGTTGAAGACTTGCCAGGGAAAAATTCCGGGTGAGTAAGGACCTGAATTATGACCTGCCCTTTGCGAATGACGGATTGGGCTCTTGACGCAATTCGCGGCTGCAACCGAGCTCACGATTGAGCAAAGATAGGTCGTGATTGAGTTCATCGCACCAATCGGGCTCGGTCGAGAGCTGGCTCAGGAAACTTGGACAGCATGGATAAGTGGAATTTCTGACTGACTTCGGCTTAGATGCGGGAACAGGAGATACCATGACGAGACGACCGCGCCGCAACATAGCCCGGCCTTCAAGGTGGCGCTTGCGCCATCAGGGGTGAATAGACGCTGGTGGAATTATCTCTAGTAGTTCGACGTGCACGCCAATCAAATCAAGCAGTGGAAGGAGGAGCTCCTTGAGGGGGCGACAGGCATTTTCGGCGATTCCCTTGCGAGAGCGAAATGTCTGCTGTCTTGCAGAATTCGGCGGGCGTAAGACTGAGATTGATAGCGAGGATGAAACTAGGGGCGGTCCAAAGATGCGTTGGCCATATCATTCGCCTACCAAAGGTTTTCCGCTAAGTAAGCCAAACGTTGAAATCGAAAAAAACGAAGATAAATGCTTAATTGGTGCCGATTTTCACAGGGTGAAGGTGAACTGCACCCCAATTCGACCGGACACTCAGCATAAGCAGGAAGGCTCAAGCACAGGCTTGAGGATAGGCTTATGTCTAACGAGTTTCGACAGG
>NZ_JANTYT010000016.1:0-100753 GCF_024808825.1 Rhizobium sp. BK661 | reverse complement strand
TCACCAGCCACATTGACGAGGCCGATATTGTCGTCGGGACCGGAAGCACGCGGGTCGCCGGCCTGGGTATTGATCTTGTCGCGCCGCGCCAGCGCTGTACTCCAGCGGTAGTCGTAGAACGTACCGGGGAAGTGATGCACATTCGCGGCTCCGTCGCTTTCCGCACCGTTATGAGCGTTATGGAAATGCAACTGGGTTTCATTGCGCCCGAAGCCGTTGTTTGCCTTCCGGTCGGTCGGCAGGTCATTGTAGATGCGCGTGATGATCGGCTCGCCATAGCGCCCCTTGATCAGGAATGGCGGCAAGCCGCATTCGCCAGCGCGACCCGACGCATAGGTCCAGCAGCTGTTCGGCTCCTGTACCGGGAAATGGTCGTGGAAATAGCTGTGGCCGCCCGTTTGCGAAATCTGGCCAAGCCGCATGATGTAGCCGACCTTGGGGAAGAACTCGTCCCATCGCTGGTGCGCGAACACTTCGCCGGGCGGACGCCCCTCGATCGGCCCGTGATGCGTCAGCGGATTGATAAACGCCCCATTCGCGGGGTCAGCGGAAAAATCCGTGTGATAGGAAAGCCGCTTGGCCGGCCGTTCGCCAAGGCCGGCCGGAAAGGCCGCATGGCCCTCAGCCGTCCGTGTGATCGGCAACGGTTTCAGATGGTTCAGCCGATGCATCGGCTGAGAAAATTTCTGGATGCCGAACAGCGGTGTTCGCGGTGTTCCTGTCGGAACCGACGCATAGGCGCTCGTTGCAAACGGGCTTAGCCCGTTCTTGCAGGCGAGATATCCGCTTGCCGTAAAGATCCCCCATTTGAGTAATTCTCGACGGGTGACCTGCCCCTGGTTCAATGCCCAAACTATCTCTGCCCGATTATCTCGAGCAAGTTGTGCTTCTCGTTGACGGATTCTTGACGCGTTTTTAGAGATATACATTCGACCAGCCCCCAATCAAATGTAACGAGTTCCATCAATGCGTGACGGTGGCCCTACAATACACCCTAAAACTTGTGAAAACAAACAGGATCGTAGTATTTTTAAAATATTCAGATTTTTTCAGAAACAAACCGTCGAATTTATATTTTCTAAATAGTGGGACGGTTGAATGTTTTCCCGAATTTCGTATAATTACCCTGTACTTATTTCCAGATATGAACTCGATCGATACTGTATGAATTTTCGACGCATCAGGGGCGATGTACGAAAATGCCAAACTTCAGGTACCGGGCGATCGATCTCTCGGGGCACATGCTCGAGGGTATTCTGCAGGCAAACTCCAGCGCGCTGATGGCCGCGGAGCTTGAGCGTCGGTCCCTGTTTCCAATTGATATAGAGGAAGTGAAGAAAACAGGCGCAGGACTGGGCCTGTCGTTCCAGTCGACTCCGTCCTACGACGATGTAACAGCTTTCACGGAAGATCTCGCTGCCCTCCTTTCTGCAAGTGTTGCCCTGGACCGGGCGTTACAGATCATCCATCAATCGACAAAGCGGCATGCGCTCGGCAACATGACGCGTTCGCTTCTGGACGTGGTTTCAAAGGGACACAGCTTCGCCGAAGCGATCGAGGCCTATCCGGCGGCATTTCCACCGACCTATATCAAGATGGTCGAGGTCGCCGAGGTTGCCGGCAACCTTGACGTCACGCTGCAGGTGATTGCCCAGGAGCGGCGGCGGGGTCGGGAACTCAGACGCCGCCTGACCTCGGCACTCGCCTATCCTGCATTTCTGGTCCTTGCAGCCGTGGGCGTCCTGTTTTTCGTTCTGACCGTCGTCATTCCCGAATTCGACAACGCGCTGGTCGGCATGGGCGCGGACGCGAAGGCATCGACCTCGATCGTCTTTACCCTGTCGCGCGCGGTCGCGGCCAACAGCACGCTGATATCGGCCATCGGTGTCGGTGCGCTCTGCCTTGCCCTCGTCATCACCCGCAGCAAGACGGCAAAGTCGATCCTCCTCTCCCTGCTCGGTTATCTCCCAGGCTTCGATACGCTGCTGATGCAGGAGCGCGCCGTCGTCTTCTGTTCGACATTTGCCATGCTGAACAAGAGTGGCGTCGATCTGCCGACATCCCTTCGCCTTATACGCGGCTTGATGCGTGACGAGCACTCCGCAGAGGTCGTGGCCGAAGTTCTGGCAAGGGTCAGAGACGGCAGTCAGCTCACCGATGCCCTTTCCCGCGTTTCCTTCCTTCCGCCCTACGGCCTGCAGATGCTTCGGGTCGGTGAAACCACCGGAGACACCGGCAAGGCCGCGCTGCGTGTTGCAACCTACTACGAGACCCGGCTCGACCGCTCGATTGCCCGTGCCACAGCGATCATCGGCCCGCTGGTTCTGCTGACTGTCAGTGCCCTGATCGCCTGGATCATCGTTTCGGTCATCACGGCTTTGCTCAGCCTGAACGATCTACTGATGTGACCGCCATGAAAAAGCCGCTGCAACACCCACTGCCGACCACCCGCAAATCTCCCCGGCGCCGCACGGACAGGGGCGACGGAGGCTTCACCCTGCTGGAATTGCTGGTCGTGCTCGTGATCCTCAGCCTGGTTGCTGGCATTGCTGCTCCGCGCGTTCTTGGTTACCTCTCGGAGGCTCGTGTGCGTGCCGCACGGCTGCAAATCGAAGCCCTGACCTCGGCTTTCGATCTCTTCTACCTCGACACCTCGCGCTACCCCACAGAACGAGAGGGCCTCACCGCGCTGGTCAGCGGCTCGGCGATCAAGCGCTGGAAGGGCCCTTATATCCAGCAGGCCTCGGTTCCGCTGGATCCTTGGGGCCACGAATATCAATACCGCATTGGTGACAAGGGGCGACCCCAGATCATTTCCTTTGGTGCCGATGGCGTTGAAGGGGGGGCCGACAATGCCGCAGACATCGCGATCCAGTAGCCATTCTTCGAGTGATGGCGGTTTTGCGCTGCTGGAACTTCTGGCAGCACTCGCAATCATTGCTTTCGTGGCGGCGATGGCACTGCCCTACATGATCAACGCCGGCCAGGCGATGAGCCTGAAGGTTCAGGCAGCGGAGATCGCGGCACTCCTGCGACAGGACCGGAACATCGCGATGGCGGAAGGCCGCACCGTCGTATCGACCATCGACACGCGTCGCGGCACGGTCCTGTCCGGTTCCTCCGCAAGACGGGTCATGCTGAGCGAAGGATCTGCGATCCGGGTGGAGCGCGCCGCGCACGGCCGCATGGTATCCTTTCAGGCCAATGGCCGCTCCTCCGGCGGGACCTTCGATATCTCGGGACCGCGCGCGACCTTCCGCATCTCGGTCAACCCGCTGACGTCAGGCATTGCGCTGTCAGCACTCGAATGAGGCCCGGCATGTGTGCGGCCCCCACTAAGAGTGCCCCGAATGCACACGACCGGCGCGATCAAGGATTTACGCTGCTTGAGGTTCTGGTGGCCGTCGCCATCCTCGCAGCTGTTCTATACGTGGTCCCGAGAAGCCTGGTCTCGGCGCGCGCCTCCGTCGTTCAATCGCATGCCTGGCTCGAAGCACGGCTGGTCGCCGAGGAAGTCCTCGCCGAGGAACTGCAGGGAAAGATCGTTCGTCCCGGCACGTTTGCTGGCGTGAGCCACGGACGCAGGTGGCGTGCCGTCATCACACGATCTCCCGAGGCCGATGGGCGGGGGCCGGAGGGACAGACACTGCTCGAGGCGAGGCTTTCCGTCGACGTATCGTCTTCGCGACGGCTGGCGGTCGATCGACTGTTGGTCGGAGTGGCTGAATGAGGAAGGAGCGCAAGAGTTCAGAGGGTGGTTTTGCCATGCTGGAGGCCCTGGTTGTCCTCCTGCTCAGCGCGCTCGTCTTTCAGGCGCTGCTGTTGTCGGCCTATCTCGTGACCCGGTCTTCTGCGGCGGCCAGTCGCGACGCCGGAAACATCGAGCGTCTTGCCACAGGGCTCACTGCCCTCAGGCGCGACCTGTCAGAGGTTGCTGCCATCAAGACCAGCGAGCAGGCCGGCGCGCCCCTCCTGTTTTATGGCAGTGAAACTGCAGTCGGTCTCGCGACCGGCTCCGCATCCGATCAACTGGTCTGGATTTCAGTCAGATCTGGCGCTCTCGTCCGGTCTGCCCTCGCGCGATTTCCCTCGGCAACCAGTTTTGAAAAGGTGAGCGCCGCTCCACCGACAGCACTGCTGCAGGGAGCATGGGACTATCGCTTCTCGTTTGCTGAAAACACCCGGAAAGGCTTCGTGTGGAGCAATTCCTGGTCCGATCGCCCGACGCTTCCCGATGTCATTCGCCTGCAGATATGGAGCAAGTCGGATTCGCGGCGCGCACCTTTGACGCTGGTGGTTTCCCCCCATGTCGATCCGCCACGGCTATGCCCGGAAGGCGCGAGCTGCGAGGGAGGTCCAGATGCGACGTGATGGCGGATATGTCACGCTGGCAACCCTTGTCGTATGCGGCTTGCTGGCAGGAATCGTATCGACGCTGGTGCTGTCGGCGCAGCCGACCCTGGTTCTCACGCGTCTGGGCGTGGACGATCTCGTGACCGAGAACCTGCTCGACAGCGGCGCCACGGCGTCCGCCTACCTTCTTTTTACCGAAGACAGAGACGCTGCATTCGTCGACGGCCGCATCATCACGCTTTCGACCGGAAGTGTCACCCTACAGGTTGCCGCAGAAGCAGGACGGCTCGATCTCAATGCCTCTCCGCCCGAACTGCTGAAAGGGCTATTCAAGGCAGTCGATGGCCAGTCGCTTTCCCCCGACGCGTTTGCGGCACGGGTGGTTGACTGGCGCGACGGAGACGACGAGCGGACACCCGAAGGCGCCGAGCGCTCCGACTACAGGGGAAACGGAGCGCGCGGCCTGCCCATGAACGCAAAATTCCAGTCGGTTGGCGAGTTGCGCTTTCTCAAGGGACTGAGCGAGAATGACTACATGAAACTCGAGTCGTTTCTCACGGTGCACAACCGGACTGGCATGCTTGATCCGGGAGCGGCCTCCCGGAAGGCGCTGCTTGCGATCCCGGGTATGAGCGAGGCGGACGCCACGACCATTGCAGCGTTGCGTAACGACGAAGACAGCGACGAGCGGCGTGCCCTGGTAAAGAGATATGAAGGCTTCCTCACGGTGGAGAGGCCGACCGTCTTTCGCGTGAACCTCGTTGCCCACAGCAAAAGCGGCCGGGTCGGAACCGCCGAGATGGTCGTCGCCGACGCAACCGACACCCCCAAAGGCTATGTCGTCTATGCCTGGACATTTACCGGAACGGGGGGACGTTGATGGCGAGATGTATCGAATGACCGGGATAACCACATCGATCAAACGAAGCTTTTCAGCCTTGCTCGGCGAGATGGTTTCCTGGCAGGCCGCAGCGAACATCCCCCGCAGGAACCGTGGAACATTTCTCGTTGTCGAGGAGCCGGCGAGGCTCGTTTGCTACCGCGTCTCCAGGGCGGGGCCGATCCACAAGGCCGAGGGACCCCGTGATGAGCTCGGCTGGCTTAGCAGCGTCGTCGGAACACAGCCAGTCGAAATGCGGCTTGGCGCGGATCGTTCGGTCGTGCGATCGCTCAAACTCCCGGCGGCAAGCAGACACCATGTCGATGCGATCATCCGCCATCAGCTCGAACAGCTTCTTCCATGGCCCGCGGACAAGATGACGTTCGACTACGATCTTGAGGACGGCGAAGCGACCGACACCGCCGATCAGCTAGATGTTCGCGTCGTCGCGGTCTCGCTCGCTGCGATGCGGTCGGCGATCGATCCCCTCGAGGCTGTCGGCATCAAGCCCGTCGTCGTCGGACTTGCGACCGATCCACTCGCGAAGTCGAGTAGGATCAATCTGTTACCGGGCGCGAAAGCGGCACTTACGGCGAGACGTACGCGCATCGCTCTCGCGTCCCTTTGCGTCCTCGCGGCAATTGGGGCAGCCATGCTGTCAGTTGGCGGCTTTCAGCTCCAACAGGCAACGCAGGAGAAAAAGCAGATAGAAGCCTCCCTCGCCAGCCTTCGCGGCACGATTGACAAGGCGCGTCAGAAGGCGGAACAGGCCGACAGTTCCAGCGCGAAACTGGCGCGCAAATGGGATGCCGCCTCCATGGTTGTCCTGATCGATGAACTCTCGAAGATCATCCCCGATACGACCTATCTCACCACGCTTGATGTTGCAGATCGAAATGTGCGTATTGCAGGATTTTCCGCCAATGCCGCGCGGCTGATCAGTATCATCGAAGACTCAGAGATGCTCGAAGCCGCAAATTTCTCCGCGCCGGTCGTCCGCGATGGCGACAACGGCAAAGAGCGGTTCGAAATCCTGGCCCATCTTGCAGGAGCCAAAACACAATGAACCGGAAGCAGGGCGCCGCGAGAAACGTCAGAATGGCAACGATTGCTGTGCTCGCTGGCCTGTTTTTCGTTCCTGGGGCGATAGCGGCATGGAGCGTGATGGAAGCACGTGGGCTGTCGCAGGAAAATGCCGAGCAGCGGCTGTCCCTGGAGGCACTCAAGACCAGGCTCGCGGCGCTCGAAGGCAACACGGATGACAAAGACGGCGATGGTGCCGCGATCTACCTCCCAGGCGACACGCCGGCTGTCGCAGCCGCCGAATTGCAACGCCTGATGACCGATGTGATCGGCGAGACCGGAGCAAAGATCGCTCAGTTTGAATTCGTCGACCCCGGAGAGGATGCACCCGACGACGGCGCCGTCGAAATGCGCGTTCTGTTTGAGACGACCACGGAGCCGCTGCAGCAAATTCTCTTTGCGACGGAAAGCAACCCGACAGCCCTGCTCTTCAAATCGATCACGATCGAGAGCGCGGAAACAAGCGTCAGCAGCAGGGAGCCGCCTGTACTGCGCGTTTCAGCCTCGGTCGAGGGCTACTGGCGAAGGAGCAAGCTGTGACCGGCTTGAAAAGATCTGGAATTGTGACGGGCGTCGCCCTGGTGGCGATGGCGGGCGCGGCTCTGTCCCAATCGGAGCCCAGCGCTCCAGCGACGCCGTGGCTGAGTGGCGTGACCCTTGATAAGCTCGAAGCGACCCGGCTTCACCCGCTGTTTTCACCCTCAAGGCAGCCCCCGGTCGCTGATGAGCCGGTCGTAGACGTTGCGCCAGTCATTGCCAGTGTCTCCGAAACGTCGCCATCTGCACCTGAGATAAAGCTCGTGGGGATCATTTCGATCAGCGGCAACCGCCAGGCACTCCTGCAGGACCCCGCGAGCGGCCAGATCCATCGCCTGAAGGACGGCGACAGGCTTCAGAACTGGGTCGTCTCCATCGTCGACAACCGTACGGTCAAGCTCGAACAGAACGGCCAGCGCCAGGACTATCGGATGTTTGCCCCGACCCAATAGCGCCCGTCAGATCTTAACGCTCAGATCGTAACGCGCAGAACCTCCTCGATCGACGTGATGCCCTTTCGGTATTTCGCAAAGCCATCGTCGAGCATCGTGGTCATGCCGGCACGCACCGCCGCTGTCTGGATTTTCTGGGGATCGACGTCATCGCGCATGAGCCCGCTGAGCTCGGCATCGACGGGCAGGACCTCGAATATCCCGACGCGTCCTCGATAACCGCTTTCCCCACAATAGGCACAACCGACTGCACGGAAATAGCTGTCCCCAGGGCGCGGGACGAAGCCGCGACGCGCAAGGGCGGCATGCTCAGCGCCGGCACCATCGTTCACAGGCGCCCTGCAGCGTTCGCAGAGCCTGCGGACAAGTCGCTGTGCGATGACACACCGCAAGGCGGACGCAAGGAGGAAGGTTTCGACGCCGAGATCCATCAGCCGGATGATCGCATCGGCTGCGCTGTTGGTGTGCAGCGTCGTAAGCACTAGATGCCCCGTGAGCGCTGCCTGGATGCCGATCGACGCGGTTTCGCTGTCACGCATCTCGCCGACCATCATGATGTCGGGGTCCTGGCGCAGGAAGGAGCGCATCGCATTCGCGAAGGTCAGATTGATCGATGGCTTCACCTGCGTCTGGCTTACGCCGGCGATCTGATACTCGATCGGATCCTCGATGGTCATGATCTTGCGTTCGGGACTGTTGAGGCTGGAGAGCGCCGCCGTCAGCGTCGTCGTCTTGCCGCACCCCGTCGGGCCGGCAACGACGATCAGCCCATGCGGCTCGGCGATCTGGGTGCGCAGAATAGAAAAATCGCGGGCGGCCATGCCAAGTCGGGAAAGATCAAGTGCCTCGGCACCCTTGACGAGAATTCGGGCAACAAGCGCCTCGCCATGCAAGGTTGGCATCGTCGCTACACGAAAATCGGCGCGCGTCGTGTTGATGGTGATACGAGCGCGCCCGTCCTGCGGCAGCCGGTGCTCGGCGATGTTGAGTCCGGCGAGAATCTTGATGCGTGAAACGACACCACGAGCGATATCGTTCGAGAGCGGCTGCATGGTCCTCAGCATGCCATCCACCCGCATTCGCACCCGCACGCCATCCGGCTGGGGCTCGATGTGGATATCGGTTGCCGACAAGTTCAACGCGGTTTCCAGCAATTGGTCGACGGCCCTGACGATGGGCGCGCCGCTCGCGAGATCATGAAGGCGATCAAGATCCTCTTCGGCCGCACTCTGCGAGCGCGCTGCCGTTTGGTCGGCAGGCGAAAGGACGTTTGCCCGATCCTTAGAAAGCAACCGTTCGAAAAGCATCGCCATCTCTTCGAACGTCGCCACTCTCATTTCCACGCGTTGTCCGAGCGCGGCCGCCGCCGCCTCGATCGCCTCCTCGCGTGTCGGGTCGGCGATCACCAGAATCTGCTGGCCCTTCTCCAGTGCCGGAAGCGCCCATGCCGCGCGCAGGAATCGCGGCGACAGATCGGCGGTAAGCTCGGGCCGGAACTCTATCTGGTCGACGGCGGCGCGACCGAGCCCGTGAAATTCGCCAATTGCCTCGGCGAGCTGATCTCCCGACAGTACGCCGGTCTCCCAGATTTGACTGTAGCTCGAAGGGGGAGCCTTCAACATCCGCTCAAGCGACACCCTCTCGGATGGCCCGACCAGATTATCGTTCGTCGTCAGATATCGGACAAAGTCCGTCAACGTCGTTGCAGTGGCCATCCAGATATCGCCTCGTCTGCGCTGCGTCCTTCCTGCGATTTGCAACAGCGTCCGCCAAGTTGAACGACAAGTCCATGCCGACCTTTGGGTAAGATATCAGGCCGTTACGGTTTGCCTACTGTAAGATGTGCATAGTCGCCATTAGCGATAACGCGCCCCCTGAAAAATGCTAGGTTCGGATACTGGAAGCTAGAGAATCAGTTGAGGGGAGATGGGACCTAGCAGTGCAATTGGTCGTGCAGGCCTGCTGTTCGGATGGTGTGTGTTGGCCACCGGATGCGTGCTGCCCGATCATGGTTCCATGGATAGCCCCAAGTCTATCCTCGGTTCCGTGACGAATGCAGACCTGTCCGCTCGTTCGCCGCGCCCTGACGGATCGGTGGCGTCTCACAACGCAACGAGCTCGGGCCCCCTCCAGGCAGTTACATTTGTGACGCCGGGCGATGGGGTCGTAGACCCTATCCATACGGGGCAGACCCCGGCCGCAGGCGAGGTCAACCTGAACTTCCAGGGCGCAGAGCTGCGTGAAGTGGTTCAGGCAATCCTCGGCGACACGCTTGGCCAGACCTATACGATCGATCCGAAGGTCTCGGGCTCGGTGACGCTTTCGACGGCCCGCCCGGTCGCAAAGGGCGAACTGCTGTCGATCCTGGAAACGCTCCTGAACATGAATGGCGCCGACCTCGTGAAGCGTGGCAACGCCTACCAGATCGTTGAAGCCGGTTCGGCCGTAGCTGGGCAGACAACGGTCAGGGGAAGCGGCCCTGGCTTCGGCATCACCATCCTTCCCGTCCGCTATATCGGCGCACAGACGCTTGCCCGTCTGATCGATGGCTTCGGCGCAAGGCCTGGCGCAATTCGTGTGGAAACGACACGCAATCTGCTGGTCATCGCCGGCAGTGGTGCTGACCGCCAGGCCGCGATCGAAACGGCAGGCGCGTTCGATGTCGACTGGATGAAGGATCAGGCGGTTGGCATTCTACCACTGCAGAATGCCCGGCCCGAGGCTGTTATACCTGAACTCGAACGCATATTCGCGGCCAAGGGCAGCGAGAACGGTGCAATCCAGTTCATGCCGATGCCGCGTCTTCGCGCAATTCTGGCGGTGTCGCAAAGCCGCACGCTGACGGAGCGCGCGCAGACATGGGTTCGTCGGCTCGACCGGGAAAACCCCGATTTCGGGCAGAGCGTGCATGTCTACCGCGTGAAATACCGGGACGCGACGAAGATTGCCGAGCTGCTGCAAAAGCTGTTCTCGACTGGCGACGACACGGAAAGCGACGAAAAACCAGGGGCAACTCCAGCGTCTGCTGACACCGCCGATGCTGCTGCCCAGCCAGCGGAGGCAAGTGCCGGCCAAACCGGCGGCGGCGGAACCGACACGGCCGAGATCGATCCTGCGCGCTTCGGTCAACCGACATCAAACGAACTCGGTGCCGACGCGGTGCGCATTCGTGCCGACCCTTCGAACAATTCCATTGTGATCTACGGCGATCTCGAAATGCGCCAGCGGGTGCTCGGTGCGCTGACCCGGATTGACGTGCCGCAGTTACAGGTGGCAATCAGCGTCACGATGGCCGAAGTGCGCCTGACCGACGACATGCGTTTCGGCGTCCAGTATTTCGTCAAGAGCCATCACCTCGGAGCGGGATCGGACAACGGTTCGGTTGGCCTCTTCAACGTGCTCGCCGACAATATCGCGCGCGAAGTGCCCGGCTTCAATTTCGTTCTTGGCTCCGAAAGCAGCCCTGACATCATCATCAGCGCCCTCGACAAGGTCACAGACGTTCAGATCCTGTCGTCCCCGTCTCTCGTCGTGCTGGAAAACGAAGTTGCGCGCTTCCAGGTCGGCGACCAGATCCCGATCATCACGCGCACCGTTACCCCTGTAGACGCGGCTGATGCGCCTGTCAGCAACGAGGTGCAATATCGCGATACCGGCATCATCATGAATGTCCGCCCACGCATCGCCGAGAACGGTGTCGTAGCAATGCGCATCGAACAGGAGATCTCCTCGTCTTCGTCGCCGGACAGCCTGACGCCGACGATTTCCAACCGGAGCATTTCGAGTTCCGTGTCCGTCGTCGACGGCCAGACTGTGCTGCTCGGCGGCTTGATCAGCGAACAGGCACAGCGCGCAAAGGACGGCATCCCGGGCCTCAATCGGATGAAGGTCGTCGGCAATCTGTTCGGCAGCAAGAACCGCGCCAATACCCGGACAGAGCTTCTGATCCTGATCAGGCCCATGGTCATTCGTGACGGTCGCGATGCGCAAAGCGTCGCCGAGGAGCTGCAGTCGAAAATGTGGGGAATGGGCGGGCGCAAGGTCAAATAGTGCAGTGGCCAAAAACCATCGATACACGTCTGGCAGCAGTGGCGATCGCGGCACTGGCTGCCCTTGTGGTCGGATTGACGACCCTGCCATTGCCGCGCGCAACCCTCGGCGCGGTGCTTGCCGCCCTGGTGACCTTGGTTACAATCGAGGACTGGCTCAATTTCAGGGTTCCTAACCTTCTGAATCTCGCGCTGGCAGCGATCGGGGTCGGCGCATTCCTGCTCGGTCTCGATCCGCTGGGTGACGATGTGGAGAGGTCATTGCTTGGTATCATTGCAGATGCAGCGCTCACCGGCGGATCACTGCTTCTGGTACGTGAGGTTTACTTGAGGCTGCGTGGTATCGAGGGACTTGGGCTTGGCGACGTAAAGCTCGGTGCGGCTGCCGGCGTATGGGTCGGATGGCAGCAATTCGCCCTTGTCGTCTTTCTCGGTACCCTTGCCGCACTTCTTTTTGTTCTCGCCAAAAGCAGGCACCAGGGCCATTGGCCCGCAACGGCTCGCATCCCCTACGCGTCGTTTCTGGCACCTGCCATCTGGGCCGGGTGGTACCTGGCACAGTGGAGCAACCTCCCGTTATTCTGAGAGGCCGTGGGCGCTATGCCCCCCTGATTGATCCCCGCCAGATCAGTTCGGCATGAAGCTTGATCGACTGCACCCCATTCTCCGACTGTGGCCCTCGAAAACCATTCGACTGCGTTTGAAGCGATCGTAGAAAACGGCCAACGGTTGTCAGGTCGTAGGAAGACCACGAGGCCTGCTCGATATCGTCGAAGCCCGCGATGCATAACTCGCCCGGTATTGACGCGTTGCGTCCATGAAACCGCAAGCCAGGAGGTCGGTTGCGCAGAAGACCGCATCCGGGCGCTCTGCGCGCGTCAATATTCGCTGAGCCAGGACCCTGCCCGCTTCGCAGCCCGTCCACCCATGACGCTCGACTGAAACCTCCATTCCAAGGGCCCTTGCCGCAGCGATGAAGCCCCGCTCTCTGGCTATGAGGCTCGGTGTTCCCGCGTTGGACTTGGCGAATTCGAGCTTTCGACATCCGGCCCGGACGAACGCCGTCACCACGCGTCCAGCGGCCTCGTAGTCATCGAGGTTGATCCGCAGCGGGCCGGGCTGCTCATCGTCGCGATTGATGAGGACGAGACGCTGCCCGTTGCGCAGGTAAAGCTCGGCAATGGACTTATCAGGCATGCCGGAGAGAATGATTGACGCATCCGCGCGATAACGGATCGCTTGCCTGAGAGTACGATCAACACTGCCATCGGCACGGTCCGTATTGACAAGCATCGCGACCTTGCCAGCGTTCTGAACCAGCAGTGTAAGCTGTTCCAAAAAGGGCAGAACGGTAGGGCGTTGCAACGTCGGAGACGATCAGGCAGACGATGCCGCTCTCATTTCGCATGAGACCGCGAGCAAGTTCATTGATGTGGTACCCAAGCGCCTCGGCTGCTTCGAGCACGCGCCGGCGCGTCTCTTGGGACACGCTGGCGCCGGCGTAAATGTCCGCGACACCGCAGATCGTGAGACCCCGCCTTTTCAGCCACTTCCTGGCTGCTCACAAACACTTTTGCGGACACGGCTCGATCTCCATTTGCAAGATTTTGCATATTGCTGCAAAAGCGTGCAAGCCTCCCGCCGGCAGTTCCGGATGAAACTTTTATGACGGTCTTGGTCGAAGTCGCTGTTGGGTTCGCCTACACTTGCACGCGTTTGCATATTGGGAACATCCTGTGGAACGAGCGCATGAGCGTGATAGGGACCCGACATTTCTCGGTCTCTGCCTTACGCAGACCCTTGGATTGAATTTGCGGCGTTCGTTCTCTTTTTGACAGAGGCGGATCAATGCTGGGCCGCGCCCGCTAAGTCCGCGAAATGCGCTGATCATCGCATCGTCTATTGGAGAATCGTCTGTCGCCGCATCTGACGATGGAGTTCTGCTCGCCGCCATTCGCTCGCGAGCAGCACGATGACAATACCCGTCATCTCAAGGACCCAGTTACACTTGAGGCCCCATAGGTGGCTGCCGATGAACTGGTCGAAATGATAAAAAGATCCTGCTCGAATGACGACGTAGCCCACCACAAGCATCGATCCCGCGAGGGCCAGCCAAGTTTGGTGCGATAGTTTTCTTGGGCAAAAACCAGCTATTGGCAACGCAACCGCCCAAAGGGCGGCAATGCCGACGATAAAGTAGAATTGTACCGCTCGACGCTCGCCATACCACCCTTCTGATGCAGCGATCATTCGGCCAATCTCCGTGAAAGCGGACTGGATGTCGAGTTGCTTGTTTATGCCCAGCAAGAAAAGCATGATGGCAATTCCACGCCAGATGAAGCCGTCAAATTGCTTGCTCGAGCCAGGTGAAAGGACGGTTGCCATCGTCCTGCGGCAGCTCACGCATGCAACAAAGTAGAGTGCGACGGTAATCCATCCGCCAATCGTGGGATCACCGATTCCCGGCCTCCAATCGAAGTGATACGGCACCTGGATCCCCCCAATTGTGCAGCTCGCTTCATCGCCTTCGCTCGCTGCGGCGATGAGCGTTTAGTTACTTAGTCTCGATCTGCAGCAGCGCCTGAGCAACCTGGAAAAATGAACTATAGACGAGCCTGAAGCGTGCTTCCGGATCATTTCGCGGAGGCAACATGCAAGCATCGAGGCATGTCGGTTTTCTCGACCAATTCCTCGCTAGCTCAGGTCGGCGAGTGCCATATCATCCTATCGGCGTAGGGTCTGCAACGTCGAGTACCGCTCATTGCTGTCGTACACTTTCGCGGCAAACATGACACGATTGACACCTGCTGCATTTGCGACTGGGGGGTGGATTTCATGCTGAGGATCAACATCAAGAACCGTGACTATCTGAGCGCGTTCGGCGGCACGTCGACCGTTTACAGCGCAGTGGCAACGGGCGGCTCTCTTCTCGCGAACGCAGCTGTTGGTTCGTCAGCCGGTGCTCCGCAGATTACTGATCCCAGCGCTGTCGGCTCCGTGAACTCGCTCACGGGATCGCAAACCACTCTGTCTCCTTTGACGAATGATCCAGCCGCGACGCAAATGTCGCCGGCTTCAAGCGCTACCTCCACAAGCGACGCGACCGGTGGAGCCAGCCGGACGCTGACCGCCGATGCGACATCGACGGCAAGCTCCTCCGCTACTGATCCAGAGACGACAGCTCAGCCCCGTACCGTATTGCCCCCCGATCCTTCCACGCCGCTTGCCGCGATCTCGCTAGAGTCCTCTCTGTCGGTTGCCTCTGACGTCACGCTGCCGGTCTCAAGCATGACCGATACGTCGAGTATTCCGGCCATGACGTTTTCGGCTGCAATCGTCGGAACCACTGGCGTGGCAACGGCTGACGTGGGAACCACTGAGCAAGATGCGTCCGCCGCGCCAGCGCCGATGACCCTGGCTGCGACCGCATCAACAACAACGGTGGTGGCCGTCACTCAGACGGTAGCGGCTACCCCGACCCTGAACAAGATTGCCCTCGAAAACATGAAGCAGGGCAACCCCATTAGTGAATGGGGCCTCGACGGCGACGGCGGCGGGACCATTCAGGGTTTTGCTACCGAAATCAGCACCAATGTCGGCGGCACCGTAGACTTCAAGATCGCAACGGACTCGACTCACTACCGCATCGACATTTATCGTCTCGGCTATTACGGCGGCGATGGCGCGCGCAAGGTTGCGTCGATTGACAAGTCGCTGACGACGGCCCAGATCCAGCCGCACCCCATCGTCGACATGTCGCTTGGCCTTATCGACTGTGGCAACTGGTCGGTTTCAGCGAGCTGGCAGATTCCGGATGACGCAGTATCGGGCGTGTACATCGCCAAACTGGTGCGGGAGGACGGGACCGAAGACGCAAGCATCATTCCGTTTGTCGTGCGCGACGATGCTTCGCACAGCGACATCGTCTTCCAGACCTCCGATACGACCTGGCAGGCCTACAACGCATGGGGTGGAGCAAGCCTTTACTACGGAGAGGTGCCGGTCGATCCAGCAAACATGATCGGCTACCTGCCGCCTAACTGCAGCTGCGGCCTGACCGCGATCGGCCGCGCCTCGGCCATCAGCTACAACCGCCCCATTATCACGAACACCAGTCCCACCGGCGGAACCTGGGACTACATCTTTGGCGCCGAGCACTCAGCAATCCAATGGCTTGAGCAGAACGGCTATGACGTCTCCTACATCTCCGGCGTTGATGCGTCTCGCAATGGCAATCTGCTCCTTAACCATCAAGCCTACCTCTCCGTTGGCCACGACGAATACTGGTCAGGCGAACAGCGCGCGAACGTCGAAGCAGCCCGCGATAGTGGCGTCAACCTGGCGTTCTGGAGCGGAAATGAATGCTACTGGAAAGTACGATGGGAAAGCAGCATTGACGGCAACGGCCAAGCCTACCGGACCATGGTTTGCTACAAGGAGACTTGGGGGACAAGCACGGATCCGAGCGATATCGGCACCGGCACTTGGCGCGATCCACGCTATGCCGACCCCGGACAGGAGCCGGAGAACTCACTGACCGGAACCATGTTCACGGTCGACAGCTATCGCTCCGATACCATTTCCATACCTTATGATTATTCGAACCTGCGTTTCTGGCGAAACACCGACGTTGCCAACCTCCAGCCCGGAGAAACATACAATCTCGTCCAGAACCTGCTTGGCTATGAATGGGATTCCGACGTCGAAAATGGGTTCCGGCCAGACGGGCTGATCAACCTGTCTCTGTCTACGGTGGCGGTGAACACTTACCTCCGGGATTATGGAACAAGCGTTGGCGATGCCGTCGTCGACCACAGCCTGACGATGTACAGAGCCGCAAGCGGAGCTTTGGTGTTCGGCGCAGGCACCGTTTTCTGGTCCTGGGGATTGAACGATCAACACCAAGGCGCCGAGACGCCAACCGACCCTAACGTCCAGCAGGCTATGGTCAACATGTTTGCAGACATGGGAATCCAGCCAACGACTCTGGATGCCAGCCTTATTCTCGCGACGCAGTCCACTGACCACCTGAAGCCAACATCAACGATTACGTCGCCAATCATCGGTGCGAGTTTTGTCGAAGGCCAGCACGTCACGATCACTGGAACGGCCCAGGACTTCGGCGGCGGCATTATCGCCGGGATCGAGGTGTCTACTGACGGCGGCCAGCATTGGTTCAAGGCAACCGGCCGTGAAAACTGGAGCTACAACTGGGTCGTCCAGGCGAGCGGCACCTACACGATCATGTCGCGTGCCGTCGACGACAGCGTCAACCTGGAGACGCCATCGTCTGGAAAGCAGGTCACTGTCACACTGCCGGACACGACCGGTCTTTGGACACTGGCCTCCAAGCCCACGCTCGAGACTGCGGTCGACCGCGACGGCGTCGAGCTCGGGGTCCGTTTTCAGTCCACCACCGGCGGCTATATCGAGGGGATTCGCTTCTACAAAGGCTTCTACAACGTTGGTGAACATAAAGTCAGTTTGTGGGACGCCAATGGGACACTGCTTGCCACGGGCGTATCGACGGGCGAGTCCCTTTCAGGCTGGCAAACAGTCACCTTTTCCACTCCAATTCATATCCCCGCGGGGACGACCTTCGTTGCCTCCTATCACAGCAACGGCTTCTATTCCGTCACCGAGAACTATTTCACTCCTGGCTCGACCTATACCAATGGCGTGCTGAAGGCAGTTGATGGTGGTGGTGTTTATGCATACGGCGCCACCAGTACCTTCCCGGGCAACAACCCTGGCGGATCAAACTACTGGGTTGATGTTGTGTTTGACGCTGGTCCGAACAGCACACCCGTGGCAACCGACGACAGCGGCTTTACCATCTCCCGCAATGGCGTTTTGACAGTGTCATTTGCCTCGCTGACAGCCAACGATACTGACGCCAATGGTGATGCGCTGACGATCATCGGCGTTGGCAATGCAGTCAACGGAACGGTTGCGCTGGATACTCAAACCGGCAACGTGATCTTTACACCGAATGCCAACTACATCGGGCCGGCAAGCTTCAGCTACACCCTTTCGGACGGACGAGGTGGCACGGACCAGGGGAGCGTGAGCCTTTCCGTGGACGAAGTTGCGGCCGGCGTGTCGCTGTTTCAGCCGAACGAAGGTCCCACGGGGCAGGCGTTTACCGACAATTCCGCTATCGAGTTGGGCATGAAGTTCACTTCATCGAGCAGCGGTTCGATCACCGGAATTCGTTTCTATAAGGCGTCCGGCGATACGGGTACCCACACTGGTTCGATCTGGAGCACTGACGGCACGCTCCTGACGACTGTAACTTTCACCAACGAGTCTCTCAGCGGTTGGCAAACCGCAAAGTTCTCCAGCCCGATCCAGATCCAGGCCGGGGTAACCTATGTCGCATCGTATCACACGACCGGGACCTATGTGGCAACTGTCGGCTACTTCAACACAGCGCATACCAACGGAGCCCTCACCGGCGTTTCCGCGACGGCGAGCGGAGGGAACGGCGTCTTTTCCTACGGCACCGGCACGACCTTCCCAACATCCAGCTATCAGGCATCCAATTACTGGGTCGATGTCGTATTCAATCAATCGACGGTGAATTCGGTGCCTGTTGCAGCCAACGATAACGGCTTCAGCACCTACTCGAGCACGGCACTATCCATTGCGGCAGCAGCCCTCCTGGCGAACGACAACGACCCGGATGGCGACCCGTTGTCGATCACGGGCGTTGCAAACGGGGCAAACGGCACAGTCACTTTCGATAGCGTGACAAATACGATCGTGTTCACTCCGACAGCAGGATACGTCGGCGCAGCAAACTTCTCTTACACGATCGCGGATGGCCGCGGCGGTACCGCCTCTGCAACCGTCAGCTTGACGGTTGGCGCACAGCCAAGCGGTACAGGGCTGTTTTCATCGACCGACGCGCCCACCATTGTTGCGGGCAATGACCCAGGATCGGTGGAGCTCGGCGTCAAGTTTACCACTTCCGAAAGGGGCGAGATTACTGGCTTGCGCTACTACAAGAGCGCGCAAGACACCGGTACGCACGTCGGTTCGCTATGGACCAGCAGCGGCGTCTTGCTTGCGTCCGCAACCTTCTCGAACGAGACAACAAGCGGCTGGCAAACGGTAACCTTCTCACAACCTGTCAGCATCTCCGCAGGCGTTACCTATGTGGCAAGCTATCATTCGAACGGCTTCTATGCGGCCACGCCAAACTATTTCACGACCAGCCACTCAAACGGCACTCTGACCGCATCTTCTACGGGCAATGGCGTTTATGCCTATGGCACAGGCAGCCTGTTTCCAACCGCAACCTACAATTCAACCAACTATTGGGTCGACGTTCTTTATCAGACAGCGACTCAAAACGCTTCCCCTATCGCCGCGAACGACTCCGGGATATCAGGTGTTGCAAATACCCAATTGACGATCCTCGCCTCGGCACTTCTCGCCAATGACAGCGATCCAGATGGCGACGCGATTTCCGTCACCAGTGTCGGCAACGCGCTGCACGGAACGGTGTCCTTCGACAGCCAGTCGAATATGATCACCTTCACGCCGGAAACGGGCTACACCGGATCTGCGAGCTTTTCCTACACCATCGCCGATACGAAGGGTGCAACGTCCACTGCGCAGGCATCCCTCAACATTTCCAACGAAGGCAGCGAGCAGAATGTCTTCGCCGCCGGTACGACGCCGGCGATCGTCTCGGTCAACGACAACAGCCCGGTCAATCTCGGCATGAAGTTCCAGTCGGATGCGGCTGGCTGGATTACCGGTATTCGCTTCTACAAAAGCGCCGAGAATACCGGTTCTCACACAGGCTACCTCTGGACGGCAAGCGGTACTCTTCTTGCAAGCGCGACCTTCACCAACGAGAGCGCAAGTGGTTGGCAGTCGGTCAACCTGGCTCAACAGGTGGCGATCGATGCCAACACCACTTATGTCGTGTCCTACAGCACCAACGGCAATTATTCGGCGACGGGCAACTACTTCAGCAACAGCACGACCAACGGCAATCTCGAGGCCATGTCTTCGGCGCTAAGTGGCGGCAACGGTCTCTATGCATACGGCTCCAGCGGGCTGTTCCCGACAAGCACATTCAACAGCACCAACTACTACGTCGACGTCGCATTCAAGCAGCAACTCGCAGCGTAGCGGCGAGTGGGGAGAGTGTACATGACAGGTGGCGACAAGCGCCTCCCAGTATCGGTTTTGGCGGGTTTCCTCGGCGCAGGAAAGACAACCATCCTCAACCATGTATTGCGTAACCGGGAAGGACGCCGGGTTGCCGTCATCGTCAACGACATGAGCGAAATCAATATTGATGCCGAGCTCGTTCGTGATGGCGGTGCCAACCTGTCGCGCACCAATGAAACCCTGGTGGAACTCACCAACGGATGCATCTGTTGCACCCTTCGTGACGACCTGTTGACCGAGGTCCGCCGTCTCGCCGCCGACGGTCGCTTCGACTATCTGTTGATCGAAGGCACCGGCATTGCCGAACCGCTGCCAATTGCCGCTACGTTTTCTTTCCGTGACGAGAACGGCCTTGCGCTCTGTGACGTCGCGCGGCTGGATACCATGGTCTCGGTGGTCGATGCGGCAAACCTGCTTGCAAATTATTCGAGCGCCGATTTCCTGAGCGATCGTGGCGAAACTCGCGACAACGATGACAAACGAACGCTTGTAGACCTGCTCGTAGAGCAGATCGAATTTGCCGATGTCGTCGTGATCAACAAGGTTTCCGAAGTGGCCGCCGAGACCCGGACGGCCGTTCGCCGGATCGTCGCGGCCCTCAATCCGGATGCGCGTGTCATCGAAACCGACTTCGGTGCGCTTCCCCTGTCGACCATTCTCGATACCGGCCTCTTCAGCGAGGCCAAATCGGCCCGCCACCCGTACTGGCATAAGGAGCTCTACGGATGGGGCGACCATGTTCCGGAAACCGAGGAGTACGGGATCTCAAGCTTCGTCTATCGCGCACGCCGTCCTTTCGACCCCGCTGCGCTCGACCGCTTTCTCGCGCAGCAGTGGCCGGGCCTCATTCGCGCCAAGGGACATTTTTGGCTGGCGACGCGGCCGAACGAGATCGGGCTCCTTTCGATTGCCGGTACACAGCGACGCATGGATACCAAGGGCTTCTGGTGGGCAAGCGTGTCAAAGGCGCATTGGCCACGCTATCCGCAGTTTCGCCAGCTGCTTGACCGCCATTGGGATCTGGTCTTCGGCGATCGCCGCCAGGAACTGGTGTTCATCGGCGCCGGGCTTGACCAGCAAGCGATCAGCACAGCGCTCGACGACTGCCTTTTCGGGGAAGAGACCCACTTTGACCCGGAACTCGGCAGACAGCTTGCCGACCCCTTCCCTGCCTGGCAGCAGGCGCACCATCACCATCAATGAGCACGTTCCAAACGAGGAGATCGACAATGAGCAACGAACTTTATGCCGACGGTATCGGCGAGATCACGGTAACCGGCACGATCGTCCGCATCGACCTGATGTCGCTGTCGGCCACCGAACGGGATGCCAGCAACAATCCGAAACCGGTCTTCCGGCAGAGGATCATCATGCCCGTCGATGCGTTCGCGAATGCAGTCGACCTGATGCAGAAGGCATTGGGCGGACTGGTCGAGGCCGGCGCCGTGCGGCGCGTCAACGACCCCAATCAGAAGGCTGAGATCATCCCTCCTTCCGGTGCCTCGGGCAACGCGTCGCCGAACTTCAACTGACGAACCATCAACGCAGACACCCGGGTGGGCCATGAGTACGTTTTTGCACACCAACCTACATTGCCTTGCTCTCGTGGCACGCCACCATGGCGTTGACCTGTCACCCGAGCGCCTGCAACACGATTACGCAGTCAATGACCAACCCGTCGCGCTCCGACAATTGTTGCGCATGGCCAAAGATGCCGGGCTGCGCGCCCGGCATATCAGCCTCAGCTGGACTTCGCTTCTTGGGCTCGGCGAAGCCTTTCCTGTGCTGGCGGAGCTCGAGAACGGCAACTGGGTCGTGATTGCCGGGCCTGCAATGGGCGAAGAGGAGCCGATGATCAGGGTCCTCGATCCCCTGGCCGAGCGCCCCGACTTCATTCACCTGAGCGAAGAGCAATTCACCCGATCCTGGCACGGATCCGTGGTGATGATGAAGCGGAACTACGGCCTTAACGATGCCGATCAGCCATTCGGTTTCCGCTGGTTCATTCCCGAAATCATCAAGCAGCGCAGTTTCTTCCGCGACGTTGCGCTTGCCGCCATCGTCCTTTATGGCCTCGGTCTGATGACGCCAATCTTCTTCCAGCTCGTCATCGACAAGGTGCTGGTGCATCAAAGCTATGCAACGCTCACGGTCCTGACGATTGGCATCGCCATTGCCCTTGTCTTCGATGCTGCCTTCAGCTTCCTACGCCGTTACCTGTTGCTCTATGCCACGAACCGGATCGATATCCGCATCGCGACACGCACGTTCGGGCATCTGCTCAATCTTCCAATCGCCTTGTTCGAACAGGCGTCAGCTGGGGTCCTTGTCAAGCACATGCAACAGACGGGAAGGATCCGCGAGTTTCTGACGGGTCGCCTGTTTCTGACCCTCCTCGATGGCGTGTCGCTCCTGGTCTTCATTCCGATCCTGCTTCTCTACAGCGTCAAGCTCACCCTGGTCGTCATTGGCTTTGCAGCACTCGTCGGCCTGGTCGTCGCGCTGCTGGTCGGACCCTTCCAACGTCGCCTCCAGGCCCTCTACAAGGCCGAGGGCGACCGACAAGCACTGCTTGTGGAAACTGTGCACGGGATGCGCACCGTCAAGTCGCTGGCGCTTGAACCCCGCCAGCGCCGTGCCTGGGATGATTATTCCGCGCAATCGATTTCCGTTCGTTTCCGGGTCGACAAGATCTCGACCGTCGCCCAATCGATGACCGGGCTCCTCGAAAAGCTGATGAGCGTCGCCATCATCGGGCTCGGCGCCCTCGATGTCTTCAACGGCGCAATGACCATCGGTGCACTGGTGGCATTCAACATGCTGGCCGGCCGGGTCTCGGGTCCTCTCGTCCAGATCGTGACCATGGTGCACGAGTACCAGGAAGTCGCACTCTCGGTCCGGATGCTCGGCGAAATCATGAACCAACGTCCGGAGCAAGCCGGGCGCGGCCGCGGTATTCGCCCGCACCTCAGAGGCAACATCGAATTCGACAAGGTCACGTTCCGCTACGGTCCCGATGGCCCCCCTGCGCTCGATGAGGTTTCCTTCAATATTCCTGCAGGCTCGGTCTTTGGTGTTGTCGGCAAGAGCGGCTCCGGCAAGACGACGATTACCCGGCTCATCCAGGGGCTCTATCAGAACCAGCAGGGCATTGTCCGAATGGACGGCTACGACAGTCGCGAAATCGACCTTGTGCATCTCAGGACGAGCACCGGTGTCGTGCTGCAGGACAACTTCCTTTTCCGCGGCACGGTGCGCGAAAACATCGCGGCGGCAAAGCCCGACGCAAGTATCGAGGAAATCATGGAGGTGGCACGCATTGCCGGCGCCGAGGAGTTCATCGAGAGGCTTCCCCGCGGTTTCGACACGATGCTGGAGGAGAACGCCTCAAACCTGTCGGGCGGGCAGAAACAGCGTCTGGCAATTGCCCGGGCACTCATCACCGATCCGAAACTGCTGATCCTGGACGAGGCCACCAGCGCGCTCGACCCGGACAGCGAAACGATCATTCGCCAAAACCTCAGCCAGATCGCGGCCGGGCGAACGGTGGTCATCGTTTCTCACCGCCTCTCCACGCTTGTGGATGCGGACGCCATTCTCGTCGTCGAACGCGGCAAGATCGCCGATATCGGCAGGCATGATCAACTGGTCACACGCTGCATGACATACCGTCACCTGTGGTCCCAGCAGATGAGGCAGGTAGCATGAACGCGCGCGCTGAAAAACCAAGAGAGAACCTTCCAGTTCCAGCACCCGCCCCGGTCACTCAACCGGCGCTCAGGCGCTCGCTGCCAGCCGCGATCGCAGAGTTCCAGTCCGATGCCGTTGAGTTGGAGGAGCGCGCTCCACCGAGGATCGCCCGCATGACCCTCTATGGCATCACCGCATTGATCACGGTGGCCATTGTCTGGGCGTCCGTGTCATCGATCGACGAGGTCGTCGTGGCACCGGGAAAGCTGATAACCACGCAGCCAACCATCGTTGTGCAACCCCTCGAAACCTCGATCATCAGGACGATCAATGTCACGGCCGGAGAGATCGTGAAGAAGGGCCAGGTGCTGGCGACCTTCGATGCAACCTTCAGCCAGTCTGATGTCGATCAGCAGCGCGCCAAATTCATGGCACTCGACGCGCAGGTGAGGCGACTTGAGGCGGAGCTTGACGGGACGGACTACGCCAAGGCCGCGGGATCCACGCGGGACGAACTGCTGCAGATGCAGTTGTTCGACCAGCGTCGCGCCTACCGCGCCGCCCAGCTTCAAAATTATGATCAGCAGATCGCTGCACAGTCAGCGACGATCGCGTCGAGCAGAAGCCAGGAGGAGGTTCTGACGAACCGACGCGACACGCTGTCCCAGATCGAAGACGCCCGGGAGCGGCTTTACAACAAGGAGAGCGGATCACTGATCACATTGCTCGGCTCGCGCGACGCGCGCCTGGATGTGGAGACAACATTAACCGCCGTGCAGGGTAAGGCCGACGAGGCCGAGCATACCCTCGCCAAGCTCAGAGCTGACAGGCAGGCTTTCATCGAAGACTTCCGGCGCGCGGCCATGGAGCAACTCGTCGATCTGCGCAGTCAGCGCGATACTGCCTCCGAGGAAGTGAAGAAGATGGAGCTGCGGCGAGACATGGTGGCGATGACGGCGCCCGCCGATGCGGTCGTGCTTGATCTCGCCGCGCGCTCGGTCGGCTCCGTGGTACGTGAGGCGGAGCCAATCGTCACCCTCGTTCCGCTCAATGTGCCGATTGAGGCGGAGGTCTCGGTCAATACCCGCGACATCGGTCGTATCACGACCGGCAAGGAAGCTCGCATCAAGTTCGATGCCTATCCGTTCCAAAAGTTCGGAACCGCATCTGGAACAGTCAGGACCGTGAGCCGCGACGCCTTCACGCCAACACAGCAGGAGGCTGCGACCCAAACTGCGGCTCCCTACTTCAAGGCCCGCATCCCGCTGGCAGATCCAAGGTTGAAAGGGTCGGACGAACCCGTCCGCCTGCTTCCAGGCATGACGGTGTCAGCCGAGATCATGGTCGGGCGCCGCACGGTCATCTCCTACTTCCTCTATCCCATCCTGCGCGGGCTCGACAGCGCAATCCGGGAGCCGTGATACGCGCCGGCCGGGGAAAATGAAAAACGATCAACGCTGATCGGCGCTTGCCGTCTGCGCCTTAGTCCACGACGAGGGTGCAAACGGTCGTCGCAATATGATAGTCGCAGTTCCACCACCCAAGGAGGAACCGGTGACGGCAGCGGCGAATTCGGCACATGCAGAAGCAAGCGGGTTGATAAAGCGGATTCTCGAGGAAACCCCGCTGAAGGCCGCGGGTTTCATCGTGACGATCTACGGCGATGTCGTAGAGCCGCGCGGCGGCATCGCCTGGATCGGAAATTTGATCGAGACCTGCGCAGGCGTCGGCATCAGCGAAACACTGGTGCGCACCGCCGTCTCCCGCCTCGTTGCTGCCGGTCAATTGTCAGGGGAACGGGAAGGTCGGCGTAGTTACTACCGCTTGTCAGAATCGGCAGGAAGCGAATTCGCCGCTGCGGCAGGCGTACTGTTCGGCGCACCCGAGGACGACGGATGGCAGTTTGTCCACGTCACTGGGGAAGCAGTCGAAGACGCAATGCAGATGCTAAAGCGATCCGGACATGCGCGCATCAACAACCGCTTGGCCGTCGGCCCCGCGCATGTGATGGCAACAGCAGTTCCCGGCCTTGTATTCCGGGCGGATTCGCCACACGACCCCAAGGCTCTGAGGGATTTCGCGTCCCAGTATTGGGATCTGTCTGCGCACGAAGAAGCCTATAAGGTATTCCTGGCGCAGTTTGACGGCCTTTCAACTCTCAACGTGCCGCCAGCCACAGCGCTGACAATGCGCCTGCTCCTCGTCCATCGCTTCCGCACCGTTCACCTGCATGACCCGAGATTGCCGGTCTCGGCACTCCCGGACAACTGGCCAGGGGGCGCGGCGAGGCGGTTGTTCGCGAAGCTTTACCGACACCTTTCCACCAAGGCCGACGCTTATGTCGCCGAAAGGTTCGTCACGGCATCCGGTTCGCTGCCGGCGTGGACCGAAGGGACGGACCATCGGCTCGACATGCTGGAAGGCAGTGAGCGGTAAGCCACGAGGTTTTGTGAGCACTTGCGCCGCCACGGTCGTCCCATGGCGGCGCGGGTGAAGCGAAATGCGGACGCGCGGCTCGCATCATTCGGGAACCGCGCGACAAACCCGGATGTCGGAAGATATAAGCCTGAATAAAACCCCGACCGGGATTGCCCCGGTCGGGGAGGCGCGCTCGACCCCTCAAGAGACGCCGTTGAAGTCGCTGGCCGTCAGGTTGTAGTTGCCCTTCAGCATCAGCACGAAGTCGGCATCGGTGTTGCTGTCGACATTGCCGTGGATCACCGTGAACTCGTCGCCGTTCAGCACCTCGTGCGTCACCACCACCTGGCCGGCCGCCGTCAGCGCACCACCAGAGGCCAGCGAGAAGTGCTGCACCCCATCCATCCCGGTATTGGCGTCGATCGCCGCAAAGTCGATCTTGTCGCCGGGCTGGAAGCCGTGGATCACGTCGCCGTCGGCAGCCCCTGCCGACAGGAAGCGGAAGGTGTCGTTGCCGAGCCCGCCGTCCATGACGTTGACCGCAGCCGTGGCCGTGATCGTGTCGTGGCCGGAACCGGTGATGACGTTCTCGAAGCCGTAGACCACATCCGTCCCGGTGCTGCCGCCCGACACCTGGCCACGCTGCATGAAGCCGTTGCCAAGGTCGACCGTCAGGTTCGCCGTCGCCACCGCATAGTCCAGCGTGTCGTTGCCGTAGCCGCCCCAGTACTGGTCGTCGCCGTCACCGGCAGAGGCGATCACCGTGTCGTCGCCGTCACCAGCCCAGACCTGATCCTCGCCGGCCCCGCCCTCGATGAAGTCGTTGCCCGCTTCGCCATGGATCATGTCCTTGCCGGCATTGCCGAACAGCATGTCGTCGCCGGCCCCGCCATGCAGCTCGTCGTCGCCGGCTCCACCAGTGACGCTGTCATTGCCGTCGCCGGCCGTCACCACGTCGTCGCCGTCCTCGCCGCGCAGGATGTCATTGCCCGCATCGCCGGCAACGATATCCCCACCACCACCGCCAAGGATCGTATCGGCACCAGCCGCGCCAATCAGAACATCCCCAGCAACAGTCCCGATCAATGTCCGAGCCGCAACAGGAAGCGGATCCGTGCCGCCGTCACCGGAGCCATCGTCATCGCCGCCGCCCTGGTTTTGGCCATCATCGTCACCGCCACCGTTGCCGCCACCGTCGCCACCACCGGTCTGGCCATCATCGCCCCCACCGGTCTGGCCATCGTCGCCACCGCCGGTCTGGCCATCATCGCCACCACCGGTCTGGCCATCATCGCCACCACCGGTCTGGCCATCATCGCCCCCACCGGTCTGGCCATCGTCGCCACCGCCGGTCTGGCCATCATCGCCACCACCGGTCTGGCCATCATCGCCACCACCAGTCTGGCCATCATCGCCCCCACCGGTTTGACCATCATCGCCACCACCCTGATTATCCTGCTGGTTGGTTCCGAAGATGTCTTCGGGCAGGCCAGTCAGCCCGGTGTTGCGTGCAATGATCGCGGCAAAGCCCTGTTCTTCAACGATGTCGTAGAAGTCGAGGTTTTCCACGCGGTCGAGGTAGTAGAGGCGATCGCCTTCCTGAATGCGGTCCAGTTGTTCGTGCAAGATGACCCAGAAGGTCTGCCCGACGACACCGCCGTTGATGTGCTTCTCGGCAAGGCCGCCGACGAATAAGTCGACACGGTCGATGCCCTTGACGACGCCAGTGCCATCCGGCTGCATCGCGACGTCAATATTGGGATTGATCTGCTTGAATTTCGCAATGTCGCCCGCCTGCAGTACGAGGTCCGGATAGGCTTGGCGGAACTGGTTGATGACAGTGTCCGACAGGCCGTTGCGGGTCTGGAAGTCCTCCCAGGACGTATAAGGGTTGAGGTCGCCGGCGAAGCCGACAGCCTCGTGCACATAGGGATCGGTCGATGCCAGGAGATCCGCGCGGACCTGGTTCATCGAGCCGAGGCCCACATCCCATTCGCGGGCAACGTCGAAGGCGAACACGTCAGCGCTGCTGCGGACGAGATCGTTGCGCACAGCATCAACGAGGTTGACATCGACTTCTTCTGCCGGCTGCACGACGCCACCGGCAAGGATGCCGTTGATTCCGAGCTGTTCATAACCCGGTTGTGGCACGTAGCCGGGAGGCAACGGGGCAGTGAACGCGCTGACGTCATTCGTCGGATTGAGGAAGGCGTCGAACAGTGCAACCTGGGTCGGATGGCCTTGCGCATCCATAACGGTCAGGTTCTGGCCGATCAGCGAGTGGCCGAAGCGATAGGCCGCCGTCGCGAATTCGTGCGACACGCGGGCATCGACGTCGGGGTTGTACTCGTTGAAGCCATGCTCGCCGTCACCCTTCATCCCACCGAGCAGCTTGTCGGCAAACTCGGTATAGACGACACGCTGGTATTCGGCCTCGTTGATCACCTTGGCGGCCTGGAAGAGTTCCTCGGCCGTACCGGCGAAACCAGCCTCCAGCAACCCGGCCACATGGAAGTTATGGTTGCGTGCCCAGATGGTATGGATCGCCGTCAGGGCAACGTTCTCGTTGGCCCGTCCATCGCCGGCCACATAGTGATCGAGCAGGCTGATGAAGGGGTTTGTGTCGAGCAGCAGTGCAAAACCGCTGCCCATGAAGTTCTTCGTCATCTGCGGCAGCATCGTCTCATCGATGTGTCCGGTAGCATCCACCAGACCGGCGAAGTAGTCGCGGAAGGCAATATGGCCACCCGGCAACGAAGCTGCCGTAAAGACCGTGTTGTTGGCCCAGTGATGCATGATCAGTTCACGCAGGTTGGGCAGCAGGTTGAAGTCCGGGTTGGATGGATCGGGTGCACCGGCCAAGAGCCGACCGCTGAACCCACCATGACCGTCGCCTTCCCTGAGGAACTGACCGACGAGCTCATCGGAGCCGTAAGCCTGGTTCTGGTCGGCAAAGGGCGAGGTCTTGTTGAGGTTCTCCGGAATGCCGTTGGCATCGAAGCCGGAAACCGTTCCGCGGGTCAGATCCGCCGGATTGTCGGTACCAGGCGTATGTCCGGCACCTGCTGCGCCGATCTGGATCGTGCCGTTGCCACCCTTCGGCAGGAAGTCGAGTCCATGGTCGAAATACTGGCCAAACGCCATGAACAGGCTGTTGGCGTGTTCGGCACTGGTCGGCAGGTTTGGTTCCTGGGTGCCGAGCGCATTGCTGATCGCACGCGGATCCAGCCCGTTGAAAAGCGGGTTGATATCCCGGTTGTGGATGGTGTCGTTGTAATCCCCGAAATGCGCACCCGTGAGACGGATGAAGGGCTGATCGGCAGATCCATAGTCGGCATGCGCGCGATTGTTGCCCGTGCCTTCGAGGTCACGAATGCCGACCGCGTCGTTGTCTTCCCCACCCGGCAAGCCGTTCACCAGGTTTTTCAGGGCGGTGAGATCGCTGGCCGTCAGATGGAAGGCGCCACTGCCTCCGGGATTGTCGTTGCCGCCGCCTCCATCATTGCCGCCGCCACCGTTTCCACCGGTGTCGCCGCCGCTGCCGGAGCCGGAACCGGAGCCGGCCTCAAAGGTCGGCGTGCCGGCGCTGGCAAAGGTGACCGAGTGCGTGCCGTTCGACATCGTGGTCATGCCATTGGCCGTCGTCGATGTGTAATCAGCCAGGGTCGAACCTGGTGCAAGCTTAATCACGTCCTGCGGACGCAGAGTGCCGACGATGGTGTCATGGCCGCCGTTCGAGGTGAACACGATCCGGTGTGCTGACGTCAGCGAACTGATGTCCACTGTATCGTCACCGGCCGAGCCGTCGATTGTGATGGTGCTGGTAAGCAATGTGGTCGGAGCGAAATTGCCGATGACCTGGAACGTATCGCCACCACCACCGCCGGTGATCTGGATCTCCTCGATATTCGCAAGTTCCGCCACGACCACATCATTGCGCGTGATCACGATCTGGGTCGCTGCCGCAATCGTGATGCCGGCCGCGATTGCATCGGCGCTGGCATAGACCTTGAAGTTCTCGGTAGTCGCGTCGCCCACGATCTGGACGGTATCGGTGTCGCGACCGCCGTCGATAATGTCACGTCCGTCGGTGGAGCCAACGATGATCAGGTCATTGCCGCGATCGCCAAGGATCGTATCATTGCCCGGGCCACCATTGATGATGTCGTCACCACGGCCGCCGTCGATCGTGTCGTCCCCAGCACCGCCATTGAGAATGTCGTTGTCGCGATCGCCGAGGATGGTATCGTCGCCGTCGCCTCCGTCGACAGTATCGGCCCCGCGGCCTGCGTCGATCGTGTCACTGCCGCCAAGGCCAAGGATGATATCATCGCCTCGGTCGCCGGTGATCGTGTCTGCGAACGCTGTGCCTGTGAGTGTGTCAGCAGCACGCGTGCCGACCAGGGTCACGCCAACACCAGGTATTGGCGGCAGCGCCGAATAGATCTGCTCCAACGTCCCATGGCCGTCCTGGTAGAGGGCACGCACACGCAGGTTAAGCCCTGCCTCCCCGTCAGTCACCGTGAAGCTCGTGCCATGGGCACGCTCCACCTCGCCGGCACCGAAGGTAAGGATGTCCTCGTAGACGCCGGATCCGGTAACCGTCTCGACCTGCCAGAAATAGTCGACTGGTCCGGTGATTGTCCCGGTCGGATTGGTGGCGCTCACATTGTCGGCATCCGTGATTCCAGCAAACGACACCGTCAATACCGTACCGGCAGCAGCCGTCTCGACAGGTGTTACACCGTCGAGGATCGACATCACGCCGGAAGGCGCAGCATTCGTAACGCCGGGAGCCGCATTCGGGAGCAAGACCGAGCCATCGGAGAACTGCAGCCGCTCGATGTTCGTCAACCGGTCGGTGCCGTCGGTGCCGACATTGTCCGTCACCGTCGTCAGACCACCGACCGTCGTGATCGTGTAGTTCGCCTGCCTGCCCGAGAAGACCGCCGTGTCAAAGGCGGCCGTGCCGGTCTTGATCTCACGCACGATGTTCAACTGGCCAGGGCTCCACGTGCCATCCAGCATCCTCGCCTGGAATTCCAGATCGGCCATGCTGTCGAAGGAGGCAATTTCCGGGCCGGTGTGGTTGGTGTCGCCTGCCGCGTAGACGGCGATGCGGACGTTCAGCCACTTGTCGCCGTCGATGACGTCGTCGCCGCCGCGACCCTCGATGATGTCACTTCCGTCACCGCCAAGGATGATATTGCCGCCGTCGTAGAAAGTCTTGTGTGCCCCGGGCGCGAGATCGGCCGCGTAGGCTGTATCGAGCAGCTCCTGCAAACCGTTGATCAGCGCGATGTTGGTCAGCACGCTGCCCGTTGCGCCTTCTGTGGGCAGGGCTGCAGCGTCGACGTCGTTGCCGTGCAGCACGTCGCCAAAATGCGAGCCGGAGATGCCTTCGACTATATCGAAACGGATCAGCGGCGTTTGCGAACCCGGCATCTGGGGCGAGTCGAAGAAGCGATCCGAGATGTCGATGTAGACGCCGCGTTCGTTGTCCTTGAAGTCGGCCCAGTCGTAGCCGGAGCCGCCGATGTAGCGGTCACCGAAGCCGGTCTTGCCGACCATGATGTCGTCGCCGCCTTCGGCATTGAACTTGTCGTTTTCACCGTCGCCGATGAAGACGTCGTTGCCGATGATCGGGTCGTTGCCAAGCGGGTCGAAATTGTCGCCAGGCGCTCCGTCCGACGTTCCTTTCTCGATCCAGTCATCACCCTCATTGCCCATATCCTGTTCGTTGGCCTTGCTGCCCAGGATGAAGTCGTTGCCCTGGCCGCCAATTGCTTCCGAGGCGTCCTCGCCGGTGATGATGAAGTCGCTGCCGAAGCCGCCGATGATCAGGTTGACGCCGTTGCCGCCCTGGATCACGTCGTCGCCGTCGCCACCCTGGATGTTGTCGTCGCCGCCGATGTCGGTGATGATGTCGTTGCCGTCACCGCCGCGAAGCTGGTCGTTGCCGTAGCCGCCTTCAATGCGGTCGTTACCTCCGTCGCCATAAACGGTGTCGTCGCCGGCACCCGAGATCAGTATGTCGTTGCCACTCGGATTGGCGAGGCTGCCAGGGTTGGTGCCGCCAAGCACGATGTGGTCTTCGCCGGTATACTTGATGTAGTTGCTGTCAGGCCCGGCAGTGTCGGGATTGTCGCGAACGACCAGCGGATTGAGATCCGTGCCTCCTTCTGTCGGGTCAGCGCGACCGTCCGCGCCAAGCCCGGTGAACTGTTTGGTCGGATCGACCTCGAGTGTCCAGGTCGGCGTCGAAAAGACAAGTGCCGACAGGTGCGTCGCGCTTGTGTTAGCCATGATGAGCTTGGCGAACGAATTCCCCTCCAGCTCGGCGTTGAAGGCCAGGCCCGCGGTGCGTTCCAGATAATAGAAGCGGTCGCCGTCCTGCAGCTTTTCGAGCTGGTTCTCGAAGATGAAGTTGAAGGTCGAACCGAGCATGCCCCCGAACGGGTTCTTCTCCTCGGCAAGGCCGCCGATCCACAGATCGATCGCGTCGAGACCTGTGGTGGTCACGCCGCTAGCGAGGCTCGCCCAGGTACCGGTGGAGTTGAGGAAGTCGAGCCGGTCGGCAGGTTCGCCAGCTCCGCCGAGCACGAGGAGTGTAGCTGCCGCGCGCTTGGCCGCCGTTGTCGTGGCAGTGGTGATCGAGTCGTGCGTGCCGTAGGCGGCAATGAAATTGATCACCGATTCCGCGTGCTTCAGGTGCTGCACCAGGTCGGCCCAGCTCGTGTACGGCTTAAGGTCGGAGTTTCCGGTCTGCCGGTAGATGTCGCGGCGAACGGCATTCAGCGAGGGAATGCCGACATCGCGGCCACGCGCGATGTTGATCGCCGGCAAGTCGAGGGGCAAACCAAGCAGATTGTTGCGAAGCGCTTCGGTCACGAACTCGTCGATCTCGTTGCCGACCTGGCGGGTGACGCCGCGTACGATAGCGCTGGTTGCATCCTCCGGAGTGGTCCCGCTCGCGGCGAAAGCCAGCGGGTTCAGGAAGGCTGCGATCAGGCCGGTCTGCTGGTTGCCGGCTTCGGTCGGGTTTCCATCGCCCACAACGTTGAAATTCTCATCGTAGCGGTCGACCGTCTCGGTCAGCATCGAATGGCCGAAACGATAGACGGTATGGGCGAACTCGGCCACGATCGACGGGTCGAGGTCGGCGTCATAGACCTGCGTCGGGGCGAAGAACAGGTCCACATTCGGCTGAATGGTGCGCGCAAACTCCTCGAACACCAGATGCTGGTACTGCATCTCGGTGCCGAATTTGGCTGCCTGGAACAGGCGTTCGCCGTCCCACTGCAGGGCCGCTATCTCTGCAGGTGTCGTCGGGAAGGCAGCTGGTCCGGTACCTTCAACCAGCCATTCCTTGAGGAAGTCGAGGTTGTTGGCCGCGAGGACCGTCTCCTTGGTCTGGTCGACCAGCCGGTTGTGTTCGTGGTGGAAGATCGAGTGCACGGCGGTGAGGCCGATGTTCTCGTTCACGCGTCCGTCGCCGGCGATGTAATGGGCGTCGAGCAGTTCGTTGTCGTAAGCAAGGTTGTTGCCTCCCGGTCCGACGGGAACGGCATTTCCGGTATCCGTATCGGCATCGGGCGCGAGAACACCGGCATTGAACACCGGCACGGCGTTATGCGCGATATCGTTGAGGAAGGCGTGGCCGGTGCGCACGGCATTGGCAAGCGAGATCGGCGCAAGAGGATTACCCTCGACAAGGACGTCGTCACTCGTCCCGCCGATGCCGTCAGCCCCCTTCATCACCACCTGCGGGAAGCCATTCGGCCCCCTGATGAAATTGCCGTAGGCGTCGGTCGCCAGCAGAGGCACGTTGTCGAAGTCTGCATCGGTGAGATTGATGCCAAGGATGTCGTTGGCCTGTGCCTTGACAACCTTCCAGGTCGCCATGCCGCCGATCTCGCGATCATCACCGCCGCCGAAGTGACCATCCGCGCCGAGATCCCAGTTGGTGATCAGCTTGCCGGTGGCGTGCGCCCCGGTACCGTCCAGACTGTAGGCACGCAGGAAGACCTGGTGCGATGGATGCGAGGAATAGGTCTGGTTCTGGTCGACAAATGGCGTCGTAGTGTTGGTGCCAGCGTGGGTATTGTCGGCGGATTCGTCAACGGCGGTCGCCGGGTTGTCGAGCAGGATGCCGTCTGGGCCTGCTTGCGTCGCCCGCGTCACCACCATGAAGTTCGAATTGCCGCCGGGGACATAAAGCGGATCGTCCGGCTGCAGGGGAATGTAGATGGTGCCGTTCCCCCCCTTGGTGACGAGGTCGAGGCCGTGGTCGAAGAACTGGCCGAAGAACGTGAACCAGGAATTGAACGGTGCCGAAAGGCCGACGTCAGGCGCGACCGCGTCGATCTTGAAGACGTCGCGGTCATCAGCCGTGCCGAAAAGACCGTCGATTCCAGGGCTCTTGACGATCGAGACACCGTCCTTCAGGACGTCGTCGTTACCCGGGGCGCCGAAGTCGAGTTGTCCGTTCAGGCCCGGATCAAACGCGGCAGCGTAGGCCGCCGGGTTGTTGGCGGTCTGGTCAACGACGAGATTACTGATCGTGCGCGGATCCGAATCGACGACACTGATCGATGAATTGTAGTTGGTGTTGGTGACGGGCGGCGGCCCGCCTGGTCCCAGGCTGAATGGACTTTCATCCTGCTCGTCCAGGAAGTTCGGTGGTACCACCCGCGGGAACGTGTTGTCGGCCGCCCCGAATTCGCTCTGGTCGATACCGTTGAGATGCACGAGGTTGTTGTTTGAGCCGTCGACAGCACGCAGCCCAAGCGGCGAGCGAACGTTCGGGATCAGTGACAGGAGGCTCGCACCGTTCGCGTGGGCTTCGGCAATCTTGATCTGATCAAGAATGAACTGCAGGTCGGAGACCGCCATATGAATGCCGGCGCCGCCGGCGGTGACTTCGTTGAGCGGAGCTGCGACGGTCGGCGGGACGACGGGTGCAGCGGCGATCGCTGCTGTCGGTGCCGAGAAGACCGTTTCCGTCACACCATGGGCGTCCTGGTAGTAGGCCTTGACACGGATAGGTAAGCCAACAAGGTCTGGCGTCACGCGGAAGTTGACGCCATCCGCGCTCAGGAAAGCAAGGTCGCCCGCTGGCAGGAGGATGATGTCTTCAAAGACGCCATCGCCATTGCGATCGACTTGCCAGTAGTAGGAGACGGACTCGGTGATTGCCCCAGAATCGGGATTGTCTCCATCGGTCACGCCGGCAATCGACACCTCAAGCAACTGGCCGGCTGTCGGTGTGCCGTCTGCGGCATGCGTTGTAGCATCGCGAATCTCAAGCAATCCAACCGGTTCCGCGTTGAGGCCGGGCACGACGACCTGGGCCTCATCCGCGAATTGCAGCCGCTCGATATGGGTCAGCGTATCCGTGCCATCGCGGGCAACCACACTGTCGGCGACCGTTACGATGTCGTCGCTGAAGTCTGCCGTTCCCATGTCGTTGATGGTGACGGTATAGTCGGCCCTGTTGCCCGAGAAGACGGCCGTGTCGAAGGCGTTTCCGCCGGTCGAGCTGCCATCCATGATCTCGCGGATCGCATGCAATTGGCCCGGATTGTAGGTGCCCGCCAGCATGAACGGCATCAACTGGACCATGTTGTCGAATGAGGCAATCGGCGTGCCGGTGTGATTTATGTCATCGGCCGCATAGACGCCGATACGCACGTTCAGCCACTTGTCGCCATCGATCAGATCGTCGCCGCCGCGGCCCTCGATGATGTCGCTGCCGTCACCACCGAGGATGATGTTGCCGGTCGCAAATCCCGTCGTCGACAGCCCGGCACCCCCGAGCAGCGCGTCGAGTTGGTCGATCAGTGCAACGTTGGTCAGTGCGCCACCGGTGGCGCCGCCATGGTTGACGATCGTGACGGCGTCAACGTCGTCGCCGCGCAGTACGTCGGCATACCTCGAACCTGACAGGCCTTCCACCTCCGCGAAACGGTCGAGGATCGAGGCAGGCGAAGCGCCGATGGGCTGGAAAGCGCCGATGTTGGTCGCCGGTGCGCCGTGTGGTTGCGCCAACGCAGCCAGCGTCAGGTCAACGGTCACGCCGAAGCGGTCATTCAGATAGGTGACCCAGTCGAAGCCCGACATCCCGTCCATCTTGTCCTGGGCGTCGCTGCCGGTGAAGATATCGTCGCCGCCTTCGCCGATCATTTCGTCGAAGCCGCCGCCACCGATGAAGATGTCGTTGCCGATCACGTCGTCGGCCAGCACAGGCGAGAAGTTGTCGCCGGGCGCTCCGTCCTGAGTACCCATTTCGATCCAGTCGTCGCCTTCATTGCCGGTCGGCGGCAGATTGGTCTTGGCACCGAGGATGAAGTCGTCGCCGGTGCCGCCGAACGTCGTCGAGATGTCTTCCGTGGTGATGATGAAGTCCTGGCCGTCACCGCCGAGGATCAGGTTGCCAAGAACCGACATGCTGCCGACGACAATGACGTCGTTGCCGGCGCCGCCTTCAATGCGATTGTCGCCAAACGAGTCGGACAGGATGTCGTCGCCGTCGCCGCCGAGAATTGTGTCGTTACCCGTGCCCCCCTCGAGCCGGTCATTGCCGCCATCGCCATAAAGAGTGTCGTCGCCTTCGCTCGAGATGATGATGTCATCGCCAGCCGTACCACCGAGAACGACATGGTCCTCGCCCGTGTAGTGGAGATAGTTCGTGTCCACTCCACCCGTCGCCGGATTGTCGCGAATAACAAGAGGAACAACTTCGATGCCATTGATCTCGAGACCGCCGGTCGGATCCGCGCGGCCATCGGCACCGAGCCCGGTGTGCTGCCGTGTTTGGTCGACTTCGAGCGTGAAGGCAGGTGTTGTGAAGATCGCGTTCGGCAGATGCGTCGCGTCGCTATTCAGCATCACCAGCTTGGCAAAGGAGTTGTTTTCCAGCTCAGTGCCGAAATGCATGCCAGCCGTGCGCGACAGATAGTAGAAGCGGTCCCCGTTCTGCAGCGATTCAAGCTGGGTCTCGAAGACGAAGTTGAAGGTCGAGCCGAGCATGCCGCCAAACGGCATTTTTTCTTCCGCAAGGCCGCCGATCCAGAAATCGACGTCGTTGAGGCCGCCAAGCGAGCCACCGGCATAGGCGCCGGTGGCGTTCAGGAAATCTAAGCGGTCGCCCGGAGCTCCGGCTCCGCCAAGGACGATCGCGGTCGCAATCGCGCGCTTGTCGACCAATGTCGTCGCGCTGGTGATCAACGGATGCGTGCCATAGGCCGCGATGAAGTTGATCAGCGACTCCGCGTGCTTGAGATGATCGGCAAAGTCGGCCCAGCTGATATAAGGCTTGAGCTGGCTGTCGCCGGTCATGGCGAAGAATTCGGCCCGCGCGTTGTTGAACGAGGGAATGCCGGTGTCACGGCCGCGCGCGATATTCAGCGCCGGCAGGTCGAGCGGCAGGCCAAGCAGGTTGTTGCGCAATGCCTCGGTGACGAATTCGTCGATCTCGTTGCCAACCTGGCGGGTTACACCGCGAACGATCGCGCCGGTCGCCTGTTCGGGCGTCAGGCCACTATTGGCATAGGCAAGCGGATTGAGGAACGCCGCGATCAGGCCGAGTTGCGGGTCGCCACCGACGGTATTGAAGTTTGGATCCAGGCGATCGACCGTCTCGGTCAGCATAGAATGGCCAAAGCGGTAGACCGTATGTGCGAACTCGGCAAGAATCGCCGGGTTGATCGTGGTATCGTAGCCGTTCGGCGCTAGAAATTCATCGACCTGAGGCTGGACTGTGCGAGCGAACTCCTCGAACACAAGATGTTGATACTGCATCTCCGTGCCGAATCTCGCAGCCTGGAATAGGCGTTCGCCATTCCACTGCAGGGCGGCGATCTCTTCCGATGTAGTCGGGAAGGTGTCTGGCCCTGTATCGGGAATCAGCCATTGCTTGAGAAACGCAAGATCGCCGGATGTCAGCACCGTGTCCTTGGTCTGCTCGACCAGCCGGTTATGCTCGGAGTGGAACACAGCGTGCACGGCGGTAAGGCCAATGTTCTCGTTCACACGGCCGTCGCCGGCGATGTAGTGCGCGTCGAGAAGCTCATTGTCGTATTGGCCGGCAGCAAGCGGGCCGGTGTTGACGATGTTGTCCGCATCCGGGGTCTTGCCGGTGGGATCGGCATTGTGCGCGATGTCGTTCAGGAAGGCATGGCCGGTGCGGGCCGCGCCGGCGAGGCTGATCGGCGCGGCCAGGTTGCCCTCGGTGAAGGAACCGTCGGTCATCATGACCAGCGGCATCCCGTTCGGCCCCTTGATGAAATTCCCATAGGCATCGACAGCCAGAACCGGCACATTGCCGACATCAGCATCGGTGAGATTGATGCCGAGGATGTCGCGAGCCTGTGCCTTCACCACGGCCCAGGTTGCCATGCCACCGATCTCGACATCGTCGCCGGTCCCGAACAGGCCGTCCGCCCCGAGATTGCGGTTGGTAATAAGTTCGCCAGTCGCCACGGGATCGCCATTGGCATTCAGCTCATAGGCGCGCAGGAATACCTGGTGCGAGGGGTTCGAGGCGTAGGTCTGGCTCTGATCGACGAAGGGTGAAGTCGTGTTGGTCGCGTCCAGTCCGCGCGCAGCTCGTTGCAGGACCATGAAATTAAGAGCGCCAGGCGCCGTGCTGAAAAGAGGATCATCCGGTTTCAACGGGATGAAGACAACTTCGGTCTGGCTCTGGCTCTTGGTCACCAGATCGAGTCCATGGTCGAAGAACTGGCCGAAGAAGGTCATCCAGGCGTTGAACGGCGCCGACAGGCCTGCATCAGCGGTGACGTTCGGGATGAAGTTGACTGGAGTGTCGTCAGCTGTACCGAACAGACCGTCCAGCCCGGGGCTCATGACGACGCTTGATCCGGGCGTCTGGGCGGCTGCGGCCTGAGCTGCCGGGTTGTTGTCCGTCTGATCGACGATCAGGTTGCTGATCGTGCGCGGCTCGGAATCCACAACCGTCGTTCCCGGTGTCGCATAGCTCGTGCCGCTCTCCGCGGCCTGAAAGGATGGGTCGGTAAGGCGCGGGAAAGCCAGATCTGCGGCGCCGAATTCGGGATGAACCAGATTGTTGAAAGATCCGTCGACGGTCCGGAGGCCCAGGGGCACCTCGGCGTTTGGCAGGATGTCGGTGAGGCTCTCGCCGTTAGCATTGCGCTCCGCAATAATGATTTGCTGCAGGATGAAATCCAGATCTGAACGAATGAATTGTACCATAACACCCTCCCCAAAGTTGCCCTTCGCCCTGGACAAAGCTTCGCCCTTCGCACAAACGAAGTGCGCTGCGGGCTGCTTACGTCGCCGAAGCTATGGCCGAGACAGTTGGTCGGTCCTCAAGGACCACCCTTCGATGATTATGCAGTTCCAGGGGTCAGTGCACGAGGGGACTAGGTCGCATAATCATCTGGACAACCGTCCAGCCATCGACGGCACTATGGTCGCTCTTTGTCGAGACTTTGGTCTGAGACCAAGGCCGCTTTTTCGGCGATAGTGACTATCCGCCAGAAGCCGCACTCCTATTGAGAGGGAAGCGATTTGGCACTGAGGTCGGAGACCGTCCGGTTCAGATCAACGACACACACTGGCCTAGCGAACCGGGTTTGGGAGAGGGAGGCGGCTGTCGTGACCGCAATTCGGGCCCCTCTTGTTGCAGCTTTCGGGCCTACGCTTTGGCAACCCCGCGCCAGTGATTGCCTTCCCTCAACCAAGGCGAGCGGGGACTGCCAATGACATTGACGAGCTACATTCGAATGGGAGTGCCGTCGGAAGTTACAGTTAGCAAAATGGTGATCGAAACGCCGACGTCGTGGCCAATGAGGCAGAATCAATGCGGCAACGACACGGGACCGCGTCTCAACGTCCTCGAAAACAAGGCCACGGCTTCCCGCGCAGTCGCGCTATGGCCTGGCGGACGGTGCCGAAGACCGCGAACTGGCCCGAGGGTCGCTGCAAGGCTCGACACGCTCGCAGCAGCGAGGATGGATCCCCCTACACTGCACGCCTTTTTTGACCGAAGGTGTTTAACTTCTTCGTCGTCGACTTCGCCTCTATGGATTCCGCACCGGTCTAGTAGCCGTATTGTTCCTGGCTATAGGCACTCTTGTTTAACACAACACCGAGCACGTTTGTCTTTTCACGCAGGCTCTGCTCGCAGATATCGACTTCACTGACCGTGCTCTGTTCGGATGCGGCAACAAGAATGACCCCGTCCACGTTCGGAAGAAAGGCGAGCACATCGTCGGTAGAGAGCATCGGGGGCAAATCATACAGGATGACGTCTGGTTTCATTTCCTGACGCATCTCTTCGAGGGACTTTGCGGCCGCGGCGCTTTGAAGGAGCTCGGCCGAAAATTGCACTGGATGCCGGTTTGGTCCGATTGCCAGGTTGTCTCCGTAACGAAAGAATGTCTCTCGCAAACCCGCATCGCCCTTCAAGAAGCTCTCGATAGAGCCTGAACTTCTGATCGAGAGCGTTTTGCCGATCTGCGGGCGCCTGAGGTCAAGGTCAATCAGGACCGTCCGGCAATCCTTTTGATTGGCGAGGCTGAAGGCAAGATTCAGCCCAATGCAGGTCTTGCCACAGGCCGGCGTGGGAGATGTTATCGCAACCGAGGTCCAGTTGTTTTGTTTGAGGATACGCAACAGCTTCGTGCGCATCATGTCGAAAGCGGCGTGGGCCGAAGACGATCGATTCAAGGTGATGATGCGATTATTGGCGGCTGCCTCATGGTCAACGACCAGCGGAGAAAGCCCTTCCCATGCCCCCCTTACAATTCCGAGCGGCTCGGACATGACAAGACTGCGATCGTCCATCTCGGAAATTCCTCTACTACGCGACGATCTGCCAACAGATTCCATTACCTGTCCTCGATCCCTACGTCGAACCATGACGTTACTCGGTTTTTAATTTGACATTAACGCACGTCATCCGTGCCTCATTCTCTGTCAGCGGAACATTCGCGTGACGCTGTTGAGCTTTCGTTTCAAGGGCGGCGTTCGATTTTCGTAAGGTGTGGGGATGAATGGGATCACCGCTAACGGCTGTGCCTCAAGCATCTGGACGAGTTCACTTGGCCGGCGGATCGTCTTGTTCAAAAATTCGAGCAATGCAATGATCGCAAAGCTTAATGCGAGCCCCGCGGCAAAACCGCCGAAAACGATGAGGCGGCGCTTGGATCGCATCGGCTGCAGCGGCTCTGTGGCCTCCTCCAGAAGCGAGAAGCGCCCACCATCGGACCGCGTCTCAATCTGCTTGCCGAGCGATGCCTCCGCCCGCTTGGAGATCGCCGTGCTGTAGAGCGATTGCGTGTTCGCGAGCGTTCGCTCCAAGGCATTCAATCGAATATCAGTTGCCGGCGTCGCAACGATGGACTGATTGAGAGCCGCGATCCTTGCACTGATCTGCGCTTTTTCCTTATCGATCGCGTCTATACGCCGGTCGACATCGGATAACTGAAGGTCCAGCCCGGACTGGGCCTTGGAATCTCCATTCCCCTGTTTCTCCGGAACGACCTTCGCTCGAACGGCGGCGATACGAGCTCGCAGTGAAATGATGTTGGGGCTGGTCTCTTCAAATACCGTCAGCTGATCGGAGAGCGCCTTGTTCAGATCGAGCAACATCTGTTGTTCGGCCGTTAGCGGTTCCCCTGTCGGGTACTTCCCGGTAACCATGTAGGTTTCGACCAAGAGACTGCGCCTGGTGCGCAGGTCCGATTGCTCACGATCAAGCGATATCAACCGCTCCTGTAAACCACCCTGCTCGGTACGGCGAAACGTGAGGCTTTCAGGCAGCGTGTCCCTGTTGTCGTTCTTGAATTTGAGGAGATCAGCCTCGATGTGATTGAGCTCGCCGTCCAGTCTCTTTACTTCGTCGTCGAAAAACCTCAGCGTGTTGCCGGCACTGTCGTTTCTTTGCTTGTGATTGCTGGTCAGTATGGACGTTGCAAGTTCATTGGCGACACTTGCCGCCAAGGCCGGGCTGCTGGCCTCGAAACCGATCGTGAAGACAGACGCGCCGTCGGCACTGCTGACTTCGGTTTGCTCAAAAGTGATTCTCGAGCGAAGATTCTTAACAAGAGAATCGACCGGAGGCTGTTCCTTTTCACCCGCAAAGATATTCAGTTTGGCCGCCAGTTTGACGAGATTGTCACGTGTTGTCAGTTGCTGCTGGATGATCTGCAATTGGCCAAGTGAACTTGTAGGGACGGTAGACTGGACCAGAGCTGCTGGAATTTGTGGTGCCTCGACAAGGATTTTGGCAGCCGACATGTAACTACGCGGCATGAGGGTAGCAATAGCAAGAGCGATCAGCGTAGTCGCAGTCACGCACGCAACGATATAGGGCAGCCTCCGTCGCAGAATGGAAAGATAGAAACCAACATCAATGTCACCCATTACAATTTCATCCGAACTTGAGAACCAGAGCGGCGGAGTTGACCCCATCTTCATTCAGTTCTCGAGGCGACGATAGTTGATCTATAGTGGAGACATCACCTGGTGCCTGTTAGTCCATTTGGGTGATGCAGTATCGCAACCAAGTCGTTTTCCTCGACCCATGCCAATAACCTTTAGTCTTCATTCCCCGTGGACGCGCTAAAACTGTAAGCATTATTGGTAATACGTGCGCACTTGCGCATTAAAAGCTTGGAACACTAATATAACGCTGGATCGTGTTGGTATACATCGACCCGTTTGGCGTATCTTGAGTATTGTAGACAATCCGGAACCTAGCTGATGCAAGAAAAGCAACGTCGGGCACGCAGCAGCAAGCTTCTTCGTGGAATCTCCCGGGCCATCACCCTTGCCGTGGCCGCTTCCTTCCTGACCGGTGTCGGCTCCGCTGTTGCAGGCCCTCTTTTTCCCAATACGAAAATTCGTCTGACGCTCGTGCAGTGGATGCCGACAAAGGGTAGTTACGAGCAATGGGCAACCGTAGGAGGCGAGTACACCGTGTCTGAGGAAGGAACCATTGCTGTTCCACTCCTTGGGCCTATTTCGGTTGACCAGTTGGATGAGGTGACCCTGGCCTCTACTATAGCAAAGCGGCTAAAGGAAAAGATTGGACTGGTAGATGAACCCGCCGCCACTGTCGAAGTCTTGAAGTACCCGCCGATCTATGTCGTTGGCGATGTCGAGAAGCCCGGGGAGTATGAGTTCCACGGCGGGATCACCGTCCTTCAGGCCTTTGCAATGGGTGGGGGCCAGCGTCGCGCTGCAAGTACCTTACAGAACTCCGCCGATGTTACAAAAATGGTGGGAGACCTGAAGGAGATCGATAATTCGATCGTCCGCAGCACAGTGAAGATCGCCCGCCTCAAGGCCGAATTGGCGGGGGAAAAGACTTTTCAAGTTCCAAAGCAGAGCTCTGACGCGACGGCCTATTCGGACGCCATTTACACACAGGAGCAAACGATTTTTTCCGCCAGGGCCAACGAACTTTCTAGACAGTCCAAATCACTTGGTGCCCTGCGCGACCTCTTGTCAGAAGAGATAAAAGTACTCGAGGAAAAAACCAAAAGCGCGGACCTCAACATTGCGTCCATGCAACAACAGCTTGAAAGCACGGTCTCCCTCATCGAGAAAGGCGTTCTTGTCCCAACCCGTCAAGCAGACGCCGAGCGTGTCATTAGAGGTTATCAGGGCGATCGCCTCGACCTGACCGTTGCAATCATGCGTGCGCGCCAAAGCATAAGCCAGACGACGCGGGATTTGGAAGGACTCTACGACAAGAGACAAACGCAAATCGCGTCTGACTTGCAGGCGGAGCAGGCAATGATGAGTCAGCTCATGTTGAAGAAAGAGACTATCCAGAAAGTGTTGACTGAGGCCCTGTCGTCAGGCAGCGCCGTTCAAGCACGAGAACCACCGAGGCTTGAGTTCACCATTGTTCGACCTGGCAAGAGTGAGAAGAATGCTGAGATCGACGCATCTGAAACGTCAACAATGGCGCCCGGCGACGTGTTGAAGGTGACCCTACGCGCCGACTTGCAACCTTTGGCGTCAATTTCCCAAGACGCTGGTGAAGTCACTGCGCCGACCACGAGTCAATGATCCACCTGCGGTAACAATGCAATCCTGGCGAACTCGATCAAATCTGGACGAACGCTTATGACCCTCCCTGATGGTGACGGTAACAGAAGTTACATCCAGATTATCAGATCAACCATCCTCATTGGCGGGTCGTCCGTCATAAACGTGGTCTTCTCGATCCTTCGCAACAAGGCGATGGCATTGCTCCTTGGGCCTGAAGGCATCGGTTTGATGGCACTCTATAACTCGATCTTGGACATGTCCCAGACCGTTGCGGGAATGGGGATCAATGCAAGCGGCGTGCGCCAGATCGCCGCTGTCAATGCGCAAGATACTCGCCGAGTTGCAGAGGTCGTAACAGTTTTGAGACGCGTCTCGCTACTTCTCGGGATTCTAGGAGCAGCGTTGCTGCTCCCATTCTCCGGGCTTGTGGCACAATTGACCTTTGGGGACAGACAACACGCCGCCGGTGTCATGATCCTTTCGCTCGCCATCTTTTTCCAGGTCGCAGCAGGAGGCCGCACCGCCCTGATGCAGGGGACGCGTGACATCCCCGGCCTCGCCTGGATGAGCGTTCTTGGGGGGTTCTTCAGCCTTGTGGTCGGAGTGCCACTTGTCTATTTTCTCGGAACGTCAGGCATTGCGGTTTCGGTGGCGGCAGGGGCATGCGCAAGCTTTGTCGCATCCTGGTGGTTCAGCCGTCGGATCGATATCCCGAGCATTTCTCTTACGGCGCGACGGGCGTTCCAGGAAACAGCCGCATTATTCAAGTTGGGTATCGTATTCATGGCAAGCGGTTTCCTGACAATGGGCAGCGCTTATGCAATCCGTTTGATCGTGGCATCACAGGACGGCTTGCACGCAGCCGGCCTGTATCAGGCGGCATGGTCTCTGGGGGGTCTTTACGCAGGCTTCATCTTGCAGGCGATGGGAACGGACTTCTACCCCCGGCTGACTGCGGTCTCCGGTGATAACGTTGAGTGTAACCGCCTCGTCAACGAACAAACTGAAATCAGCATCATGTTGGCCGGCCCAGGTCTCATCGCAACACTGACCCTTGCCCCGGCGGTGATGGCATTGTTCTATTCCTCCGAATTTAGGGGTGCGGTCGACATTCTTCGTTGGATCTGTCTCGGAATGATGCTTCGAATAGTCGCTTGGCCGATTGGATTCATCATCCTGGCGAAAGGTGCTAAAGCGATATTTTTCTGGTCGGAAGTTGCTGCTACCGTTGTCCACGTGGGCATCGCATGGCTGTGCGTGCCAATACTGGGACCTTCGGGAGCTGGCCTCGCGTTCTTCTGCCTTTATGTCTGGCACACCGGTCTGGTCTATTACGTCGCGCGACGGTATACCGACTTCCGCTGGTCACCCGCCAATCGTAAGCTTATACTTGCCTATCTTCCTATCTCGGCAATGGTTTTCGGGGCTTTTCAGCTTCTGCCGCTATGGGAGGCGACAGCCGTCGGGCTGGCCATCACGACTGTTGTGGGCTTCTTCTCCCTGAGGACACTTGCCAGCCTGCTGCCAGAACACATGTTTCCGAGAATGATCCGCCCGCTCCTCGTTCCTCGTGGCGGCTAGTGCGCCACACTCCTCTGGTACCGGCGGCGACAGGCGCTTGGTGTCTGTTGACGGTGCCAGGCGGCAAAAACCTAGCATACGTGGAGCTATCGCCATGGCACGGAGGGAAATTATATAAACACTGCGAATCCTGCCGCAGCAGTAAACGCACGAACACCTCGCCTGAATGCAGGTTCTGCTCATCCCACGCAACCTAGACAGCGCAACGAGTCACGACACTGCCTTCCCAGATAGCCCTTGGAAGGATTTGAAGAAATTTCTGGGTCTCCCGTCGCTGTGACGTCATTCCGGCCGCTGGAATTCGACAACAATAGGCTTGTCGCAACACCGATCCCACCACTTCTTGAAGCTCGCGGCGAGGTGTCTGCAATATTTGTCGATCGATGTCGTGTTCAGTCTATCGAAGAGGTTTCTGGCGCTCGTTGCTTGCCGCGCATGAGATTGCAGGAATTGGCACGCCGGGTGCGCAAGGGACTTTATAAGTCCCCTACGCACCATTTCGTGGAGGCATGTGCAAAGCTCGCAGCTGCGACCAATGCCTCCCTATTCTCTTGTGAGAGAGGGCCGGCGGATCAACCTGCCCGTTCCACCACCATCTGGAACGAATAAAACGACGCGTTGATGGCATCAACGACAGACGTCAATTCGATGTCCGTCATCTGCGCGTACAGGGGAAGTATGATGGAATGTTCCTGCGCTGCGACGCTCTCGTTCAGGCTCGCGGCAGTGCGAGACAGCCCGGGCTCGACATAAGATTCCTCCAGATGGACGTTCATGATCCCACGCCTCGTCGATATTCCCCGATCAAGCAATTCCTGCATGATATCCCGCTGATCGAGATATGTTGGCAGACTGACGCAGAAGCTCTGCCAGTTGCTCCGCGCCCAGGCTGGTTCAACTGGCGGCATGACATTGGCTGTTGAGCGAAGTTGTTCGGTATACTGGCGCGCAATTTCGCGCCGTCGCGCGACGATGCCCGGAAGGCGTTTGAGTTGTTCGCGACCGACCGCTGCCTGCATATCAGTCATCCGGTAGTTGTACCCCAACTCAGGGTAGGATTCGAAGATAACCTGTCTGGACCCGTGCCGTACCGCGTCGGTGACACTCATCCCATGCTGACGCCACAGACGGAATCTCCGGTCGTAGTCCGGGTTGGCGGTCGTCAGCATGCCGCCATCGCCCGTGGTCACGACCTTTCGGGGATGGAAGGAAAAACAGGCAATGTCGCCGTGCGGCTTCCCAATCTTTTCCCAGCGTCCCTTCCAGAGAATCTCACTGCCTGTTGCGCAAGCGGCGTCCTCGATCACAGGGATTCCATGCCGGGATGCAATGCCAACGATGCGATGTAGGTCGCAGGGCATTCCAAGCTGGTGGACGCAGATTATGGCTCTTGTACGAGGCGTTATGGCAGCCTCGATAAGATCCGGATCGATATTATAGCCGTCCTTTTCGATATCGACAAAGACAGGCATAGCGCCACAGTAGCGGATTGCATTCGCAGTGGCGATGAATGTGTGGCTGACGGTGATGACTTCGTCATCGGCCTCAACACCGACAGCCCTCAGGGCAAGATGGAGTGCCGTCGTACAATTGGAAACCGCGCATGCGTGTTGCGCGCCAACATAATCTGCGAACTCCTGCTCGAACGCTGCCACTTCTGGGCCTTGCGTTACCCACCCCGACAGAATGACACGGCGGACAGCTTCAACCTCCTGCTCGTCCAGGACAGGCTTGGCAACCGGGATCTGGCTCATGCAGCTTCTCCTGCAGTCAGGGTTTTCTCCTGGCGCCACCATTCAACGAGATCCCGCAGGCCCTCTTCCATGGTCACCTCAGATCGGAAGCCGAGCATGGTCTCCGCCTTCTCGGTGGAAGCCAGACGCCGCGGCACAGCGTTGACCTTGCGCGCCGGCCCGAAATGCGGTTCCAGGGACGAGCCCATGACCTTGGTCAGCAGAGCCGCAAGATCTCGAAGGCTCGTCTCCGTGCCACTCGCCACGTTGAACACCTCGTCGCTTACGTCGGACTTTGCGGCAAGGAGGTTGGCCCGTGCGATGTCATGCACATGCACGAAATCCATGGTCTGTGTACCATCGCCGAGAATGATCGGCGGCAAACCGCCGGCAATGCGTTCCATCCAACGGATGAGGACTTCGGTATAGGCGCCGTAGACGTCCATTCGCGGACCGTAGACGTTGAAGTAGCGGAGCGCGACGTAGCGAAGGCCATACATGTCCGTAAAGCTGCGCAGCAGCCCTTCGTTAAAGGCCTTAGCAGCCCCGTAGATCGTCCTGTTGTTATAGGGGTGATGTGTCTCGGTGGTGGGGAAAGAGTCCGCCAGCCCGAGCACAGAGGCGGATGAGGCCGCGACGACTTTCGAAACGCTTGCCTGCACCGCTGCCTCGAGCACGTCAAATGTCCCGCCTGCAAGGACGTCGAATGCTAGCCTGGGCTCCTCCGCGCACTGCGTAATCCGGATCGCTGCCTGGTGAAAGACAACGTCGATGCCCTGGCTGACCTCTTTGAGAAGCGCCCGGTCCCTGATGTCACCCTCGACTATGGTTACAGGAGCCATCGCGATGGCATCAGCGAGATTTTCACGCCGGCCGCGAACGAAATTGTCCAGGATCAGGATTTCCCGCGGCTCCTCGCGAGCGACGAGATCTGCAATGTGCGAGCCGATAAGACCCGCGCCGCCGGTGATCAGTATTCTCTTGTCTTTCATACTCAACACTCCGAATTTGTTTCGCTCGAATCCTGTTCCGCTCGCCAGCGGAGAAATTTCGCGGGAACACCGGCAACCACAGAAAAGGGAGCGACATCATCGACAACGACCGCGCCCGCGCCAACAATCGCACCCTTGCCGATGGTCACGCCGGGAAGAATGGTCGCATTCGTGCCGATGTCTGCCCATGCGCCGACACGGACCGGCTTTATCTCGAGATCGGTCCGAATGATCGGCATGTCGACCGGTGTCGCCGTATGGCTTGAGCCGAGTACCTTCGCGCCGGGTCCCCATCCGACGTGATCTTCAAGGACGAGATCACGCGCATCGAAGTAGGCTTGGGGCCCGATCCAGACGTTGTTGCCGATCCGGCAAGTGCCGTCAAAGCGTCCCTGGATGTAGGCCTGTGCGCCAATAAACACGCCGTCACCAATTTCGAAGGTTTCGGGATGCTTGAAACCGGCACCACTTCCGACTTGCAAACCGCTGCCGCATTCGCGCGCAAGGCTCTTCCAGATTGCCCTGCGCATGAAACTGTCAACAAAACCGTCACCAGTGGCAAAGCGCGCGTAGAGCTCCACAAGCCCTGCCCTACCATAGGACTCCTTCAGTTCCTCGGCCAATTGGACGACATAGTCGGGATCCGATGCCGTTTTCTGACGGCCGTGAACGGCAAGGACAAGGCGCGCACCGGTGATGGAATCAACTGACATAGGCATCCTGCTCCACGACGGCAGCAATTCGTTCGACCTGCTTCAATGTCAGCTCCGGGTAGATTGGCAACGAAAGGACTTCGCGGGCTGCAGCTTCCGATACGGGAAGGTCTCCCGGCTGATACCCAAGGTCCAGATGGGCTTTCTGCAGGTGCACCGGGATCGGATAGTGAAGGCCCGAATGGATGCCCTCTGACCGGAGTGTTTGTTGAAGGTGCTCGCGATCACCGGTGCGTACGGCGTAAACGTGGTACACGTGACGACGGTCGATTGCCGCAATTGGGGTCCGCACCGACCGCGATTGGGCCAGAAGAGCGGAGTAATGCTCGGCGCGCACACGGCGTGCTTCTGTCCATGCCTCGAGATGGCGGAGCTTAATGCGAAGTATCGCTCCCTGTATTTCATCCATGCGATAATTGAAGCCCTTAAGGGCGTGATGATATCGCTGTTCCTGGCCCCAGTCCCTCAACATTCTGATTTTCCTGGCATGCTCGTCGTTGTTGGTGACGACGATGCCCCCTTCGCCACAGGCCCCGAGGTTCTTGCCTGGGTAAAAACTGAAGCAGCCCGCGGCACCGATGCTTCCGGCGCGCCGTCCCTTGTATTCGGCGCCGTGAGCCTGGCACGCGTCCTCAATGACAGGAATTCCGTATCTGTCAGCAATCTCCTTGATTGCGTCCATGTCGGCCATCTGTCCATAAAGATGGACAGGCATGATAGCTTTCGTTCTCGAGGTAATCGCGGCTTCCAGCTTGGCCGGGTCCATGGTGAGTGTGACTGGATCGACGTCTACAAAGACCGGACGAGCGCCGGTGTAGCAGACTGCGGACGCCGTCGCGACGAATGTGAAGGCGACGGTGATGACTTCGTCTCCTGAACCAACGTCAGCGGCTAGCAGCGCGAGATGCAATGCGCTTGTACCGGTGTTCACAGCGATGGCATGACTGGCATCGCAATAGGTCGCGAATTCCTCTTCGAAACGAGCGACTTCCACGCCGAGAACGTAGTGACCCGATGCGAGAACACGCAGCACGGCGGGTTCAACCTCATCCTTGATCGATGCGTACTGGGCCTGTAGATCGAGAAGCGGAATCATGCAATTAGCCTCGCCTGTTCGAGCTCGATAACGCGCCCACGTTGAGCGAGCGACTGTGTGGCGGCCTCGAGGATGCGGACAACCCGAAGTCCTGCGTGGCCATCCGCGATTGGTTGGGTGTTGGTGACAACGCAGTCCACAAACTGCTTGAGTTCACGGCCGAGCGCCTCTGTCATATCGAGTTGGGGCGCATACATGTCGCCGGTCCGATATCCGACGCGCATGTCATAGACCTTTTCACCATCAGTCTGCGGGTTACCGTTGAGAGTGATGCCCTTGTCGTAGACCTTGATCTTCTCGCTCGGCTCCAGGTCGTCATAGACGATCATCTTGCTACTGCCCCCGATCAGCGTGCGACGCACTTTGACCGGCGCCAACCAGTTGACATGGATATGCGCGATTAGCTTGCTCTCGAAGAAGAGCGTCAGGTAGGCAATGTTCTCAGGCTCGCCTGCAACATGTCCCATTCCCGTCGCTGAGACCGCCACCGGTTTTTCAGGCAGGACGTAGTCCATGATCGACAGGTCGTGAACAGCGAGGTCCCAGATGACGCTGACATCATGCTGGAAAAGGCCGAGATTCACGCGTACCGAGTCATAGTAATAAATGTCTCCGAGACCGTTCTCGATGATTTCACGCATCTTGCGAACTGCACCCGTATGAATAAAGGTGTGGTCTACCGCAAGAATTAACCGGCGACGCGCAGCTTCATCCACCATCCTGCGCGCTTCTTCGGAATTGGATGCCATGGGTTTTTCGACAAACACGTGCTTGCCGGCCATCAAAGCTTTCATCGCCAGCATATAATGGGCCGAAACGGGTGTCGCGATCGCGATCGCGTCAACCCGGGGGTCGCGCAACACCTCGTCGAAATCCTCTGTGATCTGGACCGTTGGGTAGCGCAGCTGGACGCCGGCGAGGCGATCTTTTTTGAGATCGCACACCCAGATAAGCTTCGCGCCGGGTGTCTCTGCAAGATTTCGAACCAGGTTCGGTCCCCAATACCCGTAACCGACAACGGCAACCCCAATCATCTTGCTCTCCCGGATGAAATGACTTCGACTGGCGCATCTTTTGCGCGACCGATGATTTTCGCTGGCACTCCAGCAACAATTGCGTAGGCAGGCACATCCTTGGTAACGACGGCGCCTGCGCCGATCTGCGCACCCTCACCAATTGTTATGCCGGCAACGATAGTCGCGTTGCTACCGATCGAGGCGTAACGCTTGACAAGCGTCGGCACCACCGACCAGTCCGCATCGGATTGGAGGGAACCATCGACGTTCACTGCGCGTGGATGCAGATCGTTGGTGAACATCACGCCGTGACCAACGAAGACCCCGTCCTCGATGGTCACGCCTTCGCAAATGAAGGAGTGGCTGGAGATTTTGCAGTTCTCCGCGATTGTTGCATTCTTCTGGATCTCGACGAAGGTTCCGATGCGTGAACCGCGTCCGATCGAGCAGCCATACAAATTGACGAGATCCGGATGATGAATAACGACGCCGTCACCCAAGGTAACGCTCGGTGCGATCATGTCGTTAAGGTCCCCTATTAGACAAAACATAAACGTAGGAGCATCAGTGAGCCGGAAAATGCCTTTGCCGTTGCGTCACTGGTCGGCCTGTACAAAAAGACAACTTTGCGTTCCCGCGGTAAAGCGAGCAAAAATCGGTATTTAGTATAACCGAAAGTCGTAGATGAAACACATCTCGCAGGACCATGTTGCTGTAATTTAAATACATATTTTCCGAAAATAATTATCGAAAGTTGGTATTGATGTTACTTTGGCACGCAGAAATTATACTGCTCAAATAAGTGACCAAAAAAATCTGTCGAAAGTGCCCTAATGGAGGGATGTATTGCGTATACTTGTATATCCGCACGATTTGACGCTCGGCGGCAGCCAGATAAATGCAATTGATCTTGCTGCTGGAGTTGCCGAACGGGGCCACGAGGTCATCGTTTATGGCGTTCCCGGCCCTCTCGTTGATTACATAGAGGAAAGGGGGCTTCGCTTCCTGCCAGCTCACGACCTTAAATACCGACCTGCGCCGTCGCGAATTGCGCAAATTGCGGCAATATCCCGGAGAGAGCGTCTTGATCTCATCCATGCTTACGAATGGCCGCCGTGTCTCGATTCCTATTTTGGCGCAGCTTTGGCTTTGCGTGTTCCGCTTCTCTGCACGGTCTTGAGCATGCAGGTCATGCCACACATTCCGGCATCGGTTCCGTTGATAATGGGAACGGCAGACCTCGGCGAAGAAGCGCGTAAGCGTCACCGGGCAAAGGTCTGGGTGCTCGAGCCGCCAATCGACGTGGAACGTGACAATCCGCAAATCAGTGGAAGAGAGTTTCGGTCCGCGCACGGCGTAGGGAACGAAGAGTTCTTGATCGTAAGCGTCTCACGTCTGGCACTCGATCTTAAGTTGGATGCACTAGTCAGAGGCATTGACGCTGTGGACCAGCTTGCAAGCTCACACCCTGTGAAACTTATTCTGGTCGGAGATGGCCCGGCCCGTGGTGCGCTACAATGTCGTGCGGATGACGTAAATGGGCGCCACGGGCGAGAAGTGGTTGCGCTAATTGGCGCTGACCCCGATCCGCGTAGCGCATATGCGGCAGCCGATCTTGTAATTGCCATGGGAAGTTCAGCGCTGCGAGCGTTGGCAATCGGGCGCCCGCTCATCGTTCAAGGTGAGCAAGCTTTCTCTGAACTGTTCGACCAGACTAGCTGCGAGCTCTTCTTGAGACAAGGCTTCTACGGACTGGCGGATAGTGCGTCTGGCCCGAGTCGATTGGTGGGACAAATCGCGCCCCTTATTCACAACCCAGACCGACGCAATGAACTTGGTCAATTTGGCAGAGAATTCGTGAGTAAGCGTTTTGCATTACACCGAGCTGTCGATTTTCAATTGGATGTGTACAAGGCCGTTCTCAGTGCCTCACCCGCAGCTCGGATCAGCGAAGCAGTCCGGGCAGCTGGCTTGGCAGCGTCGGTGGAAATCGCCAATCACAACCCTTTCCAAAAGCGTCGGAATCGAAACCTGCAAAAGACAATTCTATCAGCAGCACGATCCGGTGAATGGCCTCCAGCCTTTTGATGTTTGATGACCGGGGTCGAAAATCACAAGCGACAGGTGTTGTCGTCAACGGAGACCCATGATCCCTGCCTCGTGAGCGTGACTGCAGCACGATATGGAGTGGACGTCGGCTAGCGGCTGCCGTATCCTCGGAAGCCTTCGAACACCTCGGCATTGAGCCTCTGCCGCTGGTACGAAGCTCGACCGTAGTCCCCAATATCCAGTCGGCCTGCCTTCCATCGCACATCTCGATACATCTCTCGGGGTTGGAGCGAGCGTGGTCCATGCGTACGCCGTCAGTTTGCCCCTTGCCGGGCCCCATCTTCGTTGCGGGGCCTGCCGAGTTCCGGACGTGCGATTTCGGCCCTATTTCTTTGGAAGGACAGAACGGCTACCACCTATTGGGCAAATTACATTGCCGGCCAAAGAAGATTACGATGGTTGCGAATGCCGACTTGCGCACAGGAGCCTTTATGCCAAACATTGTCTCGGTGATACTTCCAACCTACAATAGAAGTCACAGTTTAGTCGCTGCGATGAATAGTGTCCTTACCCAATCACACAAGGACCTGGAGTTGATAGTCGTTGATGATGCCTCGTCCGAGGATATTGAGAGCCTGGTGCTGGGAGTAGGGGATACTCGCGTCAGGTACGTAAGGCGAACACAAAACGGCGGTGCAGGTGCTGCGCGCAATACGGGCCTTACTCATGCCACAGGTGATTACATAGCCTTTCAAGACAGCGACGATATTTGGCTGCCAAACAAACTCGAACGACAGCTCCAACTTCTCACGTCACAACCCGAGCACGTCCGGGTCGTGACGGGAGCAAAAATTGTTTACTATAGCCCCACTCGCATGTTGCAGGCGCCACCACCACAAAGACCGCTTCGGACTGATGAGAACCAGCTGGTCCGACTTTTGACGGAGAACCGGATCAGCGTCCAAAACGCGCTGTTCCGTAAGGGTTGCTTCCCCGGAACGGAGTGGTTTGATGAGTGCGCGAGTGCCAATGAGGATTGGGAATTCGCAATTCGGCTGGCTCAGCACACAACCATTTACGAGGACATTGAACCGGTCGTACTTGGCTTTATCTCAGCTGACAGCATATCCATGAATGATCGCAGAGAGCTGATTGGATACCTACGCATACTAAGGAAGAACAGAACCATCCTTAAAAAATTGAAGGTTCAACGATCACTGCTGATGATCGGGGCAAGTAGATACTTCCTAAAGCTTGGGAAAAAATCCACTGCGAGAAAGTTTCTTGTCGCAAGTTTCTTGGATAATCCGCCGAATATCAGGCTCCTCGTACCGCCAATGGTCAAGAGGGCTATGCATTTCAGCTCCTGGCGACCAAGCCGAGCGGGAGCGTGACGATCTTGCAGGCGGTCGCGACGGAGAGGCCGATGAAGAAACTTGCAGCTTTCATAGTGTCGGCATTGATATTCGCCACGAACGCCGATGCAGTCCCGTCAGGCGGGAATGCTACAATCAGTTTTCATCCTGGGCCAAGCAACTATGGCAGCTCCGGAGCTATCCTTGACGGAAACTGGCTCTCTGTATGCGATGACGGCGGGGCCAGGTGCACGCCCGGTTCTTTGGACCACGACGGGTTCGAAGGCAACTACATTAATCGCGCGGGACCCTACGGACCGCCGTGGTCGAGAGGCTCATGGTCGGGCAACGCTGCGACGCTAACTTTTTTCGGGCCACAGTTCACCAACTGGCCAGCGTTTACCGAGCTCAAAGCTAGCGGTGACGCAACAACACACTATGGACAGGCCGTCGTACACAACAATACTGATCCGGTCGTTATCGCTGACGTCAACGCGACACAGATGGACTTCTTGCGACTGGATCGGGACGCACTCCCCGATTTGCCCCTCGACGTCGGCAGACTGACGCCCACTGGCCGCATACCCGTGTCACAGGGACAGTTGGCAGACAACATTCCTACCCCGACCTCTGGGCCTTCAGCGACGGGCGGCATCGTGGTTCTCGAACGTAGCTTCCCGAACGAGACCAACACGGGTGTCCCTGACGAGCTCAAGTCGAGCCTTACTCCCTATACCGGATCCTGCACTATTACCGCGGCAGACGTGACGATCGACCGCAAGATAATCACCTGCGACCAACTCCGACTCCTCGGCCCTAACATCGCCATCACAAACTCCATCATCAACGGCACGGTGTACTCGGACTGTTGCTATCTGAATGGCTCCTACAGCCTGACAGACTCCGAAGTTCGTGGGCCCAACTCCACAGCAACAGTGGTTGGTGAGGCCAGGTTCAAACTCCTCCGCGTCGAGGTGTCAGGTGGCTCTCGTTCGGTGAACTGCAACACCAGCTGCGAGATCCGTGACTCCTATATACACGGCCAGTACGGTGACAAGCGCGGCATCGATCATGAGTCCGGCATCCGGCAGGACTCACATGGCACGTTCGTGCACAACACTATTTCCTGTGACGCCATCGCTTACCCCAACCCCAGTGGTGGCGAAGGATCGGGCTGCTCTGCCGCAATCTCCGGCTACGGCGACTTCGGCACGGTAAACAACAATACCTTCATCGACAACCTTATCGAATCCCGCGAGGGACGCACGGGCAATGCTGCCAGCTCCTATTGCGTTTATGGCGGCTCCACCACCGGAAAGCCTTACCCGAACGCGCATCACATCGTATTCACCGATAACATTTTCCGGCGCGGCATGGGCAAGTGCGGCATATATGGACCAGTCACCTCGTTCGATTCCAAGGCTGAAGGCAGCCTCTGGCAAAACAACCTGTGGGACGACGGCACGACCGTTCCGCCCGCCAACTAGGGGCGCCCTGCCGCGAGTAGGCGATCTAGTCACTCGTAGTCGAAATCGCATTGCCAAACCGCAACGCTCCCGAACGGGCCTGACAAACCGACTGCAGAAATCACAAGAGCACGGCTTGGAGCACGCGATATCGATACTCGTTGCTCGGAGGAGCGATCCCGGCAAACAACGCCTGTTACCAAAATTCGAATTCCGTGTTCAACGAACGTGCTCCAAGGTCATCTGATTGCGGCCAGATGCGGGCTCATCCCGGATATAGCTGTCCTGTTGGCGTCACGCTTCTAAAACACGCGAGGGCAGCCTCTTAGAGGTATAGTCCTCTGCCTACTCGCGATTTCATCCAAATAGATGAACCCGCATGCGTTTACGTTCATCAACACTATCGGGTAAACTTTGAACGCTCGCCCAGGAATGCGGCTGGATCCGCATTAATTGGGTCTCTTCTCCGAGGAAAAAGACATGTTCTTGCCAGGACCAGATAACTTTGATGGCCAGTTCGTCATTTCGACTGTCGCCAAGCCGTGCCCGCACGGCTGGCAGCAACGCCAACTCGGCACACTCTTTCTGAACTTGGCTCCCGCAACGACTGTTGTGCCGGTGGTGGATGCCGACAACCAATCCATCGGCTTGCTTCTTGGTATTCCCATCGACCTTGATCGAGGCGTTATTGTCGACAAGCAGTACAGTGTCGATTGTAGGCTGGATGACATCCAAGACCTCGATGATTTTGTTGAGGAAAAAATCTATCGATTGGCCGGGAGCTTTTTGTTTGTCCTCAGCGCTCTCGGATCGAGACGCATCTACCTTGATGCCAACGGCACACTCTCTGTGGTGTATGATCCAGAGGCAAGAGTTGCCGGCGCGACCGCTTCTGTACTGCTCGACGCCGTCGAATACAGGAAGCGTTTTAGAGGAGAACTTTACAAAACCCTCGATGTAGAGGATGCGGGTTGGTTCACGGCTGGCCTCACAGCACACGAGCGTATCGATCGTCTTCTTTGCAATCACTACCTGGATTTAGATAGCTGGACAGCAAGGCGCCATTGGCCGGTCGCCACGATCGAGGTCTCGCCCAATCCAGCGTCAACCTGCGCCAGAATCTGCGACCGCATTTCTAAGACAATAGAGATCCTAGCAAGTAGTGGAAGTACGAGTGTGGCACTGACTGCAGGCAATGACTCGCGCCTTTTGCTGGCATGTTCCAGGCACATGCTTGCGAACCTGACCTTTGTGACCGTGGCGGCGCCGACAGCAGATCTGGACGTCGCCTGTGCTAAGCGCTTGGCGCGCCAGTTCAGTTTGCGGCATCAAGTGTTGCCGTATCGCGAGGCAACCGAAGGGGAGGCGGATCTCTGGCGGTTCAGGGCTGGTCATTGCGTTGGTGGCAACAACGTCAAGATGCATCCCAGTGTCAGGCCGCTCGAGGGACGACCCTTTGTAGGCGGTCTGGGAGGAGAAGTGGGCCGAGGCTTCCTCTGGCTAAATGCCAAACCTGACACAGTCATTGACGCCAGGGGTCTGGTGGCAAGGTTGAAGTTGTCACGGACCGCCGAGGTGGCAACCGCGGTTGATAAGTGGCTTGCTCCCCTTGCCCATTTTGACGCCTTTTTCATTCTTGACCTCGCCTATCTTGAATTGCGGATGAGTTCGTGGGGATTTTGCGATTCGTACGTAAAGCCAAAGCAACTCGAAATTCACCCCATGATATCGAGAGCAAACTATGTGGACATGCTGTCCCTTCCGCCGGACGTGCGACGCAAAGGCGACATATATTTCCAGGCCATCGAAGCACTGTGGAAAGAAGTATCGGAGGTTCCAATAAACAAATACGGGAACTACAAAGATATGCTACGGCCGGCCAAGGAAGCAATCCGACATCCGAAACGAGCTTCAAGGAAAGTGATGCAGATCGTCGGTGCCTGGAGATCGGGGACCGCCGAAAAGAGCGGGGCATGATCTCTGCGGCGTCCATCGCAACGCCAGCTCGAGTGGTTCGCATAGGGCTTTCGAAATTCGTGCTGTGGACGCGCATGAGGCTATTCAACGGGATGAGCGTCAGAACGGCCTAGACTCGGAAAACGGACTCGCATGTCGATCCGCATCACCCCCATCCAGACCTGCAGCGCGACGAATCCACACCCCTCGAGGTAGGTCCTTACCTCCACGTGCCACAAATCCGCGTGACCGCGTTCAACCATCAATTTCGAGAGTGTCGTGGCCCTCTGTCAGCCATGATCCCGTGTGGCGGCCGCGTTCGCCATCAGTGATAGCCGCCGCCTCTCGACCGACAACGCGGGAGCCCGTTATTTGGCGCCAAGTCAAATAAAGGCCCCCGGCGAACTACTGCCTCATTGCCGATTCTTGGCTCTCCACAAGTCGATAGCCGGCCCGCGGCCTGAGGACATTGATTAGGAAGTTCTTGTCGCTGGCGGTGGCAATCGAGAATCCACACACCTGAGCCGACGAGGAAGAAAAACCAGGCGTATGCGGCCACCCAGAAATGTACGGTTGAGCCAACGAAAACAAACGCGACCATGCAGATGAGATAGGACGTCCTGCAAAGATCATTATCAGGATCGATATCGGTTTTCCTTGCGACAGAGAGCCAGATAGAAAGCAGGGACAGCACCATAAACAGGAAGCCTGGCAGGCCATGCCGCATAGCCATCAAAAGCCAAAAGTTGTCAACGCTGTCTCCTGGCATCCATAGTGGCCGCGCCCAATCCCCCAGCCCAATTCCAAAAATTGGATGATTGGCAACCGATGCAGACCCGTATTCCCAGATCCAAAGCCGGTACCATCCCGTCTGCTGATCAAACGTGAAATGCGAAATATAGAACTGCGCCGGCGTCTGATTTGAACCAAGCTCAACTATGAGATAACCAACAAATGCGACGGCCCAAAGCAGCTTCCAGCGAGCAGTGAAGCCGCCAAGAACCTTGTTCCACAGCATTAAAGCAATCTGGACAACCACCCCTGCGAGCGGTGCGGAAGACATCGACAGGAACGCGGAGAATCCCACCAAACCTGTCAACACGGCGCGCGAAATACCCGACACCTTTCCGTTCGTCGTTAGGCATGTCAACGCTAGCATGCTTCCACAGAAAGTACCGAACAGTATCGAATGGTTGAATGGTCCCTGGACGCGCGAAAAGCCCATCCGGGGCGCCATCCATGTTATCGCCTCGGTTCGGAATACTGTTCCAAAAGCAAGAAGCAGCAAGTTAGTCCCCGTCACCCATTCATAAACGGTGAATGGCAAGAGGCCTATGATGAGTTTGGCGACAAACACCACCATATTGCGGAAGTCGTCAGCATTGCGAATGCAAACCCGCGCCAAGTAGTACGAACCGATCGTTTCCATGAAAAGGCTGCCCGAGGGCTCAATGGACTTGTCGATCCCCTGCACGACGACGAAAGAAATCGCTGCCCACAAGCAAAAAGCCATCAGGCCAAAATCGGCCACTCTTTTTTTTCCCGCTTTCCCCTGCGACCACTTGATGATGCACGGCACGAGCGCGATGAGGAGGATGATCCGATAGACAGAAAGATTGAGCGGCCCGATTGGAAGTACCCATGGTATCAGTAGGCCCACAAGGAATACCTTGACCGGCCAACCCAATCGCGTTTGGTCTGCTTTAGCGGAGGTTGATTTCCGGGTCGTGGCGACGCGATTGACTGGATGCAGCGCGCTTTGATCAATTGCCGTGGTGCGTAGAGTTGTCAGTCTTGAGCGGGGCCTTTGGTTGTTGCTAATCATCTTCTGCCCGGACTCACTCACGCTCAACAGCGTTGAAAATCAATCAACGACCTCTCCCGAAATAGTAGACACAATCGCCTCCAGGCGCGACTAGTACTTCTGATATTTGCGTCGTCCAAATTGACTAATACGAGTTAATTTCGACCAGTTCGCCGTGTCTTCAGCCCGCGCATTGCTATGCACCTCTTACTCAATGCTTGTTCATGAGATCGGCATAAATTGCGTCCATGCGGTCGAGTTTGGCGGACCATAAAGCAGTTTGCCTCGCATGTGCGTACGACGCAGCGCCCATACGCGCGCGCAAGTCTGGGTCCACAGAAAGCATTCGTATGGCGCCGGCAATGTCGGCGGCCAGCGCGTCCGGCGTGGAAATTCCAAGCTTGATTGCACAGAGATCTGACGTCGCACTACCGGGTCCGCCGCGATCAACGACGACAAGCGGCAGTGAGAAACTCATTGCTTCGAGTGCAACGTTTCCACCCGGTTCGCGGTAGCTCGGAAAAACAAACACGTCCGCTTGTCGGTAGAATCCGGGAAGCTCGTCTTTTGGGCGCCATCCGTAGAGGGAAATCCGATCGGAAAGACCAAGAGACGCAATCAACGCTTCACATGCGCCACGGTCAGGACCATCTCCGACGATGGCAAGCTCGATAGGTAGATCACGCAATAGCGCCATTGCTTTGATGATATCCCGCGCGCCCTTCGTCCGGATTAGTCGTCCCGCGTACAGGAGCTTCAGCGGACCCGCGTTAGCCGATCTCGTCAGAGGCGGAGGCATCACATCGATACCGGTCTCACTCATGACTTCGAATCGTCTTACTGGAACTGCCGACAAGTGTTCTTCAACGTATCCCGCTATACCCAGGACGCAGTCGGCACTTCCATAGGTTCGTCGTAGAAGTGGGTCCCAACGAAGACGGTGGCGATCCAAATTTCGTAACCGAGTGTACCAAGGGGAGGAAGCATCCTCCCCTGCAAACCCGGGAGGAGTATTGAGGCCGCCTCCAACTGGACCGATGACGAGCGGCAAACCGAGACTTGCCGCTGGCGATGGGTACCGCATCGCGACTGGGACGGGCTGATGCACAATGTCAAACCTCATGCCAGCGGTAAGTGCTTGCCGTATCCAACGTCGCGCACGGTAATAAAACGGAATGTAGCCAGGCTTCATGATGCTGTTCAATCGCTCCGCCCGACCAAGGACCGGGGGCTCACTCCATTCCACGATCTCAACGTTGCTAAGTTGCCGAGCGGCAGGTGTCGCGCCTTTCTTGTGATAGGTCAGCAACGTAACATCGTGGCGTTCTCCGAGCCGCCGAGCCCACTGAAATGCGACCCACGCCTCGCCAACATCTTCACCGTTGCATGTGGGTGCCACCAGGAGCAACTTTGCCATCTCAGTCTATCCCTCCCTATCAACGCTCTTCGGCGAAGACTTTTCCAAACCCTGATGGGCCGATACCTACACCCGAAGCTTCGTCCGCGCTGCGCTACGAATCTTTCTCCAGAAAGGGATCTGTCCCGACAGAACATCGTCCAGCCAACGGTCGGCGGTCTCTGATCGGATCGAGTTTCTAGGCTTGAGAAACCCGTCAACTTTTGCGCTCCCTCCTCCGCTTGAGTACGCTGCCCTGTATCCCGCACTTCGTATCTGCTGCAGAACAGCGCTATTATACCAGCCAAACGGCATTGAAGCCGCATTGACTGGGCAACCACATATTTGTTCCAGGTGAGCTTTTGACGATTCCAGTTCATGAACTAGATCGTTGGTCGTCAATCGCGTCCAGTCGCGATGGCCAACGCCGTGGCTGCCTATGCGCATGTCCAAAGCAAAAAGCGTACGAATATCGTCAGCGGAAAGAGAACCCTCCTTCCCAATACGGCCGGTCAAGACAAAGAACTCCGCGTAAAGGCCGCGTTGGCGGAGTTCGGGTGCCGCAATCTCGAGATCAGAGGCATTTCCATCATCGAACGTGATCAATATTCTTTCGCGTGCGGGATGAGAAGCAATCCGATCAAGAATCGTCACGAAGCGATCCCGACTTATCCAATAGTCGGCTTCGCCCGGCTCAAGCTCGCGCATCGGCGTTCCAATCCCGTGGAAATTAACGATGCGGTACTCACCAACTCTCGCCATCCTAGCCCCGCGTGCTTTCCAAAAATGCAGCAACTGACCGGATCGGAACCAATGCGCTTACCAACGCTGCACGATGCGACGCTCCCCGCCACGACCGCGCCGCGTGTCCAATGGCCACCCCCAGTTTGAAAACTGATGTTCGCAGTGCCCCGTGGTGACGGCGGTAGTAACGAATTCTGTTGGCCGTCAGCAACGCGAACAGTCTGGGTCCCGTGCCGCTTCCCCCACATGCATGCACCACCTTCGATCTTGGCTCATAGACAATATCATATCCCGCCTCGCGGATTCTTCGTTGGTAATCCACCTCTTCGCTGTAGAGAAAAAACGATTCGTCCCACGCGCCGACAATTTTGCGGACCTCTGACGATACTAGCAGCGCTGATCCTGTCGCCCATTGGACAGAACGGCGGCGATCATACTGGCCAACCTCGCCAACGATCTCGCCAAGCCCCAGGCGTGCAGCCAGCTTGCCGCCTAAAATTGAATCCGCCCAAGCTGTGATGATCGAGGGCTCGCGTCTCAAAGTGGGATCGATGGATCCATCCTCCTTATAATTCAGCGGAACGACCACTCCCGCTTTCGATGTTGCCACCTCCTCGACCAGCGGCTTGACTGCGCCTGGATAGAGCCGAAGGTCAGGGTTTAAGATAAGAAGATGAGCACCAACGTTTGCTTTGCGGGAAGCAATATTGATCGCCGCCGCGTAGCCTGCGTTTCGACCCGTTTGGATAACTGTTGGGCGCAGGGGATGCTGCTGAGCAATCTCTGCGGATCCGTCTTTGGAATCGTTATCGACGACAATGACTTCAAACCGATCCACGCCCTCTAGGCCGTCGACAAGAGAATCCAGGAGCGCCGGCAAGGCATCGGCACTGTTGAACGTTACGATGACGACGGCGACGCTCGCGGCTGCAATAGGGCCAAAGGGGTAGAGGACATTGTCCGCCAACGATTTCATGTCTGCCTCCCGCAGTTCGGTTTGCCCAGTCGCTCGCGCCTCATCGAAACCCTCCGCGCGTTCGGAACGCATTAGGCGACGGCGACGTCGGCCTTTGGCCGATGCAGATCGACGAATGAAGCAATCGACCCAACCGATTCGAAGAGTTCAGCGCTAAAATCGTCGTCGTCGATCTTAATCCCAAACCGAGCTTCAAGAGCGGCCGCCAAGCTGAGCACTGCGAATGAATCAAGTTCCGGCAGATTTCCAAACAATGGGGTTGATGGGTCGGCGATGCGGCCCCTGTCCTCGATTTCGAGGGTTTCGGCGATAACATCCTTTACGGACTCGAGTGTTGACGAATTCATGATGCCTCCAGTGATTGCGAATGCTGTTCACGACGGATCAAATGAGCACCTCCGGCGGCATGGGATGCCCCAGAAATGCGGTCGGACTTGCCGTCAAGCCATAAGCGCCGGCTTGGAAGACAACGACGAGATCCCCTATGTCTGCGGGCGGCAAAGAGACATTGTCCCCGAGTAGATCCAGCGGGGTGCAAAGGCACCCGACAACCGAAACGACCTCCCGCTCGATACTGTTCATTTTGTTGCCGATGACGATGGGATAGTTCCTACGAATTACCTGCCCAAAATTTCCTGATGCAGCCAGTTGATGATGCAGCCCCCCGTCAACGACTAGATAGACCCGCCCTCGGGAAACCTTGCGGTCAACCACTCTTGTGACATAGACCCCAGCCTCGCCGACAAGGTATCGGCCGAGCTCGATGACAATTTTGGCACCGAGCAATACAGGGCGGATTTTGTTTTCAACCAGCTCAGCAAGCCTTGTCCCTACGGGAACGAGATCGAGAGAACAGTCCTTTTCAAAGTACGGGATCCCGAACCCTCCACCGAGATTTAGGTAGCGAACGGAGTGACCATACTTTCCCGAAAGATCCAGCAGCAGTTCGACGTTCCGAGACAGAGCTTCGCAGAGAATATCCGAGTGGAGATTTTGTGAGCCCGCGAATACGTGAAATCCGAGGAAATCCAGGTCTGCGCTTGCCAGCTTTTCAAGCAGCGACGGCACCTCTTCGGCATCAACGCCGAATTGCTGCGGTCCGCCACCCATCTTCATTCCCGAGCCCTTGACCTGAAAATTCGGGTTTACTCGCAAGGCGACCCTTGGTCGAATACCAAGTCGATTGCCAGCTTCGATAATGCGCAAAGCCTCTGACTCCGATTCCATCTCGATCGTCACGCCAGCAGCGACAGCCTGCGCCAACTCAGTCGATGTCTTGCCGGGTCCGGCAAAACTGATGCTGGAGGAAGGTACCACCGTATCCAGTGCGGTTTTCATTTCGAAAGCGGAAGCGACATCCAATGAATCTACAAGGCCCGCTAGGTGCTGGACTACTGCCGGCATCGGGTTCGCCTTGATGGCATAGCTGAGCTTGACGTCCTTCGGCAGAACCGAGCGGATATAGGCCACTCTCGCAGTTATTAATCGACGGTCGTAGGCGAAGAAGGGTGTCGTTCCAACACGGTCGGCGAGACGGTCCAGGCGGACTCCGCCGACAGCCAAGCAGTCTTCAGCAACGTCGAACATGTCTATGGAAGGATGTGCGCTCACTGCCCTAATTGCTCCCTCAAGAGTACGCGGTCGAACTTGCCGTTTGCGTTGGTGGGAATTGACGCCATCTCGATTACCTTTGACGGCACCATGTATTGCGGCAATCGATGTCTGAATGCTGTCAGCAATGCGCCAACGTCCAGCGTTTCGGCAACCGGACTCGCAATAAGGACGATTCGCTGCCCGAGAGATTTGTCATCTATTCCCATGGCAACGGCGTCGCGCGCCAGACCCGTGGCATAGGCCACTTCCTCGATCTCGGTTGGGCTGACTCGATACCCAGACGTCTTGATCATTTCGTCGCGCCGGCCGACGAAATACAGGAACCCGTCTTCGTCCCTGACCACCGTGTCTCCGGAAAACACAGCCAATTCTGGTTGCCGCCACGTGGCGCCGGTTCCTGGCCACGGCCGAAAGCGCTCGCTAGTGCGAGCGGGATCGTTCCAATAGCCCAGCGCTACAAGCGGACCTCGGTGGACCAACTCCCCGGGTTCGTCGGGACCACAGAGTGTCCCGTCCGGCCGCACAACCAGGACTTCTGCGTTGGGAATCGCCTTTCCAATCGAGTCCGGCCGACGATCGATTTCAGATGGATCGAGATAGGTGGATCGGAAAGCCTCCGTTAGTCCATACATCAGATATGGAAGTGCATCGGGAAAGGAAGAACGCAGTCGGTCAAGTGTCGACTTGGGCATCCTCCCGCCGGTATTCGCAAAGTAGCGCATTCGCGCGCCGACTTCGGATGGCCAGTTGAGGCCCGCGACCTGAATCCAAAAAGGTGGAACGCCGGTAATCCCGGTCACCTTGTGCTTCTCGCACAGTCGCACAACGTCAAGCGGCAGAAGGTAGTTCATAAGTACGACATGGGCACCGGAATTGAACGCCGTCGTCAACTGGCTGAAGCCCGCGTCGAAACTCAGCGGCAGGACCGACAGGATCGTGTCATGCGGACCGTTTCCGAGATAGTGACTAACGCTCTCAGCGCCAACGATCATGTTGCGATGACTGAGCACCACCCCCTTTGGCTTTCCCGTGCTTCCGGAGGTGTAGAGGATCGCCGCAACATCACAGTCGACGCCTGCCGAGGGAGGTTCGTCAGCTTCCACTGGAACCACTTCGACCCACGAATGGATGGCCGGAAACCGACTATCATCCTCAATCTCCGATCCCGGCCAGTCGACAAGAACGACATGTTTCAACGATGGAATGTCGGCGAGGTGATCCTGGAGTTGAGCCAAGCGATCTGTTGATGTGACCAACACCCGGACATCGCAGTCCGCCAGTATGTAGGCGACCTGTTGTGCTCTCAGTATGGGGTTAATTGGTACCGTCACGCAACGTGCCGCTGCCACACCGAATATCGAGACTATCGTTTCCACCCGTTTATCGAGGAAAACCGCCACTCGGTCGCCCGGACTGCTGTCCAATGCACCAAGGGCTGAAGCAAAACCGCACGTGCTTTTCCATAGTCCAATATAGCTATTGGTAATGCTTTTGTATGTCAGCGCAGGAGAGTCGCCGAACAACGCTGCCCCGTTGCGAAGCAAATCGGAGATATTTATCTTGATCGGCGGCTGCATTGAATTTCAAACTCCTTACTACCAGGGCACACAGGTAAGTTCGCTGTAGAGGTAGTCGACCTCGCCCGGAGACACTCGGTCGCTCAGGAACATCTTTGGGCGCGGCGAACGAAGCGAGATGGAAAGTCTTGGGTTCGCGACAGCAAAGCGTTCTTCGACAAATGTCGCCACGGCTCCAAATCGCGTCAGCAGAAAACTGTAGACCTGCTGAGCAGTCTCAGCGAAAAGATCGCGGTCCCCTACGTGCAGGATCGACGCAAACACCCGTAGCCTTTTGCGGGTATCTTTGCGGAACATAACGTAGCAGCAGCGATTGCCCTTTATCACGGCCAGATGATGTGCGGCGGGAGCGCGCGCATGGTCCCTGTAAATATCGAGGTTGCGTTGGTCGAGATGACTTTCGATCAGACGTTGATCCGTAACAATCGAAATGCCGCTTCCCCAGCTCGGGCGAGGAAGATTTATCACCAGGCTCGCGGCCGTATTGATTTGCTGGAATTTGAGCCGACGATTGAGGGGAACGACATTGCCACTGGGCGAGAAATCGGTGAACGTGCAACCATCTTGGTCAAGGAGTGCTTTTAGAAGGCGCAACCCATGGGCTCGATACCCATCCAGGACACACCAAGCCCCCAGGTTGCAAAACCTCTCTGCACGGTCCCTGACGCGTCGCTCCGAATAAAAGGCGAGATGCACACCGACTATTCGCTCTCCACTGATCAGCATGTAGCCGTGATTGGGGGATGTTGCCTGCCACGATGGTCGGATTGCCGATGCCCAGGTCGATGGCGAAAGTCGCCCATTCAATTCGGCGTGGAGGAACTCTGCGACTTGCTGCACATCGCCAGAAGAAATCGGACGAAGCAATGTACTTCCATCTTTTTTCTCGGGAAAAGCCTGCAGCACTGATGTCATTCCCTTTTGCTACTCGTGTAAACAAGCAAATCTCAAAACATCTTTACATATATTACTGTTTCGATTCATAGATACCCATATGGTTGAACCAAGGATCAACCAAAAGCCATCCTTTTTAACCGGTTTGATAACTAGAACGGCGCGGCGGCGGGACCGTATCATCGAGCCTTGATGTGTTTTCAACACGCGGGAGGCTGCCATTCCTAGCAACCATCACATTCTGATCCTGGTCGAGAATCTGCCGGTCCCTTTTGATCGTAGGGTATGGCAAGAAGCCAAGGCATTGATTGAGACCGGCTACGAAGTGTCCGTCATTTGCCCCAAGGGAAAAGGGTACGAGAAAAGCTACGAATTCCTCGATGGTGTCCATATATACCGGCATACGCTCCGGGAGGCCACCAGTGCGGCGGGATACTTCAAAGAGTACTGCCTTGCGCTTTTTCACCAGACTTATCTTTCCTTCCGCGTTCGCCGACGTCAATCGATCGACGCTATTCAAGCGTGCAACCCTCCAGATCTGATGTTCCTCGTGGCCTTGGTCCATAAATTGCTATTCGGCACACGCTTTGTATTCGACCATCACGATCTAAGCCCCGAGCTCTATGTCACCAAGTTCGGGCGCAAGGACATATTTCATCGGTTGCTCTGCTTTTTTGAGAGGCAGACTTTCAGGATGGCGGACGTCAGTATTGCGACAAACGAAACCTTCCGTGACATTGCCATTTCGCGCGGTGGCATGGCTCCTGATCGGGTTGTCGTCGTCAAGAGCTACCCGGAAGCATCTCGGTTCAGACGTACCGATGCTGACCAATCGCTCGTTGTCCCTGGCAAGCACCTGATCGGCTACCTCGGCATCATGGGCGAGCAGGATGGTGTGGAAACCATGATCCGAGCCGTCGACGAGATTGTTCACGTGCGAAAACGAGACGACGTCCATGCGCTCATCATTGGCGATGGTCCAGAACTTGGTAGGCTGAAAAAGCTCGCGACCGACCTAAACCTCGGCGAGGTCGTACGCTTCAGTGGCTACCAGAGTGGTCAGCCGCTGATGGCTCACTTGTCTGCCCTCAACATTGGAATCATTCCCGATCCGCCGAATGAGTTCAATGACAAGCTATCGATGAACAAGGTATTCGAATACATGATGCTGGGCCTCCCCATCGTCCAGTTCAATCTCCGGCAAGCAACCCGTGATGCTGCCGAAGCGGCCTTTGTTATTGAAGAGCACTCGCCAAAAGCACTCGCGGACGGAATTCTAGCGCTTGTAGATGATCCCCAGCGCTGTACGGAGATGTCAGCAGTTGGACGAGCCGTCGCCGAACGAGAATTCCAGTGGGCAAACGAGGCGCGTCGCTATTTGACTGCCTACCGCACCGTGTTCCGTAGGAGGTTGGACGTCAATGATAAGCGTCATTATCCCGCATCTTAACCAGCCGGAAATGCTCCGCAGGTGCCTGTCGTCTTTGGCCAACGGCGCTGACCCGCGGCTATCGGTCGAAATCATCGTGGTCGACAACGGCTCGAAACAGATGCCGGTAGAGGTCTGCTCTGCCTTTCGAAATGTCAGACTTTTATCGCAGCCTGTGCCCGGCCCCGGTCCGGCCCGTAATCTCGGCGTGGCAAACGCTACTGGAGATACCCTTGCATTCATCGACGCTGACTGTGTCGCGGGGGGCGGGTGGCTGAATCAGATCGAGCACGAATTCTCGCTCGATGCCGACAAGTCAATCCTTGGCGGAGACGTACGGATCGGGTGCGAAAATCCAGACCGCCCAACGCTTTTGGAAGCCTATGAAAGTGTGTTCGCTTATCGAATGAAGGAATACATAGCGAAGCAGGGTTTCACGGGGACTGGCAACTTGGCAGTTCGCGCAAAGGTCTTTGCCGCGGTCGGTGAATTTGGCGGTATCGATATTGCCGAGGACCGTGATTGGGGTCAGCGCGCTCTAAAAAGCGGCTATCAGACCCACTATTGCGAGAATATGATTGCCTACCATCCTGCCCGCAAGAGTTTTTCGGAATTGGCTTTGAAGTGGCAGCGACACACCGCCCACGATCTTGCCCGGGTAAAAGGCCGCCGCGGATGGAGATTGCTCTGGATCGCGCGGGCGGCGGCTCTTACGCTGTCGCCCGTCGCGGAAGTAAGACGGATCTGCGTTTCAGAGCGATTGAATAGTTGGAGAGCGCGCGGGCTAGCTTTTGTGGGCCTTGTTCTCATCCGAAGCTATAGAGCCGCCATAATGCTTTCTCTTGCCTGCGGCGCGACTGACGCGACGACGCTGAGCGGTCGCTGGAATCCGCAATCCATGACTGGGACGTCTTCCAGGAAGGCGTGACCATCCGGCATTTGAGACACTGTCCACACGCGGAACGGCCTTGCATTTTTTCCGGCCCGTTGTTGCACTTCGGCTTCGCAAAAACCCCGTCCAACCTGTTGGTCGCAATAGTCCCCCACTCCTTGGCCCCAAACAGTTCCCAAACTACCTCTTTCAAATTGCCGCATTGAGATCTATGGAAGGCTCCCATACTGACGTACTGTCTGGGAGGATGTCGTTGAGAGCGAGGCAAGTGAAAATCGGGCAATGGGTGGTGCAGATGACCTGTACCATGGTGCTCCTACTTGTCGGCTTTGCTCATCAAGCACCATCCTTTGCCAAAGGGACGCTCGCCCCTGCAGAGTTCTCTCGCTTCATTTTGCCGGACGGGACGCTACCCGTTTTATGTAGTCCGGACCCAGGGCGGATGCAAAAGCTTGACAAGGTGTTCGCGCAAGTATGCGAAGCCTGTCGTCTTAGCACCTCACTCCTGTTGCCAGCCCCCGACCCTTCCCGTGGCAGTCGTCTCCTTGCCTTTGCCGCTGCTGCGCCCGAATTCGGCAGCGCAATGTTCCCGTGGCGAGCGCCAACCCCCAACATGGGACCGCGGGCACCTCCTCGGCCGTAGCCTCTCACAGACGACCGACGCCGCAAGCATTTGGGGCAAAGAATCAATTGAGGCAGCCGCTCGCCCTCGCGCAGCGCATTCCATTTATTTCACGAGAACCTCGCCGGCAAAATCCGCTCGCGAGCCCGGAGTTTCTCCTGCAGGAGTACACTATGCAAAAACTCATTTCAGTCATGACAGCCTTCCTGGTCGCTGCCCTGTTCGCCACCGCTGTGGCCGCTCAAAGCGTCAAAGCAGGCGACATCGAGATAGGTCACCCGCATGCCCGCGCCATGGTGCCAGGAGCAAGGGTGGGTGGCGGTTACCTTGTACTCACCAACACCGGTTCCACCGATGACAGGCTAATTAGCATTACGACCGAACGGGCGGCAACGGCGGAGGTCCACCAGATGAGCATCGCCAATGGAGTGATGACAATGCGGCCGGTTGTTGACGGACTGACGATACCAGCCGGCAAAACGGTAGAACTCAAGCCGGGCGCCTATCACGTCATGTTCATGGATGTTGCCAAACCCTTCAAGGAGGGCGAAACGATCAAGGCGACCCTGACCTTCGAAAAGGCCGGTTCCGTCGACGTAGAATTTACTGTCGGAAACGCTGGAGGTGTAAAGTCGACTTCTCCGAACGATCATCACGATATGGGCGGAATGGATATGTCAAAACCGCAATAGTGTGTTTGACGGCGAGATTCAAAATGTCTCAGCAAGGGGAATTTCAATGACCCATTCTCGTTTCACAGCCCTGTTGCTCGTAGCGCTTCTTTGCACTGCAGGCCGCGCCTTGGCACACGCCCATTTGACTGACAGCGTCCCCGCCGACAAGGCAACTGTCGCGGCAGCGAGCGTGGAAATCGATTTGCATTTTTCCGAGGAACTCAACATCAAGTTCTCGGGCGTAAAGATCATCGGCCCTGGCAAGGCATCTGTCAAAACGGCCGATCCTGTTCTCTTCGACGAAGGCAAGACGCTAAAGGTCCCACTTTCGGAGCCGCTAGGTCCAGGGGCTTACTCGGTGGACTGGCACGTTCTTTCGACGGACGGACACAAATCAAACGGCAGTTATAGCTTCACGGTCAAGCCGTGACGCCCGACGCTGCGCTCATCCTGTGCCGCTTTTCCCTTTATGGCTCTGCCATGTTCTTGTGGGGAGCGTCCGCGTACCTCGGCTGGTTCGTTCCATCGGGATTGTCTGCACAGGTGGGCCAGCAGTTGCACACCTGGTATCGGCTCGCACTGTTCCTGGTCATCATCACGACCGCCCTGACGCTTCCGCTGCAGGCTGCCACGATTGGCGAGGGGTGGGCCGACACGTTTCAGCCGGAGATGCTTAAGTCTATCCTCAGCGAGACCAACGTTGGCCAGGCCTGGATTGGCCAGGCCTGCGCGACCGTCTTTCTGCTCCTGTCATTCGTGGTGCCATTTGCTGGGCGACGCGCGATAGCCGTCGGTGCAGCACTGCTTTTGATCAGCGCGACGATGACCGGTCATGCCGCCATGAACAGTGGCTGGCTACGACCCCTGCACCGCCTCAACGACGGTCTTCATCTCCTGTCGGGAGGCGCCTGGATCGGTACGCTTCCCGCCGTTGTGGTTATCCTGCCTAAACTTCGTGAACCAATGTGGCAGCGGGACGCTCGTCTTGCATTGACACGGTTTTCGACAGCGGGACATGTGGCCGTCGGGCTGGTGATCGCAACAGGTATCGCCAATACCATCCTTGTCGTCAAAGCCCCTCCAATAGACTGGCAGATAGACTATCAAAGTCTGCTCTGCATCAAGATCTTGATCGTCTGCCTTCTGGTCGGGATCGCGATCAGCAATCGCTATATCCTTGTTCCAAGGCTCGGCCGGAGGGCGACCCTGGGATGGTTGAAGTGGGCCTCCATTGCGAAATCGCTTTGGGCTTCCTTGTCCTTGGTCTGGTTGCCGTTTTCGGCACGTTGCAACCGACGTGAGCTTCTCCAGAGACCTACGTCAAATGACGGTGGCAGCGCATTTTTAACTTTATCCTTGCCGTTCACCGTGCCATTTTCCCGGCAAAGCTGTATTGATAGGGGTTCCCACATGTTTTCAAAGACGAAAAGATTCAGCATCGCACTCACGGCTTGCGTTCTTGTTCCCTCGCTTGCCTTCGCCCATCCGGGCGATGGCCAAACGATCGGGTTTTTTCATGGCTTCCTTCATCCGGTAGCGGGACTTGATCACGTGCTCGCGATGGTATTGGTCGGCACGCTCGCATGGCAGCTCGGCGGTCGTGCGCTATTCGCCGTCCCGACCGCCTTCCTGTCGTTGATGGCCCTCGGCGGCGCACTTGGAGTAACGAAGATTTCGGTTCCCTTTGTTGAAACCGGCATCGCCCTGTCCGTCATCGTGCTTGGTGCCGCTGTTGCGACCAGAATACGCGCGCCTATTGCCGTCGCAATGGGAGTCGTTGGTTTATTTGCAGTCTTTCATGGACATGCCCATGGCCTTGAGATGCCTGATCAAGCAGGCAGCGCCGCCTATGCGGTCGGGTTCCTGGTGGCAACCGCAACACTGCACGGGCTTGGAATGCTGACGGGCGGGTTAATAGCCAAAGCAACCGATATTCACGGGAATATTGTCACCCGCGCGGGCGGAAGCATTGCAGCACTGGCCGGTTTCGGCCTGCTCACCGGAATTATCTGACAATTCGGCGACAATAATCCCGGCCAATCCGAGCTCTATATCAAGCGGCGCGCCTCGAGTGCTTCCTGGAGGGACCTCTGCACGATTGACGGTGTCGCCGGTTTTTTGACGACACCGAGAGCACCGCGGATGCGACCTTCTACCATCTCAGGATTTCCTGTCATGAACACAACCGTAACGCCAAACTCGTCGACAAGACGCTGACCGATATCAGGCCCCGTCGCGCCGTCTGCAAGGTTGACGTCGACAAACGCAATGTCGGCGTTTGGCGCAAGCAAAAGAGCCTGCTCCGTGTCTCGTGCGAGACCAACCACATCGAGGCCCATTTCCGTAACGGTCGCTTCCAGATCAAGCGCGATCAGGAACTCGTCTTCCACAATCATGACTTTGCGTGCGCCGTCTTCGGTGAACTTGTTTTCCACACGGCCGAACATAAGTGCCCCTTTAAACTCAAAACATCCACATCCACTTGACCGCCTTGGGTAGGCCTTTCAAAAAACGGGACGAGGGCGAAATGGTTCCGGGTATGCAGAGCTGTTGCTGCAAAACCGGTCGGATTGGACGAGCGCCGGCTATGCAGGCTTGCGGTCCGTGGGATGTCTCTCAGACAGCGTTTTGCCAGTGTTGACAACTGGATAGAGAGTGCCGAGAGTGCAGGCCTGATCAGCGCCAGCATCTTGGGGGACCTATGTTTGTACGCGCGCTTTTTGTCGTCGCCGCGACCCTTATCTCGGTCAGCTCACCGGCAGCAGCTGCCGAGACCACACGTACCATACAGACGATACAGGATGCCGATTACTTCGGCTTCGACCTGCGCACGGAACAGAACCTCACCCTGGATCAGTGCAAGTCGTCCTGCATAGGCGACAAGTCCTGCAAAGCCTTCACCTACAATCCGAAGGTGAAATGGTGCTTCCTGAAATCCGACTTCAAGACGATGAATGCTTTCCCCGGCGCCATCGCTGGCAAGATCGTCGAGACTTCGGCCGCTAAGAAGGAACCGGATATTGGTGCGGCTCCCCGCCTCACCTTCCTGTCCGGCGACGTTATCCAGCAGGCCCGCGACGACAAGTCCAATCTTGAAGTGGCTGACGATCAGCAGGGCCAGAGTGCCGAAAGCCTGATCGCCAATGGTCGCCTCGACCTGACGTCAGGCAACGCCATCGACGCCGTGAAATCCTTTCGAAGTGCGCTCGCTCTCTCCGCTGATGATGCCGCCCTGTGGCTGGAGACGGCCCGCGCGGCTGACAGCTTCGTCAAGACCGACGACAACAATGGCAGCGACCTCTACGGACAGGCCGTCCTTGCCGCCGTCAACGGCTATGAGCTGACGCGGACGACGACGAGCCGTGCGGAGGCGCTGGCCGTCCTTGCCGCCGCCCTCGACAAGAACGCAAATTATCGCGCCGCACTCAACGCCTACAAGGCGAGCCTGGCACTGGTCGGCTCGAAGGATGTCCAGGCGGCGTTCCTGCAGCTGAAGGCGGCTCAAGGGTTTCGCATGACCGAGCACACTGTCGATGCCGACGGTGCAAACCCTCGCGCCTGTGCGACATTCTCCGAAACGCTGGTCAAGACGATCGACTACACCGCCTTCGTGACCTTGAACGGCGCCGCGCCCAAGGCTCTCGAGACCAAGGACAAGCAGATCTGCATCGAGGGGCTGGCACACGGAGAGAACTACAAGATCACCTTTCGTACTGGCCTTCCGTCTTCCGTGGACGAGGTCCTGGAGGCGCCGGTCAGCCTCGATATCTATGTCAAGGATCGCACGGCAAGCGTGCGCTTCACGGGCGACAGTTTCGTCCTGCCTTCGACCGTCCGTCGCGGGATCCCGATCGTTTCGGTAAACATGGCTTCCGCCAACCTCAAGCTCTATCGCATTGGCGATCGCGGTATCGCGCCGCTTTTGACGAGCTCGCAGTTCCTGACTCAGCTCGATGGCTATAGCGCGCAGCGGATCGAGGACGAAAGCGGCGAACTGGTCTGGCAAGGCTCGATCGACGTCGCCAATGATCTCAACAAGGATGTCGTCACCAGCTTCCCGGTGGACGAGGCGCTGCCAGAGCGCAAACCGGGCGTCTATGTTCTGACGGCAACGGCGCCAAATGCCCCGAACCAGGACTGGAATGCCGAGGCGACGCAATGGTTTGTCGTTTCCGATATCGGCATCACGACATATGCAGGTACGGATGGCCTCAATGTCTTCACCCGCTCGCTGGCTTCGGCAAAACCGATCGCTGGCGTAGAGCTGCAGCTTCTGGCGAAGAACAATGAGGTGCTCGGCACCGCGACCACGGACGAGAACGGCCGCGCAAAGTTCACCGCGGGTCTGATGCGCGCGACAGCTGCCCTGACGCCTGCTGTTATCACCGCCAGAAAAAATGATGCAGATTACGTCTTCCTCGACATGACCCGAGCGGGATTTGACCTCTCCGATCGGGGCGTCACAGGGCGCGCGTCTCCTGGCGCAATCGACGTCTTGAGTTGGACCGAGCGCGGCATCTACCGCGCCGGCGAGACGGTCCATGCCGCGGCTCTTGCCCGCGATACCGATGGCAAGGCGATCGAGAACCTGCCGCTAACCTTCATCTTCCTGCGCCCCGATGGTGTCGAGGATCGTCGGATCGTCAGCCAGACCAGCAATGTCGGCGGCTATGCCGTCGACCTGCCCGTTCAGGAAAGCGCCATGCGCGGTACCTGGACGATGAACATTCATACCGACCCAAAGGGCTCGCCGATCGCGACAAAAACCTTCCTTGTCGATGATTTCGTGCCCGATCGCACCGACATGGAGATCAGGACCGATGCAAAAATCATCGGTCCGGAGACCTCGGCGACTATCAACATCAGCGGCAAGTATCTCTATGGCGCCCCAGCGGCGGGTCTGTCTCTCGAAGGCGATGTCGTGATCAAGCCAACCCGCCAGGCGGAGGCCTTCCCCGGCTACTTCTTTGGCCTCGCCGACGAGGAAGCCGCCGAAGACACACGCCAGACCATAGAAGGCCTGCCCGACCTCGACGACAACGGCGAAGCCATCACCGAGTTGACGGTCGGCGATCTGCCGGCGACGACGCAACTTCTGAGCGCCACCGTCTACATTAGGATGCAGGAAGCCGGTGGTCGCGCCATCGAGCGATCGCTCATTCTTCCCGTCAAGAACCAGGGTCCAATGATCGGCATCAAGCCGGAATTCTCCGGCGACCTTGGCGAAAATTCGATGGCGAATTTCACCGTTATCGGCCTCGATGCGGATGGTCAGAAGCAGGCGATGAGTGGGCTGCGCTGGAAGCTCTATAGGCTGAACCGGGACTATCAATGGTACCGCGACGGTACAGCCTGGAAGTACGAGCCGATCTATACTGCCGAGCAGGTTTCCAACGGCAATGTCGATGCGTCTCTTGATGGTGCGAAAATATCGTCGGCCGTCGCCTGGGGGCGCTACCGCCTCGAAGTCGAAAGCACCGAGACCGATGGCCCTGTGACGAGCGTGGAATTCGACGCAGGCTGGTTCGTCCAGGCGACATCGACGGAAACGCCCGACGGCCTTGAGATCGCGCTCGACAAGGACAGCTACAAGATTGGTGAGACGGCCAAGCTGAAGGTCTCGTCGCGCTACGCCGGCGAATTGATGATCGCCGCAGGAACGGAAAATCTCGTGGCCGTGCAGAACGCGTCAATCGGCGAGAAGGGCGGCGAAGTCGATATTCCGATCACCTCCGACTGGGGTGCCGGTGCCTACGTGACCGCGACGCTGTTTCGCCCGGGTGATGCGCAGGAAAGCCACATGCCGATGCGCTCGATCGGCGTGAAATGGCTGAAGGTTGATCCGGCGGAGCGTGCACTTCAGGTTGCGATCGATGCGCCTGAAAAGATGCTCCCGCGCGCGTCGTTGCCGATCACCCTTGCCGTTGCCGGTGCCAACGCCAGCGAGGACACCTATGTGACCGTTGCCGCGGTCGATGTCGGCATTCTCAATCTGACCCGCTACGAACCGCCCAACCCCGAAGACTGGTATTTCGGGCAGCGGCAGCTTGGGCTTGAGATCCGCGATCTCTACGGACGGCTGATTGACGGTTCGCTCGGTGCTACCGGCAAGCTGAGAACGGGTGGGGACGGAGGTGCCGTGGCACTTCAGGGAAGCCCGCCGACGCAAAAGCTTGTCGCCTTCTTCTCCGGCCCCGTGAAACTCGATGCCGAGGGCAAGGCGACGGTCAACTTCGATATTCCGCAGTTCAACGGAACGGCCCGCGTGATGGCGGTCGCCTGGTCGAAAGTCGGCGTTGGCCACGCAACGAAGGACGTCGTCATCCGAGATCCGGTCGTGGTGACGGCGAGCGTCCCGCGCTTCCTGGCACCTGGAGATACGTCCGAGCTTCGGCTCGATATTGGCAATACGGATGCGCCAGCAGGCGACTTCAAGCTGACTGTTGTCGGTAATGAGGGCGTGGGGATCAATCAGGCCGCCCAGACGATCCATCTGGAGGCGGGAGCCAAATCAGCCGTCACGCTGGCTGTCGTCGGCAAGCAGCCGGGCAATGGCAGCGTTTCGATCAATCTCGCTGACGCGGCCGGGCTGTCGCTGGATCAGACGGTCGACGTCCCTGTCCGACCAGCTGTCCTGCCGATCACCGAACGCCGCGTGCTCGCGCTCAATCCGGCCACCAAGCTGACCGTCGACAAGGCATTGCTGGCAGACAGCGTACTGCCAGGCGCCTCCGTCAGCGTCAGCGTTACTCGTTCGGCCGCCTTCGACATTCCGGCTTTGCTGATGTCGCTCGACCGTTATCCGTTCGGTTGCGCCGAGCAGACGACCAGCCGGGCCTTGCCACTCCTATATCTGAGCGAGCTGGCAGGACAGGCTGGCCTGGACGATGATGCGGATGTCAAGAAACGGGTACAGGATGCGATCTACCGCGTGCTTTCCTATCAGGCTTCGGCGGGAAGTTTTGGCTTGTGGGGACCGGATAGCGGCGACCTCTGGCTCGATTCCTATGTCACCGACTTCCTGACCCGCGCACGCGAGCAGAGATATGATGTCCCCGAGCGTGCTTTCGCACAGGCACTTGAGAACCTTCAGAACGCGCTGAGCTACGACGTCAATGTCAAGGATCAGGGCGACCAGATCGCCTATGCGCTCTATGTTCTTGCCCGCAACAAGAAAGCCGCGATCAGCGACCTGCGCTACTATGCCGACACTGCCATCAACGACTTCCCGACGCCACTAGCCAAGGCTCATATTGCTGCGGCACTGGCCCTCTACGGCGATGCGATCCGTTCGAAAAACATCTTCGTCGACGCCCTGCAGATGTCTGAGCAGTCGATGGTAACGCGCGTCAACCTTTCGAGGACGGATTACGGCTCGATCCTGCGGGATGGGGCTGCAATCCTGGCGCTTGCCGCCGAGAGCCGTCCTGTTCCACCCGTGGTTCCGGAACTGGCGAAAGCAGTCGCCAAGGAATGGAACCGCAGCAAGTACACAAGCACGCAGGAACAAGCCTGGATGCTGCTTGCCGCGCGGGCCATCCAGGGCGGTGATGATTCGATCAAGATCGATGTCAACGGCGCGTTGCACAATGGCGCCTACATGGCAAAGATGACAGGCGACGCCTTGCTCGGCAACAGCCTTGCGCTCATCAACCAAACCGGCGAACCCCTATCGGCTGTCGTGACGACGGTTGCAGCCCCCGTCGTGCCGCCGCCCGCGGGTGGTGATGGCTTTGCCATCGAGCGTAACTACTACACGATGGATGGCGAGGAGGCGAATGTCACCGGGGCCACGCAGAACGAACGCTATGTCGTTGTCCTGCACATCACGGAAAGCAACAACTGGCCGTCGCGGATCGTCGTGACGGACCTGCTGCCTGCCGGCTTCCAGATCGACAATCCGAGCCTGGTCGACAGCGCCCAACTGACGAACTTCGACTGGATCGGCGAGGTGACGGCTGCCCATACCGAATTTCGCAATGACCGCTTCGTGGCCGCATTCAATCGGTCGGCGGACGACAATCGTGAGATCAATGTCGCCTATGTCGTGCGTGCCGTGACCCCCGGCACCTACGATCATCCGGCGGCCGTGGTCGAGGACATGTATCGGCCGCAGCTGTCTGCGCGTACAGCAACCGGCAAGATGGAGGTCACCGCAGCGTCGAAATGAGGCTTGGAAGAAAGCTTGCGATCGGAAGCGCTGCCGGCATCGTCCTTGCCGGTGCCGGACTGGTTTTGCTCGATGCCGCCGACCGGACCTATCCGCCGCCTCTCACGACGGCGGACATGGTCTCGGCCGAAGTGCTCGACCAGGACGGTCAGCTGCTGCGCGCCTTCGCAATTCCCGGGGGCCTCTGGCGTCTGAAGACGACCGTGGCCGACGTCGATCCGCGGTTTCTCAAGATGCTGGTCGCCTATGAGGACCGGCGGTTCTACACCCATGCGGGCATCGACCTGCAGGCCATCGGACGTGCCGCTCTCCAACTCGTCACCCATGGCCGCATCGTCTCAGGTGCATCGACGCTGTCAATGCAGGTCGCCCGGCTCATCGAGCCGCGGCAGGGCCGCTCGCTGTCGGCGAAACTCCTGCAAATGGCGCGCGCCATCCAGATTGAGCGGCGGCTTTCCAAGGAACAGATCCTCAATCTCTATCTGACGCATGCGCCTTATGGCGGGAATCTCGAGGGAGTGCGCGCCGCAAGCCTTGCTTACTTTGGCAAGGAGCCGCGACGGCTGACTGTTGCGCAGGCCGCTCTCCTTGTCGCGCTGCCACAGCTGCCGGAAAGGCGCCGGCCGGACCGCAATCTGGTGGCAGCCGAAACGGCTCGCAAACGGGTGCTGGAGCGCGTCGCCGTTGCCGACGTTGTCGGCGAAGGTGAGACGGCGCGTGCGGACGTCGTCCCCGTGCCATCGGGACGCATGCAGCTCCCGGCGCTTGCGGCCCATGTTGGCGAAGCAGCACGACGCACGGATCCAATGGCGCTGCGATACCAGACAACCCTGAAGAAACAGGTGCAGGCCGGATTGGAAGCCGTCGCCCGCGCCTCCGCCCCGAGACTCGGCCCGAAACTGTCGATTGCCATGGTCATGGCCGATGCGCAGACCGGCGACATCGTCGGTGAGGTTGGCTCGGCCGACTATTTCGACGCCAGTCGGTCTGGCTGGATCGACATGACGCGCTTCAGCCGTTCGCCGGGCTCCACCCTGAAGCCATTCATCTACGGCCTCGCCTTCGAGGAAGGTCTTGTCAGCCAGGAGACGATCATCGAGGATCGCCCCGCCGATTTTTTCGGCTACCGGCCGCGCAATTTCGACATGAGCTATCAGGGCGATGTCACGGTGCGCGAAGCGCTGCAATTGTCGCTGAACGTTCCGACGGTCAAGTTGCTCGATTCCATCAATCCGGCCAAGCTGCTGATCCGCTTTCGCCGTGCCGAGGTGCGGCCACTGTTGCCACCGAACGAAACACCTGGCCTCGCAATCGGGCTCGGGGGCCTCGGCATCACGCTGAAGGATCTGGTGCAGCTTTACACCGCCCTCGCAAACCGCGGCCAGCCAGTCCGCATCGGCGATGGCGTCAACGACCAGCCGGGCAAGATCGATGGCGAGGGCATGCTGGATCCGGTGGCCACCTGGAATGTCGCCGACGTCCTCTCGGGCGTCATTCCGCCGGCTGGCGCTCACAAACGCGGCATCGCGTACAAGACGGGCACCAGCTACGGCTATCGTGATGCCTGGTCCGTCGGATATGATGGCCGTTACGTGCTCGGCGTCTGGGTCGGTCGACCCGACAATGGTGCCGTGCCGGGCTTGACGGGCTACGGAACTGCTGCCCCCATCCTGTTTGAAGCCTTTGCAAAATCAGGAATTGCGACGACGCCCCTTCCCCGCCCGCCCTCGGGAGCGGTTCGCATTGCCCAGGCCGACCTGCCGATCAGCCAACGGCGCTTTGCCATCAATCCGGGTGGCCTCCTTGCGATATCGGGCCGCGAGCAGGCACCGCAGATCGTGTATCCGCCCGAGGGGGCGCACGTTGATCTTGGGGCACGGCGCGGAGATGGCTCGCCGCTGATGCTGAAGCTGCAGGGCGGGCGGGCACCCTTCCGGTGGTTAGCCAATGGCAAGCCGCTGCCGGATGTGTCGAAGCGGCGGACCAACCAGTGGATCCCGGACGGTGCCGGCTATTCAAAACTCACCGTGATCGACTCCATGGGTCGGGCAGCAAGTGTCGGCGTCTATATCGAGTGAGAAGGGTCGCCCCTGGATCAACCAGGGGCCAGATTTCGGTGTCGGAGGCAGGATGAAATCCCCTGCTCTGGACGTGACACCTCCAGCTAGCGACTGAACGGGTGAAGTCGGCGTAGACGGTTGGCTGCATAGCCAAAAGCGACACCGATCGTTGCACCGAGAGCCTTCACGGCAGCATCGTCGAGCCTGGCATGACGGCTGGCGGACAAATATTGCAGCAGTTCCATTGCCGCTGCCCCTGCTATCACGAGGATCGCGCAGGTCAGGAATTGGCGAGGATAAGCCATGACGAAAAGCCCGGCCATCAGCGTGAAGGCAAGGGCCCGATCATAATTGACCGGCATCACGTCATGCGGTCTCATCCCGATCGGTGAAACGGTCACGAACACAATAGCGCCAAGCCACAGCCACGCTGCTGTCTTTATCAGTCGATCCATCGGCGCACGATAACCGACAGGACCTCTGGCCTCCAGTCAGTCGAATTGCTGAAACCATTTTTGGGCGAGAATGACCGATATTTCACCGCTCCGTCTGATTTTCTCTTTTTATTCAATACCTTGGCTGCGCTGTCGCCGCGGTAAGCCGAAGGAGGTACGTGTCACGAAAAAGTGTTCTGGCTATATTAGACCGACCTTAATCGGTTGATTGTTGGAATCGTCTGGGTCCCCTTGTTTGCGTTCTGTTTCCACCTGCGTCATGACCGGCACACGGCCCCCAAAGAGGTGAGCATGAACGAAAACGACGAACCGCTGTGGGAGCTTGATGAAGAGCTCTCGACATTGACGATCAGCTTTCCGACGGATCCACCGGTCGCACTCGTTCTCGACGCGGCAGCTGTTTCGGAACTCATCGAGGGTGCCGGCCAGGTCAGGGCGAAGATGGCGACGCCCCATTCCGAGGATTGGCAGGCAGGTCAAATGGTCGACGCCGTCCTCGATCCACGGTGGTATTCGGAGCCCGACGCCTTGCTGGAAGAATCGCTCCTCCACATTCGCGATCCCCGCTATGGCTGGTTGCACTATGCCCTTCCCCGCGAGTCTGCCAAGGCCCTGGGAAAGCTTCTTCTCCGCCAGGCAAAAGGCGGCCTTGAGGACGACGGACGACAGCGGTCGAACTGAACTTTTTCACGCGCAAAGGTGAGGCATGCTACCGCTTTTGCCTGACGTGCAATCAACGCCTGGTCGTGCTTTTATACTCTGGCAAGAGGGATATTTGTTTCGGGTATCATTTCAGTACCTGCTAAATTGTTTGGCGACGGACTATGGCCTGCCTCCGGCGGGCCACTTATTTTTTCTGAAGCGTTCCTGCTGTGATTTTTGCTCGACATGCCCCTTGACCTTCCAATGGCTGAAAGGTCTATAAAACCTGTCTGGGCAAACCTCGACCTCACCCCTGTCGCCCCCTTTCGCGCGCTCCATGAGCGAAGCCTTCTTTTTTTTCTGGCTGCGGGAATAAATCGGCGCGGGCATCCGTATACTCAATCATGGAACGGAAAGAACGCTCATTCGATGTCATTGGCCAGCTCGCAGCGCTTCGCCGCTACGCGCGCTCGCTCGTGCGCAATTCGGATGACGCCGAAGATCTTGTTCATGACGCACTGGTGCGGGCCTATGAAAAAAAGCAGAGCTTCCGTCGCGGCGGCAATCTCCGCACCTGGCTGCTTTCGATCATGCATAACGCCCATATCGACCGGGTGCGCCAGAACCGCTCGCTTGCCCGCAGGCACGACGAGGCAGCGGTTGAAGCGGACCAGTCGATAGAAGCCGGCCAGGAACACGCCGTGCGCCTGCAGCAAGTGCGAGACGCCTTCTTCAAGCTTCAGGAGGAACAGCGCGAGGCCCTTCACCTGGTGGCCATCGAGGACCTGTCCTACCAGGAAGCGGCCGCTGCCCTCGGAATTCCGATCGGCACGTTGATGTCGCGTATTTCGCGCGCCCGTGCCCAGCTGCGGGAATTCGAGGAAAAGACACCCCGTGCGCCCCATTTGAGACTGATCGGAGGGAACGGCAATGAAGGCAATTGATCCTATCATCGACGCTGATCTCGACGCCTATGTCGACGGACAACTCGATGTGGCAAGACGCATCCAGGTCGAGACGTTCCTCTCCGAAAACCCCGCCATCGCGGCAAAGGTCATGGCAGATCTCAGCATGCGCGGGGAATTGCGCCTGGCACTTGCCAGCGGAAGCGCCTTTGGCCGTCCGGAGACGCGCGACGCAGCGAGACGCCTGGAGCGTGGACTTGCCTATGGCCGGATCCTGCACTCGGTGCAGCGGATCGCAGCCGTTGGTATCCTGGTGGCGGCCGGGTGGATCGCCCACACCTCCTTCGGTGCCTTCACCGCAACCGAGGTCGCCGCCTCGGTTCCCGCGCCCGCCTATGTCGAGGATGCGGTGCGCGCCTATCAGACCGCCCTGCTTCGCCAGTCCGTCCCGTCACAGACGGTGGCAAGCTACAGGCCGGAGGACATTCGCGCCGCAACGGCGATCGTCATGCCGCAACTGCCTGATGATTGGGCGATCGCCGACGTGCAGATATTCCCGTCCGAGTTCGGGCCGAGCGTCGAGATGGCCATCAAGACTGCCCAAGGCAAACCGCTCTCGCTGTTTGCCGTTCGGCCCGGTGGATTTGCCGTACAGCCTGTCCACCATGTCGCACTTCATCGCGCGGAAGCCGCCTACTGGCAGATCGGCGACGTCGCCTATGCGCTCGTTGCCGGCGACCGTGACATCAATCTGGATGCGGCAGCCGACAAGCTCGCCCGCACCCTCTACTAGCTAGTTCAACCGAGGAGATCAGTATGAACCCGACCAATCCGCGTTTTGGCTACGGCTCGGCCGCTGGCTCGCAGGCGCTGTTCGATGAGGGACTGCGCCAGCATATGCTGCGCGTCTACAACTACATGGGCCTTGGCCTCGTCATCACAGGTATCGTCGCACTCGTCGTTGGTAGCACGCCGGCGCTCTACGTGCCGATCTTCCAGTCCCCGCTGAAGTGGGTCGTGATGCTTGCGCCGCTCGCATTTGTCTTCTTCTTCTCCTTCAAGATCCAGACGATGTCGGCGAGCGCCGCACAGATGACCTTCTGGGCGTTCTGTGCAGTCATGGGCCTGTCGCTCGCATCGGTCTTCCTGGTATTCACCGGCACCAGCATCGCACGGACATTCTTCATCGCTGCAACCATGTTTGGTGCGACGAGCCTCTATGGATACGCAACCAAGAAGGATCTGTCCCGCTTTGGCTCGTTCCTGATGATGGGCCTGATCGGCGTGATCATCGCGAGCATCGTGAACATCTTCCTCGGCTCGAGCGCCCTCCAGTTCGCGATCTCCGTCATCGGCATCCTCGTCTTCGTCGGCCTGACGGCTTACGACACGCAGAACATCAAGGAACAGTACTCCGAAAACTACGATCAGGAATCGAACCAGAAGCTTGCCGTCTTCGGCGCGCTCTCGCTCTACCTGAACTTCGTCAACATCTTCCAGCTCCTCCTCAATTTCACGGGCGAGCGGGAATAAAGGGACAAGCGCTTCTGGGGGCAATGGAAGCGCTTCTGCGCCCGGTTCGCACTTCTGTGACAGGATGCGCGGACCGGGTGCTCACCTGGAAAAACGGCCGGGCTTCAAACCTGGCCGTTTTTTTGTCTTTTGATCAGATGATGCCCCAGGCGCGATAGCGCCCTCGCCCGGTGATTTCGCGGATCCCGATGTCGTTCAGAAGATTGAGGGCCCCGCGGCTGGTCACCCGCAACTCGCGCGCCACCATTGCCGACGACACCATTGGTCGTGACAGGACAAAATCGGCAAGCTGCGGCAGGCTGCTGTTCGAACGGCGGTCCCTGAAGCGGACTTCCATCTGTGTGCGCGCCAGAACCAGACGATCCATTTCCTTCAGGCCGGCGGTAGCGCTCTCCACCATCGCTTCCAGAAATGCCTGCAGCCTGGTCAGCCGATCACGCGACCTTCGTCTTTCGTGCCGTATCATCTTCAGGCCGGCATAGAAGGCAAAGAGATGCGAGGTAACCTTGCCGCGGGAGCGCAGGTAGCTCGAGACAAGCAGGCCGCCAAGCCAGTGCTGGCGACGCAGCGGCTCGATCCGCTCCCAGGCCTCGAAAATCACGGCTGCACCCAATGTGACGGGCAGCGCGTCGGCAATGGCAACAGTCTTGCGCCAGGCGCGCAGCCGCGCCGCTTCATCCCATTCCTCGTCGTCGAACAGGCCGAGCGGATCATCAATTCGCTTTTCGCGGGCCTCATCACGCGGTTCGGCTGGCGCCGGTGCAGCGGTGTTCCTATGGCTGTCCAGCAGCCTTTGTGAGCGCTCCAGGATGGCATCGATCTCTGCCAGCTCGGCGGAAAGCGCGTCCTCCTCGTCGTCCGCCTCCGCCTCGCCTGAGACCGGCTCGTCGAACTTTGACGTTTCACCCCCACCCTCCCCTTCCACGCCACCGGCAAGGACGGCGAGACCGGCTGGACTCAAGGCCCAGTCAGGTGCGGCGAACCAGACTCGCCTTCGCAAACGCAGAACCGCGTGCGCGATCGTCAGCTCATGGCTCGGCGTGCGTGAATCCATATGGGCGTCGTGCAGCACCAGGTCCTCGACGTGAACGAGCTCCCCCGCCACCCAGAGAGCCCCAACGGCATCGAAAAAGTGCCGGCGTTCACCAAAACCGTCGGAAACGGATTCACGCGCGGCGCGCTCGTCCAGCCTCGCCAGACTGTCCTCGGCCTGAACGACGGCCGGCAACAGGCTGATCAGCAGCGGACTGTCGATTTCATAGCGCATTGTTAGCTTTTTCTATTTCCTCACAACGGAACTCAAATCACGCTTAACTTCACTCATGGATGACATGATTTGGCGGCGCTTGAACAGAGCCTTTCAGGGGGAAAAGGCAACGGCAGTGGATAAACCACTGATCTGGTCGGTTGAAGCTACTTCGCGCTCTTGAACGCGTCGTAGAGTTCATCGAGCCGGCCAGAGAGGTAGTCGCCGAAATCAGCCGCATCGCCGGTCTTCAGCGCAATCGTGAAGGAATCTCCGGTCTTGCGGATGCGCCCCCTGATCTTGCTGTCCTGAGGTGTCCATTCGAACTCCGTCGCATCCTGCTTTTCCAACTTCCTTGCGAGCTCTGCGACCACCAGATCAAAGCGACGATCCGTGCCCTCGCTGGTGAACTGCTCCGACGCAAGCAACGTCCGCAGCCTCGAGGCTGTCGCACTTGTCCAGCCTTGCGCCAGCGCAAGCCATTTGCGGCGTCCGGCGGCGGGAGCAGCGCCGATGGCGACGATGACGTCCATCGGAATGGTCTTGGCGACCGAGATGAGCTTCGACAGTTCCGTCTTGTCGGTCGACAAGGCCTTCATGATGACGGGTCGCTCGAACCCCTTGCTCTCGAGATTGAATGCAAAGACGGCGCGCTCGACATAGGAGAGGTTGCGCCGCGCGGAGTTCTCGATCCCTTGTGCGATGACGACATCGACATCGTCGAGCTTTCGGATGATGGCCTGGACCTTTCGCCCGAGCAGTCGGACGGCCTGAAGTCGACGGTGGCCATAGACCACCTGGTAGCGCTGGTCGTCGTCAGGATGCACCCGAACCAGGATGGGCACCTCCTGGCCATTTTCCCCGATCGAACGGACCAGCTCGTCGTCGAGGTCCCGGGGCATGTCGGCCAGTCGGTCCCGGACAAAGGACATGTCGATGGCATCGGGTTCGAGCTCCACAACGCGCTCGCCGGATAGCAGGGCCTCCTGCATTGCCCGGCATTCCTCCTCCATCCGTCCGAGCGTCAATGCCATCGAACGGACCGGGCCAGCCGGCCCACGGGTGGAAGCGTCGTCATCCAGGTTGGCCGCGGCCAACTCCTGCGCCGTATCGTCGAACAGTCCCTTCAGTCGATCGCGTCTGCTCATGAGCGGCCCCACGCCTTGTGAATTCCTGCCAGCACTTCGCCATTCGCCGCGTTGACGGATTCCAGTGCCCGGTCATAGGTCGAGCGTCGTACCTGGCCGCGCTCGATCTCATAGAGGGACTGCTTGGTCAGCCCGGCATCGGCAATTGCCGTTGACTTCAGGATGGTCGCCGTCAGCACGTCTTCCCCGAAGAGATTGCGCAGCAGTGCGACGATCTGAGACTGCGGTGCGTCGAATGGCTCGTGGCGGGTGACGACGTATTTGATGAAGTCGTGCTGCAGGTCGCCGCCAGCCTTTCTAACCACCGACAGCAGGTCTGACGTCATCAGCAGGAATTGCGACATGGAGGCGACGTCGACCATCTGTGGATGCACCGTGATCAGCAGCGAGGTCGCGGCACAGACGGCGCCAAGTGTCAGGTAGCCGAGCTGCGGAGGGCAATCGATGACAACGATGTCGTAGTCAGCCTCGACCTCCGATATGGCGACGCCCACGCGCCGAAAGAAAAGCTCTCCGGATCGCTGGCGGTCGCCAAGGGCACGCGGCGTCTCATGCTCGAACTCCATGAGCTCGAGATTGCCGGGGACGAGATCCAGGCCGTCGAAATAGGTTTTCCGCACAATGTCCTTCAGTGAACGGCGGCTGCTGTCATAGCGAATGGCTCCGTAGAGCGTATCGCCATCGGCAAGGTCGAATTCCGGCTGCACGCCAAGCATGGACGACAGCGACGCCTGCGGGTCGAGGTCGATCGCCAGGACCCGGTAGCCATTCAACGCCAGATACTGGGCAAGGTAGAGCGTCGTAGTCGTCTTGGCCGAGCCACCCTTGAAGTTCGTCACAGCCAGCGTCTGCAGTTTTTCGCCGGGGCGCCTCTGCGGCAGATAGGACAGGGCATCCTTCGGCTTGATGCGCGCCATGTGATTTCGCAGCTCATTGATTTGCGCCAGTGTGTAGGATCGGCGGCCATTGATGGCGATATCCGGCTGCGGCCCCTTGCCGTCGAGTGAAAGCTGCCGGAGATAGCCATCGGAAACACCGATCATCTGTGCCGCCTCACCCGAGGTGAATGTGCGCAGGGTCTTCTGCGACAGGGGCGGAAAGAGCTTCTCACGCAGAAGCTTCAGTTGACGCGAGAGCTGACTGGCGTGCCGCTCGATGCGCACGTCGGTTGTCGATACGCTAATGTTGTCCAAAACACCCGATCCCTATCAATGCGCTTTTTTATCAACATCGCGCTAGAAAGCGTATCGAAGATGCCATGATTCGCGAATCGCAACAATACGATCAGGCCTCAGCATGCGAGTTGGCCGCGGCCAACTTTTCTCCTCCTCCCTTGCCGTTGCCCTGGCAATCGGCCAGAAGGACCTGGTTCAGCAAAGGAAGGCGCCGTGCGACATATCGAGATCATCGGCATAGGAACGGGTAACCCCGAGCATGTGACGGTACAGGCGATCAACGCCATGAACCGTGCCCATACGATCTTCATCCCCACCAAGGGAGCCGCAAAGGACGGGCTTGCCGCGGTCCGTCGCGAGATCTGCAGCCGCTACCTCACCAATGGCACCACCGCCATCGTGGAATTTGCCGTGCCCCAACGGCTCACCACAGGGCAGGCCTATCTGGAGAGCGTTGACGACTGGCACGGAGCCCTCGCCGAGGTCTACACCAAACTGATCGCGGCGTTGCCACAAACCGCTGTCGGCGCATTTCTAGTCTGGGGCGATCCAAGTCTCTACGACAGCACGATCCGCATTCTCGAGCGCGCCTACTCGCTCCAGACGGTCGAATTCGATGTCTCCGTCATTCCGGGGATCACCAGCATGCAGGCGCTCGCGGCCAGCCATCGCATCCCCCTCAACCTTGTCGGCAAGCCAGTCGAAATCACCACCGGCCGCCGCCTCGCCCAGTTCGGAAACCAGGCGGACACCACGGTTGTCATGCTCGACGGCGAGCTTGCCTTCTCGAAGATCGACGATCCGGAGGCCGAAATCTTCTGGGGCGCCTACCTCGGAACCCCCGACGAAATCACCCATGCCGGGCGACTGGCGGATGTCGCAGACGACATTGTCAGGTCCAGGGCAGAAGCGCGTGCACGCCACGGCTGGATCATGGACATCTATCTGTTGCGCAAGGGGCAGGACTTCGACGATCTTTGACCAGATCCCGGTTTTGCTCCACGGTCCGATCATGTAAGGACGTGGCCGAGGCAATATGATGATGACGACGCACCGACAGCTGGAGGAAGAAAGCCCCGGGAATGCGCACCCGCATGGGATCCGGCGCGGCGCCTGCCCCACGCTTTTCGAGCCGATGCAAACCGGCGATGGTCTGCTCGCTCGTTTGAGGCCAGTTGCAGGAACCCTTTCGTTGAGGCAGTTCTCGCTCCTGGCCGAAGCGGCTGAACGCCTTGGAAACGGTCTTCTGGAAATCACCTCACGCGGCAGCCTGCAGGTGCGCGGCCTTCGCGGGGAAACCGCCACCCAATTTGCAAACGAGGCCGAAGCTGCGGGCCTTCTGATCCCCGGTGGTCCGGCGATCGAGCTGTCGCCACTTCATGGGCTCGCGCCAAAAGAAATCGGAAATCCCGCTCCGGTCGAGACGATGCTGAGGGCAAGGCTTTCTGCGCAGCTCGCCTCACCCCTAATCGCCCCGAAACTCTCTGTTCTGCTCGACGGCGGCGGTGGCGACGGGATCTCACCCCTGTTCGCCGATATCAGGATTATGGCAGTCTCGCCGGACAACTGGCAACTTGCCATCGACGGCAATGGCAAGACCGCGATCCCGCTTCTGACAGGCGATGCCGAGGCCTGCGTGCGTGCTGTCGCCGATCTTCTTGACCTGCTGATCTCTCTTGGTCGCCACAGGCGATGTCGCGACATTCCACGGCTGACGCTTCAGTCGATGTTCCCGTTGATGCCTGCCCAGCATCTTGTCGACCGGGATAGATCCGACATATCCCTGACAGGCTGCTTTCCGCTTGCCGACGGGTCGCTCGCTGTCGGTCTCAGGCCACGCTTTGGACAGATCCGGGCCGATCAGCTGCTTGCCTTCTTTAGCCGTGCGGAGGCGATCGGTGCCGGCGAGGTCAGGCTCGCCCCCGGTCGGGTCCTGCTCCTCACCGGCCTTCGGGCTGACGCAGCCCTGGCGATTGCCGGCTCCGCTGCAGATCACGGTCTTTCTGCCGACAGCCATGACCCCTCCTCCCACATTGCTGCTTGCGCGGGTGCCGGCGCCTGCGCCTGCGGCCATTACAGTACAAGGACGCTCGCCGAAGCGATCGTTGCGACGTCGGCCGATCTCCTCGATGGCTCCATGGTCGTCCATTTCTCCGGCTGCGCCAAAGGATGCGCCCTTCGTTCGCGCGCCCTCACCCTTGTCGGCTCCGAAGACGGCTATCGCCTGATGCTTGATGGCACCCCGCTCGACGCCCCGGACGCACAGATCGCTAGCGGCGGCGCCGAATCCGCTATAGAGAACATCGCTCGCTTCATCAAAAACGAGAGACGTGCTGGCGAATCGGCTAGGTCCTGCCTTTCAAGGGCAGGAAAGGCTGCCGTCATCCGGGCGTTGCGACAGGAATAGACATGCCAGACTACGACTACATTAAGAGTGGCGACACCATCTACGAGCGATCATTCGCAATCATTCGCAGTGAAGCCGACCTGTCGCGGTTCTCGACAGAGGAGGCCGATGTTGCCGTTCGCATGATTCACGCATGCGGCCTTGTCCAGGCTGCCGACAGCTTCCTGTTCTCGCCTGGCGTGGTAAAGGCTGCACGCATGGCCCTTCAGGACGGGGCGCCGATCTTTTGCGACGCCGAAATGGTTGCCCATGGCATCACCCGCACCCGCCTGCCCGCCCACAACGATGTGATCTGCACATTGCATGATCCACGAACGCCAGGCCTTGCGAACCAGACCGGTAACACGCGTTCAGCCGCCGCACTCCACCTCTGGCTGGACCGCCTCGCAGGCAGCGTTGTGGCGATCGGCAATGCTCCAACGGCCCTGTTCCACCTCCTCGAATTGCTGCGAGACGGCGCGCCTAAGCCGGCTGCGATCATCGGCATGCCCGTTGGTTTTGTCGGTGCCGCGGAATCGAAGGATGCACTTGCCGATAACGCCTACGGCGTGCCCTTTGCAATCGTACGTGGTCGCCTCGGCGGCAGCGCCATGACTGCCGCTGCCATCAACGCTCTGGCGAGGCCTGGCCTATGACCGGTACTGGCCGTCTCATCGGTGTCGGAACCGGACCGGGAGATCCCGAACTTCTGACCGTCAAGGCCATCAAGGCGATCGATGCCGCCAAGGTCGTTGCCTATTTTGCCAAGCGGGGCAGGGGCGGCAACGGCAAGGCCATCGTCGAGCACCTGCTTGGCGACAAGATCCTGCTGCCTCTCTATTATCCGGTCACGACCGAGATCGAGACCTCGCACGAGTCCTACCGCAACCAGATCACGTCCTTCTATGACGAGTCGGCCGCCGCGGTCGCCGATCATCTCGACGTCGGTCGGACCGTTGCCGTCCTTAGCGAGGGCGACCCGCTGTTTTACGGCTCCTACATGCATCTCCACGTCCGCCTCGCGAGCCGCTACCCGACAGAGGTCATACCCGGCATCAGCGCCATGTCCGGATGCTGGTCGCTTGCCGGCCTGCCGATCGTGCAGGGGGACGACGTGCTATCCGTACTGCCTGGTACAATGGAGGAGGGGGAGCTGCGGCGCAGGCTTTCTGACACCCAGGCGGCGGTGATCATGAAGGTCGGACGGAACCTTCCGAAGATCCGCCGTGCGTTGGAGGCGTCCGGGCGCCTTCCGGACGCGGTCTACGTTGAACGCGGGACGATGGCCAATGCGGCAATGACGAAACTGGCAGACCGGCCCGACGGCGAAGCGCCGTATTTTTCGCTGGTGCTGGTGCCGGGTTGGGAAACACGGCGATGACGGGCAAGCTTTTCGTAATCGGCACGGGCCCGGGCAACCCCGAGCAGATGACACCGGAATCGCGCGCTGCCGTTTCGGAGGCAACGGATTTCTATGGCTATGGTCCCTATCTCGATCGACTTGAACTGAGGCCGGACCAGCGTCGGCGCGCATCGGACAATCGTCAGGAACTTGACCGCGCCACCGAGGCCCTGAAGGCCGCTGCCGACGGCGCCAACGTCTGCGTCGTGTCAGGCGGCGATCCCGGCGTGTTTGCAATGGCTGCCGCCGTCTGTGAGGCTGTCGACAATGGGCCGGCCAGCTGGCGCGACATCGATCTTGTCATCCTGCCGGGCATCACAGCTATGCTAGCGGTCGCCGCGCGCGTCGGCGCGCCGCTTGGCCACGACTTTTGCGCGATCTCCCTGTCTGATAATCTAAAGCCTTGGAATATAATAGAAAATAGGCTTGAAACGGTGGCGCGGGCAGGCTTCGTCATCGCTCTCTACAATCCGATTAGCAAAGCCCGTCCCTGGCAGCTCGGCCGGGCGCTCGAGCTCCTCCGCCCCATCCTGCCGCCGACGACACCGGTGATTTTCGGAAGGGCAGCTGGCAGGCCCGATGAAAGCATCACCGTTCAACCGCTTCAGGACGCTAACGCCGACATCGCCGACATGGCGACCTGCGTGATCATCGGCTCGCAGGAGACCCGTGTCATCGCCCGCAACGGCAGACCGGATCTCGTCTACACACCCCGCTTCCTGGAAGGAGCAAAGAGGTGATCGACCGCCGAGAGCATCAGTTCCACCGTGGCAAGCGCCTGCATGTCAGCGCTCTCAGCCCGCCTGACCATGATGACCTCGATGCCGAGCGCACGGGCGGCGACGATCTTGGCGTATGTCGCCGATCCCCCGCTGTTCTTGGTGACAACCGCATCAATACGGTTGGCCTTCAGAAGCGCTACCTCGTCCTCCACCACGTAGGGGCCGCGATCGAGGATCAGCTCGACAGCAGGCAGGGCGAGCGGCGGATCAACGGGATCGACACTTCTCACGAGATAGAAATGATGGGGCTTTGCTTCCGCCAACTGCGCCTCCTGGCGACCAATAGCCAGAAAGGCACGGCGAGGGGAGGGGCCAAGCGCATCGATCGCGTCTGCGATAGACGCAACATGTGTCCACCGGTCGTCGAGTTCCTCGCTCCATTCCGGCCGACGCAAAGCGAGAGCGGGTATGCCGGCCGCCTTGGACGCCTCACCGGCGTTCTTCGATATCCGCGTGGCGAAGGGGTGCGTTGCGTCGATCAAAAGATCAAACTTACCTGTGGCGAGAAAGCTGGCCAATCCTTCCGCGCCACCAAAGCCACCCATGCGGACAGGTACGGCCTGGCTCACCGGTTTCTCGGTACGGCCAGCCAAGGACAGCAAAATCTCGTATGCTCCGGTCGCGGCAAGCGCCTGCGCCAGGATCCGCGCATCCCCCGTGCCACCCAGTATCAGGATACGGGCCTTTTCCATGTCTGACGTGTCTTTTGCTCCGGCTGAACGCTGGCTGACTATTATCGGTATCGGCGAGGATGGTCCAGCCGGGCTCGGTGACGAAGCAAAGACGCTGATATCAGCTGCGACCATCGTCTTCGGCGGCACACGGCATCTTGAACTGGCTTCGCCAATCATCAACGGCACTAAGCTGGCCTGGGAAAGTCCATTCCAACGGTCAATCGAGGCGGTCATCGCGCGCCGTGGAATGCCAGTTGTCGTCCTCGGCTCCGGAGATCCGTTTCTTTACGGGATAGGGGCAACCCTGTCCCGATCGATCGGCGCCGGCGAGATCCGAACCATTCCCGCACCGTCCTCATTCAGCCTCGCTGCCGCCCGCCTCGGATGGCCGCTGCAGGGGGCCACATGCCTTTCCCTGCATGGACGCCCTTTGGAGCTGCTTTTGCCGCATCTCCATCACGACAGACGGATCATCGCATTGACCTCTGATGGCGAGACGCCGCTCCGCCTGGCCAAGATGCTGCGCGATCTTGGTTTCGGCCTGTCGCGGCTTCATCTTCTCGAGGCGATTGGTGGACAGCATGAACGGCAGCGGAGCGTGATTGCCGACGATTTCGATCTTTCTGACGTCAACCCGTTGAACGTCTGTGCCATCGAGGTGGTGGCAGGGGAGGGGGCCCGGCAGCTTGCCTTCACGCCTGGTCTCGACGACAGCCTTTTCGAGCATGATGGCCAGATCACCAAAAAGGAGGTACGGGCCCTCACGCTGTCAGCACTTGCCCCACGGCATGGCGAATTGCTTTGGGACGTTGGCGCAGGGTCCGGTTCGATCGGCATCGAGTGGATGCTCGCCAACCCGTCGCTGCGGGCAATCGCTATCGAGCAGTCTGCCGAACGGGCGGCAAGGGTTGCGCGCAATGCGCTTGCCTTCGGCGTTCCGGGACTGTCGATCGTCGAAGGCGCAGCACCTGTGGCGCTTGGGGGCCTGCCGGAACCCGATGCGATTTTCGTCGGCGGCGGAGGGAGTGGGGCCGGTGTCATGGAGACCGCGATCGGCGCTCTGAAACCCGGCGGCCGGCTTGTCGCCAACGCGGTCACCCTGGAGATGGAGGCACTGCTTCTTTCACTCCACAGGCAACATGGCGGTTGCCTGACGCGGATCGATATCGCGCGCGTAGCGCCGATCGGCGAAATGAACGGCTGGCGGCCCGCCATGCCCGTCACGCAGTGGCGCTGGACAAAGTAGTAAGGAAAAAGAGATGACGGTTCATTTTATTGGCGCTGGACCGGGCGCCGCCGACCTGATCACGGTCCGTGGTCGCGATCTCATCGCATCCTGCGCGGTCTGTCTCTATGCCGGTTCGATCGTCTCGCCCGAGCTGCTGCAATATTGCCCGCCGGACGCCCGCATCATCGATACCGCCCCTATGTCGCTGGATGAAATAGAAGCGGAGTACGTTGCCGCCTCGGCGGCCGGCCACGATGTGGCTCGGCTGCACTCGGGAGATCTATCCGTATGGAGTGCTGTTGCCGAGCAGATCCGTCGGCTGCAGAGACACGAGATCGACTATACAATGACGCCGGGCGTTCCTTCCTTTGCAGCCGCGGCCGCCACACTTGGTCGAGAACTGACGATCCCGGCATTGGCGCAAAGCCTCGTGCTGACGCGCGTCTCCGGACGCGCATCGCCAATGCCGGCCGGAGAAACCCTTGAGAAGTTCGGGGCGACCGGGGCCACGCTCGCAATCCATCTCGCCATTCACGCGCTTGATCGCGTTGTGAAAGAGCTGACCCCGATTTATGGCGCCGCCTGTCCCGTCGCCATTGTCGCCAAGGCATCCTGGCCCGACGAAATGGTCATCCGCGGCACGCTCGGCGACATCGAGGCAAAGTTTGCTGAAACCCCGGTCGAACGCACGGCGATCATTTTCGTCGGTCCGTCGTTCGACATCACCGACTTCCGCGAAAGCGCGCTCTATGACGTCTCGTATCAAAGGCGCTTTCGCGGTCGGGAGTAGGGGAGGGGGCTCTCGTCAAACGCTCGACGAGAGGAAGTCCATGCTGGCGCGAAGCGAGCTCGACGGGTCCTCGAGCCCGTGAACTTCTGCCGCGAAGGGCTCGAACGAAAATCGTCCCTGGTAGCCGGCTGCAAGCAGGGCCTTGATCTGTCCCAGATTGTCCAGCCGGTCTTCCCCGTCCACCAGGACACGGTGCGGATCGCGCATGTCTGACCGCGAAACAGAGGGGTCAATGACGCCGGAAATGTGCACCAGGCCTGTCAGCTCTGCAAACAGCCTGTCCTCGCCGGCGAGATGATGGTGGAACGTGTCATGGACCAGCCGGAACGTCGATCGCGCCTCGAGCGCATCGATCACAGCAGCCGCCTCCGCCTTTGACCGGAGTGAGCAAATCTCGAAACCCAGCGGCTCGACCAGCCCGATGATCTCAGCCGCATCAAGCAATGGTTTCAATTCGATCAGCGACCGGCGCAGATTCTCCTGGCGCTCGCCGTCGGCCCGCCCGGTTCCGTCGTTCTTCGGGACGAGCACCAGTGCCCTGGCGCCGCAGTCCCTGGCATAACCGATCAGGTCCTTCGCCTCGTCCTTGCGCTCGAGGCTCCAGTCGTTGAACCGTTGCAGCGCGTTGATCGACAGGATCGTCAGCCGATGCTCCCGCGCAGCCTTCGCAACGGCGTCTGGCGACGTGCCGTCAAGAATGGCGTTGCCGGCAAGGTCATTGCGGATCTCGACGGCATCGACATCGAGCGACGTTGCGAGCCCAAAGAAATCCTGGACAGAAAGTTGTGGCGCCACCATGTGATTGAGCGCGAAATGAAGTTGCGCCATGTCAGTCTCCTCCCAAATGTGCCGGTCGAACACCGCACCTGGCGGCCCGACCGGTTGACCTTCTAACGGGATTCGTGCGCTGATCCATCTCCCTACCAGGACTTTGGCATTTCATTCCTGCGAGAAAACAATACTTCGATGCAAGAAAAGCCTCACGACGAGCGATGGACTGCCGGACCTTGATGTCGCTGGAAGCGGTGACCTATGGTCAATAATGAAGTCGACCGACTTGCTGTATATCCGGAAACAACTTCGTTCTTTGTAGAACGTTCGACCGCAACTGAAAGCATAGGTGCCTTTAAAACGCGATCTTTAGGCGTAGCTTCATGTCTTCGCGGACGATCTCGTAACATTTTTCAGAAATTTTATTCCTGTTGATTAGCTAGCCGTTCGGCGTAGACTGCTATTGCGGGAGTATAGTGAAATGCAATTTCAGAATTACCTCTTGCTAGGTAGAAATTTATTTGTTGGAATTTTTGCCGTTAACCTTTGGAAATATTTTTGTATTGCGTATTAGTAAATGAGTATGTAGTTTCTTAATAAAGTAGAAATGCGGCATTCACAGTTCCGTGATAGCGCTGGAGGCAAGTTTCTACTTTTAGACTGACTATTGGGGATCATCAAAGCGTTCATGTAACTGCCGTTCAAGTATTTCAATACTTGCTGCGAACCATGTCGCGCATCTAGGGGTATGAGGCTAGTATGAATTACGTACACCCGGAATTTGAGAATGGGAGAATAGCATTGAGTGGCCTTCGGCCCACAACGGCAATGTCAGCCGGTGCGCAGGACGACAAGTGCCTGCTGATCATCGACGCAAGGACACTCGAGCGTGAATGCCTTGCGACGACATTGATGGCGAATGGACTGGGCATGGCCGCTGTCGCCGTTGGCTCGATCGCGGATTGGCGGAGGAAGAAGGACCATTGCCGGCCCGTTGGCGCTGTACTTCTCAATATCGCCGGGCGCAAGGCAAATGACGCCGCACTGTCCGAAGAAATCGCAAACATTACCGAAGAAGTGGCACCGGCTCCGGTGGTCATTCTGGCCGATGGTGACGACCTTAGCCAGACCTTGAAAATGCTCGAGTACGGCGCACGCGGCTTCATTCCGACTTCAGTCGGCATCGAGGTATGTGTCGAGGCCATCGCCCTGGCGATCGCAGGTGGCACCTTCATTCTCGCCGGTCACGCGTTTTCTGCGCCGGTCGCCACAGCGAGTGTCGAGAAGATGCCGGAACCACAGCGGCCGAAGGAGCTCACGCGCATCTTTACGCTGAGACAAGCCGAGGTCGTGCAGGCGCTTCGCAAGGGCAAGGCGAACAAGATCATCGCCTATGAACTCAATCTGCGCGAGAGCACGGTGAAGGTCCACATCCGGAACATCATGAAGAAGCTCAAGGCAACCAACCGGACGGAAGTCGCCTACAAGCTCAACGACATGTTCCAGAACGACGGTCGTTGGAGCACCGCAGCCGAATAGCTCTTTTTCTGCTCGTTTTTGTCTACATCAACAGTAAGACCTCTACAGATGGCGCGCAGTCGAGACTGCCGCCGTCTGCAGCATCGCCACCATCGCTCCCTCCGGAACCATCAGGGCGCGTTACCAACCTCACTGTGGCTCTGCTGCTCGTTTGCAGTCATGACAGGGACTGGCCGGTCGTGCCGACGACCCAATATCTGCCTGAAACCCTTGGCCGAAAACGGCTGGACGAGTTGCCCCAGAAATCCTTCGGCAACGCGACCACTGATGCCGATGTCCACAGGCGGTCTGCGTGGCGGATTAAAGTATGTCCCGAAGATCTGATCCCAAAGGACAAGGTTCTCACCGTAGTTCGTATTTCCTTCGGCAAGCACCTTCGAATGGTGCCAGCGGTGCAAGCGCGGCGTGCTGAAGACCCAGTCTAGCGGTCCAGTGGTCACATCCATGTTGCAGTGGGTCAGAAGGCCAATGAACGCCGTCACCGCGCCGATCCAGAGAAAGACCGGTAAGGGAGCGCCCATCAGGTAAAGCGGAAGTTGGCTAAGCGCGATTTTGAAGAGCGAGTCGACGATATGAAAGCGGCCCGTATTGACGACCCACAGGCGTTCGACACTGTGATGGAGCGCATGGAAGCGCCACAGGGAAAGAATTTCGTGCGCGGCGCGATGGGCGACGTAGAGGCCGAATTCCGCGATCGTCAATCCGAGCACAACCTGCAGGGCGAGGGGCCATTGATGCGGCCATATGGCCAGGGGAGAGCTCAGCGACGGTTGCAGCACCGTCGCAACCGCCATTGGCGCCGATGCGCCGATCGCCGCTGCGATCTGTACGCCGCCTTTGCTGAGCAAGGTGTGGGCAATGTCGTTGAGGGCTTCGCCATCGCGCTTCAGCCATTGCCGTTCATAGGGCATGAGCCGCTCGAAGCCGGCGATGAGGGCGACGATCGTGAGATAGACCACGTTGAACCACAACAACGGAGCGCCTGTCGAAAAGGCCCATCCGGCCCCGACCAGTCCCCCGACAAAAAGCCATGGCCAAAGAGCCCATGACGTCGCGATGTATAGCTGCGACTTGCCCTCAGTCATCTCAAGTCACCCTGACTCTCAAAATCTGAAGCGCATGTTACATCGCAAATTTCGCCATCCGCCAAGGGCCAAAGGGAACTTTGTGTCAGATGGTCACACGCAGGATATGGTGTATCCGGGCCCAAGCCTTGAAACGCTGGGCCAAGTGGTCCGATGCCGTGAAGCGCGATTTTGCAACGTCAGATATCGTAATTGTAACCCAGCCTGCTTCCTGATAGGCGTCGCCGTCAGTCACACCCTGTACCCTCGCAAGTCGATGCAATCAAGATCCTCCGACCCATCCACAAGCCCGCTCCTCGGCATTGCACTTGCCTGCGCCGGCTATTCGCTTTTTGCCATACAGGATGCCATCGTGAAGTGGCTGGTCGCAGACTACGCCGTTCCGCAGATCCTGTTGATGCGCAGCATCATGATCGTTGCGATTTCCGGCATCCTGGTGCGCCGGCTGCGGCATCCCTCGATACTGAAGAGTCCGCACCGGAAATCGCTGCTGCTGCGCGCAGGGCTGATGCTTGCCGCCTGGATGGCCTATTATTCGGCGGCGCGCCATCTCGGCCTTGCCGAGATTACAACGATGTATTTCTCGGCCCCCATCATGGTGGTGTTTCTGTCCATCCTGGTGCTTAAGGAAAACGTCGGACCGATGCGCTGGCTGGCATGCATGGGAGGCTTCGCGGGCGTTCTTCTTGCCGCCAATCCTGCTGAAGCGCCAAGCCTCGCGCCTGCGGCCATGGTGATCTTCGCGGGTTTCTGCTGGGCGTGGAGCACCGTGCTCGTCCGCCTGGTCAGCCGCACTGAAAGCACGCTCAATCAGATGTTGGCGACAAGCTTTCTGTTCGTTGTCGCCTGCGGGGCGATGCTGCCCTGGTTATGGAAAACGCCGGATCTTTTCGGGTGGGTGCTTATGATCGGGCTCGGCTTCGTCGCTGCTGCAGGGCAGTATCTCCTCTATGAGGGCTTCCGCCATGCGCCGGCCTCGACGCTTGCGCCGATGGAATACAGCGGCCTCGTCTGGGCGTTTCTCTATGGATATCTCATCTGGTCGGAGGTCCCGACCACAAATGTCGTGACAGGAGCCGTGCTGATCGTCGCCTCCAGCCTTACGCTTGTGTGGTGGGAGCGTCGGCAGATCCTGTCGACGCGCCGCCTGACGGCATAGCTGTCCCCATCACTGACCTGGTCAGTTGTAGGCCGGAGCGCTAGCCTCGTGCGCCATGCTGAGCTTTTGAGCGGCCAAGACCACCTCGAGCCGGTTTCGCGCATCAAGCTTCTGCATGAGGACCGTCATGTAATGCTTGACCGTCTTCTCGCTGATATCCAGACCGGTCGCGATTTCACGGTTGGTGTTGCCGCGCATCAGATAGCCGACAATTTGCTCCTCGCGGGCGCTCAGCCGGAGATGCACCTGCGTCTTGCGGCGCAGCGCCTCGGTCTTCATCGACATGATCACCTTGGTGGCAAATCCTGGTGTGATGAAGGTGTTGCCGGAGTAGACGGTTCGGATGGCCTCGTGCAGATCGGAGGCAGAGCTACCTTTCAACACGTAACCGGAAACCCCCAGACCCAGGACCTGAATTGCCGTCTCGATGCTCGAGCTGGCCGTGAATACGATGATCCGGGTGCGCTTGTAGCGCTGCAACATGATCTCGATTGCGGCAATCGCATCGCCCGGCATGCTCAGGTCGACCACGACCACATCAGGATCAAGTTCTTCGACCAGCTTTAGCGCATCGACGGCATTTTCGCCCTTGCCGACGATCGCCAAATCTTCCTTGTTCGAGTAAAGACTGACCAATCCCTCGAGTAGTATAGGATGATCATCGACGAACGCTACTGAAATCGCCATGCCAGTCCCTCCCGTTGCAAGTACTACCCTAGCCCATCGCAATGCAATTTTGAAGTTAATACTTAAGTAATAGTTAAGTTAGCGCACTACTGGATAGTGTCACTTCCTACAAATTATGTTTCAGAAGTAAATATGCGCTATCTCGAAGAACACCATTTCCATCCGTTAGAAATGGTTGAGACGACGTTTCGTAAAATCGAAGTTTTACGCCAATGGAGACAGCGGCAACGCGTATACCCAAAACCCGAAGAATGCCGTAGCCTGTCGAGACTATTCCTTAGAGCTCTCTAATAATAGCACTCGCCGCACCGTTGCAAAATCGCCAATCTCTGCCGGACCCTACCCCGATAGGAGTATATACAGACGCGATATGGAGACTGCACAGAGCAACCAGCTCTTGCGCTTGAAGCGTACCGGTCCCCGAAACGGAATTTGGGACGTCGAACCGGCGGGGTCCGGTCAACTCAGCCGTGTTGTGTTGTCACGCCAGCGCTTGCCCCTATTCCTCTCTGAATGCCTTCATCATTTGGTCTGTGAATGGTTTGAGGAGGTATGAGAGGGCGGTTCGCTCGGCGGTCTGGACGAAGACCTCGACGGGCATTCCGGGGATGAGCTTGTTGTCCTTGAGGAGGTTCTG
>NZ_JANTYT010000015.1:0-118099 GCF_024808825.1 Rhizobium sp. BK661 | reverse complement strand
CGCCACCGATCCCGACAAGAGCCAGGTTCCAGCAACGCTCACGGAACAAATTCCGATCGTGACGCCGGTGCGCACGCGCATGGTCGAATTCGGCAGGGCGGGAACCGGGGACTCGCGTGGGCCGAATGGCTGCACGCCGGATTGCGGTGAGACCGTGACCTTCCCATGGACCATTCGCATCAACGGCGAGACGGCGCATTCGATGAACGCCAACCGGATTTCCCTGCTCATTCCCAAGGCCGGGGAAGTGGAGCACTGGACCTACAAGAACGGCGGCGGCGGCTGGGATCATCCCATTCACCTGCATTTCGAGGAAGGCATCACCATGCTGCGGAATGGCCAGGCTCCGCCACCGACCGAGAACCTGCAGCGGAAGGACGTCTGGCGGCTTGGAGAAAGCGGCAGCGTGACGTTCCAGATCCAGTTCGGCGAGTTTGGTGGGTCCTACGTGAACCATTGCCACAACACCGTGCATGAAGACTTCGCGATGCTGGCTCGCATTCAGTTGCTGACTGGCGTTGCGGGGACGCCGCAGGCAGCGGTGACGCCAACGCCCAATCCGACCGAGTATGGCGTCTTCTTCACCACGCCGGAAATATTGCCTGAAGGTGCGCCAAAGGGGTGGACGAATACCCAGCCGCAGATGCAGGCCCAGCTGAACACCAATCCCCAACCATGACGGCTGCGCTGATTGCGCAGCCTTTCTCTGTTCGGGGTGTGGGTTTCCGGAGGTGTATTTATGAGACGTAGGCCCGTGGCCGTCCTGGCTATCGCTGCCATTCTGTCAGTTCTATGTGGCGGGGCTGCTTCCGCCGCTTCGCGTTGGGGAAAAGACTACTTTCCCAACGTCGAAGTCATCACCCAAACCGGCGACAGGGTGCATTTCTACGATGACCTGATTAAGGGCAAGATTGTCCTGATCAGTTTCATTTTCACCAGTTGTACCGATCTGTGCCCGCTGACGACGGCACGCATTACCCAGGTCGTTGACCGGATCCAGGACCAAATCGGCAAGAAGATCTTTGTGGTATCGATCACTGTCGATCCCGAAAACGACACACCTGAAAAGTTGAAGGCGTTCGCCGATGCCTTCTATAAGGGACCGGGCTGGACGTTCATCACCGGCAAGCCTGAGGACATACGCGCCATCAACGCAAAGCTTGGGAACAAAAGCAACGTTGCAACTGATCACCGCAACGAAATCGTGCTTGGCAACGACACCACCGGAGAGTGGGCAAGGAATTCGCCTTTCGCCGACATCGAGAGCGTGGAACTAGCGATCCGCGATATGGATCCGGCATGGCGCGAGGGGCATTACGCTCCCGCGCTATCGTTGGCTCCAGCCACAAATCAACAACAAGCCGGCCTGACGCTGGATCGCGAGCCGGGACAGGTTCTGTTCAAGAAGATCTGCGCACCGTGCCACACGGTAGGGGTCGGCGACCGTATCGGCCCGGATCTTCTCGATGTTACGGTCAGCCGCGATCCGGCATGGCTGAAGCGGATGATCATGAATCCTGTCCGGCTGAGGGCGGAGAAGGATCCAACGCTGGCCGAGCTCGACGCGAAGTTTAACGGTGTGCGCATGCCGAACCTTGGTATGTCGGAGGCGGATACCGCCGATCTCATATCATACCTGGCGACGAAATCGGCCGAAATAGCGGAGCTGCGCGCCCAACCCGAAGCGACGCATGTTCACCAACCTGACGATGCATCAGAACATCACGATCATGCTGGAATGATGCCTTCCAATCCTTAAAGGTGGCACGCGCCTTTTCCGTTTACCCGGCATGCGCGTTGAATGGGAAGCTCAACGCGTTCGGAAGATCCAAGGACGACTGCAGGTCACGCTCGTTGATGGACTTGCGGCGACCGACAGATCCATCCTGCATCAGATGCCGCGCGGCGATCATGCGGGCGGTCAAGGCCCGTTCAATCGGCTGGCTATTGGATCACGCATTCTAAGAAGCATGGCTTGCCGGTCCGAACTTGGTATCGCTCGACCATTGACAGCGCCTCCAGAAAGAACAAATAAGGAACAGTCTAAGGGAACGGAGACCAATGCCGGAGATCCATCCATTCAAGCGACTCCGTGCCTGGACGTTGCTCGCTGCTCGCGATCAGGGCCAGCTCATATCAATTACATGCGACTACTGTCGGGTGACGCATCGGTATTTCGCAACAGATCTCATCGAGCTTTGCGGCAACGTTACCCTCGACAAAGTCCTGCGACGGTTCAGATGTGAGAGATGCGGCAAGAAGAACTACCTGAACATGACCTTGCATGTTCCTCACGGAAGCGAGTTCGGGGACCTGCCAATTCGGCGGCTGCGTGAGGTCCGCACCACGAGGCTTCCGGTCTGGTGCGACGATCTCCTGCGTTAGCGCGACCGTGATGTCTTGACTGACCGATCTTTTATCGGGTTGTCCCAAAAACGAACGCAACCGCAGCGACGACGGCCATCGCAGTGATTGGTCTCTCGCGGATCGTGTTCTCGATGTCCTCGAGAACCCTGCGGGTTCTCACCCTGACGACGTCGACGGATCCCGCCGCTGCCCCGGATAGGGAATCCTTCACCGTTACGGCGTCGTGGCGCAACGTGCGGAATTTGTTTTGCACGATCTCCCGCTTGTCATGAGCCTCGGACCGGTCGACTCCCACGTCGTAAGGATCCGGTGCCGTGCTGACACGCGCGGCGCTTTCAACGTCGGTCCGGCCGGCCGGGATCGCCGTATGAGTGACGGAGACCGGATCAGACGCCGGGAAAGTGGATTCCAAACCAGCCTCGAGTTCTCCCTTGCGCGCGCGGCGGCGTTGCTGAGCCTGCTCATTGCGCATCGATTGTACTGCCGGGGATTTACCTGGATCGTCAGCCATGTCGTTGTCTCCTTGCATTGCGTGGAAACTTAAGCTCCCAGATGAAAAGAAGTTCCGGCGGAAAGACAATTCGTTAGAAAATCAGGCTGTTGAGGGTTACAGTCTGGAGGGTAGAAGGCCGCCTGGTCGGAGTGTTGTCCGTCGGTCAGCAGGGCCCCAGGGCCGACCTGGATCCGTGCGTCACCCGCCACGCAGGGAAAGGCGGCCTGAGACACGCGGCAGCGAGCGCCTGAGAGCCGCTTGGCGAACGACATGGCGTGGCGAGCCTTTGACATATATCGGAGCCGGTGGTGTTGCCAGCGTCGCTGCGACCTTTTGCTGAGGCCTTGTTCGTCCCGGCAGCGTCAGGGAACCATCCGAGGGAATATTGAGTTAACAGCATTCACGATACCGGGAGCGCAGCATGTTTGTCTCATCGCCCGTACCAATTCGCCGGGTCGCCATCTCCTTTCACGACACCGATAACCGACAGATCGCCACAACGGTCTCCGAAATGACGGAATTGCTGCTCTCGAGCCGATGGCCGAAGAAGCCCAACGACACGCTTTGGCGAGACGCGCTGATGACATGCCTCCGCTCTCAGCAGGATGAAAAGAAGGCGAAACGTGCCCGCAAGGCTTTCGTCAAGGCAGCGCGCGGGGCAAGGATCACCGTCATCCCGAAACACTGAAGACCGGGGCGACCTTTAGCGCGGACGCTCGACGCGGTACCCGCTTGATTCTGCAGTCATGGCGATGACTTGAGCGCTCCCGCGATTGCTTTTGCCACACGCTTCTTGCACCTGCAGACGGAATTCCTATCTGTGATGCGACCGCATTGCGGAGATGTGACATGGATAGTCAAACAAGCCACCCGACGATCGAAATCGTTCCTCCCCGACGTACGCGTCGCCGTTGTCCGGATTTTGTCCTGTGCTTGTGTTGCAATCGCCCGCATGCGCCATCCGAGATGGACGAAGACGGTTGCGGTATCTGTGATGAGTGCCTTGGCGTCAGCGACATGTCCTCGGCCCTCTCAGCATTCGAAGACACGTTCGAACAATTTCCCGATGGCTACATGGAGGGCGTTTTTGAGGGACGCCGCTGGAGTGCGACCGTACGCCGATCCTTGGACGGACGACGCACGTGGATGCTGGCCGAGGAGCTTGGCGGGAACGAGATCGTCAGCTTCAACTGGTATCGACTTTCCGAAGGACGTGGCGTTTTGAAACCCTGCGAGATGTCGGCGTCGAAGGTGATCGATTTTGTTCTCGGGTTTCGGATCGATCCGAACTGCGTTGAAGGCCAAAGCGCGCTTGCGCGGGTCGCTTGGCCGTCCGCCACTGGTTGAGACGGTGGCAGAAACCGGCCTGCCAATCCTGAACATCGAAAAACGCCGTTGCACACGAAAACAAGGGTGGCGGGGAAGCGATCCATCGATTGGCGAAATAATCCTGCCTGAGCGGCAATCCGGTCGGCTGGATCGTCTGTTGGCGCGGCACGCGGACCTATTTCCATTCAAAAAATCTGTCTGACGATAAAGGCCGACGTTGCGCGAGCACCTGAGCCCGCTCGGTTTCCTGCTGGTAGGCCACGGCATCCTCATCGCTGTTCAGCCCGACGAAATGCATCTTCGTCGATTCCGTCCTTGGTGCGCCCTTCTGGCGATAGACGAGATGCACCGCGCAGGTCGGATACTGCCAGCCACCGGTCAGAAATTCGGCCAACTGCCCGGCATTCTGCTGTTGCACCTGCCCGGAAAAGGCCAGGAACTGGCCGAGGCCGAAGAACCCGCTGAACAGCCCGTAAGCGTTTTGGGGTTGCATCTGCACGGCGCGACCGGTCGTGAAATCGCGCCGATAGCACAGGCCCTCCGTCTGCCCCTTCGCCTTTTTTCCGTGTAGGTGACGAGGTTCCTCTGGGCGAGAAGTTCCATCGTCAACGCGAAGGTCTGATAGCGCCCCGCATCCTCGTGCAACCGGTCGATCCTGTCCTTCAGGTCAACGACGTAGTCCCGGTAAAATGCGGCTGTCATTCTCAACGCTCCGATTGTGATCAACGCGCTAGCTATCAGATAATCCGGCATCGCCAAACAGGGATGGAGATGAGGCAGGACGCCGCCGTCCTCAGATGTGCAGGGCGTGCCCCAGCGCCTTCAATGCCGCTTCCTGAAATGCTTCGCTGCGCGTCGGATGCGCATGGATCGTGCCTGCGATATCCTCCAGCCGTGCTCCCATCTCGATTGCGAGCGCAAAGCTTGCCGAGAGTTCGGAAACGCCGGCACCGACAGCCTGAACGCCAAGGACAAGACCGGTATTGGCTCGCGCGACCACACGCACGAAGCCGTCTTCTGCCAGCATCGTCATTGCGCGGCCATTTGCGCTGAACGGAAATTGTCCGACGCGGATGGCAAATCCCTGTGCGCGTGCCTCATCCGGTGACAGGCCGGCGGTGACGATTTCCGGATCCGTGAAGCAGATGGCGGGAATGCAACGTTTGTCCCACGCACGCTTTCGCCCGGCGACGATTTCGGCGACCATTTCGCCCTGCGCCATTGCGCGGTGCGCAAGCATCGGTTCTCCGGTGACATCACCAATTGCATAGACGCCACGCATCGAGGTGCGACAACGATCATCGATGCGCAGATAAGTGCCGCTCCGATCGAGGTCGAGTTCATCGATACCCGATCCCGCTGTCCTCGGTCGACGACCTGCTGTGACGAGCACACGATCAACCGGGAGGCGTTCGCTCCCGCCGTCCGACGTTTCGATCGACAGCGCATCGCCATCGAGACCCGTGGCCTTCGCACTCGTCAACAGCCGGATACCGAGCTCACCAAGCCGCCGTGCAATCGGCCGCACCAGGTCTGCATCATACTGCGGCAGGATCTGCGGCGTGGCTTCGACGACGGTAACCGCCGATCCCAGCTTGGCAAAGGCCGTGCCTAGTTCGAGGCCGATATAACCGCCTCCCACGACCACCAGGTTCTTCGGCAGCTCGCGAAGGGAAAGGGCCTCCGTCGAGGAAATGATCCTGCCACCGAAAGGCAGAGCTGCGAGCTCGACAGGCTCGGATCCCGTGGCAATGACCACCGTCTCGGCACGGATCACCTGGAGGCCGATCTCTGTCTCGACCTCGACCGTCTTGCCATCGCGGAAGGCGGCCCGACCATGAACGATCTTGACCCGTGCCTTTTGCAACAACGCGGTCACGCCGGCGTTCAGGCGGCCGACAATGCCGTCCTTCCAGCTCATGGTCCTTGCGAGATCGATCGACGCCGCTTCGACGCGAATGCCCATCGCGTTCCTGCCTTCAAGCATGTGTGCCGTCGCCGAAAACTCCTCGGCGGCGTGGATCAGGGCCTTCGAAGGGATACAGCCGACGTTGAGGCAAGTACCCCCGGGCTTGTCTGCCTCGACGATGACAGTATCGACGCCGAGCTGTCCGGCGCGAATGGCGCAGACATAACCTCCGGGGCCAGCACCGATGACAAGGAGTTTGCAGGTGATCTCTTTCATGGACCTAGCCTTCGATGAAGATGAGTGCCGGGGTTTCGAGCAGGAGCCGAACGCGCTGGACAAAGGTGGCTGCATCCCAGCCGTCGATGATCCGGTGATCAAAACTGGAGGAGAGATTCATCATCTTGCGCGGCACGAACTGGGTGCCATCCCAATGCGGACGGATGGCGATCTTGTTGACACCGACGATCGCCACCTCTGGATGATTGATCACGGGCGTTGACACGATACCGCCGAGCGCACCGAGGGAGCTGATCGTAATGGTCGAGCCGAAGAGTTCGTCGCGGGTGGCCGTGCCCGTGCGTGCGGCCTCGGCGAGCCTGCCCATTTCAATCGCGCAGTCAAAGATGCTGCGAGCCTCTGCGTGCTTTACGACCGGGACAACTAGTCCGGCTGGGGTCTGGGCGGCGATGCCGATGTGGACGGCGCCATGCCGGGTCAGGATGCCCTTGTCGTCATCGAAGGTTGCGTTGACGCTCGGTTGCTCGGCGACGGCCTTAACAATCGCCCGCATCAGGAACGGCAGGACGGTTAGCTTAGGGTGCTCCGGCTTGCGGTCGCGGTTCATGGTGTTGCGCAATTCCTCGAGCGCCGTCATGTCGACTTCCTCGACATAGGTGATGTGGGGAATGCGCGACGTCGACAGCGTCATCTTTTCGGCGATGCGGCGTCTGAGCCCGGTGAGCTTGACCTCCTCGGTCAACGTCTTCCTTGCCATCGCAGGCGCCTGCGGCGCGGTCTCGCCACGGGCAAGAAACTGCTCGACATCCTCGTGCAGGATCCGGCCTGCGGGGCCGGTCCCCTTGACCAGGCGAAGGTCCACGCCGCTATCGCGCGCGACGCGTCTGACGGAAGGCGATGCGATCGGTTTCTCGATATCCGAATTGTTCAGCCGGGCCCCGTCTCTCAAGGTCTTGTCGACTTCAGTTTTGTCGGACTGGGCCTGGTCTTTCTGCACCTGCTCGGGCCGCCCCCCGTCAACGCGTGCCTGATCAGCGCGTGCGGGAGAAGCACGCTTCGCCTCGACGCCACCATCCATTGGCTGCCCCGGGCTGACGGGAGCAACATCGGGAGCCTGCGCCTCGACCGGCCTTGCTGTCCCGTCGTCGGTCTCGATGCGGACGAGGGGGGCCTTGACGGCGATCTTGTCGCCGACCTCGGCGCCGAGCCAGACGACCGTTCCCGTGACAGGTGACGGGATTTCCACCGTCGCCTTGTCGGTCATGACTGCCGCGATCACCATGTCCTCGCGGACCGGGTCGCCCGCCTTCACATGCCATTCGACAAGCTCTGCCTCGGCGACACCTTCACCGACGTCAGGCATCTTGATGATGAACTCGCCCATTCCTCAGGCCTCCATGACTTCGGCAAGGGCTCGCCCGACGCGACCGGGGCCCGGGAAGTAGTCCCATTCCTGTGCATGCGGGTAGGGCGTGTCCCAGCCCGCCACGCGCACGACGGGGGCTTCCAGGTGATAGAAACAATGCTCCTGCACGAGAGAGGCGATTTCACCGCCGAATCCTGATGTCAGCGTGGCCTCATGCACGACCACGCAGCGCCCCGTCTTGTTGACCGATCGCACGATCGTCTCGAGGTCGAGCGGCAGCAGGCTGCGCAGGTCGATGACTTCAGCATTGATGCCTGTATCCTCGGCAGCGGCGAGCGCGACATGCACCATTGTGCCGTAAGCGATGACCGTCACAGCCGACCCCTCGCGGCGCACAGCCGCCTTGCCGATCGGAATTGCGTAGTGGCCCTCTGGCACTTCGCCGAGCTCATGCTTCGACCAGGGCGTCACGGGACGCTCATGATGGCCATCGAAGGGGCCGTTGTAGAGCCGCTTCGGTTCGAGGAACATGACAGGATCCGGATCCTCGATCGAGGCAATGAGAAGCCCTTTTGCATCATAGGGGTTTGACGGCACGACCACCTTCAGCCCGCAGACGTGGGTGAACAGCGCTTCCGGGCTCTGGCTGTGCGTCTGCCCACCGAAGATGCCGCCACCCGTTGGCATGCGAAGCACGATCGGACAGGTGAAATCACCATTCGAGCGATACCGGATGCGGGCTGCTTCCTGGGTAATCTGGTCGTAGGCCGGGTACATGTAATCGGCGAACTGGATCTCTACGCAGGGTTTCAGTCCATAGGCTGCCATGCCGATCGCCGTACCGACGATACCGGACTCGCTGATTGGCGCATCGAAGCAGCGTGTCTTGCCGTATTTTGCCTGAAGGCCTTGCGTGCATCGGAAGACGCCGCCGAAATAACCAACGTCCTCGCCAAACACGACGACATCATCATCGCGCGACATCGAAACATCCATGGCGCTGCGCACCGCTTCAATCATCGTCATCCTGGCCATGTCAGAAACCTGCCTTCTGCCGCTGCCGACGAATGTGTGGCGGCATCTCCGCATAGACGCCCTCGAAGATATCACGCACGGACGGCCTGCCTCCGGCATGGAGGGTGCCATGCTGCTCGGCCTGCTTCTGCGCCTCGATGACCTCGTCCATGATTTCGGCTTCCATCTGGACATGGCGCTCTTCCGACCAAGCGCCCGTGACAATCAGGTGCTTTTTCAGACGCAGCACGGGGTCGCCGAGTGGCCAGGCCTCGGATTCCGTTTTTGGCCGATAGGCGCTTGGATCGTCGGAAGTCGAGTGAGCGCCTACACGATAGGTTACGTATTCGATCAAGGTCGGCCCGAGATTGCGCCTGGCGCGTTCCGCGGCCCAGCAGGCGACGGCATAGACGGCGAGATAATCGTTGCCGTCGACCCGCAATGCCGGAATGCCGAAGCCGAGCCCACGCGCCGCAAACGTCCCGGACCCTCCGCGCGCAATCCCCTGAAACGTCGAGATGGCCCACTGGTTGTTGACGATGTTGAGGATAACGGGCGCCTTGTAGGTCGAGGCGAAGACGAGGGCGGAATGAAAATCGGATTCGGCTGTCGAGCCGTCGCCGATCCATGCGGCGGCGATCCTGGTGTCATTCTTGATCGCCGATGCCATGGCCCAGCCGACGGCCTGGACATATTGCGTGGCAAGGTTGCCCGAGATGGTGAAGAAGCCATGCTCCTTCGACGAATACATGATCGGTAATTGGCGGCCCCGCAGCGGGTCGCTCTCGTTCGAGAAGATCTGGTTCATCATCTCGACCATGGGGTAGTCGTCAGCGATCAGGAGGCCGGCCTGGCGATAGGTCGGAAAATTCATGTCGCCCTTGCGCAGCGCCTTGCGGAAGGCACAACTGACGGCCTCCTCACCAAGATGCTGCATGTAGAAGGACGTCTTTCCCTGTCGCTGCGCCATCAGCATCCTGGCATCGAAGGCGCGCAGCTTCATCATGTTGCGAAGGCCGGTCAGCAAATCCTCATTTGACAACAGGCCGGCCCAGGGGCCGACGGCCTCTCCATCACGGTTCAGGACACGAATGATGGAATAGGCAAGGTCGCGAATATCCTCTGAGGCAACGTCAACGGCGGGGCGCGGCACTGCGCCAGCCTTTGCAATCTTCACATTGGAAAAATCCGGTTGTCCGCCCGGCCGGACGGCGGGTTCGGGCACATGCAAGCTCAGTTGAGCGGTATCCGTCATCGTCAATTTCCCTCCCGTTTGCGATGGCTGCTCCTCCCTTTACGCGGGGCATCGCACGATCATGTCTTACAGGTTGCGCGCGATCACCATTCGCTGCACGTCGCTGGTTCCTTCGTAAATCTGGCAGATGCGGACATCCCGATAGATCCGCTCCACCGGATAATCGGCCATGTAGCCATAGCCGCCATGGACCTGGATCGCGGCCGAGCAGACCCGCTCTGCCATTTCGGATGCAAAAAGCTTGGCCATCGACGCCTCCGACAGGCAGGGCAGACCGCTGTCGCGCAGCGCCGCTGCGTGGAAGACGAGCTGGCGGGCAGCTTCGATCTCGGTCGCCATGTCGGCAAGACGAAAGGCGACCGCCTGGTGTTCGATGATCGGTTTGCCGAACGACGTTCGCGCGCGCGCATAATCCCTGGCTGCCTCGAAGGCTGCGCAGGCCATGCCAACGGCCTGGGCACCAATGCCGATGCGCCCACCCTCGAGGTTCGCCAACGCGATTCTGTATCCCTCACCCTCGTCACCCAGCCTCAGGTCGGCGGGGATGCGCATGTCATTGAAGGCAATCTGGCAGGTGTCCGTCGAATGCAGCCCCAGTTTTTCCTCGACCCGGACAACCTCATATCCTTGTGTGTCGGTCGGGACGATGAAGGCGGTGATGCCCTTCTTTCCGGCGGAAGCGTCGGTGACGGCAAAGACGATGATCATCTGGCCATTCTTGCCGGAGGTGATGAACTGCTTGGCGCCATCGAGGATGTAATCATTGCCATCACGACGCGCCCTTGTGCGGAGATTGGACGCGTCTGAGCCGGCCTGCGGTTCCGTCAGCGCAAAACCCCCGATCCATTCGCCACTCGCAAGCTTCGGAAGAAAGCGCTGTTTCTGCTCCTCGGTGCCGAATTTCAGGATCGGTACACAGGCAACGGAGCTGTGCACGCTCATGATGGTGGAGCAGGGCCCGTCGCCTGCGGCGATTTCCTCAAGCGCCGCCGCATAGGCAAGGGTGCCGGTTTCCGATCCGCCGTAATTCTCTGGTACCAGCATGCCGAGGAGGCCAAGTCCGCCCATCTCTGCAAGCTCTTCGCGAGGAAACCTGTGCTCGCGATCGCGGTCGGCTGCACCCGGAGCAAGCCGCTCGCGGGCAAAGTCTCTGGCGAGATCACGGATTTGCTGCTGCAATTCGTTCAGGATCATCGTGCCTTTCCTCCCGCCTTTCTAGGCGCGCTCGATCGCAACCGCGGTCGCCTCGCCACCCCCGATGCACAGAGCGGCCATCCCGCGCTTTCGATCATAGCGCTCAAGCGCGGCAAGCAGGGTGACGAGGATACGCGCACCGGACGCTCCGATCGGATGACCAAGCGCGCAGGCTCCGCCGTGTACATTCACCTTTTCGTCAGGCAGGTTCAGGTCACGCATGGCGGCCATGGCGACAACGGCGAATGCTTCATTGATCTCGAACAGGTCGACTGTATCGAGCGGCCAGCCGGTTCGGTCCGACAGCTTCTGCAACGCTCCGATTGGAGCGGTTGCAAAAAGCGCTGGTGTCTGGGAGTGAGTAGCGTGGCCGCTGATCGTCGCACGCGGCTGCAGGTTTCGGCGCTCGGCCTCGGAGCGGCGCATCAACACGAGAGCGGCCGCACCATCGGAAATCGAGCTCGAATTTGCCGCCGTTACCGTTCCGCCATCGCGGAAGGCAGGCTTCAGCAAGGGTATCTTGTCGATCTTCGCCTTGCCCGGCTGTTCATCCTGGTCGACCGACGTTTCACCCTTCCCCGAGGAGACGGTCACCGGTGCGATTTCCGCGGCAAAGCTGCCGTCGTCGATGGCCCGCTGCGCGCGGGTCAGGGACATCACGGCATACCGATCCTGCGCCTCGCGCGTGAACTGGTAGGCTTCTGCGCAGTCCTCTGCGAAGGTTCCCATGAGACGTCCCTTGTCGTAGGCATCCTCCAGCCCGTCGAGGAACATATGGTCGGTCACGCGGCCATGGCCGAGCCTGTAGCCGCCGCGGGCACGATCGAGAAGATAGGGCGCGTTGGTCATGCTCTCCATGCCGCCCGCGACGCCGATGGCAGCACTTCCGGCCGCCAGGAGATCATGGGTGAGCATGACGGCCTTCATGCCGGATCCGCACATCTTGTTGATGGTGCTTGCGCCGGTGGAAAATGGCAGACCAGCCGCAATTGCGGCTTGTCTCGCCGGTGCCTGGCCCTGGCCGGCCGGCAAAACGCAGCCGAAGATGACTTCGTCGACCGCCTCCGGCGCGAGGCTGGCGCGTTGGAGGGCGGCCCCGATCGCGGCAGCTCCGAGCTTTGGTGCCGTTGCCTCCTTCAGCGCTCCCTGGAAACCGCCAATCGGCGTTCGGGCTGCTGCGACAATCACAATCGGATCCTCTAGAGCCATCCTTCTTCCTCCCTTTTGTCAATGGGTCAGTGCGCGCGGTCAGCGCGCGCTCATGCGCAAGGCGCCGTCGAGGCGAATGACCTCGCCGTTGAGCATCCTGTTCTCGAGGATATGGCGCACGAGCGCCGCAAATTCAGCTGGCCGGCCAAGACGCTGGGGGAAGGGCACACTCTTGCCGAGCGCTTCTTGCACCTCTTGGGGCATGCCGGCCATCATCGGGGTCTCAAAGATCCCCGGCGCGATGGAGACAACACGAATGCCGTGTCGGGCAAGTTCACGCGCAACGGGCAGCGTCATGGAGGCGATGCCGCCCTTGGAGGCAGCGTATGCGGCCTGACCAACCTGACCATCGAAAGCCGCAATCGAGGCGGTATTGACGATGACGCCGCGCTCCCCTTCCTCGTCCGGCTGCTGAAGCTGAAGCGCCAGAGCCGCAAGGCGGGTCATGTTGAAGGTGCCGACGAGGTTGATCGAGACGGTACGCACAAAGCTCTCGAGATCATGCGGTCCGTCACGGCCGATGATCTTCTCGGCCGGTGCGACGCCGGCGCAATTGACAAGCCCGTGCAGGCTGCCAAACACGTCGGTCGCGGTGGCAATGACAGCTGAAGCATCATCGGCGCGCGTGACATCGGCTTTGACGAAGCGTGCATCCGACCCGAACTCCGAGGCGATGGCCTCGCCGGCTGCCTGGTTGAGGTCGGCGATGACAACGCGCGCTCCGGTTTCGATCAGCAACCGGGCAGTGGCTGCGCCAAGACCGGAGCTGCCGCCGCTGACGATGAATGTTCCTCCACGGATCTGCATGACTGTCCTCCCATGCGTCGCTGGTCTTTTTTCGATCGCCCAACCCGCTCCCCTGGGCGGCAATCGACTGCAGCTATGCCTGCAGGCTGTCGCCATTTTCGCGATTGCTGCTTGCAACAGCAGACTGCCAAAAAAAGCTCCGGCATGCCAAGGAAAGTGACGCAACTTTCCTGCGTTTTTCATGGTTGCGGAGCTGGAAAGCGAAGGTTTTTCCGGGCTTCGGCGAAAGTACGTTGCGGCGTGCCGGAAAAGGCATCAAAACCGCCGACAATGGGGCATTTGCCGCCGTGCCGGATGATTGTCTATCGCCGTGAAGCACAGGACCTGGCCGGCGGCATTACGCGGCTTTGATGAAATGTGCAGCCATTTTTCAAGAGTTCCGACAGCTTTCACACTGATGTGTTTGAGTAGCGCCATATGGTTGGAGTTCTGGCGATCCTCCCAAAGTTTAGCGTTGCAGCAAAACCGGGAGGACGGTAGGCTTTGCACTTGCTGGGGAGCTGCGGTCGTGATCGAAACGAACACTGTCCAACTTGTGTTTGCGCTGAGCGTTGCTCGGGAACTTGCCTCCTTCGAGGGGCCGGACTTCGATCTGGTGGTCTTCCATATCCAACAGGCTCTTCAGGCGGCAAGGGACGAGGCGCTTCGGAAGGGAATCGTTGTCGAGATCGAGGGCGACGAGACGATCCAGTAGGGGCGGCCGTTGCCCACGGAGAAGGCATGGTCCGGGCGCACAATCGTCTCTCAGGCATGAGAGATGACTTCCATTAACGTTCACATTGGTCGTCTGCATCATCGGACGCGATAAGCAGAACATCTGGCGACATTTTTATTCGCTGTGTCGTAGACTTCAACGTTGAACTGATTGCGTTAAAGCCGTCAGGATTGGGCGTAAGTTCTGGGACGAGCTGAACGATTGAGAGAGGCTGTCACGGCCTTGGTTGACCCGAATTTGGCGTGCGAAACAATGCATTAGGGACAAGACCTGCACTGGACGAAACAACTTGCGGCGCCATGTATCTATCGGGTTTCAGGAATGGCCGGTGGGGTCACCTGATGTATCAGCCCGATGGGATGCCAAATGGAGGCAACGGGCAGCTCATCGTATCCTGATAGATCCGGGGACCTCGCCGCCATGCTGAGGTGGCCCGACGGGATGGGAACGTTCCAGTTCCACTACCCTGTCTGATCCGACATCGTCGACGCTAGGTCATCAGGTGGCACCGGTTCATGTGACGCCGATATGTCGTCCGGCTCCGCCTCACTGAGCATTCCCCGGTAGATCCCGGGAACAGACCCTTCGATCGGGATTGCACCGACGCTCTGGCGATAGAAGTCCATCGGGCCTGCGCCACCGATGATGCCATAGGCATATCCCTGTGCGGACATGTCGAGCAACGTTGTCAGGAGCAGCGCCCGGCCGACCCCTTGACTGCGCGCTTTGGTATCCACACCGGTTGGTCCGAAGAAGCCCTTCGCAGTCGCCTCGTGGCAGGCAAAGCCGATCAACGTGCCATCCTTTATCGCGATGAAGCATGTGGGCGGCTGCCGCATTGCCGCGGCTGTCGCCTCGCTGGACCAGCCGGCTCCAAAGCGCGGCGTGATCCAGTCTGTGAGTGTCTTCAACTCCGGCGGAAGCAGGCGGCGGATGGTAATGCCGTGGCGCTCCATCATGGCGCCCACCGACGCATCCGGCTTGAGATCGTAGAGTTTGACGAGCATGTCCATGATGGGGTCCTTCTGATGACTAACCCTTGACGGCACCGGAGGTCAGTCCGGCCACGATCCGTCGCTGGAAAACCAGCACGACGGCGATCAGCGGCAGGGTCACCGTCACCGACGCGGCCATGATCTGGCCGAAGGGATATTCATAGCGGTTTGTGCCTGCGATCAGCCCGATGGCGACGGGCACGGTGCGGTTTTCATCCGTCAGGGTAAAGGTGAGGGCAAACAGGAATTCGTTCCAGGCAAGGATGAAGGCAAGGATTCCGGTGCTCGCAAGGGACGGCCCCATCAGGGGAAGGAGGATCTTCACGAGGATGCGCAGATGCGAGCACCCATCGACGATCGCGGCCTCCTCCAGCTCCCGCGGAAACTCCCGTATGAAGGTCGTCAATATCCAGGTTGTGAAGGGGACCGTCGACAGGAGATAGGTGAGAACGAGGGCGCTTGGACGGTTAAAGAGGCCGAGCCAGTTGATGAGCTCGAACATGCCCGACAGCACCACGACCTGCGGAAAGATCGAAATCATCAGGATCACCATCAGCACCGCACGGCGCTGCGGGAAATCGATCCGGCCAAGTGCGTAGGCGGCGCTGATGCCGATGAAAAGAGACAGGCAGGTGGTGGATACGGCCACATAGGCGGAGTTCAGAAGCGATCCCATGAACACGGGATTGTCGATCAATTGCCGGTAATAGGTGAAATCAAGCGCGGGCAGCAGAACCGATCGATAGAGGGCTGCCCCCTGCTTCGTCGATGAAACGAAAGCCCAGTAATAGGGAAACAGCGTATAGACGAGCACCAGGCCCAGTGCGCAGACTTGCAGGGTCCGAAACGCGCGGCGCCGCAGCCGGTAATGGGCACTGGACCTGCGCAGCGGGCGGGAAAGGGTCAGGTCGGCCATCATCAATGCCCCGCTGCTTTGTCGAGGCGCAATGCGCCGATCAAAATGATGGCAACGAGGGCGACCAGCAGGAAGACCCATGTCGAGGCCGCGGAACCGATGCCGAGTTCCTGGAAGCTGATCAGGCGGTCGCGAGCGTAGATCGAGACGGTCATGACCTTTTCGTTGCTGCCGGCGAGCACATAGGACAGGTCGAACATGCGCAGCGCATCAAGCGAGCGAAACAGGACTGCGACGCCGATTGCGGGCCGCAGCATGGGAAGAGTGATCGACCAGAACCGTTTCCATGCCGGGATCCCGTCCACGGCCGCCGCCTCGAAGATTTCGTGAGACAGCATCTGCAGGCCAGCAAGGATGAGAAGGACCATGAACGGCGTCGTCATCCACACGTCGATGAAGATAACGACACCCATGATCAGCGAGCCGCTCGCGGTCCAGGCAACCCCGTGATCGATGAGGCCGAGTTCGATCAGCACCTTGTTGATCACCCCGAACTGGTCGTTGAGCATCCATTCCCAGATCTTTGTCGCGACCACCACCGGAATGGCCCACGGCACCAGGATCGCCGCGCGGGCAAGGCCGCGGCCGGGAATTGCATCGTTGATCAGGAGCGCGATTGCGAGCCCAAGGACGGTCTCGATCGATACCGATATGACGGTGAATACCAAGGTGTTCCTGACGGCAAGCCACCAGCTCGGATCGTTGAAGACCTCGAGGAAATTGGCAAGGCCCACCATGGTGTAAACGCCCGGGTCGTCGAGATAGGCGTCGGTGAACGCAAAGAAGAAGGTGCGCCCGAGCGGCCACACGGCCACGACGAGCATCGCTGCGATGACCGGCAGCAGGAAGAACCAGGCGGCGCGATGGTCGCGGCGGGCAAGGCGGGCACTCATCGGATCGCCCTCCTTGCATCCGTCTCGTCAGACGGAACCGCGATCCGCTCACCGTCGGCGGCAAAGAAGAAGATGGAGTGATCCTCGAAGGAGAGCGCAACGTCCTTGCCGATTAACGACTGTTCGGGGGAGGCTGCAAGCCGGATCACCCAGATCGGGCCGCCAGCGATCCTGCAATAGGCGAAATGCTCGTGGCCGAGATCCTCGACGCGCTCGAGCACGCAGTCGAAGCGGCCGGTACCGGCCGGGACAATGCGCAAGGCCTCCGGCCTGACACCGATTTCCGCCGGTGCCGCAAGGTTGGCAACCCGTGGGAGCCACAGGCCGCCCGGGCCGAGCACGCCCTCGCCGCGATCGTCCGCTCCTGCCTTCACGGGAAGGAAGTTCATCCGCGGGCTGCCGATAAAGCCTGCGACGAAGCGATTGTCCGGGCGATGGTAGAGCTCAGAGGGCGTACCGATCTGCTCTACGCGGCCGTGGTTGAGAACGACGATCCGATCGGCGAGGGTCATGGCCTCCGACTGGTCGTGGGTGACATAGATCATCGTGGTGCGAAGGTCCTCGTGGAGCCTTGCGATTTCCATCCGCATTTCCATCCTGAGATCGGCATCCAGATTGGACAGCGGTTCATCGAACAGGAAGATGTCCGGTTGCCTGACCAGCGCCCGCCCAATGGCGACGCGCTGTCGCTGGCCTCCGGACAGTTCACGCGGTCGCCGCTGCAACAGGTGGTCGACCTTCAGCATGCGGGCGACGGTTTCTACCTTGCGCGCGATCGCATCGCGCTTGATCCCCATTGTTTCCAGCGCAAATCCGATATTGCGGGCAACCGTCATGTGCGGATAGAGCGCATAGGACTGGAAGACGAAGGCAACGCCTCGCTTGGCGGCGGGGACGTCGGTGACGTCGTCGCCGCCGATTCTGACTGTTCCTGACGATGCGGAGATCAGGCCGGCGACGATGCGAAGCAGCGTTGACTTGCCGCATCCCGAGGGACCGACAAAGACGACGAATTCTCCGTCCTTAATCGCAAGGTTCACATCCTGAATGACCTTATGTGTTCCGAAACTCTTCGAAACGGATTCCATCGAAACCGATGCCATTGTTCACCTTGGCTTGCACAGGGGCAGGGCCGGCTTGCTGCCGGCGAAAAAAGGACGCGGGGGTCAGCGCCACGGTCGCCCTGCGACGCCCCCCGCGTCTTTTGCCGATTAGCGGCTTTCCTTGAGCTTCTCGAGGCGTTTGCCGAGTGAAGCGAAACCGTCCTTGGGATCGGTGGAACCCGACAGCATGTCGTGCACGGAGCGATAGAAGGCCTGGGAGACTCGGTTGTAGCTGGTGCCCGTATAGCCTGATGGCCGCACCGCACTGTCTGCGAAGGCCTGCTGGTTGTCCTTCAGGAACGGGATCTTTTCCAGAACCTCGGGATCGCTGTAAAGCGACTGGATGGATGGATTGAGGGTTGCGTCGACGGCACGCATCTTCTGCATGTCGGTGCCGGTGATGAAGTTCACAAAGTCTGCAGCGACCTCAGGCTTTGCACTGTACTTGGAAACGCCATAGTACATCGGACCAAGGCAACCGCTGGATTTCTGCCCCTCCTTGCCGACAGGCAGTGGCATGACCCCGACCTTGTCGATGATCGCGCTGCCCTCCTTGTGGGAGGTTCCCCAGACATAGGGCCAGTTGCGATGGAATACTGCGTCGCCGGCTTCGAAGACCGCCCGTGACGCCTCCTCATCGTAGTTCAGGACGCCTTCCGGACTGATCGAACCAATCCATCCCTTTGCCTTCTTGATCGCCTCGGCGGCGTCGGCATTGTTGATCGTCACCTTTCCGTCATCCGAGATGATGGTGCCGCCGCCATTGGAGGCAATCACCTCGATCGCATCGCAGGTCAGGCCCTCATAGCTTTTTGCCTGCCAGGCATAGCCCCACATCTTGTCGTGGCCGTCAGCACGCTCCTTGTCCTGGATTTCCTTCGCCGTGCTGGCAAGTTCGTCCCAGGTCTTCGGCGGCTGCTTGCCATATTTTTCAAGGAGGTCCTTGCGATAGAACATCAGGCCCACATCCATGTAGGCGGGCATCGCGACAAGGTTGCCGTCAAGCTTTGCCGCATTCAGCGTCGAGGCGAAATGCTTGTCCTGGTCGGCCTGGGGGATCATCGTCTTCAGATCGAGAAGGTTGGCCTTGAACATGCCAAGCCAGATCACGTCGAGAAATAGGACGTCGACATCCTTCGATTTTGCGGCCAGCAACTGCTGGTAAAGCGGGATCGCATCATCGAGCAGCGCCGGCATCTTGTTGATCTTCGCCTCGTTTCCGGTCTTCGCCTTCCAGGCGTCGGCAACCTTGGTGCAAAGCTCGAATTCCGTCGGTGAACAGAAGGCCGAAATGGTTTCCGCATGTGCGGTGCTGGCCCAGAGGCCGGCAACGGCTGCAGCCGCAGCGAGGCATTTCTTCAACATGAGCTGTTCCTTGTCTTTATCACACTTGAACTGTGTGGAACTCTGTGGTTCCTGATCCTAATAGGACTGGTTATGACCAGTCATGTCAACTGGACTCTTGCACTTACTGCGAGCAAAGATGTGACACCGCCTAGCAAGCACCGATCCGGGAGCGGAGCGTGACGACAGGACAGAGAGCGACAAGCAAGGCCGGTGAGGCGACCATCGACAGGACTGCTCCCCGTCCGCTCCATCAACAGGTTTATGAGGCGCTGCTGTCGTCGATCCGCGAGGGGAAGGTGCCATTGCGCGGCAAGTTGCCTTCCGAGCGCGAGCTGGTTTCGCTCTACGATGTCAGCCGTATCACCATACGACATGCCGTGCGCGAACTGATCCGCCAAGGTGTCGTGCAAAGCCAGGCTGGCAAGGGTCTCTACGTTGTCGACAACGGTGCAGGTTTCGAGCTCGAAGTCCTCAAAAGCTTCACCAGCACCGCCCTTGCAAGTGGTCGCACGCCCGGGCAACGGCTGCTCGACATCGCCGTCGTCAAGGCATCGCTGGATGTCACCCGGCCGTTGATGCTGCCGCCTGGATCGGACGTCATCGTCCTGTCGCGCTTGCGTCTGCTCGATAAAATTCCGGTCGTCCTGCAGACGGACTGGATCGCGGCGTCGAGGGCCCCCGGCCTGACCGGTCTTGACTGGACGATTGCAAATCGGTCGCTCTATTCTGAATTGCGAGAGCTCTACAAGATTCAGCCGCGCCGGGGCCAGACAACGCTCAGCGCGCGGCTCGCGAGTGCGGTGGAAGCAGAACTCCTTCAACTTCCACAGCCGGGGGCGGTGCTGACAGTCGACCAGATCGCCTTTGATGAGCGTGACCGGCCGATAAACATGACATCCCTGATCCACCACCCCGAACGTTACCCGCTGACATTGCTGCAGTCGGCCACCGGCGACTTCAAGCACTACGGTTGATGTTGTCGCATGGCGGAGGGCCGCGGCCTGTACCGCCGTTTCATAAGAGTGAGAGACGCGATGAACGGCACAAAACCGCGCGGCTCTGAATTGTCATCCCGGCGACCTCGATCGCTCCTCGGCCCTCGCTCCTTGGCCCCGGGACGGCTACCCGATGATCTGTCGCCTAGGGACAATTGACATCAGACCGTCCCCAGCGATTTCGGGAGAAATGGTCGTGTAGTTTTCGATTGATGGGCGATTGCCGAGATCTTGCTTGTGACCGGCGGCTGTTATCACCAGGACGCTTGCTCCCGCCGCTTCGCCCGCCTGCACGCCGGCCTCGACATCCTCGAAGACGAGACAGTCGGCTGAACGAACGCCGAGGACCTCGGCGCCAAGGATGTAGCACTGGGGATTCGGCTTGCCGATGGTAACGTCGTCTCCGGTGACCATGAAGCGGGGAACGGGCAGCCCTGCTGCGCCAAGCCGGCGTAGGGCCAGAGGCTTGGTCGAGGAGGTTACGATTGCCCAGCGCTCGGGCGGCAGCGCGGCGAGGAACTCCGCAGCGCCGGGAATGGCGACAACACCGTCGACGTCGTCGATTTCGGCCTTCGTGATCTTGTCGGATTCTGCGACAGGATCGATACCGGGAAGGCCGAGCTGACGGATCGTGTCGATACCCCGTTTTCCGTGCATGGTCGGCAGGAAGCGGACGGGATCAAGTCCGTGGCGCTCTGCCCAGGCTCCCCAGACCCGTTCCGCTGACGCGGTCGAGCTCAGGATGGTGCCGTCCATGTCGAAGAGGAACGCGGCATACTGGTTTGGATCGGGAAAGGCGGACGGCACGGTGATCTCCTGGCTTTACGGATACGGCCTCATATGTGGCCTGTGTCGCAGAAGGCCGCAAGGATCGGACTGACGATCATCGTGGAGATCACGTGAGACCGCTGAGCGTCAGCATGACGCAGAAAACGAGAAGAACCGCGGAGCCGCAGCGCCGGGCAAACAGCGGCATTTCCTGCCTCCGGCCGATGATCGCCCGTCCGAAGGCAAGCCACAGAGCGGAGGTCGCCGCCGTGGTTGCCAACAAAACCAGCATAGTCGGGACGGCATCTGCCCCCACTGACGGCACCATGGCCAGCCCGATGATGATGGCCTTCGGATTGAGGAGCGTCGTGACGAAGAGTTCGCGCGGGCCAACGGTTGCTGCCTTCCCACCTTGAGAAGGTGCCCACAGTTTCAATGCCAGGGCGAGAACCCAGGTCGCCGCAAGAAACTTCACGGCCTGGGCGATTTCGGGATGTGAATGAAAGATTGGACTGGCAAAGCCGGAGACCAGCAGGACCATGATTTGATAGGCGACAACCACCGCACCCACAAGCGTGAGGCATCGTCCTGGTGTGAGGGCGGAGGTGGCCAGGGCAAGCACGGCATTTGTCGGGCCGGGTAGAACGAGAAGGCCAAAGACGCCAAGCCCGAATGTTAAAAGATCCATGTCACAAACCTTCCTATCTGGCATCCTTCTGGCACGACCGCGTCAACAGTCTTGATCGGAATCAACTGTGACGACCCTGATGAGAATATTGGCTTATAACTAGTTATAATGTATCTATCTTATATCTCCATAAACCGGAGATGTGCGCCTTGTCCGAGCATGCGTCCCTGAACCACGGATGCTGGTCAGAGGTGTGATTGACGACAAGATCGATCAGGACGCGTATGCCGCGCTGTTTTGCGCCATGGGTGAATTCGACGAAATCGCCAAGCGTGCCGTATCGACGATCGACGTTGTAGTAGTCGGAAACGTCGTAACGGTCGTTGCGTCCGGGGGACGTCTGGAAGGGCTCAGCCATATGGCGGTGACGCCGAGTCCGGCGAGATAGTCGAGACGTCGCTCAAGGCCCTGAAAATCACCTACGCCGTCGCCGTTCACCATCCATGAATGTCCCGACGGAAAGACAATAGATGACGGCGTTCTTGTACCAGAGGTCATTGATCAAGATCATGCTCCCTTGAAAGACGCACCCCGGAGGCAGGCGTGCGAGCCCGCGAAAGGTTCCCTGGCCAGGAGGTGAAGGCCCGATCCGGTACGCAGAGACCGAGCCCCCGGGCATCGTGACGGTGACGCCGTTGCGCAACGGAAGGAAAGGGCCGCAGAGCGTGACGCCCCCTCTATGTGAGGCTCTTGCCCGTGCGCCTTGCCGCTTCATTGCGAACCAGGTGCCAGCATTGAAGGTCGAGCATTGCGTCGGGCAGGGCGCGGTGGGTTGGCGCATTGCCGGACCTGATGGTGGCAATGGCGCCCTCGACAAGGTTTGCGAGCGCGGCTTCGTCCGCTGCAGGTGCCATGAGATCGCGCGCAGCGGCGAGAAATGCGTCCCTGGATTTGCCGATCCTCAGAGCGTGGCGTGGCAGGCCGCCGGCGCGCAGGAGGACGCTCAGCCATTTTCCGTCCCATGAGGGAGCGCTGGCATAGAGGTCGTGCCCTGAAAGCTCTTTCATCATGCCCTGCGCCACCTCATCCGCGGCGATGCCGTCGCTATCGATGAGTTCTCGCGAAATGCCGTGGATCGCTTGCGCCTCGGTGGACCAATCGGTCCAGTCGGGTGCGGGGCGTATCAGGAAGGAACGGGAGCGACCGTCCTGAAACACCCAGGCAACCTCGATCGGGAAGCTCTGCTTGGCGAGTGACGATGCTTCGAAATCCAGGAATACGATCAAGGGGATATCACCGGTGCTGCTGCCTCCCACCAGGTCATTGGCCAGGCTCGGGGGCGCGCGTCGAGCCAGTGACGAATTGGCCAGTGACGACTTGGCCAGTGACGACTTGGGCCAGTGACGAGGCGGCGCCTTGCCGCATCGGTATCATATCCGGCCGCCGTTGGCAGCCATTACATCGGATAGCTCGAGGTTCGGGACGAGCCGCTCGTCGCAGTGCAGACCGGCCTGCTGGCCAGACAAGCCCAAGGCGCTCTGGAAGTCAGCGCCAGCGCGTCGCGATCGGCCGCGCCATCATTCGCAATCCGCAGGTCTTCTTTTCGAGGAGCCGCTATCGAATCTCGATGCACCACTGCGCTGCACCTCGAACGAACTGCACGCGAAACTCGGCGCGACGATGATCTACGTCGCCCAAGATCAGGTCGAGGCATTGACCATGGCAGACAAGATCGTTGTCCTGAATGGCGGGAAATCGAACGGGTTGGCAGCCCATGACGCTCTACAACAAGCCTGCAACGCCTTTCGTCGCCGGGTTCAACGGGGCACAGAAGATGAACTTCTTCAATGGAGAGCCTGCTGCGAAAGAGATGGTGAAGCCCCGGCGCAGCAGGGCAGGCACCTGAAAGCAGAGGACTTGCCGGAGCCAGTCGGACTAACGCCAAGGATGGACTTGCCGGCGAGCGCAGCAAGGATGATCGGGAGCTGTCCCTTTCGGGAAATGGGAGACACCGAACAGGCGCAGCACCGGGCCGAAATTCATGTCGGCTTCGAGCGATCGCGCATCCCGGTCGAGCCAGCGGGCAAGACGCATTGCCCAGCGCTCGATTGCCCGTCTTGCCAGCCGTCCGGCGAGGTTCGGGTGATGTGCTGCATGGCAGCCGTTGCAGAGCACGACCAGGCTCGACAGTTCATAGGAGCCGCCCATCGATCGCTGCAGGAGGTGATGAAAGTCAGCATCACGCGATCGCAGCTTCGTCAAGCACGAAACGCACTTGTATCCATCCCGCGCAAGCACAAGGCGGCGCGTGTCTTCCCAATGTCCCACGAGGCGAAGCTCGTCGTCGGTTGTCGTGCTGCCAGTCTGAAGGATAGTCGCTGAGAAATGGAACCAGATTGGTGCCCTCACACCGGCCGCGCTGCCCGGTCTGAAGCCCCGGGCGCGGCTTGCAAGGCATGGGCTATCGCACCAGCTTTCGAAGCCGCGGCATTCCCCTGGAAGCCATGACAGGCGCGGTGAAGGGGCGCGGCACTGATGGCATGACAGTCGTCCGCAGGGAGGCAACCCGATGGTCGCCGCAACGATAAGCGCCGATCGGCCGATGGTTGGCGAACGTCAGCTGGCGGCCTTCAAGGCCTGCGTCGAACGTCCAGTGATCTCGTTGAGCGTCGAGAGAATCTTTCGAACGCCGTAGTGGTCGGTCGAATAATAGATCGTCTGGGCGTCGCGACGGGTTTTCACGACATTCCCCTCACGAAGACGGGCGAGATGCTGGGAGAGAGCCGATTGCGAAAGGCCGACGCGTTTCGCCAAGTCGCCGACGTTCAATTCATTGTCCAGGAGAAGGCTGGCAATCAGCAGTCTTTTTTCATTTGCCAGGAGCGAAAGAAGTCTAGCCTCTTCCTCGAATTCTGTATCCATGCGCATTTCAGGAGTTCACCTACATTCACAAAATCGATCGCTTACTTAAACGTAAGATGACAAAATAGCCATAACCATGATTGAATTTGATTGGGCTACTTTAGGTTAATAGACCTTCGACCGGGTCCGAACCGGAACCCGGGACTGTAGCGATCAACTCTATGAGGCCGGCGGATTGGGCGCGAGTTTTGTAAAGTTCGGCCTGAGCATTGGCGGAAATTCGGAAGGAGCTTTTCCGGCCGACTACTCAATTTGCCGGAATGCGTGAAGAGCGTTGTGGTCGTCCAATGTTACGAATAGGCCGTGCGTGAACACATCACGGACCGGCGTCGTCTTGCCGATTTGCCTTTGTCCTATAAGGTTGACAACGCGGGTGTTCTCCAGCACCGGCTGTCTGAGCCTATCGTTCGGCTGGGAAGGATGCCGTTGTCGCTGCGTCGAGCGCGTGACGGCCGAATGGATTGATAGCCACGAGTACCATCAATATGGCAGCCGCTGACCAAATTCTGACTAAAACGATATTGGCTTTCATTCGATAACCGTGGGCGCGTACGCTGAACTGGTCGCGCAAGGTTCTAGTACTATTCATTGGTCAAAAAAAGATTACCGCGATCCGCTGACCTGACGACCGATGCTGCCATCCGCAGCCTCTGTCGCCTGGCGGTTTCTGTCGGTCGAGATGACGCCGTGCGACCAATATTTATGCCCCTGTGGTAGATCTGATTGGCTGTGACCGGCTTGCTCTCATTCCGGGTTGGTAGGCGAATCCACGATCGCCCCTGGACCGGTGTTCAGCGTTCGAAGGGCTCGCCGAGCGATGCTACCCCATTCAGCTTTAGAAGACGCCGGTCTGACGAAATGATGCCGAGGACAAGGATAGTGACGAGGTAAGGCAGACTTGCCAGCAACTGCGATGGAATGTTCACGCCTGTTGCCTGTGCGGCAAGTCCCATCAGGGAGACCGCTCCAAACAGGCAGGCGCCAAGGAAGATCCGGCCGGTAAGCCAGGTTCCGAAAACAACAAGTGCGATCGCAATCCATCCGCGACCTGCGATCATTCCGTCGGCCCAGAGCGGAGTGTAGACGACTGCGGCATAGGCGCCGGCAAAGCCTGCCATGGTCCCGCCGAAGGCGACGGCCGCAACGCGAACGGCAATGACGGGATAGCCGATGGCGTGCGCTGCCTTCGGGTTCTCACCGACGGCACGCACGACCAGGCCGGTCTTGCTGTAGGAAAACATCGCCCAGATCGCGAGTGTTGCTACGAGTGAAAGCCAGACGACGATGTCCTGTTTGAAGAGCCCGCCAACGACAGGGATCTGGGAGAGAAAGGGAATGGCGATCTTGGAGATCCCAGGAACCGTAAGCGCTTCATAGGGCTTACCGAACAGCGCCGAAAGCCCTTGGCCAAGGATACCAATGGCGAGCCCGGCCGCGACCTGGTTTGCCCGGAATCCAAGTGCGACAAAGGCAAAGACCAGCGACAGCAGCGCACCGCCGACGCCAGCGGCGACGAAGCCGAGAAAATGTCCGCCCCCATGGTAGACGATCACGAAGGCGAGCACCGCGCCGAAGGCCATCAGACCCTCGATACCCAGGTTGAGCACGCCGGCGCGTTCGACGACGAGTTCACCGAGAGCGGCGAGAAGAAACGGCGTCGCGGCCGCGAGCGTGCCGGCAAGGATGAACTGGAGGGCGTTCATGATTGGCTCCGGTGAACGGCGCGAGGCCAGTCGATGCGGTACCGCACGAAGGCGATGGCTATGAGGTAGGCGAGCAGGAGACTGCCCTGGAAGACGCGGACAGCAGCGATCGGCAGATTGGCCGAGACCATCGCATTGTCCCCGCCGATGTAAAGAGCTGCCATGATCAGCGAGGAAACGATGATGCCGAGCGGATGCAGACCTCCGAGATAGGCGACGATGATGGCGGCATAACCGTAGCCGGTCGAGATCGAGCGCTGCAACTGTCCGAGCGGCCCCGCGACCTCGGCAGCGCCGGCAAGGCCCGCGGCAAAACCGCCGATCAGCAGCGAGAGCCAGATCGCCCCGCTTTCACTGAAGCCGGCATAGCCGGCAGCGCGAGGGGCAAGCCCCCCCACCTGGAGCTTGAAGCCGGTAAAGCTGCGCTGCATGAAGATCCAGGCAAGGGCGGACAGCACAAGCGTGATCACAAGCGAGACATTGACGCGGGTGCCGGGAATGAGAAGCGGCACCATGGCATCGTACTGGAACATCACCGACTGCGGGAAGTTGAAACCGTTCGGGTCCTTCCATGGGCCTAGCAGCAGGTAGTAGAGGAGTTGCGCTGCCACGAGGCTCAGCATCAGCGATACGAGGATTTCGTTGGCGTTGAACCGGACACGCCAGACGGCGGTCAGTGACGCCCAGAGCGCGCCGCCGACGGCGCCGAGCAGTAGCATCGCCGGCCAGATCCATTGGCCGGTAGCGTTTGGATACCAGATCGGAATTGCCGAAGCGAAGATCGCGCCGAGAATGAACTGGCCCTCGGCGCCGATGTTGAAGACCTTCGCGCGAAAGCCGATCGCAAGACCCTGGGCAATGAGAAGAAGCGGCCCCATCTTCAGGAGTACTTCGGAAAACGACGACCAGGACAGGAACGGTTCGAGCAGCATCGCATAGACGACGGCTGTCGGGTCACGGCCCATCAGGACATAAAGTGCGAGATTGAGAAGCGTGGCCACCACGAGCGCGATTGCCGGGGCAAGCAGGGTTGCCGTGAGAGAGGCGCGCTCCCTGCGCACGAGGCTCGGGAGGAAATGGAGGGTGGAGGATGCGCTCATGCGAAAGCCTTCTCGGAGGATTGTGCCCCCATCATGTAGCGACCGATCTCTTCCGGCCGGGTATCGCGGGTGACGAGTGGCCGGCTCAGCGTGCCGTGATAGAGCACCTGGATGGAATCGCAGAGCTCGAAAAGCTCCTCGAGTTCCTCTGAAATGACGAGGATGGCCATCCCTTCGTTGCGCAGGGTAATAAGCCGGCGGCGTATGGCAGAGGCTGCTCCGACATCGACGCCCCATGTCGGTTGGGCGACGAACAGCAGCTTCGGCGACAGCATCATTTCGCGTCCGACGATGAATTTTTGCAAGTTGCCGCCGGACAGAGAACCAGCCTCCGCCTCCGGACCGGAGGCGCGAACGTCATGCTGGCGCATGCAGTCCTCGGTAAAGGCAATGGCTTTGGCTCTGTCGACGAGGCCATGCTGCAGAAGATCGAGGGGATGCGCAGTCAGGAGGCTGTTAAGGGTGAGGGGCATTTCCGGTACGGCGCCGCGCCCGAGCCGGTCCTCCGGCACGAAGGCGAAGCCGAGCTTCCGGCGTGCGGCCGCATCGAGCCTGCCGACGTCCCTGCCCATCATGAGGATATGGTTCGCCTGGTCGCGAGGCAGCATTGTTTCGCCCGATATCAGCCTGGCGAGCTCGGCCTGTCCGTTTCCCGAGACCCCAGCTATGCCGAGAATTTCGCCAGCGCTCACCGCCAGGCTGATACTGGAAAGGGAAACAGCAAACGGGTCGTCGGGACGGTGGCTGAGGTTATTGATCTGGAGCCGCTTTTCGCCACCGGCGTGGGGAACCGCCGGCATCGGCTCCGGCATGTCGTGACCGATCATCATGCGGGCGAGGTCATGGGCATCGTGCTCGCGCGGATCCACGTTGCCGGTCACCTTGCCGCCGCGCAGGATCGTCGCGTGATCGCAGATTGCCCGGATCTCCTCCAGCTTGTGCGAAATGAACAGGATCGAAACGCCGCCATCCCGCAACCGGCGCAAGGTATCGAACAGCGTCTCGACGAGCTGGGGCGGCAGCACGGAGGTGGGCTCGTCGAGGATCAGGAGCTTCGGGTTGGTCATCAGGCAGCGAATGATCTCGACCCGCTGGCGCTCCCCGACGGAAAGCGCGTGCACGTGGGCGAGAGGGTCGACTTCGAGGCCGAAATCGCGGCCGAGTTTGCGGGCGCGCTCGGTCAACTCGCTCTTGCGTCCAGGTACCACCAGATGGATGTTTTCAATGACCGTCAGTGTCTCGAACAGCGAAAAATGCTGGAAGACCATGCCAATGCCGCGACGGCGCGCCTCGGCGGGAGAGGCGAGGTCGAGGACCTCGCCTTCCCAGGCGACGGTTCCGTCGTCCGGCTGCTCGACGCCGTAGATGAGCTTCATCAGCGTCGACTTGCCCGCCCCGTTCTCGCCGAGGATCGCATGGATGGACCGCGCAGCCACGTCCAGATCAATGCCCTGGTTGGCTTTGGTCTGGCCGTAGCTCTTGGAGATGCCGCGGAGTGACAGAAGGGGTGCAGGCATGGCTTACTTCGGCAGAGGCGTGGTGACGCCCTTGACGTGCCAATCCATGGCAATGATTTCCGCGTCCGAAAGCGTCGCGGCTGCAGCCGCGGCCTGGCTGCCATCCGCCTTGGTGACCGGACCGGCAAAGGGCGAGCCGCTCCCGTCGGCGAACTTGGCCTCGACTTCCTTCATTTTCGCCGCCACGTCGGCTGGGATGTCCGGGCTTGCATCGGCAATGTGAACCACCTTTTCCTTCATGCCGAGGAAGGCGTTGGCACCCTTGAAGGTCCCCGCTAGGTGGGCGTCGACGGACGCCTTGAAGAACGGCGACCAGTCGGTGGCGGCACAGCCGAGGTAAAACTTCGGCGCATATTTCTTCATCGAGGAATTGAGGTTCAGCGAATAGACACCTGCCGCTTCGCAGGCCGAAACCACCGACGGCGTGTCCTGGGCATTGGAGAAGATCACGTCGCAGTCCTGGGCGACGAGCGCCTTGGCTGCTTCCTGCTCCTTGGCCGGGTCGAACCAGGAGTTCACCCAGACGACCGTAACCTCTGCCTTCGGGTTGACTGCCTGTGCGCCGAGGGTGAAGGCGTTGACGGAGGCAATCAGTTCCGGAATGGCGAAGGCGGAGACGGAGCCGAGCTTGCCCGTCTTCGAGAGTGCGGCGGCCGCCATGCCGAGCACGTAGGTGCCTTCGAAGTTCTTGGCAGCGAAGGGCGAGAAGTTCGGCGCCACCTGGAAGCCGGAAGCATGAAGCACGCTGACCTTCGGATTGCGACGCGCGATCTGCAGCGCACCATTCTGGTAGCCGAAGGAGCCGGCGATGAGGAAGTTGTTCCCGTCGGCCACCGACTTCGTCATGATGCGGTCGGCATCCGGACCTTCCGCGATGTTTTCGAGCACGGTGACCTTGACCTTGTCGCCATGGGCGGCTTTGACCGGTTCGAGCCCGTCCTGGAGCGCGCGGCCCCAGCCGACATCGCCGATCGGCGAGGGAACGACGAGGGTGATGCCGAGCGGGCCGTCGGCTGCGAGGGTTGCTCGTGCGCCGAAGGTGCCGGCAAGGCTTGCGGCGGCAACGCCCTGCATCAGAGTTCTGCGGGTGATGTTGGTCATTTTGGTTCCCCTTTTTGCATGCTTTAGAAATTGACGGTCGCGAGCGCGGCTTCGGCTTCGGCAAACAGCCGCTTTTCGTCAAGGCCGATGAACTCGCCGTTCTCCCAAACGATCTGGCCGTTGATCATCGTCATGTCGGTCGCCATGCCGATGCCGACCTTGGCAATCAGGCTCAGCGGATCATGACGTGTGCCGACGTAGTCCATGCGTCGCGTATCGATGGCAAACAGGTCGGCGGCCATCCCGGGCGCCAGCCTGCCGATGTCCGCTCGACCAAGCAGCGCCGCGCCACCGGTCGTGGCATAGCCGAGGAAGTCGACCGGAACCGGGACGGGGTGTTTTCGCCCTGAAGCCGCCAGGCATTGCAGCATGTAGGCCGAGTGCACGCAATGCATTAGGTTCGAATTGTCGTTCGAAGCAGCGCCATCGCAGCCGATCCCGATACGCAGGCCTAAGGCCTGCATGGCCGGTATGTCTGTCACCTCTGCCCCGACCAGATAGACCGGTTCCGGGCAATGGGAAACGCCGGTGCCATCTGCCGCCATCTTCGCCAGTTCGTCATGGCTGAGTTCCCAGCAATGGGCATAGAAGGCATCGGGGCCGGCAAATCCGAGTTCCGCGCAATAATCGACGGTCCGCATTCCGTGGCGCGCCGCAATGACCGGGCTCTCTCCTTCTCCGACGTGGGTGTGCATCCGCACTCCGCGATCGCGTGCCAGCGCTACCGACTCCACAAAGGTCTCGCGATAGCTGTTGACGGGCTGACAGGGGGCAACCACCACTTGTCGCATGCTGAACGGACTGTCGTCGTGATAGGTGTCGATCAGGCGGGCGCAATCGGCGATGAATTCGTCCGTCGTTTCCAGCATGGCGTCCGGGATGGTCGACCCTTCCGATTTCGGCAAGGTGTTGCCGCCACGCCCGGCGTGAAAGCGCATGCCAAGCACCTCGGCAGCCTCGAACTGCCGGTCGATCAGCCGTTTGCCGGCATGTCTCGGGAAACAGTACTGGTGATCAAACGCCGTCGTGCAGCCATGCTTGATCAGTTCGGCCATGGCGGTGACAGAGGAGTGATAGAAGCAATCCTCGTTGAGCCGCGAGAAGACCGGATAGATCAGATCAAGCCATTCGATGACAGACAGTTTCGTCCAGTCGAGGTCGGCCCGGTTGCGTACGAAAGTCTGGAAGAAATGATGGTGCGTGTTGACGAGCCCGGGATAGACGAACCAGCCGCTGGCGTCCCTGGTTATCGTATTCGCCGGAAGCTCAAGCTCAGCCAGATTGTCACCGATCGCCCGCATGACGGGACCATCCGTCAGGACATCGACATTGCGACGGGCGGTCGGCCCCTTGCCGTCGTCGACGACGACAGCGGCGCAGTTTTTCAGGAGATAGCCGGCCATGTCATTCCTCACCCGCCTCGATCGATGGGTCGGGCTTCAACTCATGCAGCCGATGAATGCCTGGCATCTCGATGAAACCGTCGAGCGCGCGAATGGCGCGCGACCAGAGACGGATAGCTGGGTAGGGATCAAGCAGGACGCCGCCATCGGGGGCGAGCGCGACATAGGGGAAGCAGGCTATGTCGGCGATCGTCGGCCGGTCGCATGCGAGGAACGACTTGCCCCGCAGTCCCTGTTCGACCAGGCCGGCCTCAAGTTCGCGCAACGCCGCGATCCCGTGCGCCTGGAGAGCGGCGATGTCACCTGGCCTGTGCAGCATCTCATGCAAGCGAGCCCCACCGAGATTGGCGGTCAATCGATGTGAGAAGGAAAGCCACTGCTGCACGCGGGCTGCCTGTTCGGCCGTGCCGTCACCCAGCCACTCGGGCGCGGTTTTCATCGAGAGATAGACGAGCATCGCCGAGGATTCGGTCAAGACAAGATCGCCATCCTCCAGGATCGGGATCGAACCGGCCGGGTTCAGCCCCAGGAGCTCTGCTTTCCGATGCTCGCCGCCCGGATGGAAGTCCACGGGCCTGATCTTAAGAGGAATGCCCGTCAGGGCAGCCATCAGGCGCACTTTGTAGCAGCTCGGGGAAAGGATGTAATCGTAGAGTTTCATTGCGCCACCAGCTGTGCACCATAGGTGTAATTGTGACGTTTGAGCCAGCGCCGGTAAGCCACGGACGTCATGTCAGCGCGGGTGGGGATCTCCATCCCGGGATCGAGCGGTAACAGGTGCGGGATCTGGTTTTCGAGGATCGACCGATCCTGCAGAAAGATAGTCTGCTGGAAATGGATGAGGTCCGTCATCGAGGTCTCGTCGTCAAAGAGCGCCATCCACGGCCAGACATCGCAAAGATCCTCGGCCAGCGGCTGGACGAAGAGGGTAATGACATCCCATTCGGTTGGCCGGGGTGGGCAGGTCTTGTAGAGCACCGAGCAGGTCGGTGACGGGACGCGATACATGTATTCCGTGGTGATACCGCCGCTTGCGGACTTCGCCGCCTGCGGCTGGTAGAACTTGACCTGGGTTGCCCAGACCTCGTCCTCGACGTCTCGAATTTCCACCTTGTAGTTCTGGACCTCCGTGTGTGGCTCGGCGCCGAGAATGTCGGTGTGAACGAAAGGAAAATGCGCGATGTCGAGAAAGTTCTCGACCGCGCGCAGGGGCGAACAGCGGACGCGAACGACACCGACTTCGACAAACCGGCGGCCGGGCTGATCAGCCTCGGGAATGGAAAAGAGGTCCTTGGTAGGTTCTCCAAGCGATGACCAGACATGTCCGAAACGCACGAGGACGGGAAGGATCCGACCTGCGGAGGTTATTACAACAGCGTCTCCGTTCGCGTCGGCCGAGACCGCGATCTTTTCCCCCATCAGGGCCGTCTTGTAGACGCCCATGGCGAGGTGGCTGAACAGGCCAACGGGATACCACTCGTTGAGCATCGCATTCCCTGCCATTATGCGATCCCTCCCTGCAGGCTTTCAGCGCGTCTGCGCAGGCTTTCGGCTGCCCTGGACGCCATGATGCGTTCGGCGGGCGTCGCGCCGTCATCGACGAGAACATGAACGAGCGTGCGGTGCGGTTGCAATTCGACGAGCAGCAGGCGGACTGCCTGCGAATTCTCCACGGTTTCCAGCACGCCGCGCGCGTCCAGGGTCGCGCCGGCGGCGCGCTCGATGGCGCCAATGTCTGCTTCCACCGTCAGCGACCGCAGCGGAACAAGGCCGGCGAGTGCGGGCGGTTGATGGGCGGGGTCTCCGACAGCCACCCAGAGCAGGCCGTCTGCCTCCTCGACCTTTTGGGTTGCGACGCGGATTGTCTCCGGCGGCGAGAGGCCGGGATGGGCTGGAATGCGAAGACAATTTCCTGCCTGTGAGTAGCTCCAGCCGTGATAAATGCAGGACAAGGCCTCGCCGCGGACAAAGCCATGCGACAGGCGCATGCCACGATGGGGACACCGGTCAGCCGAGGCCGCGACGCGACCCGACTGTGACCTCCAGAGAGCGATCGAGCCGGCTGTTGTGCGTGCGGGGATGACCGTTGCTGGCGGTAGATCCCCTGATAGCGCAACTGGCGCCCAGAAGCCCGTCATTTCGGCTGGCATGGTTTGAACTTTCTTTATATTATCAATGTCTTGCCGTACTTCAAGTGTGGCTGGTCATTTCAGACTTGCAACGGGCGGAAAGCACGTTTGCATAATCTTTTCGCATTGGCAACGCTGATCAAATAACGTGCACTGGAAAATCGAGGCGGCGTTCCCGGGCTAGTTTGGATCCTTGCCAACCGGCGTTCGAACGATGGTTTCCACCCAGACATCGATGGGGCCGAGCGAGCATCCCATTTCCATCATGTCGATCAACTCTTCGGGGCCGGCAACATCGAGTTCGATCCGATCGGCACTGCTGTGGGATATGGATTGCGACAGGCCGAGTTTTTCAGCGTGACGCCTGATCCAGGGGACGAAGGAGGGGGCCTCGAGGTCTCCGAGGATTGTTATTCGTTCCTTCGGTTGAGCCTGTGTTTGTTCTGCCATGAACGTCTCGCGCTGTGTTTGATCAGAGCATAGCGTCTAATCGAGCCAGTGAAAGCGCGATATCGTGTCTGTGGACAATGCTGTTTCGTGGAAACGACGGCCGTAACTGGCCGTCGACTGGCCCGGACGGCGGTTTAGATGACGGTGGCCCCCAGACGCGTCCTCGCGTCGAGGATGGCGGCGCAGGCGGCGGCAGCTTCCTTTCCTTTCGTCACGAAATGCTGCTCGAAAAAGCCGACATGGACGTCTGTTTCCTGGAAGTGATGCGGGGTCAGCACCACCGAGATGACGGGAGTGCCGGTATCGAGCTGAACGCGCATCATGCCGTCAAGGACGGTTGCGGCAACGAAATCGTGTCGATAGATCCCGCCGTCAACGACGAAGGCGCAGGCAACGACGGCGTCGTATCGGCCGGTGGCGATCAGTGACTGGGCATGGAGCGGAATTTCGAGGGCGCCCGGCACATCGATGACCTCGATGTCGGAGCTGCACCGTCCGATGGCCGTCCATTCGTCGGCGAAGGATTGAACCGCCTTGTCGACAATATTGGCATGCCAGCGGGCACGGACGACTGCGATGCGTTTTTGCTTTGAAACCACGGTCTGAAGCATTGAAATGCCTTTCAAGGGTATGCCGGTGGCCCGGCTGTGACGACAAAGCCCCGGAGGGCCTGATCCCTTGAGCGAACAGACAGGACGCACTTCTTTCGCTGCGAAAGACGCGCCTGCCATGTCCTCTTCCATCCGGACTGTACCGTCGGCTCCGGCATCGCACCGGATCTGCTGACCTTCCGGCAACACCGGAAGCGCTCGCGGGCTCCAGGCCTGGGCCTGATACCGCCGGTGGGGAATTGCACCCCGCCCTGAGAACGGCAACGACCTTAGTCCGGCTGCCACTGGCGATGCAAGTCCCCGTCCGCCGGACATTGTCGCAAAACTGCCCGTTTACGGGCGAGGCAGCCGGTTTCTGGCGAAATCGGCCGCCGGCCCGTCCCGGAGATCAGGTTCTCGAAGGTGCGCTTGATTGCCTCGATCAGGACGACGGCGGAGGCGGCACCTGGATCCATGTGGCCGATGACCCGGTCTCCAAGCCGCGAGGAGCGCCCCTTGGCGGCAACCATGTCTTTTGTCGCTTCCGCGCCCCTTGTTGCGGCCTCGAGCGCAGCGCTCAGACATTGGCCAAGGGGGCTGCCTTGAAGGCGAGCGGATCTCGCTGCCGCTGTTGCCGGCAGCCAGGCATCGATCATCGTCTTGTCGCCCGGTTCAGCCTTGCCCCTGTCCTGGATCCCCTGTCCCATTGCCTCGATGGCATCGACCATGTCGTCGTCGGACAGGACAGGCTTGCTCGTCGTCGAAGACGAACCCCTTATCCGCCGGATGCTGAGGGACGAGCTCGAGGACGCACGAATGGTTGTCAGCGAAGCGCGGGACGCGGCTGACGCGCTTGCCGTGCTTGCCCCGCGACCCCTTTATCGAAGCTATCATCACCGACATCCACTTCAAGCAGGGGCTGGACGGATCGGCACTGGCACGTTGGCAAAGTCGCTGCGACCTCGGGTCAAAGTCATGATCATGTCTGCCGATCCGAGCCTTGCTCTCCCGGAGCTTCCTTCCGGCTGTCGATATTTCGCCAAGCCCTACGAAAGCAGACAGGTCGTCGCGAGCATAGGGAACGAAGTCAGGGGATATGTCGCGTGAATGGCAATCCGAATGGGGACGGACCTGCTTCGGGTTCGAACAGGGCTATTGTCTCTTTCGGGCCGCTTACTTGCAACGCCTGCGGCGTCGTTTATCAAAGCCCGGATATATCTAGCCGGTCTCATTCGCCTGGGGCGTGCTCGCTGGAATCCAGACGCGTGTCGTTATCGTGTTGCCTGATGTCAGGACAAGGCCGCAAAGGATGGCCGCCATGGCCCAGCAGAATGACGATGATGGGAAAGGCCCAGCGGCCCCGGCGGCGCTCCAAGCCGCCGCCGGGAGCTGCCTGCTATGCCGTGAGGATATAGACGATCGCGAGAGTATCGGGATCTACAATGATGATCCGGCCATCCGCAAGGAGGAAGAAGCGGTAGCCTTCATACTCCGGTACGATCTTCACAACCCGCGGCGGCAGCGGTTCAAGATGGACCTTCTTTGGAATCCTGGTGCCGACCGAAACCGTGAAGTCGGGCTCTCTTACCGGCTGGACATGAACCTCCTTCACGACCTGGCGAATTTCCGTCTGCTGCTCGACAGTCACGTTGACGTTCGTCTTGTTGTTCGTAGTCTGGTTGCTCGTCGTGCTGTTGTTGTTGGTGGTGTTGGTCGTCGTCGAGTTCTGGTCGCTTGACTGCTTGGTGGCATCACCGCTCTGGGTAGTGTTGCTCTTGTCGGTTCCGTCAGACGACTTGGACTGCGTGCTGCTCTTCGAGCCTGAGGTCCCCGAGCCGCTGGTGTCGGACTCGGGCTTCTGCTGCGTCGTCGTGCTGCCTGTGGCGTCCTGCGATCCAGTCTTCGACTTGGTCTCAGTCGATGTCTTGCCCGACGCGGTTCCGCTGGTCGAGCCGTCGCTCGACGGCTGCTTGGCGCTCTTCTGGGTTTCCGACCCTGAGCCTGTTTTCTGTTCGGACGACATACTCTTCTTTGAGCAGGCGCCCGAGGCGTCAGGCGAAGAACAATCGGTGCCCGAGGTGCTTGAATCGGACTGCGACTGGTCGGACTTTGTACCCGACTCCGAACCCGACTGGGAACCGGGCTGCGTGTCGGTCTTCGTGCCTGTCTGCGCGCCTGTACCTGATTGGCTCTGGGTCTGCGTATCCTGCTGGGCCTTGGCCGGCAGGGTGGCAAACGGCGAGACGCTGAGCGACAACGTTGCGATGATTATGGCGAGATTGTTGTTCTTCACGATTTGATCTCCTAAAGATCGGGGAACGCTATGCACTGCGCATCCTCATGCGCGTCACGCGTACCCTCATTGCTGGAAAATGGCGGCTGCAGCCGCCCGTTGTCACTGGATGACCTGGATGACCTTCCGGGAGGAAGGTTCGACGATCACACGCCCGTCGTTGACGATCGCGTATGCGTACTTCGGTTGATCAGGAACCGGAGTAACGACAACGGTCTTCGGCAAGGGCTGTCCGACGACAATCTTTTCCTTGACGACGATGCGTTCTGTCGGGGCAGGAGCCTGCTGGACATAGGTCACCACCTTCTGAGGCGGTGGATCGAGAAGGGTACCTGCGACGCCACCGACGACGCCACCGACGGCCGCACCCACGGGACCACCGACGACGGCTCCCGTCGCGGCACCACCGGCTGCACCGGTAACCGTCGACGACTGCGCAAAGGCGCACGTCGATGCCAGGAGAACCCCGGCCACGATTCCTACTGCTTTGTTATTCATAGAGTTTCCTCCTTTTGTTGTGGCGGGTTTTTGCCACTGCGGGGTCACAACCTACAAATCATGGCACTGTTCCAAACTTGGGACTTCAGTCGGAGGGGCCTTAGACTTAAGTCCCGTACATGCTGGCTCGCGAGTGCTCTCGACACGTTCGGTTCTGCTGCTGAAAGATGCCCATCCGGGTTGAACCAGTCGGCTCCTGAAGCGAACCTGTCTGCGCTTTGACCGGGATGCCCTAGAGCCAATCAAAATCATCGGACCAAAGTCCGAGATCAGAACTTTATGATCGGTCGGATGTTTCCGTCTTACAGCGATGTGAAGGGATTGGGCCATGACCTGCGGCAAAGACTACTCTCCGCATGAAGACGCGGGATCACTGACTCGGTGCGGGATCGAACGAAGACGTCGACGGAAGCCAGCGAGTTCAGCCCGCACCGCAGGGAAATTAATTCCGGCGACGATGCATTGGCTTTTTAATTTCGCCTTGTCTGCCGACAGGTCGCTTCCTTGTCGATCGGTGATGGGGCGACCGGGCGAGTGCCAGCCGTTGGAGTAGCCGAGCATCAGAGATTTGGTCGTGATTTTCTTCGCCAGTTTCTGCGCGCCTTAAAGACTTGATCGGAGGACCAGCCGGATGGAAACAGCAGGATGTGAAATCGGACGTCAGCGTTCGATCGGACCTGAACGACGGCCTGTCCACCTCTTCGTTGCCATGCCTTTGGTGCGCCGCCCATGACAGACATTGAATTCCATCGAGGTCCTGCCAACGGCGCTGGGCAAGATGAGGCTCATACGTCTCAGCAGGCGACGCCCGCTGTCGAACCCCCGCCGCCGCCAATTGCCATCGAGCCCGATCCGGAGTTGACGCCGGAAGAGATAGAGCAGGTGCGCAAGAAGTATCTGCTGAAGCGTTTCTGGATAAGCGCCCGTGGTTACTGGGGTCCTCATGGAGGCAGGCTCGCCTGGGTATGCACGATCGGGTTACTGGGACTGATCGTGATAAACGTCGGCTTCCAGTACGGGATCAATGTATGGAACCGTCGAATTTTCGACGCCATAGAGCAGCGTAATGCTACGACCGTATATTTTCTAAGCGGCGTGTTCCTGCCACTCGTGTTTGGAAGCGTGGTGGTTGTCGCGGCGCAAGTTTCTCTTCGCATGATGATCCAGCGGCGCTGGCGTTCGTGGCTCACGAATGCGGTGCTTGCCCGTTGGCTCGCAAACGGGCGTTACTACCAGTTGAACCTCATCGGCGGAGACCACAAGAATCCCGAAGCGCGTATTGCGGAGGATCTGCGGATCGCCACGGAGTCGCCGGTCGACTTCATCGCCGGCGTCATGTCGGCATTCCTGGCGGCTTCGACCTTCATTGTCGTGCTCTGGACGATCGGCGGAGCGCTGCATGTGACAGTCGCAGGCTCGACGGTCACGATTCCCGGCTTTCTCGTCATTACCGCTGTCATCTACGCTGCGATCACATCAAGCTCGATGGTGGTGATCGGCCGCAACTTCGTCCACGTGTCCGAGGTCAAGAATCAGGCGGAAGCCGAATTCCGCTATACGCTGACGCACGTGCGGGAAAACGGAGAGAGCATTGCACTGCTCGGTGGTGAGGAAGAGGAGCGTAGCGACCTCGACAAGACGTTTACCAACGTGCTGAGGCAATGGGCATTGCTTGCAGGCCAGCACCGGCGCACGACGATTGTGTCACAGGGATCGATGCTGTTTGCGCCCGTTGTGCCTGTCCTGCTTTGCGCTCCAAAGTTTCTCGAGGGCAGCATGACACTTGGGCAGGTGATGCAGGCGGCTTCCGCTTTCGCCATTGTTCAAAGCGCGTTTGGATGGCTGGTCGACAACTATCCCCGCCTTGCCGATTGGAACGCCTGCGCACGGCGCATTGCGTCGCTGATGGTGTCGCTCGACGGGCTCGAGCGCGCGGAGCAGAGCGATGCCCTCGGACGCATCAAGCATGGTGACGTCGAGGGCGAGGCGATCCTCAGCCTGAACGACCTGTCCGTCTCGCTCAATGACGGCACCGCGGTGGTCAAGGAAACACAGGTCGAAGTCGTTCCCGGCGAGCGGGTCCTTGTCGCCGGCGAGTCCGGTTCGGGCAAGAGCACGCTGGTGCGGGCCATTGCGGGTCTTTGGCCATGGGGTGGAGGGAGCGTCAATTTCCGGCCTGGTCGGCGACTGTTCATGTTGCCGCAGCGGCCCTATATCCCGTCCGGGACGCTCCGGCGTGCTGTCGCCTATCCTGGTGCAGCCGACAGCTGGTCCCTCGAAATGATCAAGGAGGCCCTCGACAAGGTTGGACTCGACTATCTGAATGACAAGATCGAGGAGGAGGCGCCATGGGACCAGACGTTGTCGGGTGGCGAAAAGCAACGCCTCGCCTTTGCCCGTCTGCTGCTCCACAAGCCCGATCTTGTCGTGCTCGATGAAGCGACATCAGCACTCGATGAGAAGAGCCAGGACAGGATGATGGAGACGATGATCCAGGAATTGCCGAAGGTCACGATCGTTAGCGTCGCGCATCGCGCCGAACTGGAAGCCTTCCATAGCCGGAAGATCACACTGGAGCGCCGCGAGGGCGGGGCACGACTTGTCAGCGACGAGGATCTCGTCCCGCACAAGAGAAAGCGCAGCCTTCTGTTGCGCCTCATGAAGAACCAGCAGGCCCTGTCGAAAAGCAGCACAAACCTCGGCGCGGCTTCCTCGCCGGACGTCGACTGAACGAGCGCCTCCGCTGCAGCAAGCGGCTCGGGAGGTTCCATGACCGCCGCGCTGTTGTCGCGCCGCTGTCCATTTAACGGATGCCGTTGAACCGGACCCGGTCAGGCAGGCTCATCGGCAGCCGCGAGAACCATGGCCGCGCAGGCGGCGATCATGGCAAGCGATATTGCCCCGGCATCAGGATGACCGATGCTCTTTTCGGCGAGTGGCCGTGCACGACCAAGCCTTGGTGTGAGGCTTGCCGTCGCTTCTGCGGTGCTTCGCAATCTCGAGGAGCTCGCGGGCAGGCTTGCATGCCTGTTGGCAAGCGATGCCGACATCAGCCAGATGCGCCGTCTGCACGATGAGATGGTTGCGCGCTGCCGGGTGGGGATCGCCTGCAATATTACAAGCTTAACCAGGAGATCCATAGCGGGATCGTCAGGCTGGCCGCGAACTCGACACTGAGCGGAGTTCACCAGATGCTGCAGACGCGGCTCAAGCGGATCCGTTTCATCCGTCACGAAGGCGACGAGAAATGGGCTGCGGCGGTTGCCGAGCACGAGGAAATGATTTTTGCGCTCGAGGCAAGGGACGAGAGCCGGCTCTCGGAAGTTCTCGGCCGCATCTTGGCAATGCCTGGGAGCGGGTTCGAAGCGCGATCTAGGTCACCACGGACGAGCCGGCGCGTTTCGGTGCAACCGGCGCCGGCCATGGCCTGTCGAATGAGCAGTGCCGGATCGGCCGAGCTCTCACGAGCATGTTTCAACTCACATCTGGATGATGGGTAGGTTAGCCTATTCCGAAGGGCGCCTTTGAGACAGGCGTCCGAATTTCGCGCACGCGATGGCGTTGTGTTCGTCCTCTCGCGGCAAGAAGCCTGTCCATCTCCTGTTGGCGGTTGCCAAAGCTTTCGATCAATCGCCGGGCTTCTCCCCTGTTCAGGCAATACTGCTTCTGCAGTGCGGCGAGCGTATACATTCCATGCACGTCTTCAGTCATGTCGGCTCCTTTCCCATTGGAAACAGGGCCGGCTCCGCACTGGTTCCGTCACGCTATAAGACCTGTTGTAACCATTTGGTGAGCGCCTTGCACTGACAAGTGCGCCTTTCCGGCCCGATTGTCCCGGGCGGGAAACAACGTGTGGCAACCTGCGACAGAAATTGCATACTAAAATCGCATGCAGTTTTGCGCGCAAGTTGTAGACATATTTTCGCGCGGCCGCTACAAGAAGGTACCGTTCTCCTGATCAGTGCGATCGCTTGGCGGCCGCTGGGGACTTGTTCCCTTCGGCTGTTGCGATGCTGGGCGCTTCAAAGACAAAGATATGACTGACACGATCGACATGCTTTTTAAGAATGCCAGACTTTCTGACGGCGGCACCTACGATATTGCGGTCGCAGATGGGCGGATCAGATCGATTGCAGACAAGGGCAGCGACGCCGAAGCGGGATGCGTCATCGATATCGCTGCAGAGCTTCTTGTCCCCGGCTTCGTCGAGGGCCACATCCATCTCGACACCAGCTTCTACGGCGATGCCTGGATTGCGCACAAGCCTTGTTCCAACGGCTTCGACGTCCATGAGCGCGTGGCCTTCCAGGCGCAGAACATGGCAATCGCCGCACCCATGGACGAACGGGCACGAAAGCAGCTCGATCTCTGCATAGCAAATGGCGCGCTGCTGATGCGCAGTCACGTGATGGTTGACGCATCGGTGGGGCTGAAATCCCTGGAGACCATCCTGAAGGTTCGGGAGGAATACCTTGACCTGATCGACATTCAACTCGTCGCCTTTCCTCAGGGCGGCATTCTGAAAAGTCCGGGAACGGCGGAGCTGCTGGACGAGGCCATCGTTCTAGGCGCCGATCTCGTCGGCGGCCTCGATCCATTGAGTTTCGACCGGGACATCAAGGGGCATCTCGATGTCGTCTTCGGGATTGCGGAGAGGCGCGGCGTTGACGTCGACATTCACCTCCACGACCCGGGAACGCTTGGTTCCTTCACAATCGAAGAAATCTGCGCGCGCACGACTGCGCTCGGCATGCAGGGACGGGTTGCCATCAGTCACGCCTACGGACTTGGTGACCTTTCCCCCGAGGCTGCCGGCAAGAGTGCGGGCCTGCTTGCGAGGAGCGGTGTATCGATCATGACCAATGCGCCCGGCAGCCATAACTTTCCGCCGGTTGCGCTCCTGAGGAGCGAAGGGGTCGTGGTTTTCAGCGGCAGCGACAACATTCGCGATTCCTGGTGGCCTTACGGCGATGGCGACATGTTGAGGCGCGCAGAGATCATTGGCTACCGTTCGGGTTTCTACACGGATGCAGAGCTCGATGCTGCGTTCGATGTCGTCACCTCAGGCGGTGCCAAGGCCCTCAATGTCGAAGGCTACGGCATCGAGGTCGGGGCGAGGGCGGATTTCGTGACACTTGCGGCGAGCCACGTCCCCGAAGCTGTCGTTTCTGTTCCGAAAGGTCGCCGCGTGTTCAAGGCCGGCAGGCTCGTCGCCGAGAACGGTGCGATCATCAATCGCCGCTGATTGAACGGACGCTCCAGTCGAGAGCGCCGTTCAACATCAGGAAGCTGTCGCCTCCGGCTGCCAGGACGCCTGAGTGTCGAGGGCGGCATGAGAGGATCATCGAAGCGCCGCGGAACTATGTCGGGCGATGGGCTGGACGAAGCGTGAGGCGCTCGATCCTGCCCGCCAGCGAGAAGATCAGAACCTCGATATCCGTGTCGATCCTGTCGCCGTCCAGGAGCCTGACGACGTCATCGACACCCGATGTCGGCTGGCCGTCGATCGCCAGCAGGTAGTCTCCTTCGTGCAGCCCTGCGCGGGCTGCAGGGCTGTCCGTTTCGACCCGGCGCAGGCGCACGGCTGTCGTCTGCGCAAGGCCGGCCTGAAGCGCAATGCGGCGATGCAGTTCGACGGTGTCGGCTGCAATGCCGATATAGGCGCGTCTCACATGTCCGAAGCGGAGCAGTTCCGACACAACATGCTTGGCGGTGTTGGAAGCGACGGAAAATGCGATGCTCTGTGCGCCCTGGATCACCGCTGTATTGACGCCGATAACCTCGCCTGCCGACGATACGAGCGGCCCGCCGGAGTTGCCGGGGTTAAGCGCTGCATCCGTCTGGATGATATCGTCCATCAGGCGACCGCTTGCCCCTCGCATCGAACGCCCGAGCGCTGAAACGATGCCAGCCGTCACGGTCCATTCGAAGCCGAGCGGATTGCCGATCGCGATTGCGATATGGCCGCGCTTCAACGATTTGGAATCGCCCAGTCTGGCAAAAGCCCCAGACCAGTCGTTGGCACGAATGAGCGCCAGATCACTGTCGGGGTCGCGGCCAAGGACCTTCCCTTCGATCGCGAACCCCTCCGGTGTCTTGATGCGGACGGTCCGGCTGTCTTCGACGACATGGTTGTTGGTGACGACAAGACCATCAGGTGAAATTGCAAAGCCGGATCCGTGTCCGGCGCGGCCACTCACACGTTCGATGCGGCTGACGGCGGGGCCAACCAGATCGACCGCGTTCGATACCGATTGCGAATAGGCATCCAGCAGCCCCGCGTCAGACGGCTGGATGTCGCGATCAATGAATCCCATGAAAGACTCCTCGGACGCAGGAAGCGTCGAAGTGAGGAACGGCAGCGGCTGCGGAAAGCGAGGGGCTGTCGGTTCGACAGGTTGAACAACGATGATCAGATGAGGTGGCTCAGATCCCAAATCAAGTGGGCAGGGCCGTCGGCCCGAAACTTGGTCGCTGACCGGTGAGCTTCACCGAAAGTTGACTTTCGAGCGGCAGGGCGACGGCGACAATGTGCTACATTTCTCGCAGCGGGACGATCGAACGGAGGCCTGATGCTTGCAACACTTGCAGTGCTCATGAGTTTGTCAGGTCCGACGCCGGCCGCCGCACTGCCGGCAGGAGGCGAGGTCGACGTCAAGCTCGTGCTCGCGGTCGACACGTCCCGGTCCATGGACCAGGAAGAGGTTCGCATCCAGCGTGAGGGCTACGTCGAGGCGCTGAAACACCGCGAGTTCATCGAGGCAGTGACCGGCGGGCTCAACGGCCGCATCGCGATCAGCTATTTCGAATGGGCGGGCTATGTGGTTCCGGATTCGGTCATCGACTGGCAACTGATTGCCACGGAACAGGACGCCATCGACTTTGCTGCAAGGCTAGAAGAGCGGCCGATCACGACGCAGCGCCGGACATCGATCTCGACAGCCATAGCGCAGGGCGCGGCCATGATCGTTTCGAGCCCTTATAACGGTCGGAGGCAGGTGGTCGACGTCTCGGGTGATGGCACAAACAATTCCGGCAATCGCGTTGAGCCAACCCGCGACAAGGCCGTCGAGGCCGGAATCGTCATCAACGGGCTTGCACTGATGCTGCGTCCCTCCGGCGCGCCAGGCGGCCTCGACAAATATTACGCGGACTGTGTGATCGGCGGGCCAGGTTCCTTCGTCCTGCCGGTCTACAAGATCGAGGACTTCGCGACCGCAGTGCGACGAAAACTTGTCCTCGAGGTGAGTGGCTTTGTTCCTCTTCCCTTCTCACACAGGATTGCCGACCAGGCGAAGACGGATTGCATGATCGGCGAGCGGCAATGGCAAGACATGTTCGATCGCTGAACGCCCAGATGACTGGATTGCTTCACGGACAATGGTTCAACGCCTCGCGCAGAACCTCGTAGACCCTGTCGTCAAGAGACTGGGAGACATTGAAGCGCATGTATTGCGTCGCAGACTGGGAGAGGCTGAAGGCGTTTCCCGGCGCCAGAACCACACTTCTGTCCAGCGCGGCGCGAGCGACCTTTGCAGCGTCGACATTCCCCGGAAGTCGACACCAGAGAAACATTCCTGCCTGGGGTTCGACAAAGGGAAGGATGCCGAGCGGCTTCAGCCGTCTGCTGACGTCGAGCGTCGACTTCGAGAGGCGTGTGCGCAGGGCTTCGACGTGCTTGCGGTAGCTGCCGTCGCTCAGCACCTTGTAGACGAGCTCGGCAGAAAGCCGTCCGCCGCCGAACGAGGTTGCGATCTTGAGGTCGATGACGCTCTCGATCCACTCCTTCCTTGCCGCGATGAATCCGCACCGAGCCGAGGCCGAAAGGGTCTTTGAGAAACTGCCGATATGGACCACCCGGTCAAGGCCGTCGAATGCGGCGAGCCGGGGCGCAACGGTGTGCTCGAAATCCGCGAAGATATCGTCCTCGATAATGGTCAGGTCGAACTGGTCGGCAAGCTTCAGGACCCTGTGGGCGACAACAGGTGAAAGCGTGGCGCCGGTCGGATTATGAATCGCCGAGTTGGTGATGTAGAGGCGGGGGCGATGCTCAGCCAAGACCTGCGCGAAAAGATCGATGTCAGGCCCCGACGACGTATAGGGGACGCTGACCATGGTTGCACGATGGGCCCGCAACAGCGCCTGGAAGTTGAAATAGCATGGGTCGTCGACGAGCACGGTATCGCCGGGCTCGAGAAAGAACCGGCACAGAAGATCGATCGCCTGGGTTCCGGACTCCGTCAGCATGATCTGGTCGGGCGATGCTTCCATTCCGCGGTCCGCCATGCGCCTTGCAATGAGCTGTCGCAGCGGCTCCAGGCCAAGAGGGGAGCCATAGTCGGAAAGAGCCGTGTCGTCGCTGCGCGACAGCGCGCGCAAACCCTTGCGGATCGCTTGATTGGGAAGCCAGGACGAGGGCAGCCAGCCGCAGCCTGGTTTCGGGTCGCTCTCTCTTGCCTCCAGTGATTGTCGCGATACCCAGAACGGGTCGACGGCGCGATCGAGTTTGGGACCGGCAGCCGACAGCGAGAATGGCGCGGCCTGTGGGGCAACAAAGAACCCGGACCCGGGCCTGGAGACAATGACGCCTTCCCCGACCAGGCGCTCATAGGCGTCGACAACTGTCGATGTGGAAACGCCAGATATTGCCGCCATCGCCCTGACCGAGGGCAGTCTTGCCCCGGCTGTCAGGCTTCGCCCGGCTATCCTATGGCGGATGGTTGCCATGACGGTCTCGACGCGGGTGAGGGTGTGTTGGCCGGCTTCTTCCATCTGTATGGCTGCCTCTAGCATAACAGTTTTGTCAAACTGTATCAGACTGTCGCTGGTATTGTCAGCGGTTTGGCGCGATCAAGGCGGCCCTGAGACGAGGTATTTCCATGGAACGTTCAACATCCGGATGGCTCAGCGGCTTTATCGGTGTCGTGATCTTCAGCGGATCGCTGCCTGCCACGCGGCTGGCGGTGGCGCAATTCGATCCGATATTCCTGACCGCAACACGGGCAGCGATCGCCGGCGTCCTCGCACTTTTGCTGCTGATCTGCTTTTCCGAGAAACGTCCTGAAAGGCGTGACATCCCATCACTGCTGATTGTGGCGGCAGGGGTTGTCGTCGGCTTCCCGCTTCTGACCGCGCTTGCATTGCAGCACATCACATCAGCGCATTCCATCGTGTTCGTCGGCCTGCTGCCACTTGCGACGGCCGCCTTTGGCGTCATCCGTGGCGGCGAGCGCCCCAAACCTCAATTCTGGCTGTTTGCGGTCACGGGAAGCGCGCTTGTCTGTACCTTCGCCATTCTGCAAGGACTGACCGCAGCACCGGTCGGCGACGGACTGATGCTTGCTGCGATCGCGCTTTGCGGCCTTGGCTACGCCGAAGGTGCAACACTGTCCCGGCGACTGGGAGGATGGCAGGTGATTTCCTGGGCGCTCGTCCTGTCATTGCCCGTCATGGCCGCTCTTTCGCTGTTGTCGATGCCGTCGAGCTTTTCCGGAATCCAGGCGCCAGCGATGGCTGGTCTCGCCTATGTGTCGCTGTTCAGCATGCTGATCGGCTTCATTTTCTGGTACCGAGGCCTTGCTCTTGGCGGTATCGCCGGCGTCGGCCAGTTGCAATTGCTGCAGCCGTTTTTCGGCCTGATCCTGGCGGCTACATTGCTCAATGAAACCGTCACCTGGGCGATGTTTGCGGTGACGGCGGCCGTGGTCGCCTGCGTCGGCGCCGCCCGCAGGTTCGCGCGTTGACCGCTGGCCATTGCCAGCACTCAGGAAAAGACAGGCCTAGGCCGCGTCCCGTTCTACTGCGGCCGGGTCGTGTCCGACGAGAATCATTGCCTGCGAACAGGTCATGCCCCTTGATGCCATGAGCAGCAGGCTGAGTTCCACGGCCCGCGGAACGGGTACTTCGCCGCTCGCCCAGCGACGGCACGTGATGTAGTCAATCTGGAAAAGCTGCTGGACGGTCCCCGCTGTCAATCCGACTACAGCGAGCGCCGCCTTGTATTCAGAGGGTTTCATTGTTGCGTCCCATGCGCGATTCGAGCGCGCTTTATTTCGTTGCTGACGAGATTAGGTTCTTTTAATTTTAACGAACCCTCATATGCGACATATGGTGTCCTTCCTGCGACAATGCGGCTGCGTCGCCCTCCATAAAACGAAAGTTTCCCGCGCGGTGATGCGCAGGAGGAACGGAGACGCCCACATCAATTTAGCACAGGCTTGCTTAATAGGGTTGAAAGGTCTTGCTGCGACGATCAGATTGATTAAAACTGGATGCAGCATGATGACTTCGATACGAATGCGTTGGCTGCCATTGGGCCTGATTGTCCTGTCGTTTGCGGGCTGCACGAGCGTGGAACCTCTCGACACATCTTTGACAACACAATCCACGCCGCAAATCAGGCAGGCCGACACCTCGATCATTGCCGAGAGAGTCGGGGAGTCGGCCGTCGGCGTCGAACCGCTTGCCTGGGCCAATCCGTCGACCGGGAGCACTGGCGTGATAGAGGAAATCACCGTTGCACCAGGGTTGGATGGAGAATGCAGAAATTTCGTGACAACGCAGCGCTCCCTGCAGGGCGAATCACGAATCAAGGGTGTCGCATGCCATTCTGCCAATGCGGGTTGGAAGGTCAGCCCGGCAAATTGAAAGCCAGTGCTCGCGTCGGCCTCATGGGTGGATGACGGCCAGAAGCGGCAGGTTTCCAACCGATCCCGGGGACACGGGATCTTTTGGCAATGACGATCCAATCAAAGCCAATTTGGGTAGAGACCCGATCATATAGTTTAATCAATCGCGGTCGGACGACATCGAGAAAATCTACCAAGGCCGCAATACCCTGACCTGAAAAGGGCTCCAAGCATGGCAACGCCACGAAGAGCTTGCAAAGATCACAAAAGGTCTGGCCGAGTTTTACGAATGGTATGAAAGCGGAGATGCCCTCGAAACCCACAAGGACAGCGAATCAAAAGCCAATAGGGTTTACGCAACCGCCATTGCTGGCATCCTCGAATTGGCCCACAAGAACAGTAGCTCTCCACATCATGTCTTGTCTTTGGCCGGGCATCAGTATCTGGGTGGGTTGGGAAAGAACGACAATCGCCTCCGTGTGACCAGCGATGTACTCAGTCGAACTTCGGGCGTTGCGGCAAAAATCGAGGGTGTCGAGAACTGGCCGTGATTCCGGATCGGTGTGAGGTTTTGGGAGCCGGTTCCGCCGGATTGTGAAGTCCATTCCGCTTGCGTTTGAGGCGCAGGCGGAGTTCTCCAACAAAAACAACAACGCCGTTTGCGCCTCGGTCTGAGGCGCTATAGCCCCGCTTCCTTTCCGAGGAGGCTGACGGGCCTGCCCGCAGCCTCGCGGAGACCGTTGCCAGCACAAGCCTTACCTGGCGCAAACTGCGACGGTATCATCGTCAAGGCTGACGAAGGAAACGCCGCCGCTTTCGAAGGCAAGGCGCAGTTGCGCCTCCGTTGCCCGATGGACGTCATGTCGGTTGCCTTCGTAGTCACGCACGGTGCTCCTTGATACGCCAGATCGGTCAGCGAGTTCGCTCTGGGTCCAGTCTAGGAGCCCGCGCGCCGCGCGACAGAGTGCCGGCGTCAAAATCTTGGCATTGATAGCTTGACCCATTGTGCAAACCTGCCCATATTGGTTATTATCTAACATATATAGCAGTTTCACTTGCTTTGCTAGACGCTGCAGCGGGTTGTCCGCGGTCGACCGGGCGGAAACGAAAAGGATCATGGTGTTGGGATAACAGGCGGACCATATCTACTCGTTATCCTGCTCGTCCTGCCCTTCGCAGGAAGTCTCCTGTCCGTATGTCTGCTGAACACCACATCCCGCCGCCTTCCGGCCGGCCTTGCGGGGCTGGCGACACTTGCCGCACTTCTTCTAACCGCCAGCCTCTATCCGGCCGTGTCGGATGGCGGGGTTGTCAGGTACAGCGCTGCCTGGTTGCCCCAGCTTGGTCTCGACTTCTCGCTGCGCATGGATGGTTTCGCATGGATATTTTCCATGCTCGTGACCGCAATCGGGCTGCTCGTCGTCGTCTACGCACGCTACTACATGTCTGAGGCAGACCCGGTTCCGCGATTCTTCTCGTTCCTGCTCGCTTTCATGGGCGCAATGCTCGGCATCATCATCTCGGGAAACGTCATCCTGCTGTCGGTATTCTGGGAAATGACGAGCATCTTCTCGTTCCTCTTGATTAGCTACTGGCACAACAGTGCGGCCGCCCGCGACGGTGCCCGCATGGCGCTCACGGTGACGGGTATCGGTGGCTTCTGCCTGCTGATCGGCCTGCTTCTTCTTGGGCATATCGTTGGAAGCTACGACCTCGACAAAATCCTGGATTCGGGTGACCTCATCCGCGCCCATGCGCTCTACGTGCCAGCGCTCATCTTCGTTCTGCTCGGGGCGCTGACCAAGAGCGCGCAATTCCCCTTCCACTTCTGGCTACCGAACGCCATGGCGGCGCCAACGCCGGTATCCGCGTTCCTGCACTCGGCCACCATGGTTAAGGCAGGGGTCTTTTTACTTGCGCGCTTCTGGCCGGCATTGTCGGGGACCTTTGAGTGGTTCTGGATCGTCGGTGCCGCCGGCATGATAACACTTCTGCTCGGGGCTTACTTCGCGATGTTCCAGCAGGACATGAAAGGACTGCTCGCCTATTCGACCATTAGCCATCTCGGGCTGATCACCACCTTGCTCAGCCTTTCGAGCCCGCTGGCCACGGTCGCTGCGATCTTCCACATGCTGAACCACGCGACTTTCAAGGCCTCTCTCTTCATGGCAGCCGGCATCATCGACCACGAGACCGGCACGCGTGACATGCGAAGGCTGAGCGGTCTGTTTCGTTTCATGCCCTATACCGCGACCCTTGCCATCGTTGCGAGCGCGGCCATGGCCGGCGTTCCGCTGCTCAACGGATTTCTCTCCAAGGAAATGTTCTTTGCCGAGGCGGTCGAGACGCATGCGGACTCGATCCTCGATCGCATCCTGCCCTATGTCGCCACCGTCGCATCCGCATTCAGCGTCGCCTATTCGCTCCGCTTCATTCACAGCGTCTTCTTTGGTCCTCCTCCGGTCGACCTGCCGGTCAAGCATCCCCACGAGCCGCCGCGCTTCATGCGCTTTCCGATCGAACTGCTGGTCGTCCTTTGCCTGATTGTCGGCATCATTCCGGCGCTGTCGATCGGACCGTTTCTCAGGGCTGCGGTGATCGGCGTGCTTGGCAGCGATACTCCGGATTACAGCTTGGCCATCTGGCATGGCGTCAACCTGCCACTGATCATGAGCCTGATTGCGCTTGTCGGCGGGACGGCGATCTTTCTGACGCTGAAGGACTATTTCGCGCGCTGCGAGGACGGCCCCCCCTTGCTGCGACGCCTCAAGGGCCAGCGCATTTTCGAGCGTGCCCTGGTCGAGGTCTCATGGCACTGGGCCCGCATTGCCGAGCAGCGTCTCGGGACGCGCAAGCTGCAGCCCCAGCTCCGTTGGGTCGTGATCATGGGCTTTGCCGCCGGTCTCGTGCCTCTTTATCTCAGGGGTTTCGAAAGCCGCCCCTTTCAGAATTCCGGCGTTGACCCGGTGTTTGCCATCCTCTGGACAATTGGCATCTGCCTGGCGATCGGTACGGCCTATCTTGCCAAATACCATCGGCTGGCGGCGTTGATCATGCTCGGCGGTGTCGGTCTGATCGTCTGCACGACGTTCGTGTGGCTTTCGGCGCCCGATCTTGCGATTACCCAGCTTCTTGTCGAGATCGTCACCACCGTCCTCATTCTCCTTGGTCTGCGGTGGTTGCCGAAGCGCACGGAGGGAATTGGCGAGGCGATGACGCTGCGCGCCCGCTTCCGCCGCTTTCGGGATTTCGCTCTCGCCGTTGTCTGCGGGATCGCAATGTCGTTCATGGCCTATGCTGTCATGACCATGCCAGTCCCCGACGCGATCGCAAACTACTTCCTTGAAAACGCCTATTCCGAAGGAGGAGGTCGCAACGTCGTCAATGTCATTCTCGTCGATTTTCGCGGTTTCGACACGCTCGGCGAAATTGCCGTCCTCGGCGTCGTGGCGCTCACGGTCTATGCCTTGCTGCGCCGCTTCCGCCCCGCTGCCGACAGTATGGACATGCCGGAGCAGCAGCAAATCCAGAACCGGTTCGACGAGGAGCGGCCGGAGCGGTCGGCCGGGGATACTGTCCGGGACTACCTCTTGATCCCCTCCGTCATCATGCAGTGGATGTTTCCTGTCATCATTACCCTTTCCGTCTACATCTTCATGCGTGGTCATGATCTTCCAGGTGGCGGCTTCTCGGCCGGCCTGACCCTCTCGATCGCCTTCCTGCTGCAGTATCTTGCGGGCGGAACGCGCTGGGCTGAGGACCGTATTCGCATCCTGCCATTGCGCTGGATGGGCGCAGGGCTTTTGACGGCTGTTCTGACCGGTGCGGGCGCCTGGGTTCTCGGCTATCCGTTCCTGACCTCGCATTCGCGGTATATCGACCTGCCGCTGATCGGCAAGATCCCCGCCGCCTCGGCGCTTTTGTTCGACCTCGGCGTCTTCAGCCTGGTCGTTGGCTCGACGGTGCTCATTCTCGTCGCACTCGCCCACCAGTCCATCCGCATCAACCGCCTGCGCGCCATCGACGCTGCCAAATCGGAGGCGAGGTAATGGAACTTGTCCTGTCCATTGCGATCGGCGTGATGACCAGCTGCGGGATCTGGCTCATTCTGCGCCCTCGCACCTACCAGGTGATCGTCGGACTGTCGCTGCTGTCCTATGCCGTGAACCTGTTCATCTTCGGAGTGGGCGGTGTGAAGGCCAATGTCCCGCCCATCCTCGGGGATGACGTTGCGGCAGCCGCCCTTGCCGACCCGGTACCGCAGGCGCTCGTCCTCACGGCCATTGTCATTGGCTTTGCAACGACCGCGCTGTTTCTCGTCGTGCTGCTTGCCTCGCGGGGTCTGAGCGGAAATGATCATGTCGACGGGAGGAACGAGCCGCGATGACCGGCTTGATGCATCACCTCATCGTCGCGCCGATCCTGCTTCCGCTGGTCGCAAGTGCAATCCTGCTTCTGGTCGATGAGCGTCGCCGCACGACCAAGGCGATGATCAGCCTCGGCTCAACGCTCTTTCTGATCCTCGTTGCCCTTGTCTTGTTCCGGACCGAAATCGGGCAAGGCGACTTCGAAGGGGTCTACCTCGTCGGCAATTGGGCGGCCCCCTTTGGCATCGTGCTGGTGCTGGATGCACTGTCTGCGCTGATGCTGCTCCTGACCGCGCTTCTGGCGGTTTCGGCGCTGGTCTTTTCACTTGCCCGCTGGCATGCGGTGGGCGCCCACTTCCACAGCATGTTCCAACTCCTGCTGATGGGGGTCAACGGTGCCTTCCTCACAGGTGACCTCTTCAATCTGTTTGTATTTTTCGAGGTCATGCTGGCTGCATCCTATGGTCTCCTGCTGCATGGCTCGGGGCCGCTCAGGGTCAAGGCGGGGATGCACTACATCGCCGTCAACCTGGTTGCGGCGCTGCTCTTTCTGATCGGTGTCAGCCTCATCTACGGCACGGCGGGGACATTAAACATGGCAGATCTTGCTGCCCGCATTCCCGAGATCGAACCGGATCGCCGCATGCTGATGGAAGCCGGTGCCGGAATTCTCGGGATCGTGTTCCTGATCAAGGCCGGCATGTGGCCGCTCTGCTTCTGGCTGCCCACCGCCTATAGTGCCGCCTCCGCACCGGTTGCCGGAATTTTCGCCATTATGAGCAAGCTCGGCATCTATGTCATCCTGCGCCTGACGATGTTGCTGTTCAGTGTAGGGCCGTCGGCCCGCTTCGGAACTGTCGTGCTGCTTTATGGCGGGATGGCGACCCTCATCTTCGGGACCATTGGCGTGCTTGCCTCGCAGGCACTCGGGCGCCTGGCGGGATTTTTCGTGCTGGTGTCGTCGGGAACGCTTCTGATGGTCATCGGGATCAACGACGGTGCGATTTCCTCAGGCGCGCTGCTTTACCTCGTTAGCTCGACGCTGTCGATCAGCGCCTTTTTCATGCTGATAGAGCTTGTCGAACGCGGCCAGGACGCTGGCGCCAACGTGCTTGCGGTGACCATGGAAGCCTATGGGGATGCCGAGGACGACGAAGCCGCGGAAAGCGAAGGTGTCACGATGCCCGGCACCATGACGATCCTCGGGATCTGCTTTGCCGCATGTGCCGTGCTGCTTTCCGGCCTGCCTCCGCTGTCGGGATTTGTCGCTAAATTCGCGATGCTTTCGACGATGATGGGAGCAGGGGCGATCGGCGTGCCGCCGACAGCGGCGGTCTGGGCCCTGGCCGTTCTTGTGATCCTCTCCGGTGTCGCAGCGCTGATTTCCATGACCCGGGCCGGAATTCGCACCTTCTGGAGTTCGCTTGAGGGAACGGTTCCGCGCGTGCTGGTCATCGAGGTCGTGCCCGTCTTGTTCCTGCTTGCACTCACGCTTGCGCTCACGGTCCAGGCCGGTCCCGCGATGCAGTACATGGATGCCACCATCCGCAGCCTGAGCAGGCCGGGCCTCTATATCGATGCGGTAAGAGATGCGGTGAGACTTCCTGCCTACCGGGATGCAGCCACCGACGGCGATGAGGAGGGCAGATAGTGCTTCCGTATCCGATTCTCACCCTTTTTCTGGTGCTGATGTGGTTGCTGCTCAACGGGTTCAGCCTCGGTCAGCTCGTGCTTGGCATCCTCGTTGCCGTCTTTGCCTCCTGGGCCATGGCATCGTTGCGCACCGAGCGACCGGCCCTGGCGAAATGGTATCTTCTTCCGAAACTGTTCTTCCGGGTTGTTGTCGATATCGCGGAGTCCAATCTTTCGGTCTCATGGATCATCCTGCGACGCGGCCGGCGGCACGATCCCGGCTTTCTCAGCATCGAACTGGAAGTTCGCAACCCCTTTGCCCTGGCGTTGCTTGCGATCATCCTGACAAGCACGCCAGGGTCTGCATGGCTTGAATACGACTCCAATGACAACACGGTTCTCCTGCATGTCCTCGACATCCAGAACGAAGCGGTGTGGCGCAACACGATCAAGAACCGGTACGAGAAAATGCTTATGGAGATATTCGCATGAGTGCCATCATTGTGTTTACCGCGGTTTCGATTGCGCAGCTGATGCTGGTTGCGGCGATGGCGATTGCCTCGATCAGAATGTTCATCGGACCCCGTGCCCAGGACCGCATCATCGCCCTCGATACGTTCTACATCAATGCAATGCTTCTCTTGGTTACCTTCGGTGTCGGCACCGGCCGCGTGGTCTACTTCGAGGCAGCACTTGTCATCGGCATGCTTGGCTTCGTTGCAACCGTTGCCCTCGCCAAGTTCCTGATGCGCGGGGAGGTGATTGAATGATCTATGAAGCGACAGATCTTCCCCTTCCGGTCGCCATAGCGGTTGCGGTCTTCCTGCTGCTTGGTGCGACCCTTGCGCTGATCGGAGCAATCGGATTTCTGCGACTGCCGACCTTCTATGAGCGCATCCATGCGCCGACACTCGGCACGAGCTGGGGGATAGGCGGTATCATGCTCGGCTCGATGATCTTCTTTTCGGTCGGCTCCGAACGATTGGTCATTCACGAAATCCTCATCGGAATCTTTGTCACCGTGACGACGCCGGTGACCTTCATGCTGCTCGCGCGCGCCGCTCTCCACCGTGACCGGACGGAGAGGAATCCGGAGGTTCCCGGCAAGCAGACAGGCGAAGCCGAGGTTTGAAACTCTCTGGTCGGCCGCCCTACAGCCACTCGTCAGGCTCTTTCGCCTCTATGGCGGGCAGAGATCTCGCGATAAAAGCGACGTGGGCGGCATGGCAGTTCCAACACAGGCACGGACATCCCGATCGCCCGATGTGCATCTTCCGAAGGGAGAGCATCGACCCTTGCCGCGTGCCGCATCCAGCTGATCGCAGCGGCGGCCGGGCTGCGCACGATCAACTCTTCAGCTGCACCAACAAATCCTTGCGGGGCGATCTTGATTGGACCTCGTTGTCCCCTAGCTCCATAAAAAGGGGCGAAGAGTGCCTCGACGGGGCCGCGCAACTTTCAGCCGGATGGAGCCCACCATGAAACATCAAACATTGGAACAACTGCAGGCAATTGCGGGGATCGACCAGGCGTTTCCGCAACGGTTAATGTCTCGCAACGAACGTCTCACGCGCTGGGTTGAGCTCCTTGAGGCAAGCCCGCATCGGCGGCTGGCAACGCTCTATCAGACCGAGCATCAGCCCACGTCAATCCTGTCGCGCCTGCGTAGCGACAATTCGCCGATTTCGGTCGCGTTCGAGGATCCGATCCTGCGTACTTCTGGCCTTGAAGGGGATACCTATGGCGAGGCCAAGACCTTCTTCGGTCTGACCGACGGCGAATTGCATAACGTTCTGTGCTATTGCCATTTCGGCGCAACGGTCAGCGCTGCAACGGCGGCCCACTATGTCCGCGGAATCCTCGGCACGGAAAAGCCGACCCTGTTTGCGCGGCTACGGGCCCTGTTCATGTCCTGAGGGTGTCGACAGGGCACAGGAAAGAATCTGCCCGGCTTGCCGTCCGTCTGAACGACGGCCGGCCCGACGTGACGGGGTCAATCACCCTGGTCGCCGGACAAACCTGTCTGCTCCTGCAGGGTGCTGAGGCATTGATCGTTATGGGCAAAGCGGAAAATGCTGTAAACCGCCAGGCCAAGTTCATCGCTGCCTGATATGGTGACGCTCGCCGACTGTGCATTCTTGTACTTTGCGCTGAGATTATCCCATTGCTCAAAGACCTGCCGTTCCTGCGCCACCACGGCGTCCCGGAACATTCCGTCCTTGCCGTATTTGGACCTGGCAGCGTGATCAACCTTTTCGTCGGCCGGACCAAACTCGGACGCGAGCAGTGACGCGGCCTCCTTGTAGACCTGTCGCGTAGTGGTGCCGCGCTGGTCGTCATTGATATAGCGCGACACGGCAACGACATTGCATATCCCCATGCCTTGAACATAGGCGAGCACGTACTGGTCATAGAGGTCGCTCCCACCCGGCAGGCTGGAGCATGTATACTGACCCGTCGTATCGGCGCCGTCTCCGTAGATCGGCTTGCAGCCCAATGCCGATGGCAGCGAATCCTGCGCAACACCAAACGGCCTGAAAGCCGGTGGCGCCGATTCAGTTGGCGAAATGGAGGCGGTAACGGTCGAGGCAGCAGCGAGGACCACGGACGTCAGAATATCGATCAAGGCCATCGAATCACTCCCGAGCAAGATCGGGCCATAGCACGCCAGCGCCCGACGCGAAGCAGACCCACGCTCAAAGCATGGGCGGGCATCACAATTTCCACAGCCTTTGGCTCCGCGCAGGGATTGTGAACCACTAAGGCCGCAGCAGCCAGATGGTTCCATCACAACATTGTGGGTGTATCGTTTTCCAAGCGGCTGCAGACGGCTGTGGAGGCTGGAGGACGCTCGGATGCGCCCTTAGCTTTCGGAGATCCGCCGCTCTTCGTCGGAGCCGGTGGCGAGCTGCTTCCAGTCCAGGTCCTCCTGCAGCTCGAGATATTGCCCTGGCCCAATTCGATCCGTGTCGCGCAGTTCCTCCAGCCGCTCGCGTTGCGCAAGCACTGCAAGCCGCGACAGGAATTGCCGTCGATCGACCTCGGACTTGCCCGGGTTGGCATCCCGCTCGCAATGTTCACGATATGCCTGGCGCAGCGCTTCTACCTCCGCGCCACTCTCGGTCGAAAGCCGGACGAGCGCAGCCTCGGCCAATGACTTTCGCGCCAAGAAAAGCTCCTCGCGTGCCTCTTCCTGTCGTCCGAGCTTCATAAGCCTGATCATCGGAGCCAGGGTCGCGCCCTGGATGATGAGCGTCGCCAGCACGACCGAAAAGGCTGTCAGCACGACGAGGTTTCGTTCGGGAAAATCGGCTGGCAGCGCAAAGGCCGTGGCAAGGGTCACGAGACCGCGCATGCCAGACCATCCGACAAGAAGGGTTTCGCCGGATGCGAAGGGTGCAAGACTGTGTCCGCGTCGATGACGAAATCCTACGATGGCGTGAAAGAGGAAGGCGACCGAAAGCCGCGCGCCAATCACCCCGGCGACGACGATCGCCGCAAACCGGAGTGCCCGGGCGAGTTCGGCAGCCGACATCGCCTCCACGATGCGACGCGCCTGCAAACCCATCAGCAGGAATGCGACGACGTTCAAAAGGAAGACAACGGTTGTCCAGACGGCGAAGGAATGAACGCGCATGCGTGGTGAATCATTGACCGTGGTGAGGACTGCAATGGTCATCGCCGACGATACAGTCGCCAGCACGGCTGACAGATGCAGCCTTTCGGCGATCAGCCAGGTTGCGAAGGCATACACGAACTGAAGCAGCGTGCCGCCGACAGTATTGTCTGTGACAGGTCTTAACCCGGAGACGAGATAACCGAACAAAATGCCGAAGGCTATTCCGCCTGGAGCCGCAAGGCCAAGTCGCACCACGGTGCTCAAATCGATGCCACCGCGAGCCTGGACGGTCAGGGCCGCGCTGAACAGCAGAAGGGCGGTGGCGTCATTGAAGAGGCTCTCGCCCTTGAGCAGGGCGTCCACCCGCCGCGAGACCGGCAGATTGGACAGGACGGCAGTCGCGGCGGCGGCATCAGGCGGAGCGACGATTGCCCCAAGCGTGACGGCCACGGCAAGCGGCAGCCCGACAGTCCATGCGCTGATCGAGACCACGACACCTGTGGTGACCAGTACGGCGACCACGGCATAGACGAACAGCGGCAACGCCATCCGCCTGGCTGCGCCAAGCGGAAAATCATAAGCTGCGTCGACGAGGACAGGCGCGATGAACAGGGCAAGCGCCGTCGGCGGGTCGATCGGAATGACCGGGGCGCCTGGCAGCATCGCGACAGCGACGCCGGCGGCAGCGAGAATGCCGGGATAAGGCAGCTGCATTCGCCGCGTTACCTGCAAAAGCAAGATCGCGACCGCAAGCAGGGCGACGAGGGTTTCAAAGAACGTCATCGTTGAATAGTAGCAGGCTTTCGCGCGCGTTGAAGCGGTCGTAAATTCCCTGTAATGCTCGAAGCTCCGACTGCCGACATAATAGTGCAGCGGCGCGGAGCGCGAAGATGGATTACGACGTTGCGATTGTGGGTGCTGGCGCTGCGGGCATTGCGGCGGCGCGCCGGTTGGCTAAGGCCGGGCGTTCGGTGATGCTCATCGAAGCGAGCGACCGCGTCGGCGGCCGCGCCTGGACCATCGAACTGGCTCAGATGCCGCTCGACATGGGATGCGGCTGGCTGCACTCGGCCGAGCGTAATCCCTTGGTCAAACTCGCGCAGGCCAAAGGCTTCGAGATCGAAGCAGGCCCCACGGCCTGGCAAAGACAATGGCATGATCTCGGCTTTTCTGCCGAGGAGCAACAGGCCGCCGCGACCGCCTGGTCGACCCTGCAGCAACGCATGGAGAGCGCTCCGCCGGCAAGTGACCGGGCCTCGGACCTTTTGCCGCCAGAGGGCGAATGGAACAATTATTGCCAGTCGGTGAGCGGCTACATGAATGGCGCTGCCCTCGACCGACTGTCGGTCGTCGATTTCCTTGCCTACGACAAGGCGTCGACCGATTCCAACTGGCGGGTGCGTAAGGGATACGGCAGCCTGATTGCATCAAGCCTTCCGGAGGTGGCACTCAGGCTGTCCGTGCCGGTTCGTCGCATCGCCTTGACCGGTCAGGGCGTCCGCCTGGACACCGATCATGGCGCTGTCAGTGCGCGCACGGCTGTTGTCACCGCCTCGACGAACATCCTGTCCAGGGGTGCAATCGCCTTCGACGCGGATGTAGACGACCATCTCCATGCCGCAGGCAAACTCCCCCTCGGCCTTGCCGACAAGCTGTTCTTCGAACTGCACGGCGACCACGGGCTTGACCCCGAGTCCCATCTCCTCGGCAATCCACATGCAAGCGAAACCGGCAGTTACTATATCCGGCCGCTTGGTCGACCGGTGATCGAGGGCTTCTTCGGTGGCACGGGCGCTGTCGCCATCGAGCGTGCCGGGCTGCTCGAGGCCTTTGCGTTTGCGATCGAGGAGTTGTCGGCGCAGCTCGGCGCCCATATCCGTCGCCATGTGCGGCCGCTTGCAGCAACATCATGGTGCCGGACCGACTGGGTGGGGGGCTCCTACAGCCATGCATTGCCGGGTGAGGCGAGCGCCCGCCTGACCCTGGCGAGGCCTGTGGCCGAGAGGTTATTCTTCGCTGGCGAGGCGACCCACCCCTTTGACTTTTCCACCGCACATGGAGCCTGGCAGAGCGGCGAGAGGGCAGCCGATGAGGTGATCGAGCGGCTTGCCTGAGCCTCGGGTGCCGTCCCGGTGTGGCAAACGGTCGCTGCGTCCAATGCCGCTGGACAGGGGCCGGGCGAGCTGATTGCATGCCGGCGGCTCGGGGCCAAGGGGACGGATCATGGACACGGGGAATGGATGCATGACGCAAGGAAGCTTTGGCTTTCCGCCTGCGGACATTCGGGCACGCTCGCTCGGGGAACTTCACGCGCGGCCCTATGCGCTCGTGCCGGCGTCGCGCGTCATATTCCAGCTCGCTTTCCTGACGGAAAGCGCCGGTGACAACGATCACGAGACGCTTGCAGATCTTTCCCGGTCAAGCGGGGTTGCGCCACCCGCCCGCGAAACGAGCCATCATGCCATCACCTGGGGGCCGGGGACGCTCCGCTGGGAGCGGCATACGGAATTTTCGACCTATTTCTGGGACTGTCCAGCACCGGACAGGTTTGGCCAGACGATCGCCGTGCATCCCTTCGGCGCAAGCTTTTCGCCACCGGGGCCATTCATCTCCGGTATCAGGCTGGAAATCCGGCCCGATACGCCTGAGACGGAGCAGGAAAAATCGGTCTTCGACCCGACCAGCCTGTGCCGGAGCGAACTGAAGAATGGCCAGGCCGCGATCCTCACCGATTTTCGTCAGGACGGAGACGGTCTGACGAAAATTCTGGTCATCGATCGCGGCATGTCCGACAGCGCCCGGGGCGCGCTTGTCCAGCGCCTTCTCGATATCGAGACCTACCGTACCCTTGCGATGATGGGCCTGCCACTGGCGCAATCGCTCTCGCCCGAAATTCGCCAGATCGAATCCGGCCTGACGGCGATTACCCAGCGCATGAAGCTGCATGCGCGCGACGAAGCGGACCAGATGTTGTCCGAGATTACACGCCTGGCCGCCGAGCTGGAGGCGAATGCGGCACTCAGCCTCTACCGGTTCGGAGCCAGCCGCGCCTATTACGAGATTGTTCAGGAGCGTATCCGGGCATTGGCGGAGACGGCGATGCCCGGCAGCGAGACGCTCGGCGCCTTCCTCGAGCGTCGGCTTGCGCCGGCAATGCGGACCTGCCAATCGGTGGAGGAACGGCAGGCGAACCTGTCGCGCAAGCTGGCGCGCGCGACAGCCCTGCTGCGGAGCTGGATCGATGTCGAGCTGGAACGCATCAACACGACGGTGCTCAATTCGATGGACCGTCGTGCGCAACTGCAGCTGCGGCTGCAGCAGACCGTTGAAGGCCTGTCCGTTGCCGCGATCTCCTACTATGTCGTCGGGCTGCTCGGCTATCTGGCGAAGGGCGCGCACAATATCGGCCTCGACGTCTCCCCGGAAACGCTGACCGGCCTGTCCGTTCCCCTCGTCGTCGCCGGCATGTGGCTTGTTGTGCGCAGCATCAGGCGCAGGCATGCCGAAGAGGATAGGCATTGATGTGCTTTCCCAGGCAGCCGGAGCGATATGCGATTGGGCTTGCGGGAGACAAAGGCAATGGCCCGACTTGCGGCAATCCGCTTTGGGGCGCCAATTCCTTCCCGGTTCAGGCGGTCGAGCACTCGTAAAGGACTGCCCCCGTCGAGCCATCGACACCCTGTAGGCTTACATCGTAGCCCCATAGGTGGCGGATGTGAGCCAGGGTGGCATCACGGTTGCTTTCTTCGAGAAGGATGCCGTTTCTGACATTGTGCTGCAGCCTGAGCTGCCTGTCACCGAGCAGGTCGACATCAACCACCTGGATATCGGGCTGTCTTGCGCCGACGTCATAGCTGCGCGCAAGCGACGACCGGATTGCCGCATAGCCTCGTTCGTTATGGATCGAAGATACCTCGCAAAAATTGTCGGTGGCGCGATCGCTCAGCACGAACAGCCGGAATTTTCGCATCATGGCCGGGCTCAGATACTGCAGGACAAAGGACTCGTCGCGGTGATTTGCCCAGGCATCCAGAAGCGTTGCCTGCCAGTCACCATTGCCGGCAAAGGACGGAAACCAGTCGCGATCCTCCTGCGTCGGGTCCATGCAGATGCGCTGGATGTCCTGCATCATCGCAAAGCCAAGCGCATATGGGTTTATTCCTGGGAAGCGGGGATCATCAAAGGCGGGTTGGAAGACCACGTTGGAATGACTTGCCAGGAGCTCCAGCATCACGCCTTCGCTGATCCGGCCCTGATCGAAGAGGCGGTTTATGATCGTGTAGTGCACAAAGGTGGCGCAGCCCTCGTTCATCACCTTGGTCTGGCGCTGCGGGTAGAAATATTGCGCAATCACCCGCACGATCCGGAGGATTTCACGCTGCCAGGGCTCGAGGATGAGACTGTTCTTTTCCAGGAAGTAGAGCAGGTTCTCCTCGGGAAGGTTGAGAACCTTCTTGCGCTCGGACGCATCGCGTTCGGCATCCTCCGGATTGCGGCTCTCTGTTGCGAGCGGCAGTGTTCGCCACAGGTCACTATAGGTCTGTTCCTCGTATTCCAGTCGTTCGCGGGCACGCTCCCTGACTTTTTCGGATGAAAGGCGCGGCGGCCGCCGGTAGCGGAAGACGCCCTGGTCCATCAAGGCGTGTGCCGAGTCCAGGACTGCCTCGACGGCATTCGTCCCGTGCCGCTCCTCGCATTTGGAAACGTATTTCTTGGCAAACTCCATGTAGCTCAGGATCGCGCCGGCATCGGTCCACTGCCGGAACAGGTAATTGTTCTTGAAGAAATGATTATGGCCGAATGCGGCATGGGCGGTCACCAGCGCCTGCATGGCCATGGTGTTTTCTTCCATCAGATAGGTGATGCACGGATTGGAATTGATCACCAGTTCGTAGGCAAGTCCGCGCCGGCCCTTGCGATAGAGATTGTCCTCGAAGATGAAGCGCTTGCCAAACGACCAGTGCTGGTACATCAACGGCATACCGACCGAAGAGTAGGCATCCAGCATCTGTTCCGACGAAATGATTTCCAGTTGGTTGGGATAGACATCCAGCCCCATCTCGTCGAGCGCCACGGTTTCGATGGCGTCGTAGGCACGTGAAAGGGTCGCGAAATTCCAGTCGGAACCGTCAAACAGCAGGCCTGGGCTCGAGCGTCTCGCCATTCGGTCTTCCCTTACTTGCGCGTGCGCACGGCAGGCTGCCGGGTAAAGAGCTTGCGAAAAACCGGATAGATGTCGGCCGGCTTGGAAATACGGGTCATCTGGAAGTTGGGGATCGCGCCGTCGACGGTGCGGTAGGCACGCCACAGCGAGGTGCCGTTGTCTGTGGCTCCAAATATTTCCGTTTCGCGCTCATCAATGATTTCGACATAGGCGTAGTACTGGCAAAGGCGCATCAGATGGTTGCGGAGAAGCTCCGCGCAGCGTTCCGAATCGCCGCTGATATTGTCGCCGTCGGAGGCCTGGGCGGCATAGATATTCCAGAGATTGGCGGGATATCGCTCCTCGATCACCCGAAGCATTTCCTCGAGCGCGGTCGAAACAACAGTGCCACCGCTCTGCTTGCTGTAGAAGAACGTTTCCTCGTCGACCTCATGGGCCTCATCGGTGTGACGGATGAAGACGATGTCGATCCGCTCGTACCGGCGCGTGAGAAACAGATGCAGCAGCACGAAGAAGCGCTTGGCCAGATCCTTCTCGCGCTCGCCCATCGATGCCGATACGTCCATCAGGCAGAACATCACGGCGCTGGCATTGGGCAGCGGCTGGCGTTCGAAGCGGTTGAAGCGAATATCGACGGGATCGACATAAGAAATGCGCCGTCGCCGCCGTTCCAACTGCTCCAGTTCCTCGCGCAGCGCCTGCAGGCGCCGCCGGTCCGCGGCAGATCGCTCCTCCATCGCCTCCAGCACGGCGATCTCGTCCGCAACTGCCTTCACGGTCGCCTCGCTCGGGCGTTGCAGCGCTATTCGGCGGCCGAAACTGTTTCGCATCGTGCGCCCGACATTGATGTTGGTGGGCGTACCAGCGGTGCTGAAGCCGACACGGTGCGGCTTGTAGGTAACCGTTTCCTTCAGATTGAGCTTTACCATGTCAGGAAGCTCGAGATCCTCGAAGAAGAGGTCGAGGACTTCGTTGCGCGACAGGATGAACTGGAAATCATCCTCGCTCTCGCCGCGACCAGCGCCGCGATCTCCGCCTCCGCCACCTCCTTGTGGTCGCGACAGCTTGTCACCTGCCATATATTCCCGATTGCCGGGGAGGATGTACTCCCGGTCGCCGCTGCCGCTGCTTGGCTGGAATGTCGGCTCGCCCGCGCCACGCTTGGGCATGGGAACGCCGTGGGCGGCGTCCACATCGGCGATCTTGTCCGATTTTACCTGCTCCTTGATAGCCCGCTTCAATTCCTCCCGGGCTCGGTTCAGGAAACGCTGTCGGTTGCCAAGGCTCTTGTCCTTCGGATTGAGCCGGCGGTCGATGAAATTCGGCATCTGCCAATCCCCCGGTTCGGCATTGTCAACCGGCCTTGTTGACCCGCATGTACCAATCAACGAGCCGCCGGACCTGGCGGACGGTGTAGCCTCGCTGAGTCATGCGCTGGACAAATTCGGCGTGCTGCTTTTCAGTCGAACTGTCCTTCTTGGAGCCGAAGCTGATGACAGGCAGTAGATCCTCGACCTGACCGAACATCCGCTTCTCGATTACCTCGCGAAGCTTTTCATAGCTGGTCCAGGAGGGGTTCCGGCCGCTGTTCCTGGCGCGGGCGCGCAAGGTAAACTTGACGACCTCGTTGCGGAAGTCCTTGGGGTTGGCGATGCCGGCCGGCTTTTCGATCTGCGACAATTCGCTGTCGAGAATTTCCCGATTGAGAATCTGACCGGTGTCGTAGTCCTTGAAGTCCTGGTCCTCCAGCCACGCGTCGGCATAGGAAATATAGCGGTCAAAGAGGTTCTGGCCGTACTCGCTGTAGGATTCCAGGTAGGCCTTCTGGATTTCATGGCCGATGAATTCCGCGTAGCGCGCGGCGAGTTCCGACTTGATGAAGTCGAGGTAGCGCGCCTCCGTTTCCTTCGGGAACTGCTCCCGCCGGATCGCCTGCTCCATGATGTACATCAGATGCACCGGATCGGCTGCCACCTCCTTTGTGTCGTAGTTGAAGGTCTCCGAGAGGACCTTGAACGCGAAGCGGGTGCTGATGCCGGTCATGCCTTCATCAACGCCCGCCGCATCGCGATATTCCTGGACGGACTTTGCCTTCGGATCCGTATCCTTCAGATTCTCGCCGTCATAGACGCGCATCTTCGTGTAGAGCGGAGAATTCTCATGCACGTGAAGGCGTGTTGCGACGGTGAAGCGGCTGAGGTTCTCGAGGACTTCGGGAGCACAGGGGCTGTTTGCCAGTTCGCTCTCGCGAAGAAGCTTTTCGTAGATCTGCCGTTCCTCGGTGACCCGGAGGCAATAGGGAACCTTGACCACAAGGATACGGTCGAGAAATGCCTCGTTATTCTTATTGTTCTTGAACTGCAGCCACTCGGATTCGTTTGAGTGGGCGACGACGATGCCCTGGAAGGGGAAGGCGCCGAAGTTCTCGGTCCCGTTGTAGCTGCCTTCCTGGGTCGCAGTCAGCAGCGGGTGCAGGACCTTGATCGGTGCCTTGAACATTTCGACGAACTCGAGAAGCCCCTGCGTCGTCCTGTTCAGCCCGCCGCTGTAGGAATAGGCGTCCGGGTCGGCCTGGCTGAAGTTTTCGAGTTGTCGGATGTCGACCTTGCCGACCAGGGCCGAGACGTCCTGGTTGTTTTCGTCACCCGGTTCGGTCTTTGCAATTGCGATCTGGCGCAACCGGGATGGCGTCAGCTTGACGACGCTGAATTTCGAAATATCGCCGCCGATCTCGTCAAGCCGCTTGGTTGCCCAGGGCGAAATCAGCCCGGTGAGGCGGCGCCTGGAAATGCCGTACTTGTCTTCGAGAAGGCCGGCCATCCGGTCCGGGTGGAAGAGCCCAAGGGGGGACTCGAAGATCGGGCTTACCTTGCCATTGACCGCCAGCGTATAGATTGGCCGCTGTTCCATCAGCCTTTTCAGGCGTTCGGCCAGCGATGACTTGCCGCCGCCGACGGGTCCGAGCAAATAGAGGATCTGCTTGCGTTCCTCGAGGCCCTGGGCAGCGTATCTGAAGTAGCCGACGATCCGCTCGATCGTATCTTCCATGCCATAAAAGTCGGCAAATGTGGGGTAGATCTTCAGAGTCCGGTTGGCAAAGATGCGGCCCATGCGTTCGTCGGCACTGGTATCGATCAGCGTCGGTTCACCGATCGCCTCGACCATGCGCTCTTGCGCCGTTGCGTAGAGACTTTTGTCATCGCGGCACGCTAGCAGATATTCCTGCAGGCTAAATTCTTCCTGCGCAGCACTTGTGTAAATTTCCGAAAAAAGATCAAAGACGTCGCTTTCACCCTTTTGCATGATGCTCTCCCGCGGCCGGCTGGTTAAAACGGGATAGCAGCCCTGTCGGCCCGCTCATCACTATAACGGCGCTGCGTAGTATTTGTTCCTTCAAATACTTACAGGAATTCGGATTTGGCTCGTAAGGGCCATACAGCATCATATCGTCTCCATTCTAGCGCTGGAATTGCGACTCAAATGTTGAGCAGTGCTGATGACAATATGCCACGAAAGCCATCCAATCTCCATGGCAAAGGTCATCACGCTGCCGCGACGACCATTGTATTTTCGACCGCTGCAATTCTGTGCCGGCGAAGGAAATCACAGCCGCAGGACGCGTTTTGCTACGGCGAAGGACGTTGGGTGGCCGTGCGAGCGCTCACAGAAGAGTGAAGACGAGCTGCGACCAGTCTCTTAGCTGATGCCGCCGAGGCAGACGTATTTGATCTCCATGAATTCATCGATTCCATATTTCGACCCTTCGCGGCCGAGGCCGGAGAGCTTCACGCCCCCAAAGGGCGCTTCTGCCGTCGAGATCAGCCCGGTATTGACCCCGACCATGCCGTATTCGAGGGCCTCGGCCACGCGGAACACGCGGGCGAGATCCTTGGCGTAGAAATAGGATGCTAGGCCGAACTCGGTATCGTTGGCCTGGGCGATCACATCGGCCTCGTCCTTGAACCGGAAAAGCGGCGCCACCGGCCCGAAGGTTTCCTCGCGCGCGACAGCCATGTCGCTGGTGACACCGGTCAGCACCGTTGCCTCATAAAAGGTGCCGCCAAGCGAATGGCGCCTGCCACCCTCCATGACGTGTGCCCCCTTCGACAGGGCGTCAGCCACATGCTCCTCGACCTTTTCCAGGGCCGGCTGATCGATCAAGGGACCAAGGATCACACCCTCGTCGAAGCCATTGCCGATCTTCAGCTTGCCGACAGCCGTGGAAAGCTTCTGCGAAAAGGCCTCGTAGATACCGTCCTGGACGTAAAGGCGGTTGGCGCAAACACAGGTTTGTCCATTGTTGCGAAACTTGGCGATCAGCGCGCCTTCCACCGCAGCATCGAGATCGGCATCGTCAAAGACGATGAAGGGGGCATTGCCGCCGAGCTCCAGCCCGAGCTTCTTGATGGTCGGGGCGCTCTGCCTGTAAAGTTCGGCGCCGATTTCGGTCGAGCCGGTAAAGGTCAATTTGCGCACGATCGGATTGGCGGTCATCTCCGCCCCGATCTCGCGCGCCGAACCGGTGATGACGGAGAACAGGCCGGCGGGCAGTCCGGCACGCTCTGCAAGCACGGCGATCGCGATCGCTGAAAAAGGCGTCTGGCTGGCTGGCTTCAGCACCAGGGCGCACCCGGAGGCCAATGCCGGACCTGCCTTGCGGGTGATCATGGCGTTGGGAAAGTTCCAGGGCGTGATGGCGGCAACCACGCCGATGGGCTGCTTCATCACCATGATGCGCTTGTCCGGTTGGTGGCCGGGAACGAGATCGCCATAAACGCGCCGGCCTTCCTCTGCGAACCATTCGATGAAGCTTGCGCCATAGACGATTTCGCCGGTGGCTTCGGCAACGGGCTTGCCCTGTTCCAGCGTCAGGATGCGGCCGAGATCGTCCTTGTTTTCGATCATCAGCTCGAACCATTTGCGCAGGATGATCGCACGGTCTCTTGCTGTGCGGGTCGCCCAGGCCTTTTGCGCCGTGGCGGCCGCCTCGATCGCAGCTTTGGTTTCCGCAGCGCCAAGCTTCGGTACACGACCGATGATGTCGCCTGTGGCCGGGTCATTGACCTCGATCGCGTTCGATGGATCGGCGTCGATCCATCGACCGCCGACCAGGGCCGCCTCGCGAAAGAGTCCAGGATCCTTGAGGTTCATCTTCTCCATCCCATCCAAAAACGGTGTCGTTGCTGGTGGCAATGTCGGCCTCCTTTGCCGCGCTTGTCAAATGCCATCACGTGGCATCGACATGTGCAAGATTTTCGCAGCCTTCGCCCTGACTGTCTTCCGTTGCCCCCGGGGAGAAAAGGGTGTTGCAGAACACGAATACGGGAGCGGTCCGGTTCTCCCGGTCGATGCCGGGAACCTTATTCGGGAGCCGACATCCAACGTTTGTACAGCGATAAACTGTCCGGCCTTTCGGCAAGGACGAAGGAGGTTCCATGACTACGCGACTGATGACAGCTGTGACCACGATCTGCCTGCTTGGGTTGGCACCCTGCGCCGGCTGCGGACAAACCGACAGATCCCCAGATCGCTCATATCGCCTACACGGCCGGATCGATCGAGATCGAGGCGGCAAAGCAGGCACCGAGCTTTGCCGAGGACATGGTGCGGGACCACGAGGCGATCAACAAGCAGGCGCTTGCCCTGGTGAAGAAGCTCAAGGTCACACTGCAGGACAATGATGATGCGGCATCGATGGACCATCCTGGCCTTCGCGGTGGCCCTCGGGGCCGCTCCAGCGCGGGCAGAGACAATCGCGGTAACGATCGAGAAAATGATGTTTGCGCCCGCCGGGGGTCACCGCCAGGCCAGGTGAAACGATCGAATGGGTCAACAGGGATATCCTTGCCCATACGGCGACCGCCGAGTTCAAGGGGATCCGGTCGATTGACTATTACTGTTGGTTCCATCTGAACATGAAGGGACGGATTGAGGCCGGGCGGCGACGGTCAGCCGCCCTCGAAGCTGATCCGTTACGGATGATCACGCCCCATAATCCCCTTCGCCCGTCGGCAAGGCTGGCGTATACAGCTGCGATGTATTCCCTGGAACGCCCTATTGTCTTCGAGCAGATCGTCAAAAAAAGCAGGTTTCTGGCGGCGGCCCTACCGATTGCCGATGAAGCCGACGCGAAGGATGCACTGGCCACTTACGCGCATGCCGATGCCAACCACAATTGCTTTGCCTGGCGAAGCGGCCAGACCTATCGGTTCAGCGACGACGGTGAGCCGAGTGGAACCGCCGGCAAGCCGATCCTGCAGGCAATCGACGGGCAATCGCTCGACAAGGTCATCGTCATCGTCACGCGTTGGTTCGGCGGTGTGCTCCTCGGCACGGGCGGCCTGATCAGGGCCTATGGCGGAACGGCTGCCGCTTGCCTGCGGGCGGGGGAGACGATCGAGATCGTCCCGACGCTCGAAGGAACGATTGAGGCAGCCTATTCGGACCTGGCGATCCTGAAGGCGCGCCTGGCGGCGGTCCCGGGCCTCTCCATCCTCAAGGAGACATTTCATGGAGGCGGCGCCGAGCTGACGGCAAGCTTTCCGGAATGGAAATCGGAGGACGTCGAACGGCTTGTTGCAGACACCACAAGCGGACGCAGTACGCTCTTTGTGCCGCGGTAATCGCAAGGCCAGCCAAGGCCCGCTGCCGCTCTTCAATATGGCAACGCGCAATGCTCCATCCTGATGGCGACCGATCAGCGCCAGCCGAGGGCCGGCGCGACATGCTTCAGGATCATTTCGATGACATGGGCATTATAGTCGACGCCGAGCTGGTTGGGCACGGTGAGCAGCAGCGTATCGGCTTCCGCGATCGCTTCGTCCGATGCGAGCTGCTTTACGAGAGCGTCCGGTTCGGCCGCATAGGAGCGACCAAATATGGCCCGCGTGTTCTGGTCGATAAAGCCGATCGAATCCTGCTCCTTGCCACTGCCCCCGAAGTAGGCACGATCGCGATCATCGACGAGCGCGAAGATGCTGCGGCTCACCGACACACGCGGCGTTCTCTGATGGCCGGCCTCCTGCCAGGCCCGCCTATAGGCGCGGATCTGGGCTGCCTGCTGGACATGGAAGGGTTCACCGGTTTCGTCATCCTTCAAGGTAGAACTCTGCAGGTTCATCCCGAGTCTGGCCGCCCAGATGGCGGTCGCATTGGATCCAGCGCCCCACCAGATGCGATCGCGCAGGCCCTGCGAATACGGTTCGAGACGCAGCAGGCCAGGTGGGTTTGGAAACATTGGTCTTGGATTGGGCTCGCCAAAGCCCTCACCCTTCAGCGCCTGCAGGAAGACTTCGGCGTGGCTGCGTCCCATATCGGCGTCGCTCGACCCTTCGTCTGGCTGATAGCCGAAATAGCGCCAGCCGTCGATCACTTGCTCGGGCGAGCCACGGCTGAGCCCGAGTTGTAGCCTCCCGTTTGCAATGAGGTCGGCCGCGCCGGCATCCTCGGCCATGTAGAGCGGGTTTTCGTAGCGCATGTCGATGACCGCGGTTCCAATTTCGATGCTCTTCGTCCTGGCGCCCACGGCGGCAAGCAGTGGGAATGGCGAGGCGAGTTGCCGGGCAAAATGATGGACGCGGAAATAGGCGCCCTCCGCCCCGAGCTCTTCGGCGGCCACAGCAAGATCGATCGACTGAAGGAGAGCATCGCCGGCAGAGCGGGTTTGTGACTGGGGCGAGGGCGACCAGTGGCCAAAGGAAAGGAAACCGATTTTCTTCATGATGACGTCCGTGACTGTGACGGTCTGAACCGCCGGATTGTGATGGCCATAACATGGGAAGGGGAATTTGCCATGAAAAGGCGATTGAACGCTGCGTTCACCGTTTGCGACCTCCGACGTCAGACAGACTAAACGCCGCCGGAAATACGGGATGCCGCAACGATGAGCGGTCAGCGCGGTGCTGCGACCGGCCTTGCGAATGGAAGGACAAGCAATGCACAGGCAGTCAGGACGGCGGCCATCATCCACGCCTCGTTGATCGCCTGGACACTCGCCGCCGTCTGCACCAGGGGGTCGAGTGCCGCGACGGTATCCGGGTTGAGGGTGCCTCCATGTCCAACAAGCTCCTCTGCGGGTGCGCCGACAAAGGCGGCGGCTGCGTGGTCGCCCGCGCGCAGCCGATCCCACAGGGATTGCGTCAATGGCTCGGACCGCGTGTAGATGATCGTGTCGATCATGGCGATGCCGATCGCGCCCCCAAGGTTGCGCATCAGGTTGAAAAGGCCGCTGGCATCCGGAACCTGGTCGGGCGGAAGGGTCCCCAGCGCCAATCGAGTCGGCGGCAGCAGACAGAACATGATCGCTGCCCCACGCACGACCTGCGGCCAGAACATCGCGTCGTAACCGGTCCGTGGATCCTCGAACGCACTCATCCACAGTCCGAGCGCAAAGAGAAAGAAGCCGACGGCAGAGAGGAGGCGCGGATCCGTCCGCTTCTCCAGATAGACTGCGATCGGTGCGGCAATGAGTTGCGTGATGCCGGTCACGAGCATGGTCGCGCCGATCTCGAGCGCGTTCTGTCCCCTGATGAAGGCCAGAAAGACAGGCATGAGGTAGACTGAACCGAAGAGGCCGATCCCGAGCCCGAAACTCAGGGCAGAACCGATCAGGAAATTTCGATCACGGAAATGACCGAGGTCGACGATCGGACGTCTGCGGCGCAGCGAGCGAACCGTAAAACCGGTTCCCGCGACGAAGCTTGTGGCAAACAGGCCGGCCACAAGAGACGAAGTCCAGCCTGACGTGGGCGCCTCCTTCAGTGCAAGTTCTAGACTGGCAAGCGAGATCGCCAGCATGACGAGCGAGGCAAGGTCGAGGCTTTTGAGTTCGCCGAAATCTGCCTTGTGGTGCGGAAGGCACCGCCAGGCTACCACCGCAGAGACAAGTCCCGGAATGATGTTGATCAGAAACAGCCAGTGCCAGGAATAGGTCGCCGTCAGCCAGCCGCCGATGATCGGGCCGATGGTGGGGGCAAGGACGGCGAGCACGCCTGCGATGGTCGTGGCGATCGCCTGCCGCTCGTTCGGAAAAAGAATGAAGACGGCGGAGAAAACGGCGGGGATCAGTGTTCCCCCCGAGAAGCCCTGAAGCACCCTCCATGACACCAGTGCGCCAAAGGTTCCGCTCGCTGCGCAGCCGGCCGAAGCCACGACGAACAGGAGGATGGAAACGATGAACAGCCACCGCATCGTCAGAACGCGGGTAAGAATTCCCGTCAGCGGGATCGCGACCACTTCCGCGATCAGGTAGGCTGTCTGGATCCAGCTCATCTTGTCGGGATCGATGTCGATGCCTTGCTGGATTGTCGGCAGGGACGTTGCTACGACCTGGACGTCGAGGATCGCCATGAACATTCCGGTGCACATCGCGACAAAGCCGACCCAAACCATCGCTGACGGCGCATGATCGGAGACGGTCTGTCGATGCTGTGGCATTCGATGGCCTTGCGTTTGTCTATGGCAGGCGGTCGCCTTGCGAGGTTATTCGGGGCGGTGGAAGAAAGCCTCGATCCGATAGCCATCGGGATCGATCATGAAGGCGGCGTAGTAAAATGATCCGTATTCCGGCCGGAGACCCGGTTCACCATTGTCGGTCCCGCCATTGGCAATGCCGTTGGCGTGAAAGGATCGAACAGCATCCTCGCTCTTGGCGACAAAGCAGAAATGCAGTCCCGATTCGATGTCGGGGACAACCGGCCGTGCGGCCGGCTTTATCCAGAATTGCGGGTGTTCGGCGCCGTAGCCGACCCAATTGTCACTGTTTGAAAGCCTGGTGTATCCGAGAGGCTCCAGCGCCTGGTCATAGAACTTGCGTGCACGCTCGAGATCGGCAACGCCAATGGAAACATGGTCGAACATCACTTCTCCTCTGAGGTCGGCAGCGTGGTCTCGCTGCCGCGGACATTGGGCCCGGGGACGATCGGAGGGCCCGCGTGGAGACTACAGTCTCGCATCCCCAAAGGAAATGATTTCCATTGGTCGTGCCCCGTCGACATCTGGCTCGGTGAGAAGGATCGTTGGCCCGTCGCTTATCTTGAAAGCAACGTTGCCGACGGTGAGAGGAAACAACGGCAGACAGTCGTTAAGGTGCAGACTACTTGTTCTGCATGAGCCAGATCTTGCCCGCCATCGTGATACCGCAAGCGGCGTCGTATTTGCCCGCGTCCGGCGAAAGGTCTTGCAGCAATCCGAATTGTTTCAGATCATCGACTGTCGCCGAGGTCAGGAATTTGATCTTCTGCGGGCGTTCCTTAAACCTGTCGTTCTTCGCATAGGTCACGGTTGCGTTCAGGTGGGTCCATTTCCCGGCATCAGCGGGAAACAGATTTCCATCCCTGGCGAGTTTCAGGCCTCTGATTTGTGTCGGCGTAAGCGTGGTCGGCATTATTGCAGTCCTTGAAGTGTTGACATTGCTGTGCATGGCGATTTCCACCAGAGGATCATCTGGAGCCTGTCAGGCCCCTGCCGCTGCCCGGGAGGCTTCGCGAAAGGATACGAGCTTGCCCTTCGCTTCGTCCCAGAGCACGAGCCGCACACATCTGAGGCTATCGCCAAGCGAGATGCGGCCAATATTTCTCAGCTGTGGGTAGTCGCGCAATACTTCGGGCAGCCGGTAGTAAGGGATCCTGCTCGACAGGTGATGAACATGATGAATCCCAATGTTGCCGGTTATCCATCGAAGCACCGGCGGCAGATCGTAGTATGAAGCGCCGTGGAGCGCAGCTTCCGCAAACTGCCAGTCGTCGGCATTCGACCAGTGCGTCTCCTCGAACTGGTGCTGTACGTAAAAGAGCCAAATACCTGCTCCCCCTGCGAGGGTCACGATTGGCAGGTGGATTGCAAGAAAATGGGCAATTCCGACAGTCCATATCAATCCGAGCGACAGTGCCGCGATCGCGAAATTGGTCGCCATTGTGGAAATCCACGGCGACAGACCATCGCGCATCATCCCGAACGGCAGGCGTTGCTTTAAAAGGAACAGCCAGGCGGGCCCGATGCCGAACATGACCAGCGGATGCCGATAGAGGCGATAAGCAAGCTTTTTCAGTCTTGAAAGTGAATGGTACTCGGCGACCGTAAGGGTGTGGATGTCGCCCGTTCCTCGCTCGTCCAGATTTCCAGCCGATGCATGATGGGTAGCATGCGCCCGCCGCCAGTAGTCATAGGGGGTCAGGGTCAGAACGCCGATTGTTCGTCCCGTCCAGTCATCAAGACGTCGGCGCGCAAAAAACGAGCCATGTCCACAATCGTGCTGGATCATGAAAAGCCGCAACAGGAATGCAGCCGCCGGAACGATCGATATCATTCCCAGCCAGACGCCCTTCGAGAGAGAGATGAATGCAATGCCCCAAAAAATCGCAAAGGGAACGAGCGTCACCACGATCTCGAAGCTGCTTCGCCAGAGGCGAGGCTGGCGGTATGCGGAAAGAACCTTTAGCCACGCGCGATCATTCGCCCTTACCGGAGCGGTAAGCACTGCGACACTGCCTTTCATATGTCCAATTTGCCTTCCTGGCCGAAGAACCGATGCCGCAGCCTCGCTCGCTTCGCCAATTCCTGCTTCAAGGGGCGCCTGCCTCAACGAGCATTTCAACCTCGTATTGGAAAACATGTTCCTTCCCGCGTGATGTTGCCAACACGCTGGGGTGCTTTTCGACTTGTGAGAAGGGAAGTTGTTACGAAGCGACGAGCGCAGCAAAAACAAATATCGGCAAACAAGTTTCGATGCCGCCTCTTATAGAGGCCACGACAAAGCGTCAACCTGCAGGAAGGGCTGGGAGCGCCAGGAGTACAAACCGGTTTGCCGATGGCACGAGCAGCCAGGCCGGACCGGTGCCCCAAAAATGAACGTGCCGCTTCGCGGTGGTGCGCGAAGCGGCATGCACTCGGGCCGACCCCGGGGTCGGGCATGTTCGCGTCCTCCCCAGCAGGACGCGAATGCTACGCGGTACTAGTTTGCCTTGACCCTTCGGGCGAGTGCCATGACATAGTCGTCAGCGATGTCTGCCAACGTCAGTGCGACTTCTGCTTCGTTCCAACCCGCACCCACTGCGCGCTGTACAAAGGCCCGGAAAGCCGTTGCAAGCACTTCCTCGCGCTCGACGACGCGATACGGATCATTCGCAGCATACTGAGGATTGTTAATATTGATCGTGGGATTGGTCGGGTCCATTGCCTGTGCCTCTGAAAGTTGCCTTATTGCACTGGAGCGCATTTGTCGTGCACTCCATCTCCGCTGCCTGCACTTTGATTATGCTTCGTTTTTAATGGCTTACCCGACCCTTGTCGTTAGCCAAGCATCCGGAAACTTGCAGCAGCGTCCATTTCTGAGAGCAGCAACTCCAGGTAACTGCTATTTTTAACGGGGCCGGCAGATGGTGCCTGCGGGGTTGCGTTGATTGACGCGGTTGCTGTGTGCAAGGCGCGTGCGGCACTTCCTTTGCGCTGGAGTGTCAAGGCCACACGCCAGCGTGCCGGTTTCCCCGTCGACCACCTTTTTTGTTGATTGGAGGACCGTCAGTCCTGGCGGTGGCCAAGCGACCTCAGCCACTTGTCGAAGGAATCTGCGCCTTCGACCCCCGAGATCGGTTCGACCGCCTGTCCGAGGTAGGAGGGAACGGCGATGTGTCTCGCCTCGCGCGGGGTGTAGCCGAATTCCTTGCTGAAGGCCCGGCTGAAGTGGGCGGCGGAGGAAAAACCGGCAGCAAAGGCAATGTCGATGATCTGCTGCCGGTTGGCAGCATCGCTAAGGGCAGCGTGAGCGGAGAGGAGCCGTCGACGCTGGATAAAGTGGTGGACACCGCCATCGCGCTCGAAAGCCTGGTATAGCCGCGTGCGCGACACGCCGAGTTCGCGACAAATTCGCTCCGTCGTCAGGTCATCGGCCGTCAGATTGGCCTGCACGAAACGGAAAACCCGTTCCTTCAGGGGCAGGGACGAGGGCAGTTCTGCCGAAGGATAGTCCGCCGCGGACGGCGAGACACAGGTCAGGATCATGTCACGGACCGTCTGGACCACGTGAGGAAGATCCCCCTCCGACAATTGAGCAAGCTTTGCCTCGAGCCCGTCCAGATAATCGATCAGCAGCGTTGTCCGCGTTCCCGATAGCGTCGTGTTGTTCTTGACCTCGGTGGAGGTGAAGTAAAGCAGTTCCCGCGGCAGGTAGAGGGACAGGATCTCGGCGTCCGTCGAACGCCCTCGGAAAGGGTGTCCAAGGGTTCGCAACTCGACCTTGCCCGGTTCGCCGTGACAAACGCGTCCGTCGACCTCGGTCCATGTCCTGCCGCTGCGCACGACCATGACGTGCCAGTGGTCCATGAGGTTTGACCTCACCTTTGTCTCCTGGCGAAGGAAGCTGTGTGCCGGGGCCGTCTGCTGTACGACCAGCATTCCGCCGAGGTTCCATGCTGCGTGGTCGGCCGGGAAGGGCGTTCCGGGAGGAACGCTGTCCGGCAGCCGAACGTCGACCAATGGCGCCATATAGGCCTGCCAGGCAGAGAACTGCTGGTCCGCCGGCAAATTCCCCGTGGTAAAGCGGAGCGGCTTCAGGACCGAGGGAGGAGCGGGCGGTTCCGGCGGCTTTTCCTCTCGCGGGAACCGGCGGCGTTCGATCCCTGACGTTCTGCTTTCTTCGGCGCGCGCATCCTCACCTGCGGGCGGCGCGGCTGCTCGTGATGGTCCATTGTCGGGCAATTGACGCCTCCTTGACGGACCAGGCAAGGCACCACCCTTGCCTGGTCCAGGCCAACTCATAATCCTAGGTCATCCTCAGATCGACGCCCGGGTGCAGCTTCTTCAGGTTCGGCAGGGATTTCATCTGCCAGGAGACCTGAGAAGAGCCAAGCACCGTCAAATGCAGATCCGGTCGCTTGCGCGCTTCGATTGTCAGTTTAGCCAATAAATTTATCCCCGAGGAGTTGAGGAATTCAAGCCCAGTCAGATCCAAGGTAGTCTTGCCGCCGCCGTCTTCAATGGCTTTCATCGCCAGCGCATGGACCGGCGCATAGGCATCGGGTCCCGCGAGCCTCATCGTACCGTCGAAATAGACGGTGCCGCCCTCGGACCAGACGCGGTATGCTTCTTCTCTAATTTCCATTCAGCACCTTTGATGTTTCAGGACGATGGAATTGCCATCGCGGCATAGGTCTGGATCTTCGTCGGTTCGTTGTCTTCCTCGCCTTCGAAAAGCCAGGCAAACTGCACCTCGTAGTCGCTCATCAGCGTCAGAATGCCGAGGCCGGATGCATTCCCGCTTGTCGCCATCGCACTGGCCTCGATTTGCTCGATCAGGAGCTCGCCGGGGTCACCGCTCGTGACCGTGGCCAGCAACTGCTGAAACCTGTCGGCGGTTTCGCGGTCGACGAGGTTAGAGACGCGAAGCCGGAAGCAGTCTGCCTGTGCCAGCGCTTCCACGACCACCTCGCCGCGGCTGCGAAACTTGATGGCGTTCTCGATCAGCTCGTTTGCAAGATAGCCAATATCCTGTCGAAGCTGGTTGTAAAGCCGCTTTGACGGCCGAAATCTCGGTGTCATCATCTCTGCAATGAAGTCTGACGTCATCCCGGAATGTTTCCAGGCGAGATCGAGCGGACCGTCAAGCAGACGCAGTCGAATGGAGTGGGCAATCTCCGGTGACGCCAGATATTCCTGTCCAAAGAGCACCGTTGTCATCACTTCACCTATGTCGCATCACGACCAGCGTGATGTCATCATGAATCTTCTGCGTTCCGATGTACGCCATGAGGCCGTCAATGATGCCGTCCTTGACTTCCTCGGCCGACTGGCCGTGCAGCTGTCGTGCGCTCTGGCAAAGCCTTTCGATGCCGAACAGCTCGCCACGGGAATTTTCGGCCTCGGTGACACCGTCGGTGTGGAGCACGATCAGGTCGCCTTTCTCAAACGAGATCTCGCGCGTGTCGACGAATGGCGTGATGTCGGACTCAAGGCCGACGGGCAGGCCGAGGTCGCCGGTATCGATGCGCTCGACCTCGCCGGTCTGGCGCACCACGATCAGATCTTCATGCTGCCCCGAAATCGTCAGTCGGTCGCCGTCGTAATCGAGGAACGACAATGTCAGGTGCTTGTCGGTCCTCGTCCGCTCGATGTTCTTGAAGATCGCGCTGTTCAAGTGGGTGAGGAATTTCGAGGGATCCGTTTCTCCTGCCTCCAGCAATGCCCGGGCCACCGACTGCACCATGAGCATCAGCACCCCGCTCTCGAGGCCATGACCGGTCACGTCGCCGATGCCGATCTTCAAACTCCTGCCGCTCTGCAGGACATCATAATAGTCGCCCCCGACCTCGTCTGCGGGACGCATGTAGGCGGCAATCTCCAGGTGCTCGACCGCGCCGAGTTCGGTCGCGCGCGGCAGGACCATCATCTGAATGTGCCTGGCGACATCCAGCTCGGCGCCGAGACGCAGGTTCTCGCTCTTCAGCTGCGTGTTCAAGGCCTGGATTTCCTCCTTGGCCTCCTCGATCTGCCGCGTCCGTTCTGTCACCATGTTTTCGAGGTTTTCGGTGTGAAAGCTGATCTGCTCGGCCATGCGATTAAAGGCGAGCCCGGCCTCTGCCACCTCGTCCTTGCTGCGAATGTCGACCCTGACGGAATAGTCCTTGGCCTGAATGCGCCGGGCAGCTGCCGCGAGGGCGCTGATGCCCCCGGTAATGCGTTTCGACGCCGCAAAGACGGCGGCGGTGACGATCAGAAGCGAGATGAGGACCGCAAGCACCTGATAGATCAGGATGCGATTGGTCGCTTTGGTGATCTGCTCTCTGGCGGCGATCAGCGAAGCATAGATCTCCCGCTCCGGGACGACGATGCCGAGCGACATGGCCTCCTGCTTGACCGGACCATCCACCCACAGATTGGACGGGGCAAGCTGCTTGGTGACAAGCAGATAGGGCACGTCCTCGCCGTTCTCCGTCAGCGAGATGCGCTGGACCTTGCCGTCCTGATCCAGGGGAAGGGAAGCGATGGCCTTTTGCGAGCTTTTTGGCAAGGAACGGTCAAGCCCGGTGACACCCTTGCCCGCCTCTTCATTCGCCGCCTGGAGGCCCATAACCCTCTCGCCGGCCGAATTGATCGCCACGACATTGCCGTTCGACATGGCAAGGAAACCGAAGCCGGTCTCTGCCACCTTCACGTGCTCGACGACCTCAGCGAGCTGGTCGAGCGTGATGTCGGCACCGGCGGTCCCGGCGACGCCGCGACGGTCGGGCGTCCACAGTGGATGGAAGAAACTGACGATCAGCTTTCCGGTGATGGCATCGGTATAGGGCGCGGTTTGGGTGATGTTGTCTGGAGCGGGACGCGACGCGGGATCAAGCGCCCACCGCTCCCATGACTCGTAGAGCCCCGGAAAGAAGAAATCCCAGAAGTTCTGGTCGTTGTGTTTCGGATAGAGCCGATCGAACGTCTGCGCCTGATCCGTGTAGGGCGCCGTCCTGAAGATTGGCCGCTCCTTCGGGCCGATGTAGTACATCTGCAGTTTCGATGCGCCCGTCCGCAACAGGTTCGGCGCAACGAGATCGAGAACGGTGCTTGTGTCGATATCGGCCTGGACCTGGGGTAGTGGACGATGATCCTTGTCGAGCAGATACCCCCATACACTGACGACGGAAGGGGACCCCGGAAGGTTCTGTGCCCAGTTGCCCTTGGCGTCATAGGCAACCGTCACCCCTTTGGGTTCGGCACTTGCCATCGCGGCGCCAACCGCATCGTTGCGGGCCGAATGATCGATCTGGTCCTGCAGAACGCCTGCGAGGGCTTTGACATCCGAATGGACCTGACCAAGAAGGAGGCTGACCTGCGCAGCCGTCGAATCCGTGGATGTGCGAATGTAGTCCTGGCTCGCCTTTTCCAGGCCCTGACCGACCTGTGCCGTCGCATCCCGGGACAATCGCTGCACGTTCCACAGGGCGAGGCCGCCACTGACAAGCAGGTCGAACAGCACCGCACCACCGACAACGATGATGAATTTCGTACGAAACGACCGAAGCCCAACACCTTGCCCGCCAGCGGTTACCGTCATAGTGGCTTTTGTCCCGAAGCGGCCCAGATCGGCCAGCCGGCATAGCCGCGCGGATGCAGGGCAGCAAAGATATGATCAGCGAAACCCTGTCTGAAACGCTTGATGAATTCGGGCGTATCGCCGCGCCTGACTGCCATTTCGCCGGCGTAGACATCTTCCCACGCCTGGATGATGTCAGCGAACTCCTGGGGGTCGCCGTCGTGATTGGTAACCATGAAGCTCTCGATCTTCACATCGTCAAAGCCGGCATCCCGCAACAGGCGTGAGCCCTTCGGACCCATCTCGACATCCATGTCGAAATGGCGAAACAGCTTGGCGACCTCGGTATAGGTCCACTGAATACTGTCGGCGCGCGGCTCGCCCAGGCAGTGGGAGTTCTTCTCGTTCGTGATGTAGACGCGCCCGCCCGGTTTGCAGATGCGAAAGAGTTCCCTGAGGAGAACCTCCGGCCGGTCGAAGATCTGCAGGGAATGCCGGCATGTCACGAAATCGAACTGGTCGCTTTCGAACAGCATCTGCGAGGCATCGCCGAAGGTATACTCGATGTCCCTGACGCAGAATTGCTCCGCGACCGAGCGTGCGTAGTCGAGGCTTGCCACCGAGTGATCGAGCGCAACCATCCTGGCGGGGTTAAATTCCTTCCGGACAAGCATCGCGAAATCGCCGATGCCGCAACAGATGTCGGCAATCGTCATGCCGCTGCGCAAGCCATGACGGGGCAGGATTTGCCGTTCATGCCGCCAGGTCATCTTGGTCTGGGTTCTGAGGATCGGGATGAAGCTCTGGTTCTCGACGAAGGTCTGGCCGGGATAGAAGGCTGAATCGTAGACCTCCATTGTGATGTTCGGGGAGAGCTCGCCGAGATGCCTGAACATCTGCGTTGCCCATGTCACGACGCTCGATACGACAACGACGATCTGCAGTTCCGGCCTCGAGCGCGACGCGTCGACCAGGACGCGGCTAAGCGCGTGGAAGGCCGTGCTGTTCATATGCGTCACGCGCTTGAGGTTGACATAGAAGACGCCCTTCACCGTTTCGATGCCATCCCGGAGGACTTTAAGGTCGTCGGCGATGTCGGCGATGGAGCGAGGGCGGCAGACACCGGCGGCGAGAAACTCCTGATTGCTGGTGTCGAACTGCGTCGTGAAGGCCGGAGAAAACGTGATGGCGGTCAATTGAGCAACCTCTCGAGCGGCAGGTCGACGACGAAGGTCAAGGTGTCGGCACCCGTCGAGCGCAACTCGATGCCCGCGTCATAATTGACCGCCAGCCCCACGAGGACCGACTGCTCGATGGGCGCTGTCTCATCTGCGATGATCTCGACATAGCCAGCGAGCTTGTCGCCATCCTTCAGCGAGTCCACGACCTCGCTATAGTGCCGTTGCTGCTGCGATGGGCAGGGGAAGCTCAATTCGATGCGTTCGACGTGCTGGTGGCGATAGAAGCCGAAGACGAGCTCACCATCCTGGACGTCGGCGCGAAACGACATCTCGAGAAGTTCGTTCAGGGCTGATGACAGAAGGTTGGAATGGCGCAACGGGTCACGGCGGTCATGGCTGACCATGCGGGCGACATAATTTGACAGCTGGTCGCAATGCAGCCAGTCGGCCGTGAAGGTTGCCATCTCCATTTCGAGTTTGAGCAGTTGCTCGAACGCGGCCTCTTTCATTGCATCGGACCTTTCAATTGCTTCCCTGACCAACGGACATCTGCGCACCGTGGGCACGCGTTGTCGTACCGGCGGCTGCGCCGATCCTTGCCTTCTTCCCATGCCGGATGAACGAACCAAGCCGATCGACATGCATGGGCGGGCCCAGGAAGTAGCCCTGCAGACGGTCGCATCCCTCTGCCAGGAGCCAGGCTGCCTGTTCTGCGGTCTCGACCCCCTCGGCAGTGACGCACATGTCGAGACCATGTGACAGGGAAATGATCGACCGCACAATCGTCTGGCTCTTTTCGTCATCAAGCAGATCGTTGATGAAGTACTTGTCGATCTTGATGTTATCGAACGGGAAATTCTTGAGGTAACTCAACGAGGAATATTCCGTCCCGAAATCATCGAGCGAGATCTGGATGCCAAGTACGTTGAGGGTGTTCAGCGTGTCGAGATTGTTGGTCGTACGTTCCAGGAGCACGGTTTCCGTGATCTCCAGTTCCAGCCGCTCGGCGGGTAAGCCGACGAGGTCGAGCGTTTGTGACACGCGGTCGGTAAATCCGGCCGTCAGGAACTCGGCGGGGGAAAGATTGACGGCAACCGTATAATGGTCCGGCCAGTTGAGGGCCGCCCTGCAGGCTTCCTCCAGTACCCATTGGCCGATTTCGCTCATCAGGCCATCGGCTTCGGCCATTGGGATGAAGACGATCGGCGGGATGACGCCAAGCCGCGGGTGGCGCCACCGCAATAGCGCCTCAAAACCGGTGACAGTTCGGGAAGGGTCGAAGAGAGGCTGATATTCAAGGAAGAACTCCTTGTGCTGCAGCGCGACCCGCAAGCTCCGCCGCAGGAACTCCCTTTGCTCGAGGACAATCAGCATCGCCGGATCGAAGGTGCGCGCGCGACGTCTGCCCTCTTTCTTCGCCGCATAGAGAGCAACGTCGGCAGCCTTCATCAGTTGCTCGCCCTCGTTGCCGTCGCGGGGCGCAATCGCGATGCCGACGCTCGCCCCGACAAAGACTGTGATGCCATCCACCACGAAGGGCTTCTTGAACTCGGCAATCAGGTCGTCCGCCAGTCTCTCGCCTTCGCGTGGCTGACCCTGTGCGAGCTGGATGATGGCAAATTCATCGCCGGCGAGGCGAAAGGCTGTGTCATCGGTGCCGAGCACGCTTCGAATGCGGTTGGCGGCAAGCTTGAGCACGATGTCGCCGGCACCGTGGCCGAGCGTATCGTTGACCGGCTTGAAGTCGTCGAGGTCGATCTGCATCAGTGCGAGATTGGTACCCTTCGTCGGCAGGAGACGCGCGAGTTCGTCACTGAAGCGACGACGATTGGGAAGCCCCGTCAGCACATCGTGCGTTGCCTGGTGACGCCAGAGCGCCCGTTCGTCTTCCTGGGCGTGTGTCTCGCCGGCAAGATCGCCGGCTGCGATCTCGATGATTGCGAGCCCGTCCTTGGCGGGAAGCAGCAGCAGGTCGCATTGTTCGTCAGGTGTCCTGCCCAGCCGGACCGATCGCGGTCTGCCGGATTTGATGACCTGTCGGACAAGCTCGGCGATCGGCGGTCTGGCGAGCGTCGGGTAGACGTCCGACAATGTTACGGTTGATCGACCGGCGAAACCCTCACGCTTCGCCAGATCGTCGGACCAGTCGATGATGACGAGGTCGAGATCAAAGAGCGAGAACGTTGCCGCGGCGCGATGAAAGAATTCGGATCCTTGCGGAACCAGCTTGGGCCAATCCGGACGATTTTCCGGCATATAGCTTGGACCTCCTCATCCCGCCGCGCTCGGGTGTTGGCTTCTGACTGCCACCGTTTCGCAATGGCAGCTTATATAAGAGCTAGCGTATACCGTGTTCCAGTCAACAGAAAACGCTACCATAGCACAGTATTCTGCACGTTTGTGGCGATCGCAACGCCAAATTGGCGCGAGCCTCACGTGTGTCTCAGGGCAGGGTTGCATCTGATGACGACGGATATCGTTTCCCTCGGCAACGGCAAACGGAATTGCATTCGGCCGAGGTCGGAGCCCATCCGGAGGACCCGCACGGCGAATCAGGCGCCTGGCAACGATTGGCGTGTCCGGTCTTGCCTGGACTAGAGGAAGAGGGACTGCTTGCCGGCGTGGCGCGGACCATCCGCTGTGATGAAGATGTGATCCTCGAGACGAACGCCGAATGCATCTGGGAAGACGATCATCGGTTCGTTCGAGAAGCACATGCCCGTCGCAAGGGAGTGCGGTTGCCCCTGACGATGAACGGTGCTTCATGGATGTCGAGGCCAAGGCCGTGGCCGGCGCGGTGCGGCAGACCGGGCAGGCGATAGTCGGGACCGAGACCATGTCGGGAAAAGACGGCGCGCCGCGGCGTCAAGGCTTTCGCACGGGGCCCCGAGCTTCGCGGCGTCAAACACCGCCTGCTGACCCTTGCGCTCTATGTCCCAGGCGCGCTCGAACTCGGCCTTGCCGCCGCCGAGCATGGATGCGCGCGTCAGGTCGGAGTGATAGCCGTCGATGCGGCAGCCGGTATCGACGAGGATGACGTCTCCCGCAGAAAGGATCTGCTCGCCATCGGCGCCATGTGGCAGGGAGGTGGCAGATCCGAACGACACGATCCTGAAGGTCGATCCATTGTCGGCGCCAGGCTCGATGCTGCTGGTCGATGAAACGGGAGACCTCGGAGCCGGCGATGCCGGGCGCGATCATGTCGCGAACCTTGCGCTGGATCTCCAGCGTGATGTTCATCGCATACTGGATCGGGGCAATCTCTGCCGGCGATTTGATCATGCGAAGGGCGTTGAGCATGCCGCCGCCGTCGACAAGCCTTGCCGCCCCCATCTGGCCTGCAAAGGCGTGGTAGAAGCTGAGTTCGATTGCGTCATCGAGTGCAAGGATGCCGGATGGCGAGATCAGTCCGGCAACGAGTGCGGCGCTGCTCTCGTCTTCCTCCCAGCTCAGGATATCGCCCGGCAGATGAGGGAGGCTTTCCACGCGGCTGCGTTCGAAGCCCGGAACGATGTAGGTAAGCCTGTCTTCGGTGACAAGCGCGCCAAGCAGCCTCTCGCTTGGCTGCCAGACAAGGCCGGTGAAGTAGCGAAGGCTTTCAATCGGGCCAAGGAAGGTTGCCGCGACGCCACGTGACTGCATGGCCTGACGAAGTCCGGTCAGCCTTGCGAAGCGCTCGTCCTTCGTGATTGCCGCGACGGGTGAGGCCTAAGCGAAATGTGTCACGCGAATTCTACCTGTGATCTGTGCTGAATGATGTCCGCGACCATAAGGCAGATGTAGGCAAGTCGTCGACAAGGCAATTCATCAGGCCGTCCGACCCCCTTCGAAAACTTCGGCGCAAGGTTTGGCGGAGCGCTCCTTTGCCCCGCTTTTCGAAGATCCGCTTGACAGGCTATGGTCGAGCATACGGAAGTCGACCTTGCGTGATTCCTCGCGCATCCTTTTGAAAGGGCCGCAGATTCAGCCTTGCGCAATGACCATTCGTGGAGAGCCGCCGATGAGAAGGTACCGGAGATTTCTTGCAATGTGTGGGGCTTTCATGCTCGCCGCGGGCGCGTCAGGCTGCGGGACGCCCCCCAACTCCTATGGGTCCGCATCTGGCTACCTGCCGGGCGATTCGATGAATCGAGCCTGTTCTGACGGCTTCCGGCCGAGCGATGGTCGTTCGTGCAGTTACTGAAACGGGGTTCCGCAGCTCTGCGTTGATGCACTACATGGCGGTGGCGGCTTCTGCCTGAGAGTGAATGTCCGCGCATCTGTCCCTGACGTCGGGCTGGCCGGTTCGGCGATGTCCGCTCCGGCGGCGCATCGGCTCGAAAGAGCGGCTCGCCAGTCGCACCGTGACGCAGTCGGCTCGATCTAGAGGATGGTGGGTTCGCTCGGCTCTCCGCGGGGTGACACGATGGTCGATCCCCATTGCTCACGTCCGATCACCCTGATTGCGTCGTCAGGCCCCGGGCGGGCGAGCGCTTTTGCCTCCTCCCACGGCGCGTTCAGCCAGATGTCGGTCTCTTCCCTCGTCAGCAGCAGAACAGGCATCGCCTTGTCGTGGATCGGTTTTACGACGGCGTTGGGGTCCGTGGTCAGGAAAGCGTAGAGATCGTCGGTGGTCAGTCCGTCCCTGGCCTTGCGTACACTGGTCCAGCCCGGCACGTGAAGACCGGCAAAGAACATCACCGGTCTTTCCTCATTGCGAGCAAACCACGCATTGGGGACACGATCGCCGTCGCGCTGGGCGGCGGGATCAGGCTCGGCAAAGGAGGTTACGGGGACAATGCATCGATGTTCCCGGCCAAGCCAGCGTTTCCAATGCGCCAGATGAAACTGCCGCACATTTGTTGTCCCACGGTCCGGCTCCATGCGGATCAGGGCGTCCATGTCCACCGCCTCACCCTTCTTCCGGAGCTTCTCGGCACGAGCTTCGGCAGCTTTCTTCTGGGCGAAAAAAGGGGAGGGAAGGCCCCAGCGGGCATGAACGAGCTGCCTGCGACCATCGAGCGTGTTCCTGACGATGGGGCCGGCCTGGTCGGGATTCATCTGGTAGGCGGGCATGAGGTTGACGAGGCTCTCGACGTCGAGGGCCCATTTGCTGACCCAGTCCTTGTCCTCCATGCGATACAAGTTGCACATTTGCAGACCATCCCGTTTCGATGGCCGCCACGGTAGACGAGGCAATGACCGATGCCAACTGCTGCGATCGGGTGACATCAGCGCGGCGGCCGAGCGGCGTTCTTAGCGCCGCGGATGTGACGGTTGCGATGCGTCCCATGCTTCCAGCGTCTCAACGAACCGCGTCAGCCACGCATTGGTCTGATGGGCGTCCAGGGCGCGGTGGTCGATCGTCAGGGATACATAGGCCATCGGTCGGATCTGGATTGCGTCAACGCCGTCGACAGTTCTGACGACAACCCGCTTTTCTATCTTTCCAACGCCGAGAATGGCTGATTGCGGTTGGTTGATGATGATCGGGGCTGCGACAAGCGATCCCGAGACGCCATGGTTCGATATGGTGAACGTGCCGCCGCGCATGTCGGCATTGGTCAGCTTTCCGTCCCGTCCCCGCATGGTTATGTCCTGAAGCCTTGCGGCGACGTCGGACAGGTCCAGATCCTGGGCCCTGTGGATGACGGGAACAACCAGCCCGCTGTCGCCGAGCGCGACGCCGATGCCTATGTTGAGGTCGTCGAAGATCTCCAGGTGGTCGTCGTGCCATCGGCTGTTGACCTCAGGGACTGCCCGCATGGCTGCGGCACATGCCGCGACAATGTAGGACGAGTAGGACAGATCGATGCCTTCGGCCGCAAATTCTGCCCTGTACATGGCACGATGGCGCATCACGGCGGTGAAGTCGGCTTCGAAGATTGACGTGACGTGGGGGGCGGTCGTGACCGACTCCAGCATGTGCCGCGCGATCGACAGCCTCATCGGCGTGTGTGCGACAATGCGGGAGCTGGCAGGCGGTCGATCGGACTGTCGTCGATCAGTGTCGGAAGGTGTTTCGCCACCGCCTGGCGATTTCCTCGCCAGGAATGCGTTGTCCATATCCATACGGGTCACGCGACCGTTCCGCCCGGTACCGACAACGTTTGCCGGATCGATGCCGTATTCCTCGAAAGCGCTTCGCACCGCCGGCGACAAACGTTCGCTGCCGAGCGTTCCGACGCCGGCACGTACGGGAGCGTTGTCACCTTTTATCGTCTCGTTCTCAGCGGTCTCGCAAGTCCCCTGGTCAGGGAGCGCATGGTCGGCCCGGATCCGGGCGAGCACGGCTCCGGGCGTTGCGTCGGCGCCAGGCATCATGAGGATCTCGGCGAGAATGCCGGCAACGGGTGCCGGAATCTCTTGGGTCACCTTGTCGGTTTCGATCTCGACCAGTGCGTCGTCCTCAGCAACTGCATCTCCGGCCTGTTTCAGCCAGTTGCGAACGACGGCCGTTGTCCCCTCCTGTTCCAGGGGGACCAGGACCTCGATAAAGTTCGCCATCGTCTAGTACTCCAGGAGGTCCTTGATTTTCTGTCTGATGCGGTCCGCCGACGGCACTGCCCACTCGAGCAGGACCGGACTGTGAGGACTGGGTATATCAGGCATCGTCAATCGCGAGACCGGCGCGTCGAGGTCGATGAAGGCCTCATTTGCTATGACGGCAGCAATCTCGGCGCCAAAGCCGGCCGTGCCAAGATCCTCGTGTACGACAAGGCACCGCCGCGTCCTGCGCACCGAGGAAAGGACACTCTCGCGGTCCCAGGGCATCAATGTGCGAAGATCGATAAGATCCGCCGAGATCCCTTCTGCAGCCTCCTCGCAACGAGGGACCATCGCGCCCCACGTCACGATCGTGATCGCCTCGCCCTTGCGGGTAAACCGCGCCTTGCCGAAGGGGAGGGTGTAATGGTCGCCAGGATAGGGTCGACGTGCCCAGGGATGGTCGAGCATTGCCCGGTGCTCGAAGAAGATGACTGGATCATTGCCGCGCAGTGCAGTGCGCAGCAGTCCGACCGCATCTTCCGCATTTGAGGGAACCGCCACCTTCCAGCCGGGCTGATGGATGAAGGCGACTTCGTTCGTCTGGCTGTGCCACGGATCCCCACACTTGAAGAAGCCACCCGGCATGCGCAGCACGACAGGCGCGGCGAACCGATTGTTGGTGCGCCACCGGATTGTCCCGCAATCATTGATCTGCTCCGTTGCCGGTTCTGCATATTTGCGGAACTGGATTTCCGGAACGGGAACAAGTCCGGCAAGCGCCATTCCGACCGCCCGCCCGACGATGCCTTCCTCCGAGAGCGAAGTATCGAACACCCGGTCCTTCCCGAATTTCTCCTGCAGGCCGAGTGTCACGGCATGGACGCCACCCTTCTGGCCGATGTCCTCACCGAACAACACGACGCGCTCGTTGATGCTCAGTTCATGATCAAGCGTGCGTCTGATCGATGTGACCATGTTGATACGCTGGCCTTCCGGGGAAGGCTCATCGGTCGATTCCGGCGGGCGATAGCCGGTGCTGTACTGGCCACCCATGGCCTGGAGATCGCCCTCGAAGAAAACATGGCGCACCACGGTCTCCGGTGAGGGCACGTTCCGGCTTTCCGCCTCGATGCGGGCCTGTTCTGCAATGCTATCCGCTTCCGCCCTTGCTCTGTCCCACGCCTCTGCACTCATGATCGATGGGACCAGATAATCTCGCAGGCGCGGCAGCGGGTCGCGCGCCCACTCTGCCTTGACGAGTGCTTCGCTTTTGTAGGCCTGCGTATCCTGGAAGCTGTGGCCCTCAAGGCGCGGGACGCTCAGGCGCAGAAGGGCCGGCATTCTGTCGCCGCGGACATAGTGGACAGCCTGTCGGGTGAGGCGGGCGACATCGGCAGGACTGCAGCCATCGCCTTCAAATATGGCAAGGTTGCGCCAGCTTGCGAGGTTGGCCGCGATGTTCCCGCCGGGCGTCTGCATGTCCGATGGCACGGAGATCCCGTACCCGTTATCCTCGACGTAGAACAGCATCGGCAGCTTTTGTGTGGTGGCAATCGTCAATGCCGACCAAAAGCCATTCGACGCAACGGACCCATCGCCACCGAGAACGACTGCGATTGCATCGCCATATTCAGGCTTTCCCATTGGCCCCGCATAGTACTGAAGCGCCTCCGCCCAACCGGCCGTCGGCGTGTATTGGGCGCCGACACCGCCGCACATCGGCAGGGCCGAGGCGCCGTTTCTGCTCGGATAGTTGAAGACCACGCCAATGTCGCGGCCGTCGGAATAACCACCTGCCCGACCCATGGCCGAGCCGAGGGCGTCGGCGGGGTCGACGCCAAGGGACAGGAGCAAAGGCCGTGACCGGTAGTAGCCGCATGTCGCATCGTGTCTGTTCGTCAGCTGCAGGCCGAGGATGATCTGCGCCATGTCATGGCCGCGGGCGGAAAATTGATAGAGGACCTTCTTCTCCGGAACAAGGCGCGCTTCTTCCATTTCATCAAGGCTCCGCGACAGCTGGAGCAGACTGGCAACCCGCGTCCAGTCAATGCCTTCGTCAGGTACCTCCCTGTCTCGAAAACGGGTCGCGACCACCTGTGCCATCTTCGTTCCTCCTCGACTCTTGGTTCTGGGGAGAATAGCGCAGTGTCAGAGACGAAGCGTTTCAGGTTCCAGCAAAAAGCGCCTCCGGATGAAACATCGGTTTCAAAAATACCTCCATAAGCGGAAGTTTTCCGTCCGGATAATCCTGGGGAGGGATCGGCTTGTCGAAGCAGTAATGCCGGAGCAGCGTGTCGTCCCCCTGAGAGGTTCCGTCCGGGAGTGACCCGCCGCTTGTTCTTTCAGCTTCTCGCCGGTTATGCTGTTTTTGTAAAATGGTTTAACGCCGTGCGAGCCACAAAAACGGGGTCCAGGTGCTTGAAGACTATCGACCTCGTGATCAGACAATGCTGGCCGAGTTGGTCAGCGCTCGCTCGACGCCGCGTGGACGGCCGATTTCCCTCCGGAGGGACGGTTCACGCCCGCCAACATCAAAGGTCGCCGCTACTGGTATTTCGACATCCCCGATGGACACGGAGGAACGACACGTCGCTATGTCGGTCCGCAACACGATCCTGATACCGCGCAGCGGGTCGCTGACCACAAACGTGAGAAGGATGACCTTGGCGCGCCGCGGCGAATGGTCGCGAAGGGGGAACGACTGCGCCCGATGCCATGTCCGGAGACATCGTAGAGGCATTGGCCGATGGCGGTCTGTTCCAGCTTCGGGGCGTCCTCATCGGCACGGTGGCTTTCAGTGCTATTCCCGGGTTGCTGGGCGTCCGCTTGCCGATGACAGCCATCCTCACCGGGGTGCCGATATTGCGCAGGACTATGCCATCTCCCGGGAAGTCGAAGATAGCCTGCCGCCGATCGTCGAGCTGCTGCAGGGGGTGATCCTTCATTCCGGCCGGTGCCTCATCGATCCGGCGCCGCAGCCTCGTCGGCATTCCAGAATTCGACTGGCTATCGGGTTGAATTCCTGACCTCGAGCCCCTGGTGACCGAGTGTCAAACCTTGTCCGGATGCTCAGTTATACTGTTTTTGCAAAACAGCCTGACGAGTGCCGCGTCGGCGGTTATCGGACGCACGACCCGATGTGGAAACCGCCGCCCGGTTGCTCACCGGCAGGGCGAGGTTGCAAATTCGAGATGCCACATATGCGGTTTTCGAAGTGCTCATTTGGAAAGCAGTCAGCTATATATTTGTGCAACGCACAAGGAGATATGACATGAAAATCGGCAACCGGATCGGAGAGTTCTTACAGCTCCGCAAAGCCTACAGAGACCTTTCGAGACTCGACGATGCAGCCCTGAAGGACATCGGGGTCACGCGTGGTGACATCAAGCGCCTGGTTTACGGTCGCTAAGACGACGAGAAGACCGAGACATCAAGGCCCGCCAGAGCGGGCCTTTGTTGTATTTGGGCCATACCGTCCAGCCCCGACCCCGACATACGGGCAACCAATCATCAGAGCGATTGCCGCGGGAGGACACGCGCTTACCTCCGCGTAAAGGGGTGAACTGGCAGGTGCCAAAGCAGCCGCCTTTGAGGCCTGGCCGACGATGCCGTCAAGCGCTGATTGCAACAAGCCGACGGCGTTTCGGAATGAAAATTGTTAACGCCCCGGGCGTCAGATATTAACCATTTGTTAACCAAATCAGCGATAAAAATTGGTCAACGTTTTCTTAACATAGATGACCAAAGTGCTAACTGACGCTCGCTCTATCCGTATCAAGGGCCGCTCCTTCCTCGCGGTCATGCTATCGCCAGATCTTCCCTTCGACGACTGGCTCGTACGACTGGATGATCTTGCCGCGCGGTCTGCCGGCTTCTTCCTGGGGCGGCCTGTGGTACTCGACGTGAGCGATCTTCAGATCGACCGCGCACAACTGAAGGGCCTAATTGCCGAGCTTGCACAGCGCAATGTCAGCATCATGGGGATCGAAGGCTGCCGCCCGTCGCTGATCGGACCAGGCATGCCGCCGGCTCTCAAGGGAGGGCGCCCAGTCTCGGATTTCGAGGTTCCCCAGCAGGAGCCGACCATTGATGTTGAACGCAAGGCGCCGGTGATCGAAACGCGTGCGGCGTTGCAATCAATCGTCATTCGCGAGCCTATCCGTTCCGGTCAGTCGCTGATTTTTCCAGAAGGCGACGTTACCGTCATAGGTTCGGTCGCGTCAGGTGCGGAGATTATTGCCGGCGGTTCGGTTCATATCTACGGAACATTGAGGGGGCGCGCCATGGCTGGTTCGGTTGGCAATACGTCAGCGCGCATCTTCTGCCGCAAGCTCGAGGCAGAGCTCGTTGCCATCGACGGCATCTACAAGATGGCCGAAGACATAGCATCCAACCTTCGCGGACAGTCCGTTCAGCTCTGGCTGGACGGTGATTCCATCAAGGCAGAGAAACTTAGTTAGGCCCGAAACTGGCTATCACACAGGAGATAAAGATGGGGAAAGTCATCGTCGTCACTTCGGGCAAGGGCGGAGTGGGCAAGACCACATCCACCGCAGCCCTCGGAGCAGCCTTGGCCCAAAGGAACGAGAAGGTCGTTGTTGTCGACTTCGACGTCGGCCTTCGCAACCTCGACCTCGTCATGGGGGCTGAGCGCAGGGTTGTCTACGACCTGGTCAACGTCATCCAGGGGGACGCGAAGCTTTCCCAGGCGCTGATCCGCGACAAGCGGGTTGAGACGCTCTTCCTTTTGCCGGCATCACAAACGCGCGACAAGGACAATCTTACCGCCGAAGGCGTCGAGCGCGTGATCAATGACCTGAAGCGTCATTTCGACTGGATCATCTGCGACAGCCCAGCCGGCATCGAACGTGGCGCTACGCTGGCGATGCGCCACGCCGACGTCGCTGTGGTCGTCACCAATCCGGAAGTTTCCTCCGTCCGCGACTCCGACCGCATCATCGGTCTGCTTGATTCGAAGACTGAGAAGGCTGAACGCGGAGAGCGGATGGAAAAGCACCTGCTCCTGACGCGCTACGACCCGAACCGTGCCGAACGGGGTGACATGTTGAAGGTCGACGACGTGCTGGAGATCCTCTCGATCCCGCTGCTTGGCATCATCCCGGAAAGTTCGGACGTGCTTCGCGCATCCAACATCGGTGCCCCCGTGACCCTGGCGGACAATCGCAGTGCGCCTGCGCTGGCCTATTTCGATGCGGCGCGGAGACTGGCGGGTGAGGAGTTTCCAGTCGTCATCCCGGGAGAGAAGCGGGGCATCTTCGGCAAGATCTTCGGACGGAGGGCGGCTGCATGAGCATTTTCAACTTCTTTGGGAAACAGCGGACCGCGCCTGCAGCCCGCGAGCGCCTGCAGGTATTGCTGGCGCACGAGCGCGTCTCTGCCGGGTCTGATCTTGTCTCGCTGTTGCGTGAGGAAATCCTTGCGGTCATCGCCAAGCACATTGACGTCGACAACGAAAGGGTGCGCGTGACAATGGATCGCGACGAGCATATGTCGGTGCTGGAGATTGATGTCGAAATTCCCCTTGGTACGACCGTCAAGGCGGCGTGACTCAAGGCAGCATGATTTCAAGGCGGCGTCCCTGGCGCCGCCTTTTCATTTTCAGCGTCAAGCCTCACCTCAGACAGGCAACGCCGCTGCCGTCGTCGATGCGGTCGCCGGCTATTTCCTTCGCAAGCCATCCATCAAGAGCCCGATGAGGCGGTTCGAGCGGTCGCGCCATTCCGGGGACGCTGGCAGGGAATATATGCTCGAAAGGGCGTGCAGGAGGTCCGTCGTGTCGATGTCGTCCCGGATCTTGCCCTCTTGCGCTGCTGTTGTCAGAAGGCCGCCCGCCGCGCTTTTGAGGCGGCCGGCACCCTCGGCAAAGAGAGAGCTGTTCGAGTCCATCAATATCTTCAGGCTGCCGGCCATTCCGCGCTTGGTGGCGATGTAGTCGACGAAACGTCGCATCCACTCTTCCAACGCGATATCGGAGGGATGCCTTGCCGCAAGCTCCAGTGCGGCAGCCGCGAGAGCCTCCAGTTCCCTGCGGTAGATCACTTCAACCAAGTGCTCGCGGGTGGGAAAATGGCGATAGAGGGTGCCGATCCCCACGCCGGCCTTTCGAGCAATATCCTCGAGCGACGTTTCAACGCCATGCTCGGCAAAGGCGGCGGACGCGGCTTCAATCAACTTTTCCCGATTCCGGCGTGCGTCGGCCCGAAGGGGAGGGTGTGAGGGCGGTGCTGTCTCCGGCGCGGCCGAGGGCAAAATAGACTCCATGCACGTTCGGGACTTGACGCGACGCGGCAAGTCTCTAGATTAAACGGAGGCGCCTCCGATTATATGGAGCGCCCTCCACTTCTTAATCCAGAAGAGGGCATGATGTCATGCTGAAACGCGCCCGGCCTTGCTTTCATGACGTTAGCTAGCGCGCCGGGCTTGTTTGGCCACCCCTCTGGAACCTCATTGCCATCCCGTGACGAGAGCAGGAGCTCCCCATGACCCGGACGATTCATCTTTCCCTCGACGTCAATCGACACCGTTACGAACTCGATGTCGAGCCACGCGTGACCTTGCTCGATGCGCTTCGCGAGCATCTGGGCCTGACCGGTACGAAGAAGGGCTGCGATCAGGGACAATGCGGCGCCTGCACGGTGCATCTCGATGGCAAGCGCGTGCTTGCCTGCCTGACCCTTGCCGCGCAGGTCGAAGGCCAGGAGGTCACGACCATCGAGGGGCTGGCGTCAGACAATGGCGATCTGCACCCGGTGCAGGCAGCCTTTCTTGACCATGATGCATTCCAGTGCGGCTATTGCACACCGGGGCAGATCATGTCGGCGGTCGCATTGATCCGCGAGGGAGGCGCCATGACGGACGAGGAGATTCGCGAGGCCATGGCCGGCAACCTCTGTCGCTGCGGAGCCTACAACCATATCGTTGCGGCCGTGCGCCAAGCTGCGGAGATGGCCCGATGAGAGATTTCGAGTATATCAGGGCCCGCTCGGTCGATGACGCCCGAAAGCACGTCATGCAATCGGGCGCCGTGTTTATCGCAGGCGGGACAACCCTCCTCGATCTCGCCAAATGCGGCGTTGCCGCTCCCGATTCGGTGATCGACATCAGCCGTCTTCCGGATCTGGCAAAGATCTCTGCTGACAGCGACGGTGTCACGATCGGCGCGCTTGCGAAGATGGAGGATGTGGCAGCAAGCCCGGGCATTCGCGCCGATTATCCGGCCGTTTCAAAATCCCTTTCCCTTGCCGCCTCCGCACAGTTGCGAAACATGGCGACAACAGGGGGGAACCTGTTGCAAAGGACACGCTGTCCCTATTTCCGCGACCCCGCGACCTTCAAGGCCTGCAACAAGCGCGCCCCCGGTTCTGGCTGTTCGGCAATTGAGGGGGTAACCCGAAACCATGCCGTGCTGGGAACCAGCGACGCCTGCATCGCGTCCTATCCGGGCGACCTCGCTGTCGCGCTGGCTGCCCTCGATGCGGTGATCGATCTCGGCGGGCGTCAGGTGGCCGTGGAAGACTTCTTCCTGCTGCCGTCGGACACGCCGGAGAGAGAAACGGTACTGGAACCAGGAGAAATGATCCTGTCGATCAGGGTTCCCCGCACGCCGCTGGCAAGAAACTCGACCTACCTCAAGGTTCGTGATCGCCAGTCCTTCGAGTTTGCCGTCGCAAGTGCAGCCGTCGGATTGGAATTCGAGGCCGACGGCAAGACGATCCGCAACGCCAGCGTTGCATTGGGCGGGGTTGCGACAAGGCCGTGGCGGGCGCGGTCCGTTGAAGCAGCACTGAAGGGGAAATCCCTTGATGACGTCGGAGCGATTGCGGCCGCAAGCCGCCTTGCCATGGAAGGTGCCGTCAGTCACGGCGGCAACCGTCACAAGATCGAACTCGCACCGCGTGTCGTGACGCGCGCCATTCTCGAGACAGGAGGTCTGGCATGACCATTATGGAACCTCGCAGCAAACGTGGAGACTCCTCTGATGGCACGATCGGTGGGCGACTGTCGCGCCTTGACGGCCGGCTGAAGATCACCGGCGGTGCGCCCTTTGCCCTCGAGCATCAGGTCAAGGGGGTCACTTACGGTGTCCTCGTGCAAAGCAGGATTGCAGCCGGGCGCATCGTCGCCATCGACAGCAGCAAGGCCGAGGCAGCACCGGGAACGCTGATGGTGCTGACGCCGGACACCGAACTCAATCTCAGCATTGCGTCGGACTGGTATGGAAACCGGCCGGACAACCAGGCCTATCATCCGCTGTCCCGGGACATCACCTTCAACGGTCAGGCCGTTGCGGCTGTCATCGGGGAAACCCTGGAGCAGGCGAGTGAGGCGGCAAGGCTGATCGAGATCACCTATGAGGAGGCTCCGGCGATTGTCGGTTTCGACGACGCCGCGGCGAAAGAAGGAAAGCTACTAGACGCACTGACGGTCACCTGGGGTGATGCAACGAGCGCACTCGCCGCTGCCCCTGTTCGCGTCGAGGCAGAGTACAAGACGCCGCGGGAATTCCATGTCGCGATCGAGCCGCATGGCCTCACCGCAGAGTGGGACGGCGACACCCTGACCATCCGGGAGCCCAGCCAGTGGACGCACGGAATGGCCCGCACCTATGCAGAGTGGTTCGGATTGCCCTATGAAAATGTGCGGATCATTTCGCCGTTCATCGGAGGCGGGTTCGGTTCCAAGGCGACGGCTTATGCCTATGGCGCACTTGCAGCGGCGGCTGCCCGCAAGCTCGCCCGGCCGGTGAAGCTTGCCGTGACGCGTCCTCAGACGTTCACCGCCCTCGGCGGCCGTGCCGCGACCCGGCAGACGATCGCACTCGGCGCGAATTCGGAAGGGGTCCTCCAGGCACTTGTCCATCGCGGTGCCAGCGAAACGGCGACCTATGCCGATTTTCCGGAGCAGACCAGCGCAGCAACGCCGCTGATGTATGCGGTCGAGAATTTCAGTGCGGAGCATCGGCTGGTCGCGGTGAATACGATTGTTCCTGGAGCGCTGCGGGCACCAGGCAAAAATCCGAGTGCCTTTGGGCTCGAATGCGCGATGGACGAGCTCGCTTACGCGGTCGGCATTGATCCTGTCGAGATCAGACTGCGCAACTATGCCGAACGTGATCCGCAGTCGGGCAAGCCCTGGTCTACGCGGCGGTTGCGGGAGGCGCTGTCAGCGGGCAGTGAAGCATTCGGATGGTCGCGCCGAAGCCTTGCCCCCCGCTCGATGAGAAACGGCCGGCGTCTGGTCGGATGGGGCGTCGCTTGCGGAACGTTTCCGGTCCTTCGAGCCGCAAGCGAAGCGCTTGTCCGTATTCTCGCTGATGGTTCGGCAGAGGTCGTCAGTGGCGCGATCGACATGGGTCAGGGCACCTACACGATCCTTGCCCAGACGGCGGCCGATGCGCTGGGTGTCCCGGTCGAGACGATCAATGTCCGGCTTGGCGATTCATCGCTTCCCGGTGCGACGGTTGCCGGCGGCTCGATGCTCGCCGGCGCCATAACAGGGGCTGTGCACAAGGCTGCATCGGCCGCGCGCGACGAACTGATCGCGCTGGCGCTCAACGATGGAGCGTCACCATTTCGCGATACCGGCGCGAACACGCTGACGGTTGCCGACGGGCGCGTTTCGGTTCCGCGCGACGGAGGCATGTCGTTGCCGATCCGTGACCTTATGTCAGCGCTCGGTCGCCAGTCGATCGAGACGCGAAAAAACACGCTTCCGGACAATGAGCAGGGGCCCGATAGTCACCGCAAGGCCTGGACGACCATGGGAAGCATCCGCGGACCAACGGCAGGTGATTATTCCATGCACAGCTGGTGCGCGCATTTTGTCGAGGTGATGGTCGACGAAGACTTCGGGACGATCCGTGTCTCCCGCGTCGTATCGGCATTCGACTGCGGCAGGATCTACAATCCGAAGCTGGCGGAAAGCCAATGGCGCGGCGGCATCATCATGGGGATCGGCCAGGCGCTTCTCGAAGAGGGGCTGGTGGATCCGCGCAATGGTCGCCTGGTCAACAACAACCTCGGTGATTATCTCGTCGCCACCAATGCTGATATCCCTGACATCGAGGTCATCTCGGTCGGCATTCCAGACAAGGAAGCCTCGGTTCTAGGTGGAAAGGGGGTAGGGGAGGTCGGTATCGTCGGTGTGGCGCCAGCAATTGCCAACGCTGTTTTCCATGCAACCGGCAAGCGGATCCGCGACCTCCCGCTCACACTCGACAAGGTGCTGGGTTCGTGACGACCCCGAAGGACTGAACGCGTGACAGTGATGTGAGGTGGCGAGCATCGGCCACCTCGCATCGGTTCGGGCAAGCTCACGCCCCATGCCGTGAACAGGCACGCCTCTTCGTTGTACCAGTACCTTTCGACACCAAACGACCTGTGTCCCGACAGCGCAAGCCTGCACGTGAGGGGTTGTCGCCGACAGCAGGCAGGTGCAAACTACAAAATGACAGAAAGCACTGCCGCCGGCGACCGTTTCTAAACGCCAAACTCCGACCACGGTTCCGCAACGATTGCTGCAGCTGCTTACCAGATTGGCGCGAGAAAACCGCGGTCTGCCGCTGCCGCCACCCGAGGTGTGGCGGCAGCGATCGCTTCGACCTTCATCACGGAGCGCTCAGGCGATCACAAGATGTCCCGGCGAAACGGTTCGATATTCACGCCGGTCAGCCTCGTATTCGACGGGCCGGATCGGGCTCTTCAACTCCTCGACGACGGCCTTGCGCTTCTGATGGCGGCGGTCGGGATCCGGTACCGGCACGGCTGCCATCAGCTTCCTGGTGTACTCGTGCTGGGGGTTGCCGAAGATCGCCGCGCGGGGGCCGATTTCGACAATCTCTCCGAGGTACATCACGGCCACCCGATGGCTGACGCGTTCGACGACGGCCATGTCATGGGAAATGAACAGGAAGGCGAGATCCAGGCTCTGCTGCAGGTCGAGCATCAGATTGATGACCTGCGCCTTGATCGATACGTCGAGCGCCGAGACGCTTTCGTCTGCAACGATCACCTTCGGCTGAAGCGCCAGGGCCCGGGCGATGCAAACGCGCTGTCGCTGGCCGCCGGAGAATTCGTGCGGGTAGCGCTGCGCCATATCGGGCGTGAGCCCAACCTTCAACAGCATGTCGGCGACGACATCCCGTGCCTGTTTCGCCGTACCCATCTTGTGCTCAAGATACGGTTCGGCAATCGCCTGACCGACGGTCATGCGGGGATTGAGCGATGCGAAGGGATCCTGAAAGATCATCTGGACCGATTTGCGCATCTCGCGCATCTCGCGCTTGCCGAGGGAGAGCATGTCGCGTCCCTCGACGATGACGGCGCCGGAATCCGGCTCGATCAGGCGCATGATGGCGCGACCGGTCGTCGATTTGCCACAACCGGATTCGCCGACGAGGGACAGTGTCTCGCCGGCGCGAAGGTCGAAAGACACGTTCTCGACTGCATGCACCCGCCCGCTCAATCGGCCAAGCAGTCCCGAATGGATGTCAAAGCGTTTGGTCAGCCCTTTGACCTCGAGGATCGGTCTGTCCCTGGTGACGGTATCAGGCACTTCGACCCCAGCATCGGTTTCGCCCGTCACGGCGTTGACGACGGGAAAACGCAATGGCCGCGTGTAGACCTGCATCGATCCGAGCACCGGCACGGCCGACAGGAGAGTGCGGGTGTAGGGATGCTTTGCGCGGTGGAAGATGTCACCTGTTGTCCCGGTCTCCACCTCTTCACCGCGGTACATCACGACGGTCCGGTCGGCGATTTCGGCAACGACGCCCATGTCGTGGGTAATGAAGAGGACCGAGGTTTTCTGTTCGTCCTGCAGCATCTTGATGAGATCGAGGATCTGCCCCTGGATGGTTACGTCGAGCGCTGTCGTCGGCTCGTCGGCGATAAGGAGTTTCGGCCGGGAGGCAAGCGCCATGGCAATCATCACGCGTTGGCGCATGCCGCCCGAAAAACGATGCGGATACTCGTCGAAACGGGAGGCCGCGGACGGGATGCGAACCTTTTCCAGCAGGCGAATGGTCTCCGACCTGGCCTCTGCCGTTGACATCGCCCTGTGGCACAGCAATGCCTCCGAGATCTGATCGCCGATGGTAAAGAGCGGATTGAGGCTCGTCATCGGCTCCTGGAAGATCATCGAGACATCGTTGCCGCGCACCTTGCGCATCTCGTCTTGCGAAAGGGACAAGAGGTCACGGCCATCAAGCATGACCTTGCCCTCGATACGGCTTGAGTCCGCCTGCAGGAGCCGCATGATCGAGAGTGACGTCACACTCTTTCCCGAACCGCTCTCACCGACGATGGCGACCGTTTCTCCAGGTGACACGGAGAAGGAAACATTCCGCACGACCGGTTTCCAGCCACCATCAACCAGAAACGAGGTGGTCAGGTTGTGAACGGACAGAACCGGGTTAGCGGGCCGCGAAGCGCTAATCTCTGTGACACTCATTTTTGTTCCCTTTCCTTTATCCCTTGCCGCCTGCCGATCCTCAGTCCGGCCAGCGCAAAATCCCGTCGAAGCGGTGTCTGCTGCGGTTTTCGAGCGGGGTGGCGATGATCTCGTTCGAGGCGCGGGCCCTGTCGAGTTCTTCGCTCAGCCGGGCGGCAACGATCTTTTCCTGGCCAGGATGCAGGTTGCAGGGATCGAGATAGAAATGCTGATGCTCGACCTCGTGGTCGCGTACGATGACCGGCTGGTCGCCACGCGACAGTGCCGTGGCCAGATCCCACGCGGTGATGTGTGCCTCGGTTGGCGACACCACGACCCGCAGGCGCTCAAGCGGATTGTTCGTCGGATCAGGTTCGATGAGGGCTCTCACGCCCGGGCGGCCATCCAGCGTTTCCTTCCAGAGCTTGAGATAGCCTGTCTCACGTTCGCGGATTCCAGCGTGATCGCGCTTTTCCCACGCTTCCAGCGCAGCCATGACGCCATAGATGCTCTCCTTGCCAACCTTCATGCCGCGACCGATCCCCATGTTCTGAAGGAAGGCGCTGCGGACCAGTTCCTTTTTGCCGGCAACGATGCCGGAGGTCGGGCCGCCGAGGAACTTGTGCCCGGAATAAAGGGCGATATCGGCCCCCTGTGCAAGAAACAGCCTGAGGTCGTATTCGGAAGCTGCGTCGACGATGACCGGAACGCCCTTGGCGTGAGCGATCTCGACGAACTCGCTGAGGTGCAGCAGGCCATAGTCGACAACATGATGGGACACGACATAGACGGCCGCCGCTGTTTTTTCGGTGATGGCATTTTCCATGTGAAAGCGATGCGTCGAGGTGGCCTGCCCGATCAGCACGACTTTGCCGCCGGCAAGTCGGATGGCCTGATCGACGGGCGCGCCGTAGCTCACGACATGACCCATCTGCACGAGGACTTCGTTCTTCTCGAGCGTCGCATCGGGCAGTTTTTCGATGGCGAGGAGATTGTTGCCGGTGATTGCACCGGCGACAGCAAGGCTGATGCCAGCGGAGCACGATGCCGTGACAAAGCCTGCTTCGGCACCGGTCAACCTGGCGATGACCTTGCTTGCCATGCGCTGCAGGTCATTGATTTCGACAAATTGCGGCAGGATTGCTTCCATCGCCTGGATTGCTTGCGGAACGACGATCGAGGCGCCGAGGCTGGTCATCGTACCGGACACGTTGATGACCGGGCGCAGGCCGATCGTGGTGCGGATATCATCGGACATTCTAGTTCTCCAAAGTGGCGGCTTGCGAATTGCCATCGACAGTTATGCCATAGTAATGTAATAGCGTCCCGTAATCAGACGAGGAACCTTGAAATTGGACACCAAGCCCTCCTCCGCAACCCAGGTTGACGAGACGGTATCGGTTGACGAGGCGGACGCCAAAGGCGCGCGGCGCTCTCGGGTGAGCGGCATCGATCGTGCCTTGCAGGTTATCGATTATCTTTACGAGACCGGTTCCCCGGCCGGAGCCTACGCGATTGCCAAGGCCGTCCGGGCGCCGCTCTCCACGGTCTATGTCATCATTGACGACCTGGTAGACAAGAACATGCTGGCCCGCAATTCCGACGGATCGATCTGGCTGGGTTCGCGCCTCTATCATTACGGTCTCGCCTATGCGCGGTCGCTGGATTTCATGAGTGTTGCCACGCATGAAATGCACGATCTTTGCCGCCAGGCGGGCGAAACCGTCCAGGTATGCGGTCGCGACGGCGACTACATGCTGGTCCTTGCGATGGCGGACGGTCCAAGCCACTTCCAGGTCGCCTCGCGGGTCGGAACGCGCGTGCCACTGAACTGGACTGCATCCGGCAGACTTCTTGTCGGTCACCTGCCGGAAAGCGAGCGGGTGGACCTGTTCAGGCGCTGCGCCCGCAGCTCGCCGACCGGACGCGCCGAAATCGATGCGGCAACGCTTTCTGACGCAGCCGGGAAGGCGTTTGCGGAGAGGCTGTCGATCCAGGTCGCCGAGTCGGACTACGCGGTTGCCTGCATTGCCTCCCCGGTCTGCGACCGGGAGGGACAGTGCGTTGCGACCATCTCGATTGTGCTGCCGGAACAGAAGGTCCTGTCCGACGAGAGCCGCTACACTGAACAGGTGCGGGCTTCGGCGCAGCGGATCGAAAAATTGATGGGTTGGCGCAATCACTGATCAAGGTCTCCTCAATCGTTCAGCGAGACGATCGCCTCGATCTCGACGGTGATGTTGCCGGGCAGTGATCCGAAGCCGACGGCCGAGCGAGCGTGCTGGCCGGCCTCCCCGAAGATTTCGATAAACAGATCCGAGCATCCGTTGATGACGCTTGGATGGTTTTCGAAGTGCGGCACGGCGTTGACCATGCCAAGCAGCTTGACGACCCGCTTTACCCTGGAGAGGTCGCCGAGGGCGTCGTGCATGACGGCGAGCAGATTGATACCGGTAAGCCGTGCATGCTGGTAGGCCTCTTCCGTACTGACATCGCTGCCGACCTTGCCGGCATGGAGGTGACCATCCGCCTCCCGCGGGCCCTGGCCCGACAGGTAGAGAATATTGCCCTCGCGGACGTGGGTGATGAAGTTGGCGATCGGCACTGGTGCTGATGGCAAGGTAATGCCGAGCGCCGCGAGGCGCTCATAAGGCGTTTGCACCGCTGCCGCGGCCTTTGCTGGTGACGTGTTCACGTCTGCTCCTATCTGCGGGTTTTGACCTTGCGCTCAACGCCACGAATAGCCGTGAGTGTGGCGGACAAGCTTGCGGGCACGCGGAATATAGCGGCTGGCGGTGGTCGCCTCCGATCCGATCACCGCGTAGCGCGGTTCGAACAGCTTCTGCAGGCGGGAAACATCGCCATTGGAGTCGGTGGCTTCGAGATCGGCGTCGATGAGGTCGAAGATGGTGAAATCCGCCCTCTGGCCGACGGAAAGACGGTTTTCCATCGACAGCTTGATGACCGAGGCCGGCGCGTGGGTCACTGCTTCCACGACCTTGTCGAAAGGCATGCCGACAGAGAGGAGCTTCGACATTGTCGTTGCCAGGTCCCAGACCGGGAAGTTCATAGAGTGACCGTGGAGGTCGGTCGAGATCGAGAATGGCAGGAGGCCACGTGCAATCGCCGCTTCTGCCACCTTGAAGGAGAAGGACGCCCCGCCATGACCGATGTCGAGGCGAATGCCTTCGCCAGCGCAACGCTCGGCGAGATTGAAAAGGTCCTCGTCCTCCATGATGCTCGAGCCCGCCTTGCCGTTGAAGCAATGGGTCACGACATCGCCCGGGCCGAGGATCTCCAGCACCTCGTCGTAGAGCGCAGGCGGCTCGCCGACATGCACCATCATCGGAATCTTCAGGATCTTTGCGATCTTCTTGCCGAGCTTCACGGGTGTCACGCCCCACGAGCCGGTGATGACATGGCTCGCACGCACTTTCAGGCCGACGATGTGCTCGCTGTTCTGCGCATAGCACTCGACAATGCGGTCGAGATCGATGTCGCGAATATCGCGAAGCTCAGCGACGCGATTGCAGGCGACAAGGCCGATCGAGCCGAGATTGAGGAACGCCTTGATACGCTCTTTCGACGGCTCGATGATGTATTCGCGGAAGCCGTGGAAGTTGGCTTCGCCGGCCGAACCGGCATCAACGAGAGTCGTGACGCCCCGCTCGGCACCGCATTCCGACGGGCGGATCGAGATGTCGGTCCCGCCGTGCCAGATATGGACGTGGAGGTCTACCCAGCCTGGTGAAATCCAGGCGTCTTTCGCATCGATGCGAGAGGCATCCGCAGGGGTTGGAAGCGACGGGCCGATTGCAGAAATCTTTCCATCGGCACCGACAAGGATATCCGTCGTGCCGGATGGCGAAGCGGCACCAAAAGCCATTGGCTTGACGTTGGTGATGAGAAGCGGCTTGCCCGCTGTTTCACCGGTCATTCTAGAGGTCCTTTCGAAGTCTTGGGTCGAGCATGTCCCGCAGACCGTCGCCGACCATTTGCAGCGACAGCACGGAGAGGATGATGGCGAAGCCCGGGAAGTAGGTCATCCAGTCGGCCTGGCCGATATACTGACGGCCGGCTGCGATCATGGTTCCCCAGGTCGGAATTTCGGGGCTGACGCCGAGGCCAAGGAAGGAAAGACCGGCTTCGGCAAGCATGGCGCTGGCAAAAAGGAAAGTCCCTTGTACGATGATCGGCGACAGCAGGTTTCTAAGCACGTGCCGCGTCATGATGTGGAAGGTGGAAATGCCGAGCGCCTGCGCTGCTTCGACATAGGGGAGCTCGCGGATCACCAGGGTCGAGGCGCGAACGATCCGCGCCAGACGCGGCGAGTAGACGATCGACAGCGCAACGATGACAGTGGTGAGCGACGGCCCGAGCGCGGCGACAAGCGCGATCGCCAGAAGAATGTCGGGAAACGACATCATGGCGTCGATCAGCCGGGCAATCGGCGTGTCGAGTTTCTTGAAGAAGCCGGCGAGCAGTCCGAGCGTGACGCCGATCAAGGCGGAGAGCGCAACAACGGCCACCCCGACCAGGAGCGAGAGCCTGCCGGCATAGATCGTCCGCGAGAACACATCACGGCCGAACTCATCGGTGCCGAACCAGAACAGCTCACTTGGCGCCTTGAGCCGGTTGACGATCGAAAGCTTCGAGGGCGAGTAAGGCGCAATCCAGGGGGCCAGCGCCGCCAGAAGCACGAAGATGGTCAGGACGAGGATTCCGGCGGCGACCGTCTTGCGTTTGAGGAGGCGGCGAAGAAATTTGCTGCGCTCGCTGGGTGGGGTTTTCTCGGTTGTGGTTGCGATATCGGCCATCAGTAGCGCACCCTTGGATCGACCAGCAGATAGAGCATGTCGATCGCGAAATTGATGAGGACGTAGAGGCCGGCAATCACCAGCAACGCGCCCTGGATGACGGGATAGTCGCGTCTGAGAACGGCAGAGACGACAAGATTGCCAACGCCAGGCAGGCCAAACACGGTCTCGGTTACCACGGCGCCGGAGATCAGCACGGCTGCGGTGAGCCCGAGAACGGTCAGGATCGGGATCAGTGCATTCTTCAGTGCGTGCTTGAGCACGACCTTGCGTTCGACCAGTCCCTTGGCTCTTGCGGTACGGATATAGTCGTCGCCCAGCACGTCGAGCATCGAGGCGCGGGTAAAGCGCAGGATTAGTGCGGAGGAGACGAGACCGAGTGCGAAGGCCGGCAATGTCAGATGGTACATGCGTTCAAAAAAGGACGCGCCGGGACCGCCATAGCCCGAGACAGGAAAGGCGTTCAGGCGCACGGCAAAAAACTGCATGAGAATGAGGCCGAGCCAGAAGCTCGGGATGCTCGCAGCCAGCATGGCGATGGTGGTCGACAACTGGTCGATAAAGGAGCCGCGCCGATATGCGGCATAGATTCCGATCGGCAGCGCGATGACACTTGCGATCACGAGCGAGAAGATCGTCAGGAAGAAGGTCGGCTCCGCGCGCTCGAGAAGGGCCGACGTGACCGGCATGTTGAGGAAGATCGACTGGCCGAGGTCTCCCTTCAGGAGCTGGCCGATATAGAAGAAGTACTGGACGACGATCGACTGGTCGAGACCCAGCCGGGCGCGCAGGTCGGCAACGTCCTGGGTCGTTGCATCGGGGCCGAGCATGACTGCGGCCGGATCGCCGGGTGTGACGCGCACGATCACGAAGACAATCGTGACGACGAGAAAAATCACAACTATCATGCCGAGGAGGCGCTGGAGGATGTAGCGTATCATGGAAAGCGGCTCCTATGTCCGCTGGAGCGGGATCATGGACGGATACCGGCCTCACGGCCGGCACCCGCCGCGCCTTCGGCCTACTTTTTGATCGACGCGTTCCAGAAGTAAGGCCAGGGCGCGGGATCGACACCCTGAAGCTTTGTCGACATGGCCGAGACGGCATTGAAGTCGCCAATCTTCATGAACGGAACTTCGTCGTACATCGTCTTCTGGACATTGGCCCAGAGCTCAACGCGCTTCTTTGGATCCACTTCTGTCGTGAAGGCATCGAAGACACTTTTGCGCGCCGGTGTATCCCACCAGCCGGGCGAACTCGGGGAGAGGGAGCCGATAAGAGCCGGTTCCGGAAGGAACGGGCTATGGCTGATATAGATGTCCCACAGCCCCTTGTCGGTTCGGCGCTGTGTCAGCGTCGCCCAGTCGACGACCTGCAAGTCGACCGCAAAACCGGCAAGCTTCAGGTATTCGGCCGCGACCTGGGCCATCTTGTAGTGAAACTCGTACTGGCGGCTGGTGAGGATGCGGATCGGCTCCCCATTGTAGCCGGCCTCCTTGGCAGCTTTTGCGGCGCCCTCGGGATCGGCAATATTGTAGTTTCCCTTGACACCGGCATCAGTGCTCCAGGCGAAGTTGCTTGGGTAAATATTGCCGTCGGCCGTGTAGAAGTCGGTGCCGCCGAAGGCTGCGGCCATCATGTCTTCCATGCTGAGTGCCTGGCGGACCGCCTTGCGGATCGCGACGTCTTTCGTGACGCCGGCAGCGGTGTTGAAGACGAAAACCGGATAGCCGAATGGCTTCAGCAGCAGAGGCTGGGTTGCCGTCGACGTCGTCAGCTTGTCAAAGGATTCGACCGGCAGTGAATCGATGTAGTCGTACTGGCCGGAGACAGCCGCCTCGACACGGGTATTCGCATCGGGCACGGGTACGAAGCGGATTTCGTCGAGATACTGGTGGCGGGCGCCGCCGTAACCGTCGCTCTCGCCGGAGCGTGGCTTGTAGTCATTGTAGCGGACGAGCTGAATATACTGGTCAGCCTTGCGCTCCTTCAGCATGTAGGGCCCGGTGCCGATGAATTCGCTCATCGTGTCGGCCTGCTTTTCCGCAGGAATGATGATCGCCGCGGAATTGTTGAAGGCAAGCAGCGAGACCAGCGGCGCGTAAGGCTGCTTCAGTTTGATGGTAACGGTTGACGGGTCGGTCGCGGTGATCGACTCGATGAAGGCCGCAGCCTGTTTGCCACGCGAGGCAAGCTTGGTCCAACGGTTGAGAGAGGCCACGACGTCATCGGATGCCATGTCGCTTCCGTCGTGAAACTTGACGCCGGTGCGCAGCTTGATCGTGTAAGTCTTGCCGTCGGCGCTGACCTCGGGAAGCGCCTCTGCCAGGAGCGGCGTCACGGCCCAGCTCTTGTCGAAAGTGTAGAGCGTTTCGAAGATGTGTTGGGTGACAATGCCGACAAGGTCGGCCGTCGATGTCATCGGATCGAGTGTCGGTGGTTCGCCGATCGTCGCGACGTTGATCACGCCGCCTTTTTCCTGCGCCAGCAGAAGCGACGGCGCTGCGATCAGCGCCGTGCTGACGAGGAATGCGAGCTTCAATCTCATATCTAACTCCCGATTTGTTCCACAATTATGTTATATGCGCTTTTATAAAAGAATACATGGCGGGTCAGTCCTGTCAATGCAGGATCGTCTCGTCTGCTCTGGAAAGCCGGCCACGCCCTCGGCCAAGGGTGCTGCAGAAACTTAGCAACGCCTGAAATTATATAGGGCGGGTCGCCTTATGGTTGCTGGCGCCAGGAGGGCTTTTGCCCCTTACTGTGCCCTCGAGGCAGGCCGCTGTTGGAGGGGAATTTGATGTCAATCGAAGCCCGACATGCATTGATAGCCAAGGCATTCAGCCGCGTCAGGCAGGCCGGATGCCCGCTGGAGACATCCGAGGAATTCGAGGGCTGGCTGGGCCAATGGGCTCGGGCCGACATCGACATCCAAACGCTTCGGAAACGCTACGTCGAATTGCTGCAGACCCGGGATGCTGCCTGGAGAGAGAGGCACGTGCTGGTTGATTGAATGCTTCTGAGGACCTGGAGGAGGGACTTTGATGAGTGATCGGGCGATGGGTTACCTGGTTGCGGCGGAGGTATGCGTCTTGTTCTGGATCGCTGTTGCGATGCTGGCGCTCGGCGCGGCTTAGGTCTGACTGACGGGCCGAGGCCGGTTGAATGGCGGCTCCGGCTGTCTATTCGGCTCTGGCCGCCTGCGTTGCGGCGCGAGCGGAAAGCTTGGAATTTTGCAGGCGCTCGGCAACGACATATTGTGCCGCAAGCCCGGCTGCAAGGGTGGCCGCCTCGAGTAGCAGCGGGAACTGATAGGCCTCCCGAAGAACCTGCAAGGCGATGCAGATCAACGAGCCCCAGGCAAAAACCGCAAGCCCCTGTTTTCCGAGGACGGTGACGGCGCCAAGCCGTTCTTCTGCAGCAATCCGAGCACAGATCGGCAACTGCGAGACGACGTAGGCGAGAGCCAGGATGTGGAGCAGGCGAGGAAGCGGAAGGGTAGCCTTGTCGAAGCCAACGAGGAACGCCGGATGGTTGCCCCAGCTCGTCAACTCGTAGTGCTGGCCCACGATCACGAAAAGCGAGAAGGCGAGGTAGGCAAGCGATGCCGTCATCAGCGTCAGGTTGTATCCGACGAAAGTCTCCTGTTTCTTCAATGCCATGCCCGCGCACAGACCGACGCAGTAAATGAGCTGCCACGAGAATGGATTGAGGAACCACATCCCTTCCGTCGGGAAGTTGGGAAGATTGATATTGAAGTAGCCTGCAGCGCCCCAGATGCTGACAGACACCGCAATCAGCGCCGGACGACTGATCGAGCCGATTGCGAGAAAGATCGGTGTTGCGGCAAGCAGCAAGATATAAAGGGGCAGGATGTTAAAATAGCCGAGCTGGTGGGTCATCGCCACGAAACCGGCTGCGGTTTTCCAGGGCGCTTCCAGGTAGGAGCCGAGGTTGACACGGTCCGACAGCGCGCCGGTCGCAAGAAAATGGTCGCCGGTCACGAGGATTGCGACCGCGAGGCCGGTTGTGGCGAGATGCACACCGTAAAGATGTCGTGCACGGCGCAGAATGCGCCCGGTCGCCACCATAACGTCCCGCCCAAAGGCACTCGAATAGGCGAGCCCGGCTGACATGCCGGACATCAGCACAAAGGCCTCTGCCGCATCGGAAAAGCCGAAGTTCTTCGACGTTAATCCTTCGAGAAAATTGCCAGGCACATGATTGATGAAGATCATGATCAGGGCGATTCCCCGGAAGAAATCGAGACGCCGATCGCGGCCGGCCGATTGAGAGGGAGGATGAGGCATTGCTAAATTGTTCCGACGATTCGTTGCGGATATGACGATGAGGCAACCGTTAAGCAGCCCCATCTGAAGCCCAGATGAACGCATGGTTCATGTTGTTATCCGCCTTGTGCTGACTGATGCCTGTCCGAGATATTGCTATTGTTCAACCCGCGCCTGCGCTGTTAACTGGGTATTCAGCATGTCGCTACGCGGGTGAGGAGGTCGTTGATGCCTCGATGTAAATCTGCGGAGTTGAGTCTTTCAGGCAATCTACGAGGCCAAGGAACATGAGCCTACCTTTTCATGAGACAGCGCTGGGGCGCGAGTTCGATCTTTTCGCTAATGAACTGGCGACGCTGCCACGGTCACCTGATGTCACAGCGCTGGAACTGCGTTTTGCGCTGTTGCGGGAAGCTGTCGCCATGCAGTTGGCAAAGCCTGGCCGGTTCACCTACACCTTGCCGACGTCGTTGTTTGATGCCTGACTTTGCATTCTTTCACGGCACGCCATGGGCGCATCGCCTCGATTTCCACGTGCATCATCGGACGACCCGGGAGAGGATAAACTGAGGCATGAGAACCGAGTTGCCCGAACCGACCGGCCTTGCGATCGATCCTGAATTTTTCAAACTGCTCATGGGCAGCTTTCTCCGGCTGGTTGGAAGGCCGCTTCTGGAAATGGGCAATGGACAAAGCTTTGGGCCCGACTCGCTATACCGGAGTACGTCGACCGTCATCCTTGCCCATGATACCGCGCCTGATCCACGATTTATCTACGCCAACATCGCCGCACAGCAGCGGTTCGAATATGCGTGGGACGAATTCATCGGGATGCCCTCGCGATTGTCTGCGGAAGCGCCGGACCGGGCGGAGCGCCAGTCGCTTCTCGAGGCCGTCGAGCGTCAGGGGTTCATCGCTGACTACCGGGGTATTCGGGTCAAGAAATCAGGAAAACGCTTCTGGATGGAGCATGGTGTGGTCTGGCAACTCATCGATGAGGCGGGCGATAGACATGGTCAGGCAGCAGCGTTTTCGAGCTGGACCGACCTGTAGGTGGGTGGGAGATTCACGACGGGCGTTCGGGAGCGCCGAACGGATAGCGGCCCTTGCTCACCGGGTGCATCGGCCCGTTCGTTTCCGATGATGCCGGGCATGTCTCTCGCACGACGTGATCTTGATAAGGGGATTGTACCGACGTTCCTGCTCGAGGCTCATCCAAAGCTCGGCATCGGCCAGTTTCCGATCTCGCGCCCTTTGGTCGGCTCAAAGTTTTCTCAGTCATTGTACCTTCCGATCGGACGTTCGAAGCGCGCACTGCGACGACCGAGTCCGACCAGATCATGACTGACTGTCCGCCATCCCGCCGATTGGCCCAGCTTGCAGCATTGAGCATCGCGAGCAAGTAAGCAGACAGCCTACCGCCGGACAATCACGCGGGTGCCCGGCTGGACCATGTCGTAGAGCTCCTCGACATCTTCACGGTACATACGAAAGCAGCCGCTCGAGGCGTTCGTGCCGATGGACCGCGGATCGTTGGTACCATGAATGCGAAGCAGGCCGTCGGCGAGATAGATAGCCCGCGTGCCAAGCGGATTGGACGGACCAGGCTGAACGACCGCAGGAAGTCTCGGATTCTTGCGCCGCATGTCCGGCGTCGGTCGCCACACGGGGTGCTTGGTCTTCGATGTCACCCGCGTCGTGCCAAACCATTGCTTGCCTTGGCGGCCGACGGCGATCGGATAGACCAGCTGTTTGCCTCTCGGGGTGGTGTAGACAAGCGTATGCTCGCGAGTTGCGATCTCGATCGTGCCGGTTGCCCTCCTCGTCTGGGTTCGACGCTCGGGCAGCGGCTCTCCATAGTAGGGAGGTGGCATGTAAGGGTTGTAGTACCCGTCATCGCCGTAGATGTCGTAGTCGTCATATGGCCCGTAGATCTGGGCACTCGACTGGCACACAGACAGCAAAAAAGCTGCCGCAACAAGAATCAGAAACTTCATTTTTGCTATCCGCCCGTTTAAGTACAAGTTAGCCGGGAATTCTGTGGCGGCATTGAGGCATCCGACCCCCCGGGATTCAGTGTGATCCAGAGGAGGAAAGCTGAAATCCCGGAATTGCCGGCCGATAGCTGGGACATACTTCAAAAATTCGACGCGGATCCCGGTCGATCCGTGTTCTCGCCATTTCGAGACGACGGGCGCAGATGGTTGATACTGATTACGCCGCGGTAAGACTGTCCGGCTGCTCGCACTCAGGTAGTTTTGTGGCGAAGATGCAACTATCAGTCCCGGCGCACTGCGGCCGACCACGTCGATATTTGAGGAACACTCAGAATAACGTCGTCGCGTGCGAATGCGGACAGTCTGTCTGGGACCTGTCACTGGACGTGTGCTTTGCGCTTAACACCTCGTTATCCGACCTATGGCATGGGCTGGCGGCGAGCGTGGTTTGAGGTCGTCATTCGTCTTCTTTTGGCTCAGTCTGAGAGGCGAAAGAGGCAGAAAACGACACGGGGTTGCAGTCGATTGCTGCGAGATGTCCCGAAGCCAGAAGGAGCACAGGTGTCCAAAAGCAACCTCCCCATCAGGCGACGGCCGATCCCTGGCCTCCTGTCGATGCTACGCGGCGGCGCTCTCGGAATCGGCGTGACCAGCTGCCTCGTTAACATCCTGGGGCTTACGGGCTCGCTTTTCATGTTGCAGGTCTACGATCGGGTCATTCCCAGCCGGAGCCTGCCGACCCTGATTGGACTGATCGCAATCGTTGTCACGCTGTTCGCCTTCCAGTGGCTGCTTGACCTCACACGCTCGCTTTTGCTCGGGCAGGTCGGGCGAACCGTCGACGAGCGCTTTGCCGGCCGAGCCTTTTCCGAGGTCGCGCTCGCCGCATCGAGAAAGCAGACTCAAGATGCGGGAGTCCAGTCGATCCGCGATATCGATACTGTGCGCGGTTTTTTGTCCGGCTCCGGCCCAGGAGCTCTTTTCGATCTCCCGTGGATGCCGTTCTATCTTGCCTTGTGTTTTCTCTTCCACCCCTGGATTGGTGTGACCGCAGCGACAGGCGCCCTTGTTCTGGCGGGCCTCGCGTGCATGGCCGAACTCAAATCCAGGAAACCGATCGCTGAGACGGCTACCCTCCTTGCCGAGCGGATGGATTTTGCCGACGCCGTCAGGCGTAATTCGGAAGCGGTGGTCGCCATGGGTTTTGCAGCCAGGCTTTCGACACGGTGGGCCGGCCTCAATCAGCGTCACCTTGACAGTCACCTGCAAAGTTCGACCCTCATCAATACGCTTTCGACGCTCTCGCGATCGGCGCGGATGTTTCTTCAGTCAGCGGTGCTTGCGGTCGGTGCGGTCCTGGTCATTCGCCAGGAAGCGACGGGAGGTATCATGATCGCGAGCTCCATTCTCGTCAGTCGAGCACTTGCACCGATCGAACTTGCCATTGCGCATTGGCGAGGATTTGCCGCCGCGCGACACGCCTGGTCACGCTTGAACCAGGAGGCACCCGACGCCGACGACGCCGGACATGACGTCGAGCTGCCTGCGCCCAAGGGCTCGCTGACGGTCACCAATCTCCATCTCGGTGCACCGGGGTCAAAGACCCCGATCATTCGCGGCCTGTCGTTCGATGTGCATGCCGGCGAAGCGATCGGCATTGTCGGCCCGAGCGCGTCGGGAAAGTCATCACTGGCACGGGGGATCGTCGGTCTGTGGCCAGCCTTTGCCGGCGACGTCAGGCTCGACAAGGCCTCGCTTGGGCAATGGTCGCGAGCGGCACTTGGTCGACATATCGGCTACCTGCCGCAGGATGTCGCCTTGTTCGATGGGACGATCGCCGAAAACATCGCACGGTTCGACCCAGACGCTCCTTCCGATCTGATCATTGCCGCCGCGCGAGCAGCTGGTGTCTACGACATGATCGTCGGGTTGCCATTGGGATTCGACACGCAGATTGGCAAAAGGGGTGCTGTCCTGTCTGCAGGACAACGGCAGCGCATTGGTTTGGCAAGAGCACTTTATGCCGATCCGTTCCTGGTTGTCCTCGATGAACCGAACTCGAATCTCGATGCGGAAGGCGAAGTTGCGCTTTCCCAGGCAATCGAGAACGTGCGCTCGCGCAAGGGTGTCGTGCTGGTCATCGCCCACCGGAAAAATGCGCTTGCCGGGGTCGACAAGGTGCTCGTTCTCGAAGGTGGACGCGCAAAGGCCTTCGGCCCGCCGCATGCGGTCCTCAACACGGCGCCAAAGTCGACGGCCGTTTCAGGTTCCTTCGTAAGGCTCTTGCGTGCGGGTGGGGAGCTGTCATCATGATCAGGCTGTCTGCGACATCACCGGAAAAAGCAATTCGCCGTCTCACAGTGCTTTCTCTGACAACAGCCATCGTTCTCGTCGGTGCGCTTGGCGGCCTGGCGTCCGCAATTCGTATCAATGGTGCGGTGATTGCACGAGGAACGCTTGTCGTCGAAAGCTACGTCAAGCCGGTTCAACATCAGAAGGGCGGGACGGTCAGGCAGGTCTTCGTGCGCAACGGCGGTCGCGTTGTCGCGGGACAGGTCGTCCTTCACCTCGACGATACGCAGACGAGAGCAAGCCTTGCGATCGTGTCGAGACGGTTAAAAGAGCTGGCAGCGCGATCGGCGCGCCTGGCAGCGGAGCGGGACGGCGTCGATGCAATCGCCTTTCCGGCAGCCCTTGGCGATGAAAACCCGGGCGAGGCTGCCGCACTGGAAAGGGGTGAGCAGAGGCTGTTCGATGACCGCCGCGCCTCCCTGCGGGGACGTATGGCGCAATTGCGGGAAAGGGTCAGCCAACTGAACCAGCAGGCCGAAGGATTGATCGCGCAGCAGGACGGCAAGCGCCGGGCAATCACCATTATCGAGAAGGAACTCGCCAGCCTGGAACCGCTTCTCAGGCAGGGCGTCATTCCCGCAACGCGAGTGTACGCCCTGCAGCGGGATGCAGCCGACCTCACCGGCGAACTTGGCAGCCTCATCGCGTCGAGTGCAGAAGTGAAAGGGAAGGTCGCGGAAACGGAGCTGCAGATCATTCAGGTGGGTGATGACCAAAGGAGCGAAGTCTCCGAGCAACTGAGGCAAGCGGAAAGTGACAGCAGCGAATTCGCAGAACGGCGTGTTGCAATAGAGGACGAACTTGATCACGTCGATATTAAGGCGCCGCAGGACGGCATCGTCCATCAACTGGCCGTTCACGCGCCGGGCGCCGTGGTTGGGCCTGCGGAAAAGATCATGCAGATCGTGCCCGATCACGACGTGCTTACGCCGGAGCTTCGACTGTCGCCGCAGGATATCGATCAGGTGGCCGTCGGCAAGGAGGTGATCCTCCGGTTCTCTGCCTTCAGCTCGAGGACGACCCCCGAACTGCGGGGGCGGGTTGCGTCCATTGCCGCCGATCTGACGACGGACGCTCATTCGGGTCAACCCTACTATACCTTGCGTGTCGCTGTTGCCGTGACCGAATGGAAGAGGCTCGGGGAGCTGTCACCTGTTGCCGGAATGCCGGTTGAAGCCTTCATCGAGACCGGCGATCGCACGGCATTGGCCTATCTTGCAAAACCGTTAACGGACCAGTTGGCGCGCGCATTTCGGGAGGAGTAGGCAACCGTTCTGGGAGGAGGAACCCAATGAGGCATGTCTTAATCCGAAGGAGTTGATAATGGCAAAGTCAGTACAGAACGCAGTCGGACAAACGCTCTATTACAGTGGTCCGTCGACAGCATGGTTTTCGGCGACCGGCTCGGGTCCGGTGTTGGACGGCACGGCGGGAAACGACTCCATATGGGGCGACAGTTCGGTCAATGTCACAATGCAGGGCGGGACCGGCGACGATATCTATTACCTCTATTCCGGCATCAACCGGGCGGTTGAGGCTCCCGGCGCAGGTGTCGACACGATCAACACATGGATGAGCTATACGCTGCCCGTCAACTTCGAAAACCTGACGGTGACCGGCAACGGACGCTACGCGTTCGGCAACGCAACGGATAACATCATTTCCGGTGCGTCGGGAAGCCAGACGATCGACGGGGGGGCCGGCAACGACGTCCTAATCGGGGGAGGCGGGGCTGATGCCTTCCTCTTTACCCGTGGCCACGGCAGTGATCTGATCGTCGACTTCAGCAGCGACGACACCGTTAGGCTCAATGGCTACGGCCTTTCGTCGTTTGATCAGGTTCTGGCGCACACCACCCAGGAGGGTGCCAACCTGCGGCTGGATCTCGGCGGTGGCGAGAGCCTTGTCTTCGCCAACACCCAGGTTGCGGACCTCAAGGCGAGCCAGTTCCAGCTGACGCTTGACCGTTCCCATCTGGCGCTGAGCTTCGACGACGAGTTCAACAGCCTGTCGCTGCGCAGCGGCGGCCAGGGGACGTGGGATGCCAAATTCTGGTGGGCGCCGGAAAGCGGCAGCACGTTGACGGGCAACGGGGAGCTGCAGTGGTACATCAATCCGTCTTACGCGCCAACCGCCGCGGCAAATCCCTTCTCGATCCACAATGGCATCCTGACGATTTCGGCGGAGCCGGCATCGCAGGCGCTCCAGTCACAGATTAATGGCTACGACTATACGTCGGGCCTCCTGAATACCCACTCATCCTTTGCCCAGACCTACGGCTATTTCGAAATCAGGGCCGACATGCCAACGGAGCAGGGTGTCTGGCCTGCCTTCTGGCTTCTGCCGGAGGACGGGTCGTGGCCGCCTGAACTCGACGTGGTCGAGATGCGCGGACAGGAACCGAACGTCATCAACGCAACCGTCCACAGCGAACACGGCGGCGCACATACGATGACGTCCTTCCCGGTCAAGGTGCCCAGCACGGACGGGTTTCACACTTACGGCGTCCTGTGGGACGAGGATCATGTCACTTGGTATTTCGATGATGTCGCCGTCGCGCAGACCGACACGCCAGAGGATATGCATGACCCGATGTACATGCTGGTCAACCTTGCGGTCGGGGGGGCTGCGGGAACGCCAAAGGATGGTCTGGTACACGGCTCGGATATGCAGATCGACTATATCAGGGCTTACGCTCTGTCCGACAGTCCGGTGCATGTCGCGGCCAGCACCAGTGACTGGCATGTCTGAGCGGTAGTGAAGTCGCGGGCGTTCGACGTCCCGCGGCGTCACCCTCGCCGGGCGGTCCTTGCAGTATCGAAAGCAGTTCCATTCACGGCGAGTTAATCGACGGCAGGAAGAACTCCACGTCCTTGCGAAGGCGGTCCTCCAGTCGCTCGATACGGTCGTGCCAAAACCTCTCCGCTTCGGGTGGGTCGGGCTCCCAGACGCGAACGGTCTGGTGATCGTCGTCAATCTTCACCCTTCTTTTTCCGCCGAGTCGGAGATATTCCTCAGCGAGCATGCGGCCTTCGGTGCTTTCCATTGTTGGATCACATCCTTTCAGCTCCTGCGACGGAAATATCGCAAACACATAAACGCGCGGTCCCGGCCATCGTTCCGAAAAAGATTGAGCTATCCAAAAGGAACGTTGGTATCACGGAAGGGAAATGTCTTTCCAGGCGCAGGGCCCAGTCCGTTCGATTGCTCCGGTCAGTTCTTTTCCGACGGCCTTGAGAGGGCCTGGCAGGATTCACGTACCGTCAGACGGCCGGCGGATCCAGAATAAGCTCGCTGCATGTTCGCCAATAGCCTGCATAGGTTGGGGAATGGCTGTCAGGTTCGGCTGGAAGACGTTGGCCCAGTGAAGATCGTCAAAGCTCGATACCGAGATGTCGTCAGGGCAGGTAGCCCATGTCGCGGATCGCCTTCAGCACGCCGATCACCATCAGGTTGTTTGCCGAAAAGATCCCACTCCGCAAAATCTGGCAGCACAAGGAGCTGCATGGCGGTATTACAAGCGCGTCGCGATAGCCCGAAAGCCTGCTGCGACCGGTCGACGTGTCCAGTGAACCCGAGATTTAGCCAATGCGTCGATGGCCGACGCTGATAAGATAGTCGATGGCTAGGCATCCCGTTCACGGAAATTGCCGATGCGCACCAACTCGTCCTCATAGGAGAGTTTTGCGTTTTCCCATCGTCCCAGGTGTCTCTGCCTGAAATGGCGGACAAAGCTTGCAAACTACGGTCGGATCAGTCGCAGAAGCTTTTGAAACCTGCGGGCGATCCCGATTGGCCGCGGTGTTTCGTCAGAATCGGTGGGAGGCTGGTCGTGAAAAGACGGCTCCCCGATCTCCTCCGGCCGTGCGGTTTCGGCCTTGATCGATTGTTCCTGGTCATCGGTCGTCGCAACGCGGAGGCCCTCCCTGGCCTTTGCCGCATCGATCAATGCACGCTTCTGGCCGCCCCACAGCCTGACGTGATGGGCGATGACATCATTCGGCTTCACCTCAAATGCCGATGGCGTGTCTTGAAGCATATCGAGGAAGGCCCGTTCTGCTGCCTCAGTTTCGCTGTCCGCGAGGACGAGCCGTGTTTGCGTTACGAGATAGTAGGGCACACTGAACGTTCTCGCTGATTTGAAAGGGGGATCGACGTCCACTGAAGGACAACTAAGGATAATGAGCTCGCTACAGTTTGTGGTACGTCGTGTAAACTCGATTCTACCGTTGTCCGGTTGTTCCCGATGAATACGAGGAAGCTTGTTCAAGCCAACCATATTTCGATCCATCATCCTATTGGAGTTCTGTCTCGAACGCGCCAAGCAGTCCGACTGTCATGCCATTGCGCTCGGCCCGCTGTTCATCGGACGCGCCAGGGCCACTGCTCCCATTTGATTAGCGAAAAGGCCGTGACGGGTGGTACGGTATCGGATGGGTCGAACCAGGGGCAAGTCACACGTCGCGTGTGGGCTGCGACTGAAGCGCTGCCTCCGGCCTGCCTGAGAGGAGCCAGAGGAAGGGAGGCTTTTCTGCCTGTCCGAACTCGTGCGAACATTTTGGCTGCGATCGCTTGAGGTCTATCGCTGGCTCCGTGTGCGAGGTCCCTTTTACCTGGGTCAAACATCCCGGCACGCGCTCGATGTGCAACAAGTTCGTTTGGGACGGAGCCGGTGTGCTTGTGCGCACGTTTTCAAGCTCAAAAAAGCATTATTGAAAATTCCCTTTAAAATTCAGGGAGATGTAAGAATTCTCTCTTTTTTTGAAAAGCCCTCTTGATCTGAAAAAGGGGTAGGATCTATAAGCCCACTCACTGAACGAGGGCGGCGGCGCTGCTGGCGACGAAGTCCTTCGCTCTAGAGATTTCTTTGAGATTGGC
>NZ_JANTYT010000014.1:0-124894 GCF_024808825.1 Rhizobium sp. BK661 | reverse complement strand
CATCCACATTCAGCGCTGAAGATGGCTTCCCCAAGGGAATTCATCAAAGCTTCATCTCAATAGCTGACCTGTCCGGCGAAACGGGGGGCACTCCAGAAGGCAATGCACCGCTCGCTGCTGTACCTAATTCTCATAAGTAAAATCCCTTTTGTCACCCTCCTGCCGGGACAAGTTGTCGCGGAGGATTCGTCTTCGAGCGTTTCCGATAAAATACTTTCGAATGAAACGCCGGTAGAAGAAATATCGGGCTTTCCCGACTACATCGAATTGCCAGAACTATGGGCGACACGTATGCGGGAATTGTTTGCGCTGACAAAAAGTGAAGGCCGGGAGTTTTCTTCCTGTATGGGTTTCGACGCGGCCAATGGCGTGTGGACAGCTGGTCCTGCGCTGGCGGGCTCCAAAACAACAAGCTCGTTCATTCAGGATTCCGTCAATTGTACCGGCAAACAAATCGCTGATGTCCATACTCACCCTGTTTCCAGCGCGCTACCATCGGAGATGGATTTTCGGCACGCACTTGGCTACGAGAGCTTAGTCTCAAGCTTTTCGGTATATCTGAACGAAACTTGTGGACTCATTAAATCCAGGTCGGCAATTGGTATCCCCCCTGTTCAGGGCGTGATCGAGTATGGGATTGGCGAAGCCGCTTGGTCTATGGCGAATCCGCCCAAACGGGACGTTTCGGCTTCGGTAATTGCTGCCGCAGCTTCCAAAGTCGAGATGGCACTATATTGCGGGGATATAGGTGGTCGACTTAACCGGGTTGAGGCGATGCCGGGTCTCAAATTCGCGGACCCGTTATTTGTCATCCTGGCAAAGGGGGTTGTGCTATCGATGGGATACCATCTCAACCTTGAACAAACGCTCGACTACTCAACTGAGTTGGACGAAGGATTTAGGAAAAGCCTTTTCGATGCTAAATGGCTAAGTGCTTCCCAAGCCGAGGTAGCTTTACGAGCTTCTCCGAAAGTGATGTATGGGAATTTGCTGACAGCGGCCATGTACAGCGACGTGAAAATTGGGATTGGCGCGGGTACGACCATTCCAGATATTCGAGATGACACACCGAAAACCTCATACTTGTCGTCGTGCTATGTCGGCAAGCGTGGAAAGGAGTGCAGAGTTGTCGAGCTGTTTGGGACAGCACTAAAGTCCAAGTTACTTCGCAACTTGGCCTTTTACGATCCCGACACGGGCAATCACTTAACAGTGCTGAAGTCAGGTAGCGGCTGGATTCTTCGAAAGACAAGGGTGGGGGAGTTCACCTACCTGGGTGAGTGTAAATTTGTCGGTCGAGACTGCGAAATTGACGGCAAAGGTGTAATGGCTACAGACGAAGGCGTGCAGTTTGAGGGTGTTTTTGAAAATGGGCACGCGACTGGGATTGGTACAGCAACATACAGAGCGAGCGGCGAAGTTTGGAAAGTCAAAGCCAGCGAGAGCGGGTACTCGAAGCTGGAGCGCATTCACTGACCTGACGGACGACAGGCCTGCCACACGGGCATCACTTGGCGGTATTCTCGTTGACACGTCGTAGGGGGATCCATCTACAGGAGCGCGATGCCCCTCTCTCGGTCAAGCGGACAGAGAAACTAAAAGATGCAGAACGAAGCTGCTTTCGCGAAACTCGAGTAATGCCCGAGACCGCCGGGGTGAGGGTGATTTGCCGGACATCGACGTCGGAAGCATTTCCTTTACCCCTGTTGTCACATCGCTGAGCTGGTGTTTTCTCCCTATGCTTTGACTTGTGCTGGTCGATATCGAGGGGACCTAATAATGACAAGTGCAAAGACAGGCGAGATGGTCGTTCCGACTCCATCTGGAAGTGCTGAACCAGTTGGACCGCATTCCCGAGGGCGCCTGGCGATTCCTCACCCATCGTGACAGACACGCTTGCGGGCCGTTCGCAGTATCTCAAGGCCTACACCATCGCTGAGGTCGTCTTTGGACGGACCAATTTCGATGCCCAGAACGGTTAGGCTGTCCGAATGGAGGCGGGCCGAATTCGCCGCGAACGCGAGCGATTTCACCTCATGGCGGGGCCTGGCGAACCTGTTGTCATCACGATCCCGAGGGCGGGAACGTCCCAACGTTCAAACTGGCTCGCGCCGGCTTGACGATGCGATCGAAGGCGCGCCGACGCTCTCCTCGCCCTCAAGTCTTGTCGGATCCTGCGCCGAATGAAGCGGCCGTTGTGGCCGAGCGCAAAGAAGGCGCGGTTCAAGCGCTGGGACGTCGCTGGGACGTCAACAGTGGCAGCGATGATGGCAACTGGCATTTTTGTTGAAGTCAGGCAGCCGGCAAAAGATACAGTCATCGATGGGACTGCCAATGATCGTTGTCGACCGCTTCCAGGATGTTGCCGGAACCTCCACGATCTCGGACGGCGTCACCGGGGAAGTGATTTCGAAGCTGGTAAAGTTCAAGGAAATCCTTGTCGTCGATGGAGGCGCCGCCCACGAGGAATCGGTTGCTGTCCGGAACGCCCGTTTTGCGCTTCAGGGAAGCGTTCGGCGAGACGGCGATCACGTTCCATCCCTGCGCTCATGCCATCGATCAAGCGCGAAGTTTCGATGCGTCTGGCACGTCCGGAAGACAGGGAGCGGATCCTCGCGGGACTGCGCGCTGCCGGCGCCGAATTGTCGGGGGGCTGGCCGACCATGACCAATTAGCCACCGCATGGGGTGACAGGCGTGGCAATTCCGCACATGGTGGCTGCCACGTCGACAGATACTACATGATGTTACACGCCTAGACATGCGCTAGCTGGTAGCCTCCAGCTGAAACGCCCCTCATCCGGGCGACAGCTGGAACACGTGCATGCCAAAGCGTCTCATTCCTCTCCTTCTCCTCCTCTCCGTGACGGGCTGTGGACATCCAGACGGCGTCATGACGCCGATTCCTCTCCCCGCCTCCTCGTCCCCGATCTCCAAGGTGGCAATGCTGGTCGCGACTACACGCGAGTCACCCGGCGATCCTGCCACGCTGTTTAACGGCTCGCTCCCGCCAAAGCGTGAGCCTGGTACGGTGCAGGGGCCTAGGCGCCTGCCACCGGACCCGGCAACGGATTTTGCCGTAACCGAAGTCCAGCAGATAGACACGATTGCGAAGGAACGAGCATGGTTGGCGCAGCATGTGGACGGGGGCCATGCGCTGGTGTTTATTCACGGCTTCGACAATACCTACGAGGATTCCGTCTTCCGGCCGGCCCAGATCGTGCACGACAGCAAGATGCAGGCGACACCCGTCCTGTTCACCTGGCCCACGCGTGGTGAGATCACGGCCTATCAGCATTACAAGGAAAGCACGAACTATTCGCGCACCGGGCTGGAGCAGGCGCACCGCACGCTCGCCGCTGACCCAAATGTCAAGGATATCACCATCATGGCCCCTTCGATGGGAACATGGCTCGCTATGAAGTCCCTGCGTCAGATGGGCATACGAGGCGGCCAGGTGAATACGAAGATCGACAAGGTGATCCTTGCCTCGCCGGATATTGATATCCAGGTGATTGCCAAACAGTTCATGGAAATGGGGGAGCCGCGTCCGAAGTTCACGATCTTCGTCTCGCAGGATGACAAAGCGCTTGCCGTCTCGAGTTTCATCACCGGTCACGTGTCTCGTCTCGGCGCGATAAATCCGGCAGAAGAGCCCTACCGGTTCGAGCTGGAAAAGGCCGACATAACCGCAATTGATCGAACAAAGGTAAAGACCGAGGACGGGCTCAATCACGCCAAGTTTGCCGAAAGCAGCCCGGAAATCGTCCAGCTCATCGGCCAACGCCTGATGACTGGCCAGACACTGACCGGTTCAAACGTCACCCTCGGACAGGGCATCACAGCCGTCGTTGGCGGGACCGTCTCGAGCGTTGGCACGGTCGCGGCCACCGCTGTCGCGGCTCCGGCGATGATCATCGAGCAACCGCTTGCAAAACGAAGAAAGCCAGTGCCTGCCGACGAGACGCTTGGGGGTGACCTGAAGCCGCAGACGCTTACGCAATAGGAAGGGTATCAGCATGAAATGGTTATTGTCTCTCATCGCCGGCCTTTCCATCGCGTTCAACGCAATGGCGCAATCGCCCGCCCCCGCCCCCGCCCCCGTCGCGGAACAGAAGATCGACGAGCTTGTGCGCCTGCTTCAGGATCCTGAGGTTCAGACCTGGCTGAAAAGCCGCAAAGGCGTCGGCACGGAAGGTGCAAGACCGACTTCCCCGCCACACACCTCCAGCCTGGCCCGCTGGGAGACAGCGGCGCGGACACGCGTTCATGAAATTGTCACGGCGATACCAGCCATTCCGTCAGAAATCGCTGCAGCGGCTCTCCGGACACGGCATGATGCAGCGAGCCGGGGCTATGCACCGGTGTTTTTCATTTTCGCCGGATTAATCCTTCTCGGGCTTCTCGCAGAGGGTCTTTACCGCAGATTTGTCGGGTCCCGCGACACGCTCGCCGGACGGCTGGCGCCAATCGGCATCTTCACCGGCGCTATGGCCATCGTGTTCTTCGCGGTGGAATGGCCACCGCTGGCCCGCATCACCCTGCTTGCCTATCTCTCGGCGTTCATCCTATTTCGCCTGGCGATCGCCTGTCTGTCAGCAGCCGATATCACACGCTCACTGCGCACAAGGTTGGCGGTCCTCATCGGGATCATCTGCCTGTCGGTTGCAACGGCGGCGGTCGGTGAGCCGCTTGGCGTCCCGCTCGCCGTCACCGACGCGATCAGCTACTGCTTCTCCTCCATCATATTGCTCCTTGCGATCGAGGCGGTGTGGGCCACCTCGCAGCGGCCCCGCGCATGGAAAGCGGCCTTTGCAGCCTTCATCGTTACACTATGGCTTGTCTGGAGCCTCGACATGCGTGGTCTCTTCTGGATCGGGATCTACGCGCTCATTCTTCCAGGTGTCCTTAATACAGTCGGGCGTATCGCGGGCACCTTCGTAGCCGACCCGGCCAGTCTTCGCGGCATCCTGCTCGTACGAGGCGCAAGGGCAGCTGTCATCGCGCTCGCCGTCGCATGGCTGGCGCTGGTGTGGGAATTCAATCCCGATACGCTGGGTCAGCGTGATCCGGTCATCGTTGCCCTGTTCTACGGTGGCCTTAAAAGCGTCCTGATCCTCGTCTGCGCCGATCTTGTCTGGCAACTGGCCAAAGGCTGGATCGACCGGACACTACGCGTAGCAACGGATACGACCTTGCTTGTGCCGGCCGATGCGGCCCGCCGGGCTCGGTTTCGGACGCTGCTTCCGATCTTTCGCAATGCCCTGGCCGTCATTGTTGCCGTCATGGCGGCCCTGATTGTTCTGGCCGAGCTCGGCGTGCAGATCGGGCCACTAATCGCGGGAGCCGGCATCTTCGGTGTCGCGATCGGCTTTGGTTCGCAAACCCTTGTCAAGGATATCATCAGCGGCGTGTTCTACATGCTCGACGACGCCTTCCGGGTTGGCGAATACATCCAGGCCAAGGATTACAAGGGAACCGTCGAAGGCTTCAGCCTGCGCTCCGTCCGGCTGCGCCATCATCGCGGGCCAGTATTCACAGTGCCCTTCGGTGAACTCGGCGCTGTCGAGAACATGAGCCGCGATTGGGTCATCGACAAGTTCAGGATTACCGTCGGCTTCAACACCGATATCGAGAATGCGCGAAAGTTGACTAAGAAAGTCGGAGCCGAATTGAAGGACGATCCGGAACTCGGAAAACTCTTCATCGAGCCCCTGAAAATGAAGGGCGTCGAGGACTTTGCCGACTATGGCATCGTCCTTAGCTTCGCTATGACGACCGTTCCCGGCATGCAAACCTATATCCGCCGCAAGGCCTACGCCAAGATTCGGGAGGTCTTCCTGTCAAACGGGATCTCGTTCGCCCAGCCGACAGTGCAGGTCGGAGGCGACGACAAGGGCGGCGGCGCGGCGGCCGCCCAGGCAATCCGGGCCCAGCAGGCTGGCGATGCTCCAGTCGAGTGAGGAGCGCTGTGGAATGATCGCTGGCAACGATCGGCCAGAAAGCAGTCTGGCTACAGGTTGTGCGCCTTTCGCGTGACACGTCGACACATCGTCTGGATTGTCGTCCGGCTTGGCACAGTGACGCTAAGGGGTCGCGCCAGTGGTCGCTAGCGCGACCACTGCATCCGATCCTACACGTTTTCAGGACCTGCGATGAGTGCGGCAATCGAGATCGCCGGCTCTCGGTCCGCGTAGTCGTTAATATAGCCTTCTAGCAATAGCACCGGACCGAGCAATCTTTTCGGAATTATCAAGATCTGGATGGCAGACATTGCCGTGTCAATGGAAGCGACAGTCGAAGCAAAAGCCGAAATCGCGCCCTATGTTCGTGATCATTGAAGCTTTCAGGATCCAACATGAAGCCCTCCTTTAGGTGCCGCTGAGGAGGAGGAAACATCGAAGAGCCATCAAGTCCAGTCTGATGACCGCACATGCAGTGACCGTTCTCCGCTCCATCTGTGGGACACGCCTCGACGACAAAATCGGCGAACCTCAAGCCGAACCGACGATCATGCGATGTCTCCGTCATAAAGGCTGCGTGACCAACCGGCTTCTGACAGGCAATATCCACCCTTCAGCACCTTGCAGGAGCTCGAAGCCTGGGGGCAACCTCCATCAGAAATCCTAATGGAGGATACCGTATTGGATGATCCCCTTCCCGATCTGATCGCATCTCTTCGTCTCGCCCGAGACCTGGCTGAAAACGAGATCGGGAGTGAGGTTCTTTGTTTTTTTGATCACGCAATCAATGAAGTGAGGTGGAGGTTGCGCGAAGGACCTCTGCCGCGGTTCAAAAGCAGGCCAGCGGCGCGATCGCGTATCAGGATTTTTCGTCGTCGCATGGCAGACGCAGTAAGGTCAATTCATCCCCGCTGCACGACAACACTTTCCAACAGCCCTGGTTTTCCGTAGCCTACCTTTTTCTTTCACGCGAAAGCCACCATCGATGTCGGGGAGCCGAACGAGAGTGATTTCAAAGTCCCAGAAGGAGTTGGGCCTTGGTTCATCCAGCAAGGAAGATACCGACGAATCCTTAAGAAGCGACCGCGCACCCATCGACTTCAATGCAGAACTTCACGCGCGGCCTTCTCTATACTTTGCTGGCCCAGCGATCGTCGAGCATGTTGCCTTCATGCCTGCAGATGGGATAATCAAAGACTTTCACGACAGCGTCCAGGCAGATCTCTGTCCGGCTCGAGCATCACACCGAATTCGTCACGGTGACGCGTGCGGAAGCTTGCTGCCGAGGCGAAGACCTGGCCCGAATCTGATCTTGCAGAGACAGATTTCGCGGCCCTCGCCGGGCTAGCGTCTCCTCGCCTCGTTTGCCATGTCAGTATTCTCGTCATGCCGGAGGCTCCGGCCGATCTCGGGCCTATTCTTCGGACCTTTGACTTCGGAGACACCGCCGCCTCTTTGATCGGCGGCGGCTCTGCCCAGATTTGCTCCGATTTTAGAATTCGACCGGCTCATTTGAGCAGGATCCCTCTTTTCAACAAGGATCTCAATGCGCACCGGCTAGGGCGGATGTTACGGCGGATCTTTGAGATCGAGACCTACCGTGCCATGGCGCTACTCGGCCCTCCTGAAGCGCGGCGGCTCGCTCCCGTACTTGGTGGCTACGATACCAAGCTTGTGGAGCTCACGAAGCGCAACCTGATGACTCCGGCGGCCGACCACAAGCGGGTCCTTGAGGACATCACGATACTGTCCTCGCACATTATTTCGGCCACGGCAGAGACTCGCAACCGGTTCGGAGCAACCGGAGCATACGCCAAGATTGTAGAGGAACGGATCGCGCTGCTCCGGGAGACACATGTCCCGGGCTTTCAGTGCTTCGGCACGTTCGTCGAAAGGCGGCTCAAAAGCCTGCGGTCAGAACATGCGAGGCAACTGCCCTTCGGCTGGAACAGCTCTCACGCGCCACGATGCACCTGCTCGACCTGCTGCAGACACGCATCCAGGTCGAGATCGAGTATCAAAACGCCACTCAAATCCAGGCCATGGCGGATCACGCTGCCACGCAGGTCAAAATCCAGCGCACTGTGGAAGGGTTCTCGATCATAGCGATCAGCTACTATCTGAAGTTCGTGTTCGAGACCGCTGACCACGCAGGCTATCATTTCAGTCCGTTCATCATGCTGGTTTCGATCCCGATCGTCATGGCTGCCGTCGCCGTTACGATACTTCGCGTCAAGCATGCCCTGTAGGCAGAGGCGTAGGGCCGCGGCTACAATCGGAAACCTCGCAGCGATAAGGACGGCAATGGGGTTCGTCAATTGACAGACGAACCCCACAACCTATGTCTCGGCTTTCTCATCCTCGGACCAATTCAAACTAAAATTGTCTGGTAAAACTTGGTTGCGACACACCAGCAAGAGCCTGGCGCTACCCGATCACGTGCGGTTGATTTCAGCTGTCGTCCGTCGAAGCGCAGCAGCACCTATATTTTCTGCGCGAACAGTCTCCAGCCTGAGGTTTTTTCGAACTGTCGCGGGGGGATTTCCAAAGCATTCCCGGAACTTCCGAATGAAATGCGAAGAATTCTCAAATCCCGACATGACCGCTATCTCAGCCAATGGCAGGGTTGTTGTCTTCACCAGTCGCATCGCCGCGTCTAGCCGAACCCTTAGATAAGCCGAAGCGGGCGAGACTCCGAGTTTGGTTCTGAACGACCTTTCTAGTTGCCTGCGCGACAGCCCCGTCTGACTGGCGATATCCTCGATTTCCAGGAGGTCCTCCAGATGTTGCTCCATGATCAGCAACGCCATCTCGACGCGCTTGTCATCGGCTCTTTGGCCGAGCGGGTTGCGGGTTTGCATTTCTCTTGCGTCCCGGCGTCTGGCGATCTGGAGGATTTCCAGCGCATTCCGCTCGGCGAATTCCCCGACATGGCGGTTCAACAAAAATGCCGCGAGGTCTGCAGCGCTGCTGCCGCCTGCACAAGTAATGATATTGTCATCCTCCACGAAAAGTTCGTGCGATGTTACGGGAGTATCGGGGAATAATTCGCGAAACTCGTTATGATGCAGCCAGCTGACACAGGCCGTCCTTCCTTTCAGCAAGCCAGCATCGGCCAAGATAAAGCTGCCGGTGCAGAGCCCGATTACAGGAACTCCATCTTCGACAGCCCCACGTAAGTACCGAATGGTATCAACGTCCAACGCTTCCGCGTCGGTAAGTCGGCCCCCCACGACCACGATGTAGGTGAATTCCGTTGCGGGCCTCAACAGCGCCGTCGGCACCACCTGCACGCCAGAACTGGACGTTGCGAACCGCCGGTCGGAACTCATTACCAGCCAATCGCACGCCACCCGCCCGGACTTGTCCTTTTCGTCGCTCCCCAGTCGGAGAGTGTCGACAAACAACGAAAACGCGCTCAGCGTAAAGTTCCTTGCCAACAGAAATCCAATTTTCAATTTAGCCGATTTGCTGCCGTCCATACCACTCGACCGTCCTCATCTTGCGAGAGGCCAAATCTTATACCAGCAGGTGCAGTGTCACCATATATCCTGCGTTATTGGGCAGCAGGTTCATTGGCATTTGCTCATCAAGCGGTCCTGAAAGCCAGCTGCAGATCTTCAGTTGCATGCTCTTGCCTTCGGCCGCGCGGCGACTATCGGCGGGATTAGCAGCGGCGACCACGCAACAACCATTTCCCGCCCGCTCGCCGGATGCGGTTGCGGCACAATGTGGCCTCTCGGGGTCCGGCGAGCACAGCTGTGAAATCAGGCAGGTTTCGGCGTGAGAGCCGGTCCAGGCCAAGCGAAGCACGGATCCTTTGGATGGTCGTAGCATCGGCGTTGTCACCTGCTATGACGACGGTTGGATCGTCTGGGCTCAATCGCAAGAGCAGAAACACCACGATCGAGGCCACAGCTATCACCGGATGAAACCATCAAGCCTCTTCAGGATAAAGCTTGCGCACCCAGCCATGAATACATTTATTGTATACGCCTTAGCTAGGTTCATGCATACGAGCAGCCGGGGTCGCGTAATGCGAGCGAGGCAGGCAAAAGCGAGCGCCAGGAATGATGTTTGTGGATCAGGTACGCACTGGACAGAGGCCCATTTCGTATGCAATCCATCGCCTCAACCGATTTAAATGGAGACTTTCAATGACCAAGAAGGCAGGCTCGGCAGGCGGCCGCGCGCACGCGGTTCATCGTGCCCTGAAGCGAGCCATCCTTGATCAGGCGCTGACGCCGGGATCGAAACTGCCCGAGGACTCCATCGGGGAACGACTGGGCGTCAGCCGCACGCTGGTCCGCGAGGCGCTGGTGAGACTGAGCAGTGAAGGTCTGGTGGAACTCCGCCCCAACAAAGGCGCCGTTGTTGCTCGACCAACGCTTGAGGAGGGAAGAAATCTGTTCCTGACGCGCATGGCGCTCGAACGTCTGGTCGTCGAAACACTGTCGGGAAAACTGGCCGAGCCCCAGATCGCAAGATTGTCCGATCACATCGCGACAGAAGAAGCCACCACCAAGGATCATGCCGCATCCATTCGACTTGCGGGAGAGTTCCATACGCTGCTCGCGCAGATGACTGAGAACGAGAGCCTCATTCGCTATATCAACGAACTTGTTGCCAGAAGCTCGCTCATCCTTACGCTTTACGGCCGACCGCACTCGTCGGAATGCGCGGTCTCAGAGCATCGCGAATTGCTGGAGACACTGATGGCGGGCAAGACTGGGCGCGCCATTGAACTGATGGCGCACCATCTGGAGTCGATTACAACCCGTGCACTTCTGCCGAGCGAAGACCGGGTGAATATCCAGGATGTCCTGTTGACCTATGCAATGGCGGAAGGTCTGGGCTAACCTGCACATCGCGAGATGACAGGAGCCGGGCGACGTTTCCGATTGTGAACAAGATCCACGTCCAGCCGGTCGAAGTTCATAAGGCCTACCGTCTAGTTAACCATGGGCCAACCGTTCTCGTGTCCGCCCGGCATGACGGCGTCGACAATGTCATGGCGGTCATGGTGCTGGGGTCTCGACATTGATCCGCCCAAGCTGATGGTCGTGGCAGACAGCATTGCCAGGATACGCTCGCTGATGGAAGCAAGCGGGCGCTTCGTCGTCCAGGTGCCAACCGTGGCGCAACTTGACCTGACCCAACAGGTCGGAACGCGAAGCCTTCACCGGGATTCTCAGAAACTCCTGGCATCCGGCGTGTCACTCTTTGACATTCCAGAGCAGGACCTTCCGTTTGTTGAAGGCTGCTCGGCGTGGCTTGCTTGCCGGGTAATCGGGGAGCCCCACATCCAGTCCCCCTACGATCTCTTCATTGCGGAGGTGACCGCAGCTGGGCCGACGAACGGGTATTCAGGGACGGGCATGGCACTTTGAAACCGCCGGGCCCGAGTGGCGCAGCCTGCACCATGTCGCAAGTGGCCATTACTACGCGATCGGCGAGGCGCTGACGGCGCGGTGAAGGTATTCGGTATCGATTTAACCAGCAAGCCAAAGTCGCCGGAAGCCGATCACCCGCGCCATCTGCGAGCTTAAAGGCGATGTGTCGACATTCATCGCGCTCGAGACCTTTGCCACCTTCGCATCCTTCGAGGATTTCCTTTCAACCGGAGGCCCGTGGATCGCCGGCCTCGATTTTCCTTTCGGCCAGGCGCAACGATTTGTCGAGACGATCGGATGGGCAGCCCGCCATGATCTGTGAAGTACCGGTTTCCCGCATGACCTGGGCTGAGGCCTGCGACTTTGTGGAGCTGATGAATTCCCTTGACGGATCGACAGGATGGCAGCTCGCTACGCGAAGCCATTGGCCGGGGAGTGACACCCGTCAAGGCGGAGCGTCAAAGGCAAGCTGACGGTCGCGGGGACAGCCATTCGGCAGGATTGGTGGGAGAAGCCAACGGCAATCATCGGCAGCCCGTTCGCAACCGCATCCAGCGTCGTCCCGATCTCCCAACCTCGGCTTACTAGTGAAGCGTCGGCGACATCGAACGCCGGGACATGACCTGTCGCATCACGCTGATGAGCCTTGCGGCAGATCGGATGATCTCAAGAGCGACATCGTGGTCGCCATGCGCAATATCGTTGACCATTGCTTTGACAGACGCAGCGACGTCTTCGAGGATGGCACTCAGATCGCTTTCCTCGCCCGGGAGCTGTTGCCCGAATGCTGATAGCGTCTCGGCAAAGCCGAGCAGAATCGAGCTGGTCTGCTCTGCGGTAAGGGTTGGGGATTGGCTGAGGGACAGATGCTTTGACATATCGGTTCACTTGCGTGTGTTCATAGATGTCGCGACCGGATTGTATTTCAAGTTGCGCTGCACTTCGTTCAGCATTCCCTCGCCCTAATTATGGGCTGAACCTTGCGGTCCCGTACAGCGTTATCAGCAACCACAGCTTCGGCGTCTTCACTCACTCCTGGCGACTTCAAACGCCTCGCCCGCCAAACGCTTCGCAGTATCATCAGCAACACGCCGGCCGTCATCGTCGACATCAACCCGAGATAACCAACGAATATCCACCACAGCATGTCGTTATCCTTCCTCTGTGCCTGACCCGACGTTTAGCCCTTGGGCCTCGGGCCAACCCTGGTAAACACCCCCTTTCCCGCCATAACCGTCGTTGGTGTCTATCTGGTCGAGGCCATTTCCTGGTGATCAGGCGGAACGCAGGTCCGGCGCCGGCCGCTGTATGGCTGGTAACTATTGTCAGATGCCCGGTAAGACTGATAACGGGCCGCGCACCACGCCTCGGCAGCGTATACTGCCACACCAGATCCCGCCTGAGCGGTTTCGCTCTTGGTGGCCTCCAATGCTGCGTATGGCGACATGCATGTCTTCGTCTGCCCGCTGTAGGCCCGATAGCTGTTGGAGGCAGGGTCGTATGATCGATAGCGTGATCCACACCAACTGACGTGTTCGGCGGACAACGTCGGCTTCACTGACTCGAGTTCCTTAGTCGTGGCTTCCGGCTTGTTGACGGCGATCCTGACCTTTGCCGCGTCGGTGACGTAGCTTGAATATGATGCCGGGATGCGCTCGTACCCTTGCTTGGCCACGTCGACCCGGACCGGACTGCTCGTCCAGAGATCAGGCGAGGGCGAAGTATCGAACTCATGAGCCTGCGAACCTGCCATGATTGCCGAGGCCACCGAGCTCGCGGCGATACAGGCGCCGATAGAACTTGCGATACCAAACGCCAGCGATGCGACGGTCTTCATCCTGCGACTTCCTGCTTGATTATCCGACGTGTCTGGACGCGGCGGTGGCCGCGTCCATGGAACGGATCAGTTGATGACTTGGATAACCTTGCGGGAAGACGGCTCGACGATGACGCGCTCGTCGTTCACGACCGCATACGCGTATTTCGGATTTTCCGGAACCGGCGTCACGACGACGGTTTTTGGAAGGGGCTGACCGACCACCACCTTTTCCTTGACAACGATGCGCGTCGTCGGCGCCGGAGCTTCACGGACATAGGTGACGACCTTCTGCGGCGGCGGATCGATCGCTGCGCCAACGACGGCACCGGCGACACCGCCGACGGCTGCACCGACAGGACCACCGACGATCGCACCTGTCACGGCACCACCTGCAGCTCCATTCACCGTGGACGACTGGGCGAAAGCGACGCCAGACATGAGGGCCGCCGAGACGGCTGCGCTGACGATAACCTTATGAAACATCTTTTAGCTCCTTCTCCTTGATGCGGCCCTGACGACCGCGGCGAGAGAACGGATGATCCAGGAACCTGTTCCGCTGCTAGGACCTTGGTCCGAGGGCGCCCGGACTTAAGTCCGTGCGTCGGAACAGCCGGGGCGCATTACCGTTTGTCAGAAGGCCCCGGCCACTGCCGGCCACATAAGGCACGACCGGACTGAAGTGATCGCGCTCCTCAGAGAGGATTAATGTGATCGATAGCGGACCTAGGAGGAATTGCACATGAACAACCTGATCTGGCTTGTAGGCGCCATCGTGATTATCCTTGCGGTTCTAAGCTTCTTCGGCTTCCGATAAGGCAGACGATAGAACTGGCGTAGGACCGACTTTTCTTGATCAGTCTCGCCCTTCGACGTGTTCGGAGCGGCTTTGCGAGACCTACCGCTGCCACGCGAAATCCCAATCGAACCATCAGCCGGCTGAAGGCGGACGTGGACCGAACATTCCAATTCGTCCCACCTCAAGGACCTCCCGCCTTGCGGGGATGGATGATTGCGCTCCAGCCTTCAGGCACGCCATGCTCGCCGCGGTTACCGCGCCGTTGACGGCCGCCTGAAGCGGATCGCCGAGATCCAAAGCTGCGGCGAGGTATCCGCAAAAGGTGTCGCCCGCACCGACGGTATCAACCGGCTGGATTGTCGGCGCACCAAGCTCGAAATAGTCCGAAGGCGAAGCAACCGAAACGCCCTCCGAGCCCTTTGTCACGACGAACGTCTGTTGGTGTCTGAGGCTCCATTCTGCGGCGTCGAAGCGCCGCCGGCCAGCCGAGACCATTCATGCTGATTGGCGATGACAATATCCGCTAGCCGCGAAAGATCCTCAGAGCTGCGATGAAAGGGAGATACATTCAAAATCGTCGTAACGCCACTCGAGCGAGCCATCTCAAGTGCTCCCCGCGTCGTGGCGTTGGAGATTTCCTGCTGGAGAACCAGATAGCCCCCCTCGCCCGGCAAACGGCCGCCGATGATCCAACCGCGATCATGCCCCTGGGCGGGTACATGCCGAAAAGCTTGACATGGTTTGTCGACGTCAACGCAACGAAGCGCTGAAGGGAGATCCGCCCCTTGCTGACGCCCTCCGAAAACAGGATCGGCATGCGCGCCGCTACCCCGGGAATGCCGTTCGGACCCAGCAAAGGATGTGCGTGCCCGTGAGCCGGATTTTCCAAGCGTATTCTCATGCGGAACGGGCAGTGATCCGAAGAAAAGGTCTGGAACGTGTCGTTGGCGATGCCACGCCAGATCGCCTCTTGCGAGGCGGTCGCGCGGCGGAGGCGAACAGACATATTTCGCGCCGGAATGGTCCATGTTGAGACCAGCCAGATGTTCCGCCGTCAGGACAATGTATTGCGGACAGGTCTCCGCATAGACCTTGATGCCCTCATCCTCGCCCATTCGATCTGCTCCATCGCTTCCTCGCCAGAAACATGGACGGTCATCACGGGAACTCCGATCAGTTCGGCATGGGCGATCGCGCGATGTGTCGCTTCCCTTTCCACCAGTTGCGGCCTGGATTCGGTGTGATAATAAGGCGCTGTCTTGCCGGCCTGCTCAAGCTTGTCGGTCAGGAACTTGATCTGGTCGTATCCTGCGTGGATCATGACCATTGCCCCGTACTCGCGCGCGATGCTCAGGACCTCGAGGATCTCGCGACCCCTAAGCACAAGATCGTCATAGGTCATGAAGATCTTCACGGAGGTATAGCCACCGGCTATCAGCGCCGGCAGTTCCTGGCCAAGAACGGTCGGTGTCGCATCGGTGATGATCAGGTGGAATCCGTAGTCGACGAGCGAATTTCCATCAGCCTTGCCGTGATAGTCGGCGACGGCTTCGCGCAACGACTGACCGCGGCGCTGAAGGACATAGGTTACGATGCACGTATTGCCTCCGGCCGCAGCACTTCGACTGCTGGTTTCGAATCCGTCGGCCATGACAATTCCCTAGCCCTGATATTGGTCGAGATGGACATGGCTGTCGATTCCACCCGGCAGGACCAGTCGTCCTTTCGCGTCTATCTCCGACGCACCTTTCGACAGGTTTTGGGCCACCGGCAATCCCAATGTCGCAGGAAAAGTCTGCTGCAGTCGCAATCCGGCCGCCGCGAATGACGAGATCAAACCCGGAAACCATGTCAGCCCCTCCCCACTGGATGATACGTTCGATCGAAATAGATCAGGCTGCTGACCGTCGGATGTTCCTGGATCGCCAGAACCTCGCAGATCATGAGACTGTGCGTGTTCACCTCCAGGACCGTGACGATCCCGCAATCGAAAGCGACGCAGGCATCTGCCAGGACCGGCGAACCGGTCGCCAGCGTCGACCATTCTGCACGTCTGAACCGCTCATTCATCGCGATCTTGTCGGCACCTGAAAATACCTGCGACAGGGCCTGCTGCTTCGCCGACAAGACATTGACGCAAAAAACGCTATTTTTCTTCAGAGGCGCATTCTGCAGGCTGCTTCTGTTCATGCAGACGAGCAACGAGGGGGGCGTATCGCTCACGCTGCACACGGCCGTTGCCGTGAAACCAAGTCGGCCAGAAGCACCGTTGGATGTAATGATGTTCACGCCGCTGCCGAGACGCGACATGCCATCGCGAAAAGCACCCGTCGAAACAATCGGCTCTTCGCTTGGCACGGTTTCAATCTCCACCATGGCGCTCAGTTTCCGGGTTGCCTGATGTCATAGCGCGCAGCGAACGCTTGCGCGACATTGATGTCAGTGAGTGCGGGGACGATGCTCTCAGGATGGGGAAACCCATAGTAGTAGGCGTCGGCAGCCCTCTCGTCCGCCCTCGCCGCGTCCAGCACCATTTGAGTGGCCGGTGATGGCGGTTCGAGGAAAATGCGGGTCAGGTCGCATCCCCCGCGTCCGTACTTGACGCAGGCCACTTCCTAGTACCCTCGGCGTTATAACTGTCTTTGCTGCCGGGACGACGGGATCGTATTCTTAATATCAAGCTGGGCCACGTTTTTGGAAATCCGCGCTCGTATTGCTTGGAACGTTCGTCACTTACGCTCGGCGCTTGGCCTCACGCAGGAGAACCTTGCCGCGACGCTGACGTCGATAGGACAGTTGTGAGTGATCTTGGGCGAGGAAAGCATAATGCCTCTATTGACCTGCTGGATCGTCTTGCGTCGGCACTCGCGTAGATGTCACCGCCCTTCTTGCCGCACCGGACCCGTCTCATCCAAGGCCAGCGCCTTTGAGACCCGGTCGAAAGGCAGCTAAATGATGCGTAGAAGATGAGCCAAAAGAGCGGACTAGTTCGAAGGGATGCGGATTTCACCACAACTGTCGGCTTGCCACGAACACCATACAGTTTAAAGTAGTGCGAGATGATGGCCCGATCCGGGCACCATTGCTGCAGGCATGAGTTGCATTTCGAAATGTTCCCCAAGCATATCGAGGAAGCAATGTCTGACCTAACAGATCTCGCAGGTGTCCGTCGCGACCTGGTCACAACGACCGACCGGAAACTCGCGAAAGCAATGGCAGAAATGAAAGGCGCTCCACGCCACGTCGCGGCTAGCCGGGATACTGTGCAACCTGCCGAGTCGCTGGAGAGGCTTGCCATCCGACAGGATCTCCTGGAGCCGCGACAGTCAGATCCCACCGGCTTCGAGCGTGTCATTGGAGAGAGCGATCTGACATCAATCAACTACCTGGAACGCGGAAGGCGGGCTGCTGCAGCCGTATGCCGGTTCCGCATGCCCTCTCCGGGTGGCGAGTGGTATGGGACGGGCTTCCTTATCGGGCCGCGTCTTCTCATGACGAATGCGCACGTTCTCGGCAACAGAAACGAGGCTGGCCAGGCTGAAGCTGAGTTTGCATACGAGCACGACATCGACGGTGTCCTTGGATCGCCCATCCAGTTCAACCTGATGCCGCAGGAGATATTCTTCTCCGATCCGCAGGCCGACGTCACGTTCGTCTCGGTTGCTCCAGTATCGGACAAAGGAATTCCGCTTGAGCGCTTTGGATGGCTGAGCCTCCTGCCCTTGTCAGGAAAGGCGGTCGATGGCGAATGGGTCACGATCATCCAGCATCCAGGGGGCGGCCCGAAGCAGATCAGCATTCGTGCAAACCAGATCGTCAACCTCGATCTGAAGGATCTTCACCTCGAATCGTTCATTCACTACCTGACCGACACCGAACCAGGTTCATCGGGCTCGCCGGTGTTGAATGATCAATGGCAGGTCGTTGCCCTTCATCACAAAGCCGTCGCTGCACCCTATGATCCGGCCAAGCCCAATGAGCCTGTCAAGTGGCTGGGAAACGAAGGTGTCAGGGTGAGCGCGATCTTCAAGCTCCTCGAGGAGCACCGGCTGGAAAACGATGACGCCTTGCGCACTCTTGATCGCCTAGAAGGGGCCCTCGGGTTTACACCCATGGTGCCGGAGATAGCGATCGCTGCGAACAGTGTTCTTGAAGCCGACGGGAAGCCCTACAAGCCAACACGCTGGTCGAAGCAAAACACGGTCTACGGCTACGATCCCAATTTTCTTTCCGAAGCGTTGCCACTCGATGAGATTATTGAGCCGATGAAAGACCAGGCCGCCCCTCTTCTTGGCGGCAACGGCCATGAACTCGCCTACAACAAGTTTTCGGTGGTCATGCACAAGGATCGCAAGTTTGCGATAATCACCGCCGTCAACATCAATGGATCTAAGCTCAGATATCCCTGCGATCGTCCCGGGAGCTTTCGACGCGACGCTCGAATTGCTGCGGAGTATCAACCAGACGGCGAGTTTTACGAAAAAGCCAAGGGAACCGACAAGATCCAGTTCAGCCGCGGACATCTCGTAAGGCGTTTCGATGCAGCGTGGGGCGCAAGCGATGAAGAGGCACGGGAAGGAGACGAGGATTCGTTTCACTACACCAACGCCGCTCCGCAGTTCCAAACCTACAACAACGTCGATTGGGGCAATCTCGAAGACTACGTTCTCAACCAGACGCAGTTGACCGAGCGCAAGGTGACTGTCTTACAGGGTCCGATCTATCGCCCCGACGACCCTCCTTAGTGAAAGGATCGAAAGGGTGGCCCTTGGAAGATACCTCTCTCGTTTTGGAAGATTGCGGTCGTTCAGAAAACGCCGAGCACGGTTTCCGCGGCGGCCTTCATTGTCGGCCAAACGCAGTACGTGGCCGCGCTATACGAAGCCAAAGTCTTCAAGGCACTGGCTCCGTATCGCTTCGAGGAGCTCCGGACCCGCAAGATTCAGACGACGATTGCGACAGTTGAGCAGGAGACTGGTTTGAACTTCGATCGTATCCGGCAGTTTGATTCCCACAACAGCCTGGAGTCAACGCGCCGAACTCGCTGGATAACCTCGGTGAACGACATTCTCATCTAGCGCTACTGCCGGGAACTCGGGTGCGTTGTTGGCATGCTGCGCTTGCGGCAGGCAATGTGCTGGGTATCACCGGAGTATAGGATCAACGTTCTCCCGCAAGATGCGCCGCACTGTGGCATGCCTGTTGGATTGCATCGTGAGCCAGACGGCTCATAGTGAGCAGTATGGAAGATGGAAAGTCTATCACGGAGTGACAGCCATGCCTGGAACCGTCGATGAGATCCGCCAACAGCAACGAGACACATGGGATCGTTTTTCCACCGGCTGGAAGAAGTGGGACGAGTTGGTTCTTGGCTGGCTTGCCCCGTTCGCCGACGCGATGCTCAGGGTCTCCCACCTCAGGGAAGACGCGCATGTCCTTGACGTTGCCGCCGGAACTGGCGAGCCCGGGCTCACCGCGGCAACAATGGTGCCGCATGGAAATGTAACCGTGACCGATCTCTCGGAGCGCATGCTGGCAGTAGCATCCGAGAACGCCTCTCGCCGTGGCCTGACAAATTTCAACACCAGAGTTTGCGATGCCGGCGCCTTGCCGTTTCAAGATGCGTCCTTCGACAGCGTACTCTGTCGCTTCGGCTTCATGTTCTTTCCCGAAATCTCGGTCGCCGCTCGAGAATTTGCACGTGTGGCAAAGCCGGGAGCACGGATATGCGCGGCCGTCTGGAGCGGCCCTGACAAAAACCCCTGGGCAACGACGATCATGTCGACGATCTCGCGTCACATCGAGATGCCCGCCCCGCCCCCCGGCTCGCCCGGACTTTTTCGTTGCGCGCCCGAAGGATTGATGCGTACCGCCTTCGAAGACGCTGGCCTGACAGATCTGCACGAGGAGGAAGTTTCATCTACCATGAGCCACGCGTCTCCCGAGAAATATTGGGACTTCATGACCGACATCGCGGCACCTGTCGTGGCGGGGCTCGCTAGGGCCGATACCGCGACGCAAGCCCAAATCCGCGGCGAGGTTCTGGCCCTGGCGCGAGGCTTCATTCAAGATGGCCAGGTGCAACTTCGTTCAACCGCCACAGTCATCGTTGGGACACGCTAGGTTAAGCTCGATCGAACCTACGAAGGCGATAAATTTGGCCGTTTCGCACCGGAGTTGACTTGATTTGACTGTCTCTTTTTAAAGCCTGCTCACTTCCTCGACGGCGTCCCAGAGGGCGATCGGTTTTTGCAGCACGCCGATCCTCTGCAGTCGACACGCGATCTCGATTTTCGGACCACCTCCACCCAAATGTAGATCCCGCACGACAGCCTACGACGTCTCGTCAGCAGGGAGGCGAAGTGCGTCCTCCTCTGTTGGGCAGGGCCCAAGAACGCTGGCTCCCGCTCCCCGCGAGGCAGATTCGCCAATGCGTCACCATGTTCGGGCCTTGCGGCCCACGAATTTACCCCCGCGCAGCCAGTCCCTTGCCAACCCTTGGCAGTGAAACTACAGGCAAGAACTTGATTTGGGTGCTATGCTTCCGCCATTGCGGAGAAGAGCGCGGCAACTGATTAGCAATTAGACGTTCATGCCAACAGCACGTCGTTCTTAGACAAGGCAATGGCCTGGTCTCCCTTGCTCAATTGGGCTGGCGCGAGCGGAGACCACGAACGTCTAGCACTTCGACACAGTATCTTTCGATTTCGGTGGAATTAAACGCAACGGAGGAGCTTCAATGTCTAATCTGCGCATCGACACCATGAGAATGGCCAGACGAAACAAGCTGGTCGGCATGTGGGCTGCCAATAAGCTGAACCTGGTAGAGAGCGATACGAAGACCTACTCGGACGACCTTGCAAAGGCGGCCTTCGACGTCAATCAAAATGATATTCTTGCCAAGATTCGTAGCGATTTCGACGCAGCGGGCATAGTCCAGTCCGATGAAGAAATTCTGGCGATGATGAACCAATGTTGGCTCAATGCCGGAAACCAATCCGCACAGTCGTCCGACACCAGTGATGGCGCACTGGTGCAAATCGCACGAAACCTTATGAGGTGACGAGCTTCGTTCGAAGAAACAATGACAGTTTCGGTCCGCCCCACCCCTCACAGCAGAGGTGTTCGGCTGCGAAAAGTCCTACAGGGAACCCCTCAATAAGGTCCTACACATTGACGACGGGGTCCATAGTAGGGCTGGAAGGTGTTGTCGAACGCCCTGTAAGTGCGATAGCGCGCGTAACACCAACTGACATGGCTGCCCCCTTGATAGGCGACCGAAGGCTCATACTGGCGGTACGGCCGGTAATAGCCGTAAGGACGGGAATAATAGCCGTAGGAAGAGCCGTAGAACGTGTCATCGTACGGGCCGTAGTACGGCTGTGCCAAAGCGCCGCCAATGATCGTACCGACAGCCAGGCCGCCCAGGGCCCAGCCCCATTCAGATCCGTGGTGATGGTGGTATCCACGGTAATGGCCGCCATACCAGTGGCCGCCTCCTCCATGCCGCCATTGTACGGGTTCTGTCCGCTGCTGCATCTCGACCACGGGCGGGTTGATGGCCGGAAACGCCTGGGCTGGCGTAATTCCGGAAACATTTGTGACCAGGCCCAACGCTACGACGGCTAGCTTTTTCATGACGGCCTCATCCCCAGCGAAGAGGAGGGGCATATTTCCCTCCTGCCGAACCAAAGGTGAACGCAATTTGTCGAAAATCGTTCCCTGCGACGGCGTCGACACCGGAACATGCTTTTCATCCGCCCGCACAGAAATGCCGGACCCAGTGCGCGCCCAGTGAAGAGGACCCGCTGTCCTGTGGCCGGCGTTTGCGTGCTGCTACGAATAAGTTGACCTTGCCATCGGTTTCCCATTGCCCTGAGCACCCCTCCGCATTTATTACCGATTTATGACAGTTACACCCACCCCTGGAAGTGGCCCCTGATGATGAACATTTTTCGCAAGCTGATGCCGCGGGAGGACAGATTCTTCGACATGTACTCGAAGCATTCGAAAGTCGTCCTCGATGCAGCGGAAGCTTTAAACGACCTTCTCAATGGCAAGGACCTTGATAAAAATTGCCAAAGGATTGTGGGGCTGGAGAACGAGGCCGACGACATTACACGCGAGGTACTCCTTGCGGTCAGGCGCAGCTTCATTACACCCTTCGACCGTGGCGACATAAAGGACCTTATCCAGTCGATGGACGATGCCATCGACATGATGCACAAGACTGTCAAAACCATACGATTGTTCGAGCAATCGAGCTTCGATCCGCTGATGCAGCAGATGGGTGGGGAGATCGTCAAGGCAGCAAGGCTCATTGCGGAAGCCGTTACCCTTCTCGATAAGCTTGGCCCAAATGCCCAGCGACTCTCGACAATTGCGGAAGAGGTCACGCGCGTCGAAGGGAGGTCCGATGAACTCCATGACGAGGGCCTGAAAGACCTGTTCAGACGTCACGGGGCTAGGGGCGACGCCATGGCCTACATGATCGGCAGTGAAATCTACGGCGAACTCGAAAAGGTCGTCGACCGGTTCGAAGATGTCGCCAATGAGATCAGCGGCATTGTCATCGAGAACGTCTGATGGATGTTTCGATAGCTTTGCCACTGCTCGTTGGCTTGATCATCATTGCGCTGATCTTCGATTTCCTCAACGGATTGCACGATGCGGCCAATTCCATTGCGACAATCGTGTCTACGCGTGTCCTCCGTCCGCAATACGCGGTCGTCTGGGCAGCATTCTTCAATTTTATTGCCTTTGCGTTCTTCGGCCTGCATGTGGCTCAGACAGTCGGAACGGGGATCATTGATCCAGCCATCGTCTCTCCACAGGTGATCTTCGCCGCCTTGATGGGGGCGATCATCTGGAACGTCGTCACCTGGATTTTCGGCATTCCTTCCAGTTCGTCGCATGCACTCGTTGGCGGTCTCGTCGGCGCAGGCTGGGCGAAGGTGGGTTTCGCTTCGATCGTCTGGAGCGGCTTCCTGAAAACAGTCGGAGCGATTTTCTTCTCTCCGGCCATCGGCTTTTTCCTTGCATTGCTGCTGGTGCTTCTCGTGTCCTGGCTGTTCGTGCGGCAGACGCCTTTCGCTGTCGATCGCACGTTCCGCGTGATGCAGTTCGTGTCCGCCTCTCTTTATTCACTCGGGCACGGCGGCAATGATGCGCAGAAGACCATGGGTATCATCGCCGTATTGTTGTTCAGCCAGGGTCATCTCGGTTCGGAATTCTACGTGCCGTTCTGGGTGGTCATCTCTTGCCAGACCGCGATGGCACTCGGCACCCTCTTCGGTGGCTGGCGCATCGTCCACACCATGGGGTCGAAAATCACGCGCCTCAACCCAATGCAGGGGTTCTGCGCCGAAACTGGTGGAGCATTGACCCTCTTCGGTGCCACTTGGCTCGGCATTCCGGTATCGACGACCCATACCATTACCGGCGCAATTGTCGGGGTCGGTGCAGCCCGCCGCCTTTCAGCGGTGCGGTGGGGCCTTGCCAGCAATATCCTGATTGCGTGGATCATCACGATGCCTGCCGCTGCAGCAATTTCCGCGCTCTTCTACTGGCTGGCAAGCCTTTTCGGTTAGGACCACGCCCACGTGCTTGAAGCTTAGCCAGAGGCGGCCGGCCGCTGGCACGCTTCAAGACAACGCTTCAAAACCCAGCATCTCCCAATCCGCAGAAGGGATCGACCGGGCTGTTGCGGTTCCACGGCACATTGCCGAGCAATGCGTCCACCACTGCCCGCTGCATGGTTTCGGTCGTCGAATAGGCGTTGATGTAGGTCGGCACCCGCGGCGCATCATAGAGAAGATATGGATAGCCAAAGGAGATCATCACCGTCGGGACGTCATGCCAGCCACGCCACATGGCATTGCCGAAATTGCCGGTAAGCTTGAGCCAGTCGAGAAAAATGCGCCCGCGTGTCAGAAGTGTTTCATCGCCGAGGAGGTACAGCAGGAGGTCGAAATCCTTCGTATCGACCGCCATTTGCGGCGTATGTATCGTCACCTCGAAACCATGGTCTTTCAAAAAATCCGGCAGCACAAATTGCTGTGGCCCGGGCCAGAACGGAACGACGATGTCGCCGCTGAAGACGAGGACACGTCGGTGCTTTTTCGGGTCGAGCGGAAGGGTGCTGTCGACATCCTTGACGAGCGTGGGGATCCGCCGCGACACGGCATCTGCATAGGCCTTGTTCCTTTCCGTCTCTACTGTTGTCAGCTGCTGCGGTCGGTGCAGGCCAAGCGCCGCCTTCAGACCCAGCTGGCGTATCAGCGCCTCATCGACCCTCTCTTCCCTCAGACGGCCATCGGAAAGCGCTGCCTTGAGGTAGGAGAGATCCGCATCACAATTGTCGGAAAAGAGAATGACGTCGCAGCCGGAGGAGATAAGCTCCGGCAGATGCTCTGAACGCTTCGACCATGAGCCGAGTCCCGCCATCGGGGTGGCATCGGAGACGATCAGACCATTGAAGCCAAGACGTTTGCGCAACAGTTCGACGTTCAGCAGACGGCTGATCGATGCCGGACGGAAGGCCTCGATCCCGGCCTCCGGTGTGATCAACCTCACGAAACTTGGAAGTGCGATATGGCCCGCCATCACCGACAACGCACCGGCTTCGATCGCCCGCCGGTAGAGCCGGCCAAAAGTGTTCTCCCACTCTTCCATCCCAAGCGGGTTGATCGTGGTCAGCAGATGCTGATCGCGATCGTCGAACCCCTCCCCAGGCCAGTGCTTGACGGCCGAGGCAATGCCATTTTTCTGGAAGACCTCCATCTGCGTGATTGCATGCCGCTCGATCACAGCGACATCAGAACCAAAGCCGCGCGTCGCAACGATGGGGCTGCGGAAAACTGCATTGATGTCGAGGACCGGTGTGAACGACCAGTTGATCCCGGCCGCACGCGCCTCTTGGGCCATGATACGGCTCACCTCGGCGGTCGCCTCCACATCGTCGAGTGCCGCAAGCCCGAGCGGGTTCGGCATCTCTGCCGCCCCTGAAAGCGCGAGCCGACTGCCTTCGAGATCGGCGGAAACAAGGAGCGGCGTCGGCAGGTCGATGTTCAAGGAAGCGATCAGGGCGCGCTCGCTCGCCGCGTCCGCACCGCCGAACCGCGTGATACTACCCGGTCGGAAGGCTTTCAGACGCTCAACCTCGTTGGGATCGCTCCCGAAGAGAACAAGATTGAAAAGTTGAGGCAACCTGTCCTCGCCAGACAAGGAGGCGAAACGCGCCTTGACCCATGCGATGCCGTCACCATCGAGGTTGAATGGAGGATTAGCAAGATGATCGAATATCATAGCCCTTACCTCCGGCCGATCTGCCACGACCGTAGAGTAGTTCACCGAAGCCGCCACGTGAAGCTCGCTATCCACTCGGACCCTAACCGTCTTCCGATGGACCTCTCTCGACCGGACGTTATGCCAGACGAGTCGACGGCCCGATGCTCGCCAGTAGGTGAGTGCCCCCTGAGATGAAGCCACCGCCAAACCCGTTGGAGGGGATGCTTCCCCGAACCCCATCATTTGCATCGTTGCGCGGTGACACTTCTTCGCGGATCGCCGATCTCTTAGAGTGCCGCTCTCTTGTCGGGCCGACCAAGCGTGCGAGCAGATAATCGATCTCAGCCTTTGCCATGGCCGAGAGGATCTGGGGAGCTTGCGTTGCGCATCCGTAGCGGTCATGCCCCGGCGCTTGAGCACATGTTTGCGCACTGCCAACCCAATGCCGAGTTGCTGCTCATACCGGATCAATGGCAAATGTGCATCGAACAGGTCGTGCGCCTCCTCCCGCTTTCCGGCGGCAAACAGCCCCACGAGCTCGGTGAGCATGTCGGGAAAACCGTAGCCGGACATTGCTCCGTCGGCGCCGCGCTCTGGTTCGAAATCAAGAAACATGCCGCCGTTACGGCAGCGAATGGAGAAGTGTCGCAATTCTCCCGACTTCTGCAAGGCGCGGAGCGTCGAGATCTTTTTCGAGGCCCGGCCAGTCCTCATGCTTCAACCTCAGGCGTGAGTGGTGAATGGAGACGATTTTCGCGATCGCCCCGGGCGTCATGACCATCGTCAACGTCAATGGATAGTCATGTAGCACCCATGGGACATCCTCGCCGACGGCCTCGACTGCCCCGGCAAAGTAGTTGACGATCTGGTCGTCTGTTAGCAATGCCGGCGGCGGTGCAATCATGCTCCAGCGGCGCCCATGTCCATCGAGTCGCGGGTAAGAGAGCACATGCTGACAAACCCTGGCGACGAGACGCCGACGATGACGGGAATTTTGGAGCGGGAGACAACCCGCTTTACGATCGCGCGGCTTTCTTCAGGCTCCATTTTGGACGCCTCGCCCATGATTCCGAGGATCGTGATGCCGGTGCAGCCGCTATTCTGATAGAAATAAATGAGTTTGTCTATCGAGTTGAAGTCGATCGAACGGTCCTCAAAAAAAGGGGTGTCGTTGCAATCGCATATACGCCGCTGGTTTCGGTACCGAATTGTCATTTCTTGCTGTCCTTTCACGCTTGATCGCGCTCCTCGGTTTCCGCACTCATCGGATAGAGGCCTACAATGGCACGCCACAAATTTATTCTCGCCAGCATCCATACTTTCATTCGCTCCTGGTCCGTAGCGCTGAGAGCACTCATCAAAGCAGAGTTGCGGGGATCCAAACCGCTCCATCTTCATCCACCACGACCAAGTCGTCCATGGGGTACCCTTTGAGCGTTTGCGAATGTGTTTGAGGTGCCTCGAATTCAGATGAAACCGCCCTGCCGCAAATCGCGTTTAAGGCTCAGGCGCGCATCACACGCGCCATCCTTGTGGTGAAGGGCCGGTTCATCTCGCGCAGGAAGAAGCGAGCCTATGCTTCCGTTGCGCAAGCGGGCCCGAACGGCACGATTTCGACAGTTGCGATGTCGCTTGCATTTTGCCCATCATCGATCCTGTGACAAATTGAGGGAGCGTCCCGTGAGCAACAGCGAACGACAGAAGATGGCTGCTGGAGAGTGGTATTGCTGCCTCGATCCGGAACTCGATGCGTTGCGCGTGTTCGCGCGCAAGGCGGTGCATCAGCACAACACACTTGACCCCGAAAGTCGGGGCAATATTGCACCAGCGCTGAAAGCGCTATTCGAGAAAGCGCCCGAAGATGCCTTCATTGAGGCACCATTCCACTGTGCCTACGGCATGAATATTTCACTAGGCCATCGTGTCTATCTCAATGCCGGCTGTACCATCCTCGACACTGCTAGCGTTCGAATTGGTGATGGCTCCATGCTTGGGCCTGGTGTCCACATCTATTGCGCCGACCATCACCGGGATCCAGTCCTCAGGCGCAGTGGTTTGGAAATCGGCCGGTCCGTAGCAATCGGCGCTGACGTTTGGATCGGCGGCGGCGCAATCATCCTCGGGGGCGTGACCATCGGCGATGGCGCGATCATCGGCGCCGGCTCTCTCGTCACTCGTAACGTGGCGCAAGGCGCAACGGTCGTAGGAAACCCTGCGCGAGAGATGTGCCGGGACGAGCCGTGAGATTCCTTGATCGCTTAGACAAGAACTTGGTGCCTGACTTGGAACGGGTCGCTCCTTCATCAATCAAGCCGGCTCATATGATTACCGGACCAATGAATTTGACATCGCGGTCCACCAGAGACACCCTGAAGGAACAGCGATTCGACTTGCACAGTTTCCTCTCGCGATTCAACGTACCGCGCGTTTCTCCTTATTACGTCGAGAGCTATCAGGAGGAGGTAGCATGAAAGAGGCGGCGCCCGTTGAGAGAACGGATCACTGAGATGCAGATGATTATCGAGGGACAGTCACACTTCCAGCCTTTCGGCTTACTTTATTGGGGTTTCACAGATCTCAACAAGGGAGTTGGAAGCATGACTGCCTTTTATGACCACCGGCGGCGATTATCACAGATCCTACGGCCATCTCCGGCGCAGGACAGAAGCGGCAAAACGCTGCGCTCCGGTCGGGTGAAGAACGATCGACAGTCTCATGCGGTTGTCGAGGCAACACACAGCTGGATGGTCATGTACAACTGGCTCGACGACATTTGTGATGATGTGCACGCCACATTGATTTGGAACCGGGTCCGCGAACTCCCATACGGGCCAGCGACGGATGAACGGTCGCGCGAAAGGCCAGACCGATGTCAGCACCCGACTTCGCGCCTAATGCCGCCGAAAACCATTCTTGCACCACCGGGGCGTCCACAGATGGAGAATGGTTCAGAGCCGAAGGGCAGCAAAGCAATCTGTCCAGCGAAAGCAAGAGATTGGGTCGATCGGCGCCAATGCCCGTCAGAACGAAACGGAACTCAAGGAAAAGCCGGCAGATGGCGGTGTTTTTCCCCTTGTGTTCTTTCATTGGAGAAAGACCATGATACCCTCGAGTCTCTTCTATGATCTTGTTGACTCACAGATCGCGTTTAAAATCGTACAAAGGAATTTCAACAGTCCCAACTATATCTTCAGCGTGCCGCGTGCCAGCGACGGCCAACTCCGCTTGTCGATACTCGGAAGTCAGCCCTTGATCGGGTCGGCAGATGCCATTCTTGCTCGATTGAACGCGCTGCTATGCGAGCATCCCGCACCTCAGGTCCAGCATTCCTTTAAACAGTCCATCGCCACTGGCACCGTAGTGCAGTACTCCCTCTTTCCCGAGGCGGAAAAGGGCAAGCAGCACGGATGGCCGGAACAGATTTCTGTCGAGTGCCGTATTGTTCCTTCCGACCAGCCAAGTGCCGATAGAGAAACGGTACTTGTGAATGTCAATGTGGAGACAAGACACAGCCTGCACCTCATGGAGCGGCTGGGGCGGGATAACTTCCAGGAAATCGGCCGTCTGTCCCCTCTCGCCCTCCCCAAGGATGTTCATGAGAAATTGGCTGCCAACGGATACTATGAGCAGAGCTTCATATCCTTGTATGGCGAAGAGGCTTTCGACGAGGCCAAGACAAGAGTGAAAGGCGCATGCGACCGCTGGGGTTCCGACACCGGTGACTTCCGGCAAGCACCGCACTGACAGACGGCGCATTGCGCAAACGGACGAATGATCGACCGGTTCCAACTGGCGTCTTTGCCATTTACGAAACCAGCCACCATTTTCGTCGACTGCCGGAATTCGTGTACGGTCGTCGCGATCCTGGGCCGGTTGTCGCGCTGTATGGGCTTGCGACCATGGTCGCTTCAGGTACGCAGTCCGGTGATCATTTAGATTGCGATCACCGCTTCGCCCGCGCCATCGACCGTGCGATATCGACGATGTCGTCGCGCGTGGCGGTCGGGTCCTCCGGCTCCAGGCGACGCCAATTCCGATCCTGAAGTCGATCCCCTTCAAGGCCTTCAAGCCCACCTACCGCACCCCGCCATGTTGATGGCGTGGCGATGGAAGGCGACTATGCTGGCCACACGATCCCGATCATCGATCCGTCGACTGGCGAGATCCGCGCGGCTGTGCTTAGCGCCTTGCAACTGACCTTCGCCTATGCCAGCGTCAATCAGAAGCTGCCGGATTGGATTGAGGCCAACCAGCGAGCCGTCAGCTTCTTCGGTGGCGTACCAAGACCTCGATCGACGACAACCTCAAGTCAGCGGTGGCCAGGGCTCTTTTGTTCGAGCCGACATTGAATGCGACATTTGCCGCTTTCGCCGAGCACTACGACACAACCGTTGTTCCGGCAGGCCGGCGAGATTAGTCCGTTGAAGGGACAGTTTTGATTTTGGAGAGGTGGGTCTTGGCCAGGCTTCGCAACGAGCGCTTCTTTCGCCGTGTCGATCTTACTATCCGTATCAGCGCCTTGATCGAAGATCTCAATACCCTAGCGATGCGGCTATATGGATAGTCTCGACGCGCGCTGTTCGATGAGGTCGAGCGCACCCAGCTGGAGAGGTGCCTTCAACGCCGTTCGAACACGCGGAATGGAAGACGGCGAAGGTCCATATCGAGGTCGACAAGACCTTCTATTCCGTGCCGCATGCGCTGATCGGAAGACGGGTCGATGTCATGCTGACGTATCGAGTGCTCGAGATCTTCTTCGATCACAAACGTGTCGCAAGTCACATCCGGAGCTCGCAGCGCGCAGGCCGCGTCACCGTCAATGAACACATGCCCAAGGCGCACCAACATTATGCAAACACAACACCCCACTCGTTGCCCAGTGAAGCAGCAAAGGTCGGACCAATACGGCGACGTTTATCGAGCGTCTACTCAGCGATCGCCCCACCCGGAACCGGGGTATCGATCTGCTCAAGGCGTCCTCTCCCTGGCGCGTCGTCAGCAATCGGATCGACGTGAGCTGGCTTGCGAACGGGCGCTGGTAATTAACGCCCTGAGCTATCCGGTCTCGATCAGGCCCCGGCCATGAGCGAGGCCGTGAAGCCGGCGCCGCAGCACGGCAATATCCGCGGCAAAACCTACTATCAATAAAGAGGACATCAGATGCTGACACATCCGACACTGGAGCAAATGAATGCGCTCGGTCTGACCGGCATAACAACGGCCTGTCGGGAGCTCCTCGATCAAGCTCGTGGAAACGACCTGAGCTTCGACGAACGACTGCGGCGTCCTGTCGCGCTACGGCGAGCGCACATGTTTAAGCCTCTTCTAATTTGTACGCTAGATGACGGGAACCAATCGGCAAGCTAGATTGTTTTTGGCGCAGAAGAGGGCCTACGCACACCCCTCTTTCCTTTCCTCGTCACCACCTGCCCCGCTCGCATAAGCGGGGCTTTTTTCCAACCGAGTGTGTGGCGTGTCGGACCAATTGAGAAAATGACCCCTGGAGGTGCGGACGGTAGGAACTGACCCTGCAGCTTGTAGTCGCAAGTCGCACAGCCAGCGCGCGCCAATAAGCATCGAGTCAGCATTAGAATATCAAACATCAGGTCTCAACCTGTGGAGAAGCCGAACGGCGCGGTAATCTGTCGGGAAAACAATTTCGGATTGGCCATAGCTCTGTAAAGGCTCCATCAAGCCAGCTCGTGCCCAAAGTCCACCCGTGCTACCTTCGTTGAAACGGAGGAGACCAGCTTGGAAGACGCTGAAATCGAACGACGTGCGAGGCAGCTATGGACCAAGGAGAACCCCGGACGGCCCTGGCATCCTGTAGCCCAGCGTATTGAGCTGGGGCAGGACCTATCGATTGGCGCAACCGAGGAGGACAGAAAGCGCTACATTCAGCGGGTTCGAGACGGCGAGTAGCTGAGCGGCACGCAGCAGGCGCATTCACTTCGCGCCGGCTGCATATTGCTTGTACGTTCGCGTTTAAAGAGAGCGGAGATGGCAAAAACGTTTCTTATATACGGTCTTTGTTTTGCTGCTCGCAGCAGCCAGTCTTAGGTGGATCTACAACCATTGGTGAGAGCCCTGCGCGGCGACAATCACGGTGAGATGCCAACCGAGCGTGACGTCGGTAAATTTTCTGGATCTTCAATCGTTGCGACGCAGGAGACGGCCGTGACGGCGCCAATGCCTGGAATTGTCATCAGCAGCTGCTTAGCCTGGCACTCCCGCGCCGCTGCGATTACGATGCGCGATGTTCTGCCACTGGACTTCCAGGAAAAGTTTCAAGGGATCCTCAGCATCGGCCGTCGGCAATCCTTGGCCTGTCCAGTGGCCGGATGAGAAGTCGTTGCCACCGCGAAAGACGGGCCTCTCCACCATTTCAAGATTGTTTCCGCCCCGTCGGGGCACCATCCCCCTGTGTGCGCTGACGTACCGAAAGGCGCCGAAAAGGTTATAAACCTGCGCCGGGCTTGGGGTGAACTCAAATTGAAGTGTTGCGTTTATTGCGCGAGATCACTCTTGAACGGAGAGCGTCAATGAAGCTTGTGCGATTGACATTGAATGGGCAAGCATCGATGCCTGTCTTCATAAACCCCGACCAGGTGGTGTCATTGGTTGCGCTACCTCATCGAACACAGATCGTCACAACGGCAACTAGCGCCCACGGAGCAGCTATAGTTTATGACGTAGCCGAGCTGTCCGCGGAAGTTGTTCGTCTCCTAACGAACAGTCCAGAGATCGCAGCGCCGGGGCAAGCTTGAAGAAATCTTCGCCGGGCCAGTGGTCCTATTCAATGTAAAAGTCCTGCCCGACATTTTTGGTAGGTCAACTTTAACGTGCCTTCGGACTGAACAACGTAACGTTTCGAGACGCGGCAAACAATTGACCACGGATGTACTGGAAGTTGCCATTGAGACAGATCGAAGAGGTCGGTGCCGAGGGAGGTGCCGGCCTTTTTTCCGGACGTAGAAATCTCGTGCGTCAGGAGTGGTCTGACGTGGCGGCTCTATTGGCGAAGCGGCGTTTGGCGAAGATTCAAACCCATCAAGGCGAGACAATCGCCCTGCCCCCAGCGACCGCCAGTTCTGATCGTGCACCTGCCTCGGACCGGTGACCGATATTGAACGGAGGCCGACAGGCGACGGCACATCTCCCGCTGCCCCTTTTTCGTGGCTCAAGCTTGTGACATTGGCAATTCAGATTGTGGACGCACTCGCGCTGTAAATTTCGTCGACCGTCCTTGCGAGGCTCGCGTCGAACTCCTTGTCGCTCATCGAGTCTCGAAGATCTTCTGTCAGAGCTCGTGAGAAGCTCGCAATCATGCCGTGGTTGTGGGTGAGCTTCTCGCATGCATCTGCGCGACTGTAGCCACCAGAAAGGGCCACCACCCGAACAACCGACCTGTGGTCGATAAGCGGTTTGTAGAAATCGGAAACGGTCGGAATGGTGAGCTTGATCATCACCCGCTCGCCCACTGGAAGCGCGTCGAGTCCCCGGGCGAGCTCTTCGCGCAGGATCTCCTCCGCTTCCCCCTTGGTGGGGCTTTTGATCGACACTTCCGGCTCTATGATCGGAACAAGTCCGTGACCGATGATCTGCCGAGCTACATCAAATTGCTGCTTCACTACGGCAGCGATCCCCGCCCGGTCAGCGTGAGCAATCACGGACCTCATCTTCGTTCCGAAAATTCCCTTCTTCACGGCACGGGCCAGGAGCGCGTCGAGATCGGGCATCGGCTTCATGACTTGAACGCCGTTCTCCTCGGCAGACAGTCCCTTGTCGACCTTCAGAAATGGGACGACGCCGCGATCCTCCCACAGGAACGACGGGACGGACCTTCCACCGGCATCTCCATCCATCGTCCTTTCAAACAGGATGGCCCCGATGATCTTGTCACCGGTGAAGGCGGGCGCTGTCATGATGCGCACACGCATCGCATGCATGAGTCGAAACATTTCCTCCTCGCCGCTGTAGTTGGAGTCAGCGATGCCATAGAGTCGTAACGCAGCCGGCGTGGACCCACCGCTCTGATCAAGGGCGGCGATGAAGCCCTTCTTGCTGGTCATCTGTGACATCATGCGTTCATCTGCTGTCATTTCCATCCCCTTGGGTAATGCTTGCAAGCGTCCTGGTGTCTAAGATGGTTCACCAGACCGGCTAAAGGCTTCAATTTTGGCTGAGATCGAATGGCGGAGTGTAGTTTACTCCTCGGAAAGTGCTGTTTCAGCAACCCGCGCCAGCGGTTGCCCGAGCCAATGTTTCGGCCAAGCGCGGTGCTGTCAACGATTTTTCCATATCCAGAGTGTGAGAGTGGCTCAGGCGAGTGCCATGCCTTGCCGTGTCTTCGCTCTCATCCGCATAGCGCCGACGCCCGTTCCGGGCCACCGCACTTTGACTTTTGCATGTCGTTTTTTTTGGGGATGACGGCCCCTTTATCAAACGCCGATGAGCGTTATCTAAGTAAGCCGGGTAAGTAAAAAGGGCGAGCATGACGAGCCACATCGAAACCATTGACCGTCGGATTCTTGCCGTTGATATCGGCGGCAACAACATGAAGATTCTTGCCCGTGGTGTGGAAGAGCGAAAAACCAGGTCTGGACCGGCACTCTCAGCCCGGCAGGCGGTCGATGCCATCAAGCTGATGGCGAAAGATATCGACTATGACGTGCTATCGATCGGTTACCCGGGTCCCGTTCGCAACAACCGTCCGTCGCTGGAACCCGCGAACCTCGGGCCAGGGTGGAAAGGTTTTGATTTCTCCCAGGCTTTCGGAAAGCCAGTCAAGCTCGTCAACGACGCCCTTATGCAGGCAATAGGAAGCTACAAGGGCGGGCGGCTGTTGTTTCTCGGCCTCGGAACAGGCCTGGGATCGGCCATGGTGATGGAAAGCGTGGCTCAACCGCTGGAGCTCGCACACTTGCCCTACAGAAAGCAGCTAACATTCGAGGATTATGTTGGGAAGCGAGGTCTCGTTCGACGCGGCCACAAGAAGTGGAAGGAGTCCGTTTTCGATGTTGTCGCACGGCTTCAGGCCGCTTTGCTGCCCGACTACATTGTGATCGGCGGAGGCCAGATCGATGAGCTTGACGAACTCCCCAGCGGCTGCATCAGAGGCGACAACCGTCTCGCGTTTTTCGGTGGATTTCGCATCTGGCAGGACACCTCGATCATCCTTTCACGTGGTCCGGAGGGTGACGGTCTCAAACCTTATTGAGCGTCCCTCGTCCACGGTGAGCCAGACCCACAGCCCCGCGCCAAAGACGCGTCAGACAGCGCGCTAGTAAAGTCGAAACAAACGCCTATAATGGACTGATAAGGTTGAAGAACCGCGTGCCGATATTTCTCATTGCGATATCGCTGGCGAGGGCAGGGCCGATAGCGCCTTCCCCCTCGAGCATGAGAACTCCGCCATCCTCAGTGACCTTGATAGAGGCGCCGTCCATCTCCGGCTAGCAGGCAATGGTCGTCGCGACGATGGACGCAATGTCGGCAAAGGCATTCGAACGAACTGCTGCGTTGGACGATTGAACTGCGAACATTCGTGGAAACTCTTGTTGTCATCCGTTCCTCGTCGTTCCAATGTCGTGAGGCTCCGGCACTTCCAGACCCTGCGATTTCGCTTGCGCAACCGTAAACCGAGCATTCGCTCAACTATGGGAGGATCTATGGCCAAGGGCACTGCGAAGTTTTTCAATTCCGCCAAGGGCTTCGGTTCCATCAAGCCAGATTGGCGGCGATAGAGATGTCTTTGTGCACGTAACCGCCTTCCGGCCGCAGGCCTTTATGAATTACGGTACGGGCAACAGGTTTCCTACGACCGAGCCGGATCGCAGCGGCAAGGCCCCAAAGGCGATCAACCTGCATCTGTGCTATCCGACTTCGGCAGAGGGGAGAGCAAGACCGGTCTCCCGTTCCGCCCTCGCCCGACGGGCACCCAGGATGCTGTTGTTGCAAGAGATCGTTTTTATTTTGGAACCAATGCGGAGGACGCGAGTTCTTTTGGCGCAACGCCCGTTGCATTTGACTGCGCCCCCCTCAACTGCAGTCGAAGGAAACCCGATGCCTATGGCACCGGGTTTCTTTTTTGTGTTATCGCCAAGTCTCCGGCCCAGCAACGATGAGGCAAAAAAGACCCCGAATTTGGTGAATGGCGGAGGTGCCCGGCTGTCGTACCCCTGGCGAGGCTTGATCCTAAAGCGATTCCTTCAGGATGGCCGCAAAGCTCGGATCGAACGCGCGACTGATGGGATCGGCGGCCGCACCGCGTGCGACGGCCCATGAATCCGTCATTCCGAGTTGAAACCGCGGAATGGTCCGGTCCCGCCGGTCTGCGAGGGACGGCGTAAGTGGATGCACAGCCGCGACCAGGCGCTGCGCGAGGGCTTCCGGTGCCCCTCCGCAAAGTATGACGGTCTGCGGGTCGAAGATGGTTTCGATCAGATGGATGCTCCAGCGCAGATCCATCACGGCTTCTTCGATCCAGCTCTCAATTCTCGCGTCGTCCGTTTGCGCCAGCGCGTTAATCGTCGCGTAAACGCCTGTGTCCGCCGGGTCGATCCCCAGATGCTGGTAGAGCGACGCGAGCGAAGCGCGATGCTCGAGCGGAGTCGGGCTGCCGCTCGCCGAAAGCAGGGCCATGCCGATCTCGCCGGCATTTCCGTTGGCGCCGCTATAAAGCTCCCCCCCCAGAATGAGCCCGGCTCCGATGCCGTAGCCCAGGTAGAGGCAAACGGCATGATCAAGCCCGTTCGCAGCACCGACCATGCGCTCCGCAGTTGCACATGCGGCCGCATCGTTTTGCAGGCGAACACTTAGGCCAGTGCCGGTGGAAAGCGTCTCGATCAGCGGGAATGCCTGCCATGCCGCCATCATCCACGGATCGTCGACGGCGGCATCGATGCCGAACGGCCCGGGCATGGCGGCTCCGAGGCCAACCAGACGACGTTCTGATTGTTCAAATATATCAGCAAGATCGAGGCGAACTCTCTCGATAAGCTTCAAGATGAGCGCGACACCGCCGGAGGGACCAATGGGTGGCAAGTTTGCTTCGGCTCGGGCGAGCACGCTGCCGACGAGATCGACGGCGACGGCCCGCGTCACGTGCCGATCGATCTGCAGTCCGATCGCAAACGCACCTTCCGGGACTAGTGCATAGGGTGTCGATGGCTGTCCCCTGCCTTTGCGAACCGCATCCAGCGCGCTTACCAGTCCCTCCTCCTCGAGTTCGTCGATGATATTGGAGATGGTCTGTTTCGTGAGCTTCGTCGCGCGAGAAAGGTCGGCCCGCGACAGGGCCCCGTTCATCCGCAGCGCATCCATCAGCACTCGTCTGTTATGGGCGCTGGTGCCTTCATGATTTGTCCCACTCTTTGCCCTTATGGGCCGCGCATCGTTCATCCTGATTTCCTCTTGACAGCAGTAGAATATTGAAGAACAAATAAGTCAAGAGAATTGACTTAATAAGGAACCACAGAGTTCCGGGGAACGCAGAGAGCGACATGCTCTGACGACGCTCCGCACCTGGCAGCCGCTTCGCCGGCGCCTGTTCGAATGCTGATGGCGGCGACGGCCGCCCTTGGAAAACGGTGAATGTCAAAAACTGGAGGCTGGAATGTTGAAGTCACTACATAAGACGATGCTTGGCGCTGCACTGATCGGCGCGTCCTTCGCGCCGCATGCCTTTGCCGAAACCACGATCAACGCGCTCTTCATGGCGCAGGCGGCCTATAGCGAAGCCGATGTTCGCTCCATGACCGATGCCTTTTCCAAGGCAAACCCGGACGTCAAGGTCAATCTCGAATTCGTCCCCTATGAAGGCCTGCATGACAAGACCGTGCTCGCCCAAGGGTCCGGCGGTGGCTATGATGTCGTCCTCTTCGACGTGATCTGGCCAGCTGAATATGCAACCAACAAGGTCCTCGTCGACGTCACGTCGCGCATAACCGACGACATGAAGAAAGGTGTCCTCCCCGGCGCATGGACAACGGTCCAGTATGACGGAAAATACTACGGCATGCCGTGGATCCTGGACACGAAGTACCTCTTCTATAACAAGGAAATTCTTGAGAAAGCCGGCATCAAGGCGCCGCCCAAGACCTGGGACGAACTGACCGAGCAGGCAAAGACCATCAAGGACAAGGGCCTTCTTGCAACGCCAATCGCCTGGAGCTGGTCGCAGGCGGAAGCCGCGATCTGCGACTATACTACGCTCGTCAGCGCCTACAAGGGTGATTTCCTGAAGGACGGCAAGCCGGCCTTCCAGAATGGCGGCGGTCTAGATGCGCTGAACTACATGGTCGCCAGCTACAAGTCCGGGCTGACAAATCCGAATTCCAAGGAATTTCTCGAAGAAGACGTCCGCAAGGTCTTCCAGAACGGCGATGCCGCCTTCGCGCTCAACTGGACCTACATGTACAACATGGCGAATGACCCGAAGGACAGCAAGGTCGCAGGCAAGGTCGGCGTCGTCCCAGCTCCGGGCGTGGCCGGCAAGAGCGAAGCATCGGCAGTCAACGGCTCGATGGGCCTCGGCGTAACCACAGCAAGTAAGCATCCCGATGAGGCCTGGAAGTACGTGGCCTTCATGACTTCCCAGGCAACGCAGAACCAGTTCGCAAAGCTCAGCCTGCCGATCTGGGCATCCTCCTATGATGACCCAGCTGTCACGAAAGGTCAGGAGGAACTGATCTCTGCGGCCAAGATCGGTCTCGCCGCCATGTATCCGCGCCCGACCACGCCGAAATACCAGGAGCTATCTACGGCACTCCAGCAGGCGATCCAGGAGTCTCTTCTCGGCCAGTCCTCGCCGGAAGATGCCCTGAAATCGGCTGCCGAAAACAGTGGTCTCTGACCGATAGCGACACCCAGGCGGCACATGCCGCCTGGCTTCACCTTGCCAATCCGATGAATTGAGAGACGCCCGATGTACGGCACCTGGATGACGACCCGCGCGTGGCTTTTGATGTTGCCGCTTCTTGTCGTGATGATCGCCGTCATCGGATGGCCCTTGGTCGACACCGTCGGTCTCTCCTTTACAGACGCCAAGCTTGTCGGCACGGCCGGCAATTTCGTCGGCATCGAAAATTATGTGAAGATGATGTCCGGCTCGAATTTCCAGCGGACACTGATAACGACCACCTGGTTTGCGGTCATCTCCGTTGCCGCCGAGATGGTGATCGGCGTTCTTGCGGCACTCCTACTGAACCAGGATTTCCAGGGACGGGCCGTGTTGCGCGCGTTGATGATCCTGCCCTGGGCACTGCCGACAGTCGTGAACGCAACACTCTGGCGACTGATCTATAATCCGGAATATGGCGCCCTCAACGCGGCGCTGACGCAGATCGGCCTCATCGATACCTATCGCTCGTGGCTCGGAGAACCGGGAACGGCGCTTGCCGCACTGATTGTCGCTGACTGCTGGAAGAATTTCCCCCTGGTGGCCCTGATCGCGCTTGCCGCCCTGCAGGCTGTACCCCGCGATATCACGGCTGCCTCGCTCGTCGATGGTGCCGGCGCTTTTGCGCGTTTTCGCTTCGTGATCCTGCCCTATCTCGCCGGCCCGCTGATGGTCGCCCTGGTTCTGCGGACGATCGAGGCGTTTAAGGTGTTCGACATCATCTGGGTGATGACACGCGGCGGCCCCGCCAACAGCACGAGAACGCTCTCGATCTTGGTCTACCAGGAAGCCTTCTCGTTCCAGCGGGCCGGTTCTGGTGCTTCACTCGCACTGATCGTCACACTGCTGGTGACGCTGCTTGCCCTCGCCTATGCGGCGCTGGTGCGCAAGACTGCCGGGAGTGCTGCCTGATGGAACGCAAGAGCCTATGTTTCTCAATCTTCATCCATGCCTGTGCCTTGCTGCTTGCCGCTGTCATCCTGGCGCCTGTCCTGTGGCTCTTTGTCATGAGCATTTCGCCGGCTGCCGATCTTTCCGCCAAGCCGCTACGCTGGTGGCCGCAGTCAGCTGATTTCTCGCGGTACGGCGTGCTTTTGTCGACTCTCGAAAACAGCGCCGGCGCGGCGTTCACCGCGTCGCTGAGGAACAGCATCGAGGTTGCTGGCATAGCAACGATCGCGGCGATTGCACTTGCCATTCCGGCGGGCTGGGCGGTATCGCGCACGCCCTCCGTCGGATGGTCGCTTTCAATGGTGATCGCCACCTACATGCTGCCACCCGTTGCGCTTGCCGTACCGCTCTACATGGGTCTTGCCCATCTCGGCATGCTGAACAACGTTTTTGGCCTTGCACTCGTCTATCTCACGATCCTTGCGCCGTTCACAACGTGGCTCATGAAATCCGGGTTCGATTCCATTCCCAAGGAGATCGAAGCCGCGGCGATGATCGACGGTGCAGGCCTGCTCCAGACCTGGAAGATCATCACGCTGCCGCTTGCCATGCCGGTGGTCGCAACCTCCGCACTCTTTGCCTTCCTGCTCGGCTGGGATGAATTCTTCTACGCGCTTCTCTTCACGTCCGACCAGCGCGCCAAGACACTCACGGTCGCCATCGCCGATCTGGCAGGTGGTCGTGTCTCGGATTACGGCCTGATCGCAACTGCCGGTGTGCTCGCCGCCCTGCCACCAGTTTTCGTCGGTCTCATCATGCAACGCGCCCTGATTTCCGGGCTGACAAGCGGCGGCGTCAAGGGATGACAAACACCATGGAAACGACACGACCCATCGGCCTGATTGCGATCAATCGCGAGATGGAACGCCAGCATTCCGACGCCCTCGCCTCCTTTCATGGCGCCAGGGAGGCCGCAGAGGCCATCGCCGCATCGTTGAAGAAAACCGGAAGGCTCCTCCTCCTCGGCATGGGCGGATCACATGCGGTTGGGCGCGCTGTCGAGCCGCTCTACCGGGTGATCGGCATCGATGCGATCGCCCTGCCTTTGTCTGAGCAGCTCGGGCAGCCGCTGACGCTTGACGGCAGAACCGTCATCATCACCTCTCAATCGGGCGAGAGCGCCGAGGTCGTGCGCTGGTTCTCGGAAACCGGGGGCAGCCCGGACACGTTCGGGCTGACGCTCGAGGACGGATCCTTCCTGGCCCGCACCGCAACGTCCCTTGTCGGCGCCGGTGGAACGGAACTCGCCTTTGCTGCAACGCGCAGCCTGACGGTCTCGTTTGCCCTTCATCTTGCGGTGCTGGCTGCCCTTGGCGAGGATCCCGCCGCAGCGCTCGCTGCACTTACCGCACCGGAAGCGCCAAGCATAGATCCTGCCCTTACCGCCTTGAGCCGGGTGGCTACGGTCGTTACCTCGGGCCGGCGGCTGCAGGGCCTCGCAGAGGCGCTGGCGCTCGGCCTGACCGAACTCTCCCGTCGACCCTGCTTTTCACTGGAGGGCGGGCAGTTGCGGCACGGACCGATGGAGATGCTCGACCCGGCGATCGGCGTCGTTCTCTTCAGGGGACAGGACAGCACGGCCGCTCTGGTGACAGCCATGGCCGTATCAGTCGTCGAGACCGGTGCACCCGTTGTCATCTTCGACGCTTCTGGAGACGACCCTGTTCCGGGTGCGGTCACCATCGGCTTCAAACCTGCATCCGGTCTTGCCGCAATCTTTGCGATGCTGCCTACTGCCCAGCGTCTGATGATTGCCTTCGCCGACGCCCGTGTTGACAACGCCGGCACGCCGGTGCGCTCGACCAAGATCACCCGGAGCGAATGATGCGCCCTCTTGCCGTCGTCGGAAATGTCAATGTCGACCTCATCCTTGGCCCAGCCGCACCCTGGCCGAAGGCGGGTACCGAAATCATCGTCGACCATGACGAATTGCGTGTCGGCGGTGCAGCCGGCAACAGCGCCCTTGCCTGGGACGGGCTCGGCATTCCCTTCGAAATTGCCGCAAATGTCGGCAATGACCAGTTCGGCAAATGGCTCAGCGAGACTTTCGGGAAGCGCGCCCTTAACTGGCCGGTTCGCCCGGAGCAGACGACGCTTTCGGTCGGCATCACCCATCCCGACGGCGAGCGCACCTTCTTCACGACCCGCGGTCACCTCCCACGCCTCAGCCTGTCCGATGTCCTTTCAGTTCTCGATGGCACGCGGCTCGCCGGAGGCTGCCTGCTGCTTTGCGGATCGTTCCTGACGGAGGACCTGACACGGGACTACGAGGCCTTCTTCGATTGGGCGGACGCGCATCGGATCGACGTTGCCCTCGACACAGGCTGGCCGCTCGACGGTTGGACCAGCGAAAACTGCGATGCCACGCGACGCTGGCTATCGCGCTGTGCGATCGCGCTTCTCAACGAGGTGGAGTCGACCACGCTTTCCGGCCTCGACAATCCCGCGCAGGCAGCCGCCGAACTCCGATCCCATATGCCAGATGGTGCGATCGTCGTCGTCAAGCGCGACGCGGATGGCGCCCTTGCCATCGGAGCCGACGGACAATGCATCTCGGTGGTCGCCCCGATCGTCACGGTCGTCGATACGATTGGTGCCGGTGATGTCTTCAATGCCGGCTTTCTTGCGGCATTGACGAGAGGGATGCCGCTTGCCGCCTGCCTAGACATGGGGACACAGGTTGCCTCTCGGGCCATTTCCACCCTTCCACGCAGCTACGGCAGCGAACCCGCATCCAAGGACATGGCTCAATGAGTGCGCTCGAAATCAAAAACATCCGCAAAACATACGGCGATGTCGAAACGCTAAAGGGCATCGACATTGCGCTCGAAAGCGGTGAATTTCTGGTATTGCTCGGCTCGTCAGGCTGTGGAAAGTCCACCCTGCTCAACATCCTTGCCGGATTGGCTGAGGCAACGAGCGGCGACGTTCGCATCGGCGGCCGCTCCGTCCTTGGAGTGCATCCGAAGGACCGCGACATCGCCATGGTCTTCCAGTCCTATGCCCTCTATCCCAACCTGACCGTGCACCGCAATATCGGTTTCGGTCTGGAAATGCGCAAAGTTCCGGGAGAGGAGCGCGACCGTGCGGTACGCGATGCCGCGAAGTTGCTGCAGATCGAAAGCCTGCTCGAGCGAAAGCCAAGCCAGCTGTCGGGGGGTCAGCGCCAACGCGTGGCAATCGGCCGGGCGCTGGTGCGCAAACCGGAGGTCTTCCTCTTTGACGAACCACTGTCCAATCTTGATGCGAAGCTGCGCATGGAGATGCGAACCGAACTCAAGCGCCTGCATCAGATGCTTAAGACAACGGTCGTCTACGTAACGCATGACCAGATCGAGGCGATGACGCTTGCCAGCCGCATCGCAGTGATGCGTGACGGGCGGATCGAGCAGCTCGGGTCGCCATCCGAAATCTACGACCGACCGGCAACCCTCTATGTCGCCACCTTCGTCGGCGCACCACCGATGAACCTTTTGCGTGTTACCGCACGCCGCAGCGAGCTTCAGGTCGACGGCAGCGACATGGTGCTGCCCATTCCGCGCGGACTTGAAACGAAGCCAGGCGACGGCATGAAGCTGATTGCGGGGATTCGTCCGGAAGCATTTGGACCCGGCTCGTGCGAGCATACGATCGAGGCGACATGCGAGGTCGCCGAGCTGACCGGCCCGGAACTTGTGGTGACCGCCCTTGCTGGAACGCAGCGGATCATGGCCTGCCTGCCGCCGCGCACCCTGTTGGAAAACGGCCAGCGGCTGACGCTATCCTTCGCCGCAGAGGCAATCCACCTCTTTGACGCCGAGAGCGGACTGCGCCTAAACTGACGCTGCCCCAGACCCGGCTTTGCCGGTAGCCACGAAGCGGTTAAGGGCCTTGAAGGAAAAGGCAGAAACGGGAAGACCGGTTTCCCCCTGAAGCGCCAGGTCGGCAAGAATTTCGCCGACCACACTCGTGAACTTGAAACCGTGTCCCGAGCAGGGCGAGGCGACCACCACATTCGGATTGCCCGGAGCAAGATCTAGCAGGAAATCCTCGCTGGGAAGCATGGTGTAACGGCAGGTCACCGTGTTCACGCGCTGACCGGCCGCTCCGGGCACGCGCTTGCCGACGAAGCCGTCAAGGAGCGCCGTATCTCTGTCGTTCACCGGCGGATTTTGCTGGTTGGGATCGATCGGCTCACGGAAATGGGCGTGCCGGCCGATCTTCACCCCGTCCACCCCGATTGCGGGAAATCCGAAGAAGGAGCCCTCCGCCCCTTCGTCTCGCAGGAAACACGGCATGCGCTGCGGCTGGGTCAGGAAGCCATCCTTCGGCTGATACCATGCGACCACTTGGCGGATCGGGGTCGCCAGTGTTCGCAACTCCGGAACAAGCTCGGCGATCCACGACCCGGTGGCAACCACGACCTTCCTGGCGCGATACTGACCATCTGCGGAGCGGATCGTCACGCCCACATCGTCAGGTTCGATTGCAATCACACGTTCCCCGAAATGAAGGACAGCACCATCCTGTGCCGCAAGCTTGAGGTAGCCCATTACCGCCAGTTCCGGCCGGAGATAGCCGCCTTGCGGATCGAGGACCGCGATCTCCTCGTCATCGAGCTGGAAGGCGGGAAATCGTCTGTTCATTTCCTCCTTGTCGAGGATCTGGTGCGCCAGGCCGTGCATCTGGCAGGACGCACGGGTTCCTGACACGATCTTGCTGTCGCTTGCGCCAATCTGGAGGACGCCGGTGATTGTCAGGATTTCCGCCCGAAGCCGTGCTTCAAGCACGTTCCAGTTTCGATAGGCGCGCCGCAGCAACGGAACGTAGGACGGATCCTCGAAATAGCCAAGCCGGATGAGGCGGCTGTCTCCGTGGGACGAGCTCAGCGCATGAGCCGGATAAAAGGCATCGATGCCGATCGTTTTGGCGCCCCGCTCGGCGAGAAAGGAGAGCGTGGCAGATCCCATGGCACCAAGGCCGATCACGGCTACATCGAATAGAGCTGTCATATCCGTTTCCTAAATCATGTCCGGAGGCGCTTCGGTGCGGATCAGCATTCGAAGGGCTTCCATGTCACCGGCCAGGGGACGATCGTCACCATAGTTCGAAACGACCTTGCGCGCTGTGCGATGGATTGCCTCGGTCCCCTTGGCCCGGTTTGCGGTCGGCTCAAGAAAATCGTGTGCCTGGGCAGCCGCCATCAGTTCGATTGCGACGACATACTCGGCGTTGTCGATGACCTGCAGAAGCTTGTTTGCCGCTGCAGTGGGATGAGCAAGGAAATCTTCCTGCAGACCTGACGTCAGGCCGCCGTCGGTGGAAGCGGGTGCCGCCAGCCTGCGGTTCTCGTTGCTGAGTGCGGCGGCCGTATATTGCGCGATCATGAAACCCGAATTGCTGCCGGCGTCCCTTGCCAGGAACGGCGGCAGACCGCTGACAAGCGGATTGACGAGCCGGTCCATACGGCGCTCGCTCATTGCCGATATCTGGGCGATGGCAATCGCAAGGCTATCACATGCCTGCGCAAGAGCGGGCGCGACGGCGTGCGCCTCGGACGAAACCACCGGGTCGTCAGGTGTGCCCGAGATAGCCGGATTATCGGTCACCGAGGCAAGTTCGCGATCGACGACATCTGACGCATTGGCAAAGACGTCGCGGGCGGCGCCATGCGCGTGTGGGACCGAGCGCAGGCTGAGGGCATCCTGGGTTCGCTTGCCAAGGGCAGCCGTTACCAGGCCGCTGCCAGCCAGCCGACGGCGCAACGATGCACCAACCTCGGCGATGCCGCGCGACGGACGCAGGGCCAGCACGGTTTCGTCGAAGGCAGCCATCTGGCATCCGGCGGCCTCGAGGGTCAGCGCGGCAACCGCATCTGCCCAGTCAAGCAGGTGGAGGACCCGTGAGAGGGCAACGCTTGCCAGGCCGGTCGCGCAAGCCGTGCCGTTGACGAGGCTGAGCCCCTCCTTGGCGCGAAGCACGAGCGGTGCAAGGCCAATGGCGCTAAGCGCCTCGCCACCCTTCAGGGTCTTGCCCCTCACCTTTGCGCTTCCCTCGCCAATCAGAACGAGTGCGGTGTGGGCATTGTGCGTCAGGTATCCGGCCGAGCCTTTCGAGGGCACGTCCGGAATGAGATCATGATCCAGGAAGGCAGTCAGATACCGGAGGATGTCAGTCCTGACGCCCGAATGGCCGTGAGCGAAGTTTGCAATTTGAGCCGCCAGGATCGCTCGAACCTCCCGTGGCGCCAAGAGCTCGCCGACACCACAGGCGTGACTGAGGACGATGTTGCGCGACAGGCGGCTCTGCGAGCTGCGGTCGACAACTGTATCCGACAGGGCACCGACGCCGGTATTGATGCCGTAGGCACGCACGCCGGTCTCGACGATCCGCTCGACGATCCGGCTGGCACTCTCCACACGTGCCAAGGCGGAAGGAGACAATGCAAGCGCCTCCCCGTTCGCGACGCGCGCAACGTCACGCCAGCCGATGCAGGTCTCGACGACAACAGTCATTGCCCTGTCCCGAAATGACCGATGAACTGGCGAAAAGCCGGCGTTGCGCTCCCACCGAACATCTCGTCGGGCGTACCGCTGCTTTCGACCAGCCCTTCCTTCATGAAGACGACGCGATTGGAGACGTTGCGGGCGAAGCTCATTTCGTGCGTGACGACAAGCATGGTCATGCCCTCCTCCGCCAGAGAGCGCATGACCCGCAGCACCTCGCCAACAAGCTCTGGGTCGAGAGCCGAGGTCGGCTCGTCAAACAGCATGACCTTCGGCTTCATCGCAAGCGCACGGGCAATGGCGGCACGCTGCTGCTGGCCGCCGGACAGATGCGCAGGATAGGCGTGCCGCTTGTCGGCTATTCCGACCTTCTTCAACAGGACCTCCGCCTCGGCAATGCACTCCGACCGAGGGCGTTTGAGCACATGCACCGGCCCCTCGATGACGTTCTGCAGGATCGTCATGTGTGACCACAGATTGAAGGACTGGAACACCATTCCGAGTTCCGATCGAATATGATCGACCTGTTTCTGGCTGGCAGGACGGCTCGTGCCGCCCTTGTGGATCATCCGGATCTGTTCACCGTCGACCCAGATCTCGCCATCGGTTGCCGTCTCCAGGAGGTTGATGCAACGTAGGAAGGTGGATTTGCCCGAGCCCGAGGCCCCGAGCAAGGAGATGACGTCGCCATCCTGAGCATCGAGCGAGATGCCCTTCAGGACCTCGTGCGTACCGAAGCTCTTGCGGATGTTGCGGACGGAAAGTCGGGTAACGCCTGGCATGGAAGCTCCAATCGTGTCCGTTCAGTCTCTCAGGCCTTCAGCGCCGGCGGAACCGCACGACGATGACGCGAGAGCGAATATTCGAGCAGGGACATTGCCTGCAGGATGATGAAGTTGAGAACGAGGTAGATGATGGCCGCACAGAGGAACACCTCCATCGTGCGATAGGTTTGCGAGATCAGACGCTGTGCCACGCCTGTCACCTCCCAGACCGTCACAAGGCTTGCAAGCGCTGTCGACTTCATCATCAGGACGATCTCGGTGGAATAGGCCGGGAGCGCGTGCCGGAATGCAATTGGCGCCAGGATGCGGCGAACGAGCAGAGCGCCGGACATTCCGATCGAGCGGGCGGCCTCGATCTCGCGTGGCGAGACGGCGCGAATTCCTCCGCGGAAAATCTCGGCCGAGTAGCCCGCGGTGCAAAGCGCAAGAGACAGTACGGCGCAGACAAACGGCTCTCGCAGGAACGGCCACAGGAAGGAGTAGCGGATGAACCCGAACTGGCCAAGGCCGTAGAAGACGAGAAACATCTGGATCAACAGCGGCGAGCCGCGGAAGACGAAGATGTAGCCCTTTGCAAATGCGGAGAGTACCGGGTTGCCGCCGACACGCATCCACACGATCAGCAGCGCAAGAAGACCACCGACAAAGACAGACAGAGAAAACAGCGCCAAGGTCATCGGAACGGCCTTGAGCAGGGTTGTCATTGTCTGGAGGAGAAAAGCAAAGTCCATGATGTCACCTCACGCCTTTCCCATGGCCGCTGTCGGCATGCTGCGATTGGCGCGCCGCTCGGCGCCATTGAAGATGCGGTCGGAGAGGCTCGTCAGGACGAGATAGAGGATGCCGCCGACAATGAAAAACAGGAAATACTGCCGCGTCGAACCAGCCGCGACCTGACTGGTGCGCATCAGTTCGGCGAGACCCGTCACCGATATCAGTGCCGAATCCTTGAGGCTGAGCTGCCACACGTTTCCAAGGCCTGGGACGGCAAAACGCAGCACTTGCGGGATGATAACCCGGCGAAACCGAAGGCTGCTGTTCATGCCGATGGCGTTGGCCGCTTCCAGTTCACCTTTGGAAATGGCAAGGTATGCCCCGCGAAACACCTCTGCCTGGTAGGCGCCCGATATGATGCCGACCGCGAGCGCACCGGCGAGAAACGAAGGCATGCCCAGGAAGCCCTCATAGCCCATGGCCTTGCCGATCGAGGTGACGGCGGACGAGCCCCCGAAGTAGATCAGATAGATGATCAAGAGTTCAGGCACGCCGCGAAAAACGGTCGTATAGACGTTGCCGAGGGTAACGAGAGCCGCTTTTCCAGAGAGTTTTGCGGCAGCGATGATCGCCCCCAGCGCAGCTCCGATCGCCAGCGCGCTTGCAGTCACGCACAACGTCATGAGTGCTGCAAGCAGGAGAAGCGCACCCCATCCGGTCGAGCCGAATCCAATCAGTTCCAGTGTTGCCATGTCATGTTCCCCGCGCCCGCCGCAAACCCGGCGGTGTCAGAATAGCATGCGGTCTCCGGCATCATGGCCGGAGACCGTGATGTCCGGCCTTGCCGGAAATCAGTTCTGCGGGCTGACGTCGACCTTAAACCACTTCATCGACAGCTGCTTCACAGTCCCGTCGGCAAGCGCCGACTTGATCGCTTCGTTGAACTTGTCGCGGAGATCCGTGTCGGCCTGACGTACGCCGAGGCCTTCGCCCTCGCCCCAGATCGGGCCGACGATTTCAGGGCCGGTGAAGGTCAGGCTGTCGTTTGCGGACTGGAAGGCATTGGCGAAATAGACGGCATCGTCGAAACCGAGATCAATGCGTCCGTTCTGAAGGTCGAGATCCCGGTCTGCGCCGGTCTTGTATTCGCGGATTTCTGCGATGTCGCCGAAATTGTCGTAGACGAACTTCGCATAGACCGTCGCCGCCTGAATGCCGATCGTTTTGCCCTTGAAGGCTTCCTTCAGCGCATCGACCTCCTTAACGCCGGTCTGGCCGGGCGCCATCTTGATCGTCGCGCCGGTTCCGGCTGCTTTGGCGAGCGGGCTATCCTTGGCGGTTGCGAAGGCCGCGGGCGTCGCAGCATAGGGGATCGTGAAGCCAATGACCTTCTTGCGGTCATCGGTAATCGACAGTGCATCCATGATGACGTCGAACTTGCCGGCATTGAGTGCCGGGATCATGCCGTCCCAATCGGAGGCGACGAGCGTGCATTCGATCTTGGCGCGCTCGCACAGGATCTTTGCAAGCTCAGGCTCGAAACCGCCGAGCGTGCCATCGGCATTGGTCATGTTCCAGGGCGCATAGGCACCCTCCAACGTGATCGTTGCAGCCTTCCAGTCCTTGGCGGCGACCGGACCAGCAAAAGCAGAAAGCGCGACAGCGCCAGAAAGAAGAAGCGTGCGGAATGTCATTGGTTGATTCTCCTCTGAAGTGACTGTTGACCTTGCGGTCCGATACCGTTCTTCGCCGGCTTGCCCGATGTCGACTTTGATCTGGTCGATCTTTCGAGAGGTTGTATATGGTACCATATGTGATATTTTGTGTTATGCAAGTGGAAAGTCGACGGCCTGAGCGGATTCCGCCGCTGCGAAAGGAATAGCCAATGAAGCGTCAAAGCGAGATGAAGCGGGACAACGATACCGCACCGCTCTACGCCGGCGTCAAGCAGATGATCCTCGACCGCATCCATAGCGGCGAATGGCCCCCAAAGCACCGCGTCCCTTCCGAAAACGAGCTCGTGACGGAACTCGGCGTAAGCAAGATGACAGCCAACCGCGCCCTGCGCGAGCTTGCTAGTGAAGGCGAGCTTGTCCGCATCCAGGGCGTTGGCTCATTCGTCGCTGAGCGCAAGGGTTATTCCGCCCTCTTCGAAGTTCGTAACATCGCCGAGGAAATCACCGAGCGAGGCCATACCCACGAGGCATCCGTGGTAATTTTGGCGCGGGAAACCGCCTCTCCGGAGACAGCCGACGCTCTCGAGCTCGATATCGGGGCACCCGTGTTCCACTCCCTGATCGTGCACAGCGAAAACGGCGTCCCAGTCCAGATCGAGGACCGCTTCGTAAACCCGGCAGCAGCGCCCGACTACCTGGCTCAGGACTTCAAGTCACTGACGCCCAACGCCTATCTGACCACAGCTGCACCACTCAGCGGATCCGAACACATTGTCGAGGCGGCAATGCCGCAATCCTGGGAATGCAAACTGTTGACAATCCTTAAGAACGAACCGTGCCTGGCAATTCGCCGCCGCACATGGTCCGGGCGACAGGTTGTCTCCACTGCTCGCCTTATCTACCCCGGCAACCGGTATCGACTGGAGGCACGAACAGGTAAAACCTTCGAAGAACAGCCGTAGTTGTATATGGAAGACGGTCTTTTCGTGCCGCCCGCAGACGCTCGACACCCCGCCCGAAGCAATCGAACCACATCCATTGGAGCAAACTCGGGTTTCCGAAACTGACCGGGGCTCGCGGTGATCGGGATCGTCGCTGGCTACCGCGCCTTAGATCTCTGCGTTGACGTTACACTGTGGCGGCAACAGCCGGGGCGGCCCGCAAAGGCAGCAATGATTATTGCCTGAGCGAGCACCGCGGCCACTGCATAGCCGCTCTGCACAAAACTTTTTTCCAAATGGTCAAAAAAAAGCGGCATAACGATCAGGGCTGATGCACATGGCGGCTTTCCTCCCAGTTCCGCCGCAGCAGCTGTTCACCTCTGGAGGTTTTTGACCTTCACAGATTATGGGTGGCGGTTTTTCCGTCGGCCCTTTTTTCGTTCTTTCCTCGGAGCGTGGTGCAACTTGGCTTGCTTTGAACCGGAGGCTGCTGTCAGTCGCGTAACTGATCGCAGCCAAACGAATGATACATCAGTCCCCCGGTATCCATCCTCAAATATCGAATGCGCTCGGCAGGACCACGACGTCACGGATTGTGACGTTACGGGGCCTGGCGAGCATAAAGAAGATCGCGTCCGCGACCTCGGAGGGGTCGATCAACGCGCCGGCTTTTCAAACGTTCTGTTGAAAATCGGGCTGCACGGGCCAATTCTGGTCTAGCCGGATTAAAACGGGAGGTTCCTCTCAGGGTCGACACACAATCCGAGCTGTGCAAGTACCGCCCTCATCAATGCAACAACCTCCGCCGAAGTGTGCCGGGAGGTAATGAACGGCAGTCCCTTACGCGGTTTCGTCCATCCCACGACCTGGACGTCCCGTGCCGCTGGTTCAAACCGCTTCGCCAGAAGAAGCGTCTTGCAGTCAATAGCAGCGACATCTGCGCCCCCCTCGGCGATAGCTACGATCGACTGGCGGTGACTGCCTGTCTGGACGCGCTGAGAGAAGATCTCGATGGTTTCTCCCATCGCCTCGAGGTCAGACAGCAGGGCTTGGAGGCCTGACATGGAGCTGAGATCGTTAAATGCAAGCCTGCGTCCGCGCAGCTTACTCATCGGAATTTGGGCGATACCATCCGGCGACACCAATATGTCTTGTCCATCCCGACGCATGATGATTGCGCTTGAGTAGAACGGACCGCAACCTCCCTCGATACCTTCGTAGCTCGGCTGACCAACGATCTGAACATGATCCGCAACACCGCGCTCCAGCGGTCCCCAGCATGCCTGTGCGAGGAAAAGCCCGGGATGTAACCAGAGCCCTTTCAAATCGAGATCGTCCGCGGGAAGATTTGCCGGATCGGAAGCGATGACCTTGCCGGCCTCATCCAGGATGCCTCCCGGCACCGGAGGAAGGTCGCCGTTGGTTCGGGCAAGATGGTCAGGCGCCGTCACGCCGCGCGAGCGAAGAGACTCGCGAAGTCGCTCCCATTGTGCATTGGTCTCTTCCCGGACCTCGGGCCAGTCATACATGGGTAGGGAGGCAACCAGATTTAGCTGCAATGAAGGACCTCTCTTCGCTGTCTACGCTAGAGATGCGGTGGCACCCCACGGTTTCGCAATAGGCAGTTTTGCCCGTCCGACAAATAAGTCATCGTGCAATCAGTGCATCAAGCCCCTCGGAGATATCGCGGCGCGCACTGACTTTCAAACAAGTCACATTATCGAAAACTTTTCAGATACTTATAGATCTTTGTTCGAAATATAGACGAGGACCGGAGGTATTCCAAGCATCCGATGAAGCTGCCCGCATATCTCGTGCAAGGGCCGTTGAGGAAATGGCTCCGATGCTATTCCGGATTCCGCATGAACATTAACCGAAACAATTCTCTCGAGCGCTCCAGCCCTTCCTCTGTCAGGAATACCGATTTCGACTTGTTTACGGGATCGTGGATCAATCCTTTCCTGTAGAGGCGATCGGTCACCGCCCAGTCGAAGCTCTTCCACGCGCGCCGTTCATCATGAAGGGTGAGCCACATGAGCGCCAGGACAGCATCATCGATCTTGTCTTCGTCAACGGTCATGCCCTCATCCTAGCACGGCTGACAGTCGGGATCTCCGAACGCCACCGCACGGTCCTCGCCGCCAGATCGTGCCTTTCCCAGAAGCGGCGGCAGCGTCGTCAGTGTCGCGGCCCTTCGCGGATGGGCCTGCAGTCAACTTGCCTACCGACGACAGGTAAGGGACAGGGCTGCGAATCCCCTCGCCGACGTCCCGTTTGACAGTCGCCCGCTCAGTTGTTGGGGTGGAGCATCCAGTCCGATATCAAGCGTCGGCGCGCTATGGGTACACCAACCGACCGATACAAGATCGATTCCCGAGGATGCGATCATCGCTACGGTTTCGGGCGTAACCCTCCCCGATGCTTCCGCAATGGCACGCCCATCGATGATCGAAACGGCTTCGCGGAGTTGTGACGGCGTCATGTTGTCGAGCAGGACAGCATCGACACCCTCCTCCATGGCCTCGCGCAGCTGATCCAGCGTATCAACTTCGACCTCGATCTTGACCATGTGGCCGACGCCGGCGCGGGCGCGTCGAATTGCGTTGACGACACCTCCTGCGATCGCAACGTGATTGTCCTTGATGAGGACGGCATCATGGAGGGCGAAACGGTGGTTCATTCCGCCGCCGGCACGAACTGCGTACTTCTCCAGCGCGCGCAACCCCGGCGTCGTCTTGCGGGTGCATGCTATCGACGCCTTTGTCCCGGCAACGGCGTCAACGAGGTTCGCCGTCACCGTCGCGATGCCTGACAGATGCCCCAGAAAATTGAGCGCCGTGCGCTCGCCGGTCAGGATGCCGCGCGACGGCCCGCTGATCGTCGCGATCGTATCACCGGGACTTACCCGACGACCGTCCTCCACCTCCCGCGTCACTGCAATCGTCGGATCGACGAGCTGGAACGCGAGTTCCGCAGCATCAAGACCAGCTATTGTCCCGGGCTGCCGCGCGACCATGAGGAACGACGACTGGTGGTCCGCAGGGATGACCGCAGCCGACGTAACGTCGCCGGCAAGCCCAAGATCTTCAATAAGCGCGGCGCGCACCATCGGTTCGATGACAATACGAGGCAAGGGAGCAAGGGACATGTCAGGCACTCCTGGCAAAAGACTGGATATTGGCATGCGCGGCATCAAGAATGTCCGCGAGCGTCATGAACCGGCGGGTTGCAGCCGGCAGCTTTGATGGAAAGTCTGTTCGAGCATGCGCGCCACGGCTTTCCTCGCGAAGCATCGCGAAGACGGCGATCGCCAGGGCGACAATAGCCGGATCGGCTGTTAAAGTTGTGCCTTCGGCGATCGGCAACAGCGTGGAAATCGCCGTCCGAAGGGAGGCCGCGTTGCGCAGGACGCCGAGGTTAGCCGAAACGGTACCCCTTACAGCAGACGCGTCCGGCGCCTGCGAAGGAGGCATCGATCGAACCCGTCGAATGGCCCCTTCGACGGTGCCGCTGAGATCTTGCGCGGCCCGTACGCCGAGGACGGCGGCTTCGAGCAAGGAATTGCTTGCCAGACGGTTGGCTCCGTGGAGACCCGTTGACGCGGCCTCCCCGACAACCCAAAGTCCCGAAACCGAGCTCCGGCCCCTCGCATCGGTTGCAATTCCGCCCATGTGGTAGTGAACGGCCGGGCGAACGGGGATAATGTCAGAGCCCGGGTTTATGCCTGCCTCGCGGCATAGCGCATCGATGGTCGGGAAGCGGGTGGCGAACCGATTGCCAAGTGCCCCACGAGCATCGAGGAAGACGCCTCGCCCCTTTGACAGCTCGGCACTGATGGCACGCGCGACGACGTCGCGTGGCGCAAGTTCCGCCCCAGCAATACCCGACATGAAGCGCTCTCCCCGGTCGTTGAGGAGGATTGCTCCCTCGCCCCGAACCGCCTCACTCACAAGGGCAAGCGGACGCCGCGCCGAATCGAGTCCTGTCGGATGAAACTGTACGAATTCCATATCGGCAAGCACTGCGCCGGCCCTCGCAGCCAATGCAATGCCCTGACCGAAGTTGCTGACCGGATTGGTCGTGGAGTCGTAAAGGCCTCCAATCCCGCCCGTCGCCAACACCACCCGGTTGGTCGCGATGGCCGTGAGCTGCGAAGCCCTGGACACGACCACGCCGCTGACGGTCCCATCACATGTCAGAAGGGAGCGCAGCTCGGTCCCATCAAGAACGGTGATCGAGGGCGTTGCCGCAACGGCCTCAAGAAGTGCGGCGACGACGGCCGCACCTGATCCGTCTCCGGAAGCATGCACGATGCGGCGACGGGAGTGAGCTGCTTCGAGCCCTAGCACCAGGTGCCCTAAGCTGTCCCGGTCGAACGTGACACCTGCCCGCTCCAGACTAGCAATGACCGCCGGACCCTCGGCGACAATATCAGCGGCAACTAAGGGATTGCAGAGGCCGTCACCGGCCGCGAGCGTATCAACGAGATGCAGATCGGCCCCGTCATCCCTACCTAGACTTGCAGCGATCCCGCCCTGCGCCCAGGCGCTTGATGTGTGTTCTCCGATTGCCCCACGGGTGACGAGCACGACCGGTTGCGGCGAAAGCGTAAGGGTTGTCATGAGGCCGGCAAGGCCGCTTCCGACGACGACGACCTTGCCGTTCAAATCGTCGAACCGCCCGATCATATGGCGAGCATCCGCTCAACGGCCCGCCTTGCAGCGACGGCTACTTCCGGGTCGACAGTGACCTCGTGGCGATTCTGCTCGAGGGCTGTGCGGATGTTCGCCAAGGTGATCCGCTTCATGTGCGGGCAAAGATTGCAAGGGCGAATGAATTCGACATCAGGATGATGGACGGAAACATTGTCGCTCATGGAGCATTCCGTCAGCAGCACAACGCGAGCCGGGCGCCGCTGTCCGACGAAGTCCGACATGACCGCAGTTGACCCCGCAAAATCGGCGGCCGCGACGACATCGGGCGGACATTCCGGATGTGCCAAAACCGTCACGCCCGGGTGGTTTTCACGAAGTTGCCTGACATCGTCTGCCGTAAACAGCTCGTGGACCTCACAGTGACCGTGCCAGGCGAGCACCTCGACATCCGTTTCACGCGCGACGTTGCGAGCGAGATATTCATCTGGGATCATCAGCACGCGCGGTACGCCGAGCGATTCAACCACCTGCTTCGCATTACCCGACGTGCAACAAATGTCGGACGCGGCCTTCACGGCCGCCGAGGTGTTTACGTAGGTAATGATAGGCACGCCTGGATGTGCCTTGCGCAAAAGCGCCACGTCCTCGGGCGTGATCGAGTCAGCAAGCGAACAGCCAGCTCCCATATCCGGAATGAGGACGGTCTTGCCCGGGTTGAGGAGCTTGGCTGTCTCGGCCATGAAATGCACGCCGGCCAGCACGATCACGTCGGCCTCGACGTCGATGGCCTTGCGCGCAAGAGCGAGACTATCGCCAACGATGTCGGCTACACCATGGAAAATCTCGGGTGTCTGATAGTTGTGAGCAAGGATGACCGCGTTGCGTTTTCGCTTGAGATCGAGGATCGCCTCGACGTCGTCTTCGAACGACATCCACTCTGCTTTCGGAATAACACGCTGGACGCGCTCATAAAGGGAGGACGCGGAAACGTTGCGATTCATGGCATGCTCCAATTTATACTCTCTGTGAGTATATCGTGGACGCAATAGATATTCTCCTTATGAGCATATGTCAACCGCGTGAAATGGGAAGCCTGGATCCGGACAGCTCGCGCTCTTCACGCACAGCATGGCGATAACGGAAAAGTTTCGCGGGCCGGCCGCCCGTTTCGCTCATCCTCTCGCCAGTTTCCTCGACAAGGTCCTGCTGTTCGATCAATCGCCGGAAGTTCTGCTTATGGAGCGTCAGCCCGGCGAGAGCCTCGACGCTGCGTTGCAATTGCAGCAAAGTGAAGCTCTCGGGCATGAGCTCAAAGACGACGGGGCGATACTTGATCTTTGCCCGCAACCTCGCAATCGCCGTTGCGAGGATACGCCGATGATCGGCAAACATTGTCCGACCGGCGTTGGCATCCATCTCCCTACCCGACTCCGCGACCAGACCCGCTTCATAGAGGAGCTCGTACCGCTGCAAGACAAGATCCTCATTCCACCGCGCGCCGCCGAACCCGAAGGCAAAACGTGCTCGACGCATTCGGTCCTGTTGCCGGTGCGGATCCCGCTCGGCCCATGCCGTCAGACGAGCTTCGATACGATCCGTGTCGGCTGGTCGCCCTGACCGCCGGTCCTCCCAGGGAAAATAGCTGTACCAGCCCTGCCAGCCAGGCCGACCACCACCCCGAGCGGCCTCTTCATGCACAAGGCCCAGGTAGCTTATCGAAATCGTCCTGCCGCCAAGGATCTCATTGTTCCTGTCGCGGTCAGCGAAGGTGTAGAGCTGCTCCAGATAGCCGACCGGATGGCCGGTCTGGTCCTGAACCCATTCACGCAACCCGCTTTGCAAGGTTCTATGACCCATCTCGAAGGGCCCCGATGGCAATGCCTCGCCGGCGCGAATGGTCATGACACGTGGCTCGGTGCCTGTAACGGCAACAAGGACGGCGATCAATTCGGCGTGGGCAAACCCGATCGTCACTGGCTTACGAATCCATCTCTTCAGCTGCTGCAATTTCTGACATAACCAGATTCTGTCGGAAAGCACCGGGCAGATCGACAAACCACAAATTTGCCAGTCAGCGGCCCGAGACGAGCACGGGACGTTGCCTTCGAAAGAATGGACGAGACGGATGCCCGCAGATACATTTCCTCGTCGACAATACCAAGGGCGCTCACATTCCTATACCCAGTTGTTGTAAGGACTGTTCAGTCCACGTGTTCCATGACCTTTAGATCTATCGCGACGCCGCTGTCGGCGACAATGTGCAGCGTGCGGATCATGTCGGCGGCTTGGAGGAGTGCCTCGCCAAGTTCACTCCTGCTTCGACTGGGTGCCGACCTTGCAAGCGCCCAAAGCAAGACAATGGCGTCGCTCCGCGTGCCGCTTCCTGGGATGCCGACAGATTCGCGGAGGTCCCGGATAACAACAATCGACCGATAGATCAGCCCACTGAACTCGTCAGGCTGAATCTTATCGACCTCGTTCGCGGCGCGAACGAGTTGCGAAATGACGTCTGTCGCAATGGCCAAAAATTGATCCTCTCCCGCCAAACCATTGAACACACACGTGAATCAAAGTCAACGCTCGAACACAGCCGCGTTTTGATGTCCGCGGTCCGCTCCGCGCTCATGAGGCTCTCTGTCATTTGCAAGAGATGAGGCTGGAACGCGGTCAGTTTGTTGAGGTCGTCAATGCGCCTTTGCAGCAAATCAGTCCGACATGATCCGGCGACTCGGAGACAACCGGGATGAAGGTGCTGTGACTGTAAACCATCATCCCGAAATTAAGCCTCTGTTAACCGCATGGCCTCTTAGCTGCCCTCGTCCAATGAACGAGGATATCTTATGAAGCCTGTCGCTTTCGCAATTGCCGGCATGATGCTGGCAGTCTCCCACTCACAAGCAGAACAACGGCGTGAGCCAGACGAATGGGGGTACCGGCTGGACAAAGGCCGCCCAATGCAAAATTGGCGCTGGTACAGCAGCGTGAAGGACTATCACCGTTTTGGTTTGCACGAACCGGGCATCGGACAAGAGTGGGTCAGGGTCGATAACCACTTCGTGCTGCTCAATACGGCGACCGGCGTCATACTGAGCTTGTCCGCCGCCATTTGACTACGCAACTCCGAGCGCCATGGATCCCTGGAACAAAAGGGCACGTGTATTGTTCGGCCCCAGGAAGAGCGGGGTCGCACTTCCCCGTCATTCCAGAAACTGCCGCTTGAACTGCCCGCTTTTTTGTTTCAGGCGGGGCATTTTTCCATTGAGCGCTCGATGCATTTCACTTCCCCTGCTGGGCAAACGGCGGTGACGGGAGGGTTCAGCCGTCGGGACTGTGCATTGTGAAGCCGAAGGAGGCCCGGCAATGCTCTGAGCAATAGCCAACGACCGTTGTTGGAACCGTCGAAAGGGAGGGTTTGCACGTCACCGTTGTTTCCCTTTCAGCATGGCCCGCTTGTTCTCCGGCGGGGCCTTTGCGTTTCCAGAGACGCTTGTCTTCCATACAGTCGCACCGGCGTGGAAGGCCCACTGGGTCAACCACTCTCAAACCTACCTTCAGTCCGATGATCGTCCACCGTTCCTTCAGGTGGAAACTTTTTGCGCATGCGCAGGAACAAAGGCCCGATATCGACCGTTTCCCGCACGCTTCAGAATTGAAACCCCTGGAAGCACAATTCCGACCCCGCACCCGAGACTGCGGGGTTTCTTTTCCGCAGTGTGACCTGCGTCCACTATATCAAGCGATTTTCGGGAATGCCCGATAGCAGACCGCGCCTTATGCGTTTATGCATCCTTGTTCCCAGTTGACGTTCGTCACCTTCGATCCTCGGAACGGCCGCCAGCTCCCTGCGTTCGTCTGAACGAGTTGGCGGCGTAGATAGGTTCCATGCTGCTAGGGCGGTCAAAATGCAGGAGATCATAAACCTGGCACGGCCTAGCGGGACGTCCGGATCGGATCGACCGTTGAATGCGACGGAGACGGATTCGCTGGAGACGACGTTACGCACGACATCAGAACGAGTTGAACAAAGGCTTGAAGGCTTGCAAACCGTTGGATACAGTTCGACTGCGCTCTGGCTTTTGGGCGCATTTCGATGTTCATCTCCAAACCCCGCAAGCAACGCGGGGTTCTTTTTTTGCTGGCCGTCACCGATCAGCCGCCGCAAAGCATTATCTACCATCATAATTCTATTTGGAGCAGAATGCCCCGCCTCTTTAGTGTTAGCGGCTCTCGACAGTTTTGGCTGAACGCCCAGGTTACTTTGAGTGCCCGGCCACTCCACCCCGCCGACCAGCGCAGGTCGGCTCGTAAAGCAGCGCGTGAACGAGCCGGGCGCCTGCCCGCAGAAAAATCTGTCCAAACGCCGACCTGCGTTGTTCTGGCCCGAGGGATGCGGCCCCGCGCAATTGGATGGACGGGTATGACGGAGCCTCAATTGACCGATGCGTAGCCCGGCGTCTGATACAGCGTGTGCTTCCTACCCTTGATTTCAGGGATGAAACCGTCCTGGTCCCAGCGAGCTGGAGCAACGTGTTCGATCGCCACCGACACCGATCCTTCATCGTTTCCCAAGACCGACATCACGGCTTTGCTGAGCTGTGCCGCCAGTTACTTCTTGTGGCCCTCTGTCCGGCCCTTGATCATCTCTACAACGATATGCGGCATGGCACTCCCTTTCCGCCTTTTGCGTCCGCGCAACAAGATGCGTCGGTTTACCGGCCTTGGCCCTTCAATACTTCGCCAACCACCGGAGCGGCTGAAAACGCGGCGGGCCAACCCGCATAAAAGGCAACATGGGCCACAATTTCGCCAGTCTCTGCCGCCGTCAATCCGCTGTCCATCGCCTTGCCGAGATGAAATTTGATCTGGGCGACATTTCAGGCAGCCATCAGGCTGCTGACCGTGACAAGACTTCTATCCCGGGGAGCAAGTGCTTTGGACTGATCTAAATCGCTCTCCATGCGTAAACATGGACGAGAGATGTCCCGACCATGCCCGACCATGAGTGCGTGAGATGATGTGAACTGCCGCGAAGTTACGGAACTAGCCAATTCGGTTCGGGTGAAAGTTGAGGTGAAACTCATACGTCCCTTCCACCGCCACAACGCTTCAAGAAACATCAAAGGGTGCGATAGAGCCGCTCTTACGAAAAAAATTAAGTTCCAAGATCCGAGGCGCGTCATGATAGAACATTCCTGCAGCTTGAGGTGCGACGTTGTCGTAGATCAACGTGATTGCAAGGGATCTCAAACGCTTGCGCGGCTTCTCCTTGTCGGAGCGCTGATCGAGGCCACGGCCCTGATCGCGGTTGGATGCAGCTCAATTGAAACAAAAGGCGGGGCAACCACGGTTCCGAGGCGTGGCGCCATCACAGCATCGGCGCAAGACTGTAGCAAAAAGCCGAACTACGAAGGCATGTTGCGCACGTTGTGCTATTAATTTTGATCATCCCGCTCAAGCGGCTTCTTTACTTTTCCGTTCGACAGATCGGTATGTCGCTAGCACGCATTGCTCCATTCCCTAATGCCCTCCACGCCACAGGCCGTCCGGCTGGATCTCAGATTGACGACTTGCGGGAGTACCCGTGCCCAGCGACATCCGGCCGCCAAGAGGCGAACCGTTCACCGCGCCTTGTGACTTGTTCCGTGGAAATGCAGCCACGGCGAGGCACGATTCAAGCTCGCGTTGACAAAAAACCTGACTGAAAAATTTTCTCTCCCAACCAAACTAAGCGGAAGTTGCTCTCGTACATGCGGTTGAGGAAAAGGCTGGCCAAGGGCCGGAGACGGGCCGAACCAAGAGGACTGCACATGTCGTTTCACCATCGGAGTACGGGCGAAAAACGTCTGAATATCGCCGTAATCGGCAGTGGTATTTCTGGTCTGTCGGCGGCTTGGCTCCTGTCGCAACGCCACGACATAACGGTGTTTGAAGCTGCCGATCGCATCGGCGGTCATTGCAATACCGTCGAATTCGAACGTCGCGGTATTGCGACTACAGTCGATACCGGCTTCATCGTCTATAACGAGGTTACATATCCCAATCTGACCGCACTCTTCCGTGCGCTCGACGTGCCAACCGCGGCCTCCAATATGTCATTCGCTGTCTCGCTAAACGACGGCACCTTCGAATATTCCGGTGGCAAAGGCCTCGGTCTTTTTGCCCAGAAATCCAATTTCGTCAGACCGCGTTTCTGGTCGATGATACGGGATCTCTTGCGGTTCTATCGTTGTGCGCCGCGTGATCTAGCAATGATGGGAGGCATTTCTCTCGACGATTACCTCACCCACAACGGCTATGGTCGAGCATTCCGCGATGATCACCTTTATCCGATGGCAGCGGCGATCTGGTCGACCCCCGCCATGCAGGTTGGTGCGTATCCAGCCGCCGGCTTCGTGAAGTTTTGCCACAATCACGGGCTCCTCGACCTGCACGATCGTCCTGCCTGGCGCACTGTGAAAGGCGGCAGTCGGGAATACGTGACCAGGCTGACCCGCCCGTTCGCCGATCGCATCCTGCGTTCAACAGCGGTGGGCGCAATACGTCGTCTGCCCGGATCTGTCGAGATCCGGGACGCCCGTGGCGAGATGCACGTCTTCGATCATGTCGTGATCGCAACGCATGCGGATCAGGCGCTTCGCATGCTGGCCGATGCGACTTGTGACGAGCGACGAATTCTTGGTGTCTTTCGTTATTCGCAGAACGAGGCGGTGCTGCACGGGGATGCCAGCCTGATGCCGAAGCGGCGCGCTGCCTGGTCTAGTTGGAACTATGTCTCCGAGACACGAGAGGGCCCTACGCGACCGTCGATCACCTATTGGATGAACAGGCTGCAGCCTTTGGGAGCAGCACCGCCGACTTTTGTGACGCTCAACCCACGCCGCGAGCCGTGCGATGGGACCGTCATTCGCCGCGAGACCTACGACCATCCGGTATTCGACCTTGATACCGACCGGGCGCAGCATGAGATCTGGTCGCTACAGGGCCAACGCAATACGTGGTTCTGCGGCGCGCATTTCGGCTCCGGCTTCCATGAGGATGGTATTCAAGCCGGGCTTGCCGTTGCCGAGGATCTTGGTGGCGTGCGACGCCCTTGGACGGTCCCGCAGGAAAGCGGCCGCATCGTTCGCAGGCCGTTGGCAAGGCCGGTGGAACTTTCCTCAAGTCTGGAGGTGCCGGCATGACGGCCAAGCTCCAGTCGGCACTTTTTCCCGGGAAGGTGACGCATAAGCGGCTAAAGCCAAAACAGCACCGGCTGACCTATCACATCTATTCACTTCTCATCGATCTCGACGAACTTGAGGCCCTCGACCGGGGGCTGAGGCTATTTTCCGTCGATCGCTTCAACGTCTTTTCGTTTTACCGCAAGGATCGCGGCGATCGCTCCGGTTCCGACCTCAAGAAGCAGGTGGAGCGCAGTATGTTGGCGGCAGGCGTCGAGCCGGATGGCGGTTCCATTCGCCTGCTGACCATGCCGCGGCTTTTGGGTTGGGCCTTCAATCCGTTGAGCGCGTTCTTCTGCTACGGCAAGGATGGGGCGCTGAGGGCGATCCTCTGGGAGGTGGACAATACGTTCGGGGAGCGCCACGGCTATATGATCCCTGTGGAAACACCCGACGGGGCGGAGATCGTCCAGCATTGTGACAAGGCATTCTACGTCTCGCCGTTCATGGATATGAACCTTCGTTACGAATTCCGTGTTCTGCCTCCTTCGGACAAGATTTTAATCAGTATCGGTGCATTGGACGAGGAAGGGCTGCTGCTGACGGCTCGACATCTGGCACAGCGGACCGAACTGACAGACGCCGCCCTGCTGAAGACATTCTTCGCCACTCCCTTACTGACGCTTCGGGTTATCGGCGGCATCCATTGGGAAGCGATAAAAATCTGGCTGAAGGGTGTTCGCCTGCGTGTGCGTCCGAAGCCGCCGAAACATTCCGTTTCCTTGGTCCGCAACGACCGCATCGAGGAAAGCGCACAGCATCGAAAGATCGAGTTTCATGAGTCAGTTTGACGATTTCTCTCATTTGCCACGTCCGCTGCCGGCTCATTGCGACGAACTAGGCTTCGGAGGCCGGCTTTTGGGACGTCTGATCGGGAATCTTCATTCTGGGCGCCTGAGGATCATGCTACCGTCCGGTATCGTTGTCGAAAAGTCCGGTACCAGACCCGGTCCCGATGCAACAATCGTCATGCGGAACTGGCGAATGCTTCGCCGCCTCGTCACGGCTGGCAGTATCGGCTTTGCCGAAGGGTTTATTGAGGAAGACTGGACGACGCCTGACCTGACGGCGGTCATTCGGCTCGCATCACGCAACAGGGATGCCCTAGCGAGGGCGATCGACGGCAACGTCTTAATGCGGCTTATCAACAGAACCCGCCATCTCCTGAATGCCAATACGAAAAATGGAAGTCGACGCAACATCAAGGCCCATTACGATCTCGGCAACGATTTCTACAGGGAATGGCTTGATGAGACGATGCTGTATTCCTCCGCGATCTTTGACAATGCGACGCTAAGCCTCGAAGCCGCCCAGCAGAAACACCTCGACCGGATTCAAGAGAAGCTTGCGCTCAAGGGCGGCGAAAGCGTGCTCGAACTGGGATGCGGCTGGGGCGCGCTTGCCCTTGAACTTGCAACCAGATCGAATGCCGAGGTCGTCGGCGTGACCCTTTCACCGTCGCAACTGGTTTGGGCGAAAGACGCGGTGAATAAAGGCAACAAGGCTCGCCAGATCGATCTGCAGTTGAAGGACTACCGCGATGTAGAGGGCCAGTTCGATCGCATTGTGTCAATCGAGATGTTCGAAGCTGTCGGCGAAGCCTATTGGGCAAGCTACTTCGAAGCCTTGAAACGCTGCATGAAAAATGACGGTCGTGCAGTGCTGCAAATCATCTCCATCGAGGAAGGCCGGTTCGAGGCCTATCGCCGCGGCATCGACTTCATCCAGAAATATATCTTCCCGGGCGGATTCCTGCCTTCGGACAAGGCGCTCGAAGCAGCGGTGTCCTCCGCGGGACTAAAACTCACGGAGATTGAGCATTTCGGGAAATCCTATGCTCGGACACTGTCGGAATGGCGGTCGCGCTTTCAAGCGCATTGGCCAGCCATTGCGAAGCAAGGCTTCGACGAGCGGTTCCGACGCCTTTGGAACTATTATCTCTGCTACTGCGAGGCGGGTTTCGAGGAGGAGTGCATCGATGTCGGGCTTTACACGATCGAACATGCTTCGAGTGCGCGCGGACAAAGGAGAGCAAAGTGAAGATGTACTTCGTTGCCTATCTCGCCACTTTGATCGTCTTTGTCGCGATCGACTTTCTCTGGCTGAGCAGCATGGCCAATCGACTGTATCGGCCGACCTTGGGTGACACGCTGACGCCGGACTTCCGGCTCGTTCCGGCTGTCGCATTCTATCTGATCTATGCGGCCGGACTTACAATTCTTGCCGTCAGGACAGGCTTGATGTCCGGTTCCCCGGCTACGGCCGCACTCTACGGCGCCATTGTCGGTTTCACCGCCTATGCAACCTACGACTTGACCAATCAGTCCACGCTGAAGAACTGGTCGACGACGTTGACAATTGTAGACGTGATGTGGGGCACAGTGCTGTCAGCTGCGTCCGCAGGCATAGGTTCCTGGATCACGCTGCGGATCGATGGATGACCCTTTGCAAATCGGATTGTTGGGCCCAGGCGAACGAGCATTCCTTTTAACGTCGCAAGGTCCGAACTTAGAGCATTCCTCACCTGCTTGCTTTCATTTTCCTGCGCCCGTTCGCTCGCGATTTCGGTCACGCCCCGCAGTCGAAACCGTAAACCGATGACATGCTGAAACGACGACCAGGTATTCGGGGAAAGGGATCTTCTTTACGCCTCCACGCCAATTAAAAAAAGCACTCGACTGCCGGCGATTTTTGAACTGGGTTCCATCTCCGCTCGTAGCACCATCCCGGATATACGGCAGGATGAAAACTTGAATTACGCCTCCGTTATTTGGATTGCGATCGGACTTTCGGCTGGCATGTGCGGCACGTCGACCGTTCAGAAGCACACTGGAAACAGCGGTTGGATCGATACCGTTTGGGTCGTTTTCCGTCGGGACCGGCGGGATCGCGACGACATGTTTTGCGTCCGGTGAACCAGCTCGGCTAATGGCTATCGCCGCCATACTTGCGGTTTGGTCAGAAGGCTTGCTTAGCACACAGCGGCACGCAGTCGCGGGAGCGGCGAGGATCCCAGATACCGTAACATGACAGAAGACGGGTCAACACCGTTTTCCCCGGTCCGCGCAAAGGGGAGCACGCAATTGACCGTGCGCTCCAACTGGCGATCTCCTGCTTTCAAAGCCTATCAGGGACGCGCACGGGCGGCATACCTCAGAACCGCACCAGAGCACTTCGAGCAACGCTCTTGATCACTGCATCGACCCGTTTACGGTCGCGGCGGTATCAGCGCATTTCGTGCCATGTGTCGACCGCGACCAATGTTCTTCATGCAACTGGGGCAATGAACACTGGCCGAAGTGGCCCTGGATCACCCCCCGAGCACAAACCGGGAAAATGCCAGAGAATTACGCGCATCGTCATCCATCCTGGCTTCGCCTGCGCCATCTGTCAGATCACGCCAAACACGAATGTCAGAGCCAATCGTGCCGCCGGTCTTGACGAACGGTTCCATCACGACCGCACCGGTGTAGTTGATCTCACGGAGCGCGAGGCCGATCTCGTGCCAGGGTATTCTGCCCTTCCCAGGTACACGGCGATTACTTTCCCCAGTGTGGAAATGACCTAGCAGCGGACCGGCGGTGCGGATGGCGTCGCCGAAACTGTCTTCCTCGATGTTCATGTGGAAGGTGTCAAGCATCACCTTGACGTTCGACTTGCCGACGTCCTTCACGAAGGCAACGCCTTCAGTGGCGGTGTTCAGAACGTGGTTCTCGAACCGGTTCAACACCTCGATGCAAAGGTTTATGCCGAGGTCGTTCGCAAAGTCTGCAATGCTGTGTATGCCTTCGACACCGCGGGCCCGATCGCCGACCTTGTCGACCGGTTGCGTATAATCGACCGGCCAGTACGAATGCAGTGCGCCGCCGATCGTCTTGATATCAAGCTTGGCCACATTGGCGAGCGTCTGCTTGAAAAATGCCTTGCCGGCTTCCCTGACTGCACTGTCGGACGACGACAGGTTTTTGCTCTTGGAAGGACCAATACCTGCAGTCAGGATGATGTTGTTATCTATCGCGCTCTGCCTGATGATCGCGAGGTCAGCATCACTGTATTCATTGATATGATGCGCCGCGACTTCGATAACGTCGAAACCAAGTTTCGCGACCTTTTCAATGTACGGGCCAAACTTTGCGCTCCACTCATGTTCCCAGTAAGAGTAGTAGATGCCATGTTTCATAGGAGCCTCCTTGAGGTTTCAACTTGCATTTCCTGCCGACGCTTTGTCGGACAGATACGAACGATGGTGCCTGACAGGGCGACGGAACCGACGAAGACGGTAAAGCGACCCGGTGGCGAAAGGCGGCGAAGCGAAAGGCTTCGTTCCGACTTGGAGAATTAATTGTTGTCGATGCGTCGGTCGGGCTCAGCGCTTCCCGAGATGATGGCAAGGCCATTCGGCAAATCGTTCTCTTCGACCTTGCGATCGATTTCCCTTGGATCGAGCCCGAAGGAAAGCCAGCGATCCTGGAGCCTTTTTCGCAGATTGTCCTCGCTGACGTCCACAAAGACAGTGAAGTCGAAAATCGGTTTCAACCTGTCCCAGGGGGCCTGGCGGGAGAGGAGGTAGTTCCCTTCGCAGACGATGATGTCCACCGATTGCGGGATCAGGCTTCCCCCAGCACGGGCGATTTCGATCATGCGATCGAAAACCGGGACGGCAATGACGTCATCTTCGTTTGCCTTGATCCGCTCGAGCATCCGACGGAACCCATGCGTGTCGAATGTGTCGATGGCTCCCTTGTAGGGCCGCCGGCCCATCTGCTCCAGCACGGCGTCATCATAGTGATAGCCATCCATCGGAAACAAAGCGGGCCTGACAGCGTACTCGGTCTTGAGATCGTGAACGACCTTTTCCGCGAGAGTGGATTTTCCCGACCCGGGTGCACCTGCAATGGCAATCAGGACTCTTCTGCCACCATTTTCAGATAGGCGCTGAACGGCGACTTTCGCGATCTCACGCGCGTTTGCATCAATCTTGCTCAAGGAGTTCCTCCTTTGCCATCCGCCAGACAGACCACGGCCTAGGCCCCGAAATCCCGCCACCCGTATTGAGCGGCCTTGCCACGCAGGAACGAGAGACCGCTCCCCATGACTTCCTCCACGTCGCGGGCCACCGGACGCCATGTCGATATGTCGCCGGCCATCTCCGTCGGCATGCTGACAAAGCTCTCCAGCACCAGTGCCCCTTTGAAGCCGATTGCCGAAAGGGCGACGAAGATCGAATCCCAGGGGACGTTGCCTGCGCCCGGCGTTCCACGATCGCTCTCCGACATGTGCATGTACTTGAGGTGATCACGAGCTGCGAGAATGCCGTTGGCGGCCCCCTTCTCCTCGATATTCATGTGGAACGTGTCCAGGTGGACGAAGACGTTGTCCATGCCGATCCGCTCGACCAGCGCTACGGCTTGCTCGGCGGTATTGACGAGATGGTTTTCGTATCGATTTACGGCCTCGACGCCGAGCTCAATACCCTTGGACCTGGCCCGTCTCGCAGCCGCCTCGAGGGCACGGGTAAGGTTGTCGTATTCGGCCTGGGTTGGCAGCGAGCCCGTTCGTTCATTGGTGCCGCCAAAGGTTACGCCGGTGAGCGCCTCGGCGCCCATTTCGGCGGTCTTGTCGATTGCTGTTTCCAAGTGGCGGATCGCCGCATCGGGTTGTCGTGATGCCCACGCCGCCTCGGGCAGCACGAGTGAGCATGCGGCTTTGATCCTGTTTGTCTCGAGGAGCGCACGAGTGTGCGCGGCGTCTACCGAGGATGCATCAACCAGCGGGATTTCGATAAATCCGAGCTGGTACTTCTTCGCCCCGGCAATGGCCCGCTCCGCACCTGCGCGGTCCCAATTCATTGTCCACATGCTTGCGTGAATTCCAAAACCCTGCACCGTTCAACCCTTCCTTCTACGTGCGGCCATGTAGGCCGAAGCTATGGTTCGCGCAGCCATGACGACGATCATCAAAACGCCCCATAAAGCCGTTGCGAGATGTTGGTTGGCCCCCATCAAATTGAGACCCGAGGACAGAAGCTGGAGCACGATGAGTGCGACGAAGACCGGCAAGACCCGCCCGAACCCACCAAAGGGGTTGATCCCACCCAGGAACGCCGCAAGAACGGTAATCAGCAGGTAGGATTCACCGTGACCGACGCGAACCGAATTGAACCGGGCAAGCATGATTACGCCGGCGACAGCACACATCACTCCGGACAAGGTATAGACCAGCACCAGAATGCGACGGGTATTGAGACCGGAGTAGCGCGCCGCGTCGATGTTCGAACCGATCATCAGGAGGCCAAAACCGAGCTTGAAACGTGTGAGCAGGAGCTGCCACAGACCGACGCACACGATGAAGATCAGGAGGGGAATCGGGAACCCGAATATCTGTCCGTGCCCGATCGGAGCAATGAAGGTCGGAAAGCCGGACACGTCGCCGCCACGCGTGAGGAATTCGCCCAGGCCGCGCAGGAAGATCATCATCGACAGCGTCACGAGGATTGGATGCGCACGTGTGTAGGCAATAGCAGCACCCGTCATCAGACCCGCTGCAGCGCCAGTGACAAGAGCCGCGATGACGCCAAGAAGAAAGGCAGACGGCGACGCATCGACACCACCGTACGTTTGCATCACCCACGCTGCGGCAAGACCCGACAGATTGGCGGTGAATGTCACGGACAGATTGATGCCGCCGGTCAAAAGCGGCAGCAGCATCGCAAGCGTCAGCAGGCCGAGTTCCGGTAACTGGAAAGCAACCGAGCCAAACGTTGCAGCGGAGATAAAATTGTTTGCTGCAAGACCGAAGATGACCATCACCGCCAGGAAGGCGATGGCCGGACCTGTCATATCCGCGCCGAAGGTGGCATTGAACCTTTGAGCTATGGCTTTCATGAGTGGGTGCTCCCCCTTCTGGTGCCGCCCTTGGCAAGGAATGGCAGAAGCTTGTCGATCCGTGCGGAAGAAAGCGTTATGGCGGCAAGAATGATCGCGCCGACGATCATCTTGAATGCGAATGGCGAGACGCCCATCAGGTTCAACCCGTTCTGGGTAACGGACACCATCAGCACCCCGAGAACGCATCCGATGACCGACCCCTTGCCGCCCCCGAGCCGCGCGCCGCCGAGAACCGTTGCGGCAAGGACGTCGAGTTCACGACCGTAAAGCGCGTTCGGAACGACCTCCTCGGCGTAGTGGGCCTGCATCAATCCACCGATACCGGCCATCAGACCGAGCCAGCCGAACGAAATGTAATGCATGGTTCCGATATTAATGCCGAAGCGGCGCGCTCCCTCCGGATTGTCGCCAAATGCGTAGAGCTGCCGCCCAACGGTGGTGCGCGAAATCATAAACCAGGTCGCTACACAGCAGAGGACCATGACGACGACAGGCAGGGTAAGCTCCACCCAAGACCCGTCGGCCATCTCGCGTTCGAAAAACACCACGCGCGTCGTCAGCCATTCGGGCAGGTCGTAGATCGAGACGCCCTTGGTGAAGAACATCAGGAGACCGAAGAAGATGTTGAAGGTCGAGATTGTCGCAACAATCGAGATGATATGGAGGCGGTAGACGAGTGCCGCGTTGATCAGGCCGAGGCCGATACCGATCGCTCCGGCGATGATGAACCCTTCGGCCCAGTTGCCGCCGCCCAACGCGCCGAGCGCGAGAGCGGTGACATACTGCACGACGGATGCAGCGACGGCGAAAGAAATGTCGATCCCGCCTGAGATCAGGACGACGAGAAGTCCGACGGCGAAGATAATGTTGACGGCCGAAACGTTCAGCACATCAAACGCGTTGGAGATCGTCAGAAACCGGTCCGTCGCAAAGGACAGACCGAAGCAAAGCACGATCATGACCGCAAGAAGCGTCAACTCGGTTGTGTGTCCAAGGATCAGCCTACGCATAGACGGAAGCCTCCAGTTCGGCGAGCGATACGCTTCGCGGGTCGTAGGTCGCGTGAATCTTGCCTTCCACCATGTGAATGATGCGGTCGGCGTTGAAATAGACCTCCGGTGGTTCGTCGGAGATCAGGATGATGGCTAGACCCTGGGCCGCCAGCTTGTGTACGATCTCGAAGATGCCTGCCCTGGCCCCGACGTCGACGCCCACCGTCGGGGCGTCGAGGATCAGGATTTTGGGATCGATGGCCAGCCACTTGGCAATCGCAACGCGCTGCTGGTTGCCACCTGAAAGCGTCCGTATGGGATCATCAGGCGTACCGATCTTGACGCCGAGCGCCTTGATCCAATGGTCGACGACGCTTGCCTTCTTCGTCGGAGAGATCATCCCGCCCGACATAAGCTTGTCGAGGGATGCCATGACAAGGTTGTCGGCAATCGATTGCGGCTGGTTTAGGCCGAGTGACAGCCGGTCTTCGGACAGGTAAGCAACACCAGCACGAATGGCGTCCCGATTAGACCCGAAACTGACGCGCTCGCCCTCGATGCTGATCTCACCGGCTTGCGGCCGATGCATTCCGAAGATCGTAAGCGCCAGCTCTGTGCGACCCGCCCCAAGGAGGCCTGTAATTCCGAGCGTTTCACCGCGCCGCAGGTCAAATGAGATGTTCTCGAACTCTTTCGCTCGTGTAAGTCCACGCACGGAGAGCACGACTGGATCTTCATCGTGATCGTTGGCGATGACGATGTTGTCGAAGTTGCGACCCGTCATGAGTTCCGTCACGCGCGACTGGGTCATGCCTTCGACGGGGTAAACGCCAACCAGCGCACCATCGCGGAGCACCGTCATCCGATCGGAAATCTCCAGGACTTCGGCGAGGCGATGCGAGACGAACACGACCGCGACGCCGGATGCCGACAGGTTGCGAACGATGTCGATCAGATAGTCGGTTTCGGATTGCGTCAGCGACGCAGTCGGCTCATCCATAAACACAAGGCGAGCTTCGCCGACAAGTGCTCGCGCAATGGCGACGATCTGGCGTTGCGCAATTGGCAGCTCCTTGAGTGGCAGGTCGGGGTCGATCGTAACGCCGAGCCGGGCAAGCGCCCTTTCGGCCGCGTCTTCAATCTTCCGCTTGTCGACGAGGCCGTATTTGCCATTGACCGCGTACTGAAACCCGATGTTTTCGGCGACCGTCATCTCCGGGAAGAGCGCCAGGTCCTGCCAGATGACCTGAATGCCAAGTGACTGCGCCAGCGTCGGTGTCATCGCTGTGACCGGCTGGCCGTCGAAGAAGAACTCCGCACCATCCTGCGGTTTATAGACGCCGGTTATGACCTTGATCAGCGTGCTCTTGCCGCACCCGTTTTCTCCTGCAAGGCAGTGGACCTCGCCGGGATTGACCTCGAACGAGACCCCTTTCAGAGCCCGCACACCGCCAAACGTGACTTTGATATTCTTGAGTGAAAGGAGCGGTATAGCGCTCATGGCATATCTCCCTGATCAGCCGCCCGCTCGGCGGGGTCCGCAGGTACCAGTAAATCTTAAGGAGTGGGTCGCGTGGAGCGAGCTCCTCGCGACCCCAGGCTGAGGCCTCGGGAGGTTAGAGGCCCATGCCAACCAACTTGTCGATGCTTTCCTTGTTGATGGCCAAGAGCTGATCAACGATGATTGTATTTCCTTCTGGAGTGATCTTGCCGAGACCCTCTATGTCATCGCCGGCTTTCGGCTCCTGCCCCTTGGAAATGCGATCAGCGAGCGTCACGAAGACCTCACCGGCCTGCTTGGGATTCCACATGAACCCGCCGGTCAGAGCACCCGACTTGATGAGCTTCGCACCCTGTCCTGGCGAGAACGGCCCGATCACAAAGACCTTTCCGTCCTTGCGGCGCTCTTCAACAGCGCGGCCCGCACCAATCGGACCTTGCGAGCCGAATGCGAGGAAGCCCTTGAGATCGGCGTTCGCTGCCATCAGGTCGAGAGCGGTCGAACGGCTCTTGTCGACATCTTCAGCTACACCGTAGCGGTCGCCTACCAGCTTCATGTCGGGATAGTTGGCCTTGATATAAGCAATCGCAGCATCGGCCCAGGCGTTGTGCAGAGGAACGGTCAACGACCCAACGAAGACCGCGTACGAGCCCTTGCCACCCATCTTCTCGGCGAGGAGCTTGCCATGCGCCTCACCGAAGCCCTTGGCGGAAGCCAGTTCGAAGTCCCAGTTCGCACCGACCTGCTTGGGTGATTCATGCGTAATGACCTTAATGCCAGCATCCTGGGCCTTCTTCAGCACCGGCTCAAGGACCTTGGCGTCGTTGGGAACGACACCAATGTAATCGACCTTTTGCGCAATCAGGTCTTCGATAGCGCGAACCTGGAGAGCCGGATCGGCGCTGGTCGGGCCGACCATGAAGCCCTCGACGCCGAGCTTGGCGCTCTGCTCCTTGATGCCGGCCTCCATGGCATTGAACCACGGGATGCCGCCAATCTTAACGACCACACCAATCTTTGGCCCGGCAAATGCAGTCGATGCAAGAAGCGTCAGCGAGAGGCCGAGCGTGATTGCGAGCATTCTCTTCATGGGTTTCTCTCCTCCAAACAGCGGGCAAAGGAGATGCGCCCACACGAGCCCCATGCTGGTGTGCCAAGCGTTATCGGCTCCATGACAGAACCTCCTCCCTCGTCGCCTTCCTCAAAGCGCCCATCGTTTTGCACAATCGTTATTGCTTTCTTGCACAATCGATGGTGCAATAACCATAACATCAAAAAGCCTTTCGTCAAGAGGTGCGATTGTTCTAAATAGTGACGAGAGGCGAGGAGATTCGCGGATGTCGGAAAAAGAGCAAAAGAAAGCAACGATTTACGATCTGTCTGTCGTATCCGGCGCGTCGCCTTCGACCGTCAGCGCGGTTCTGAACGGCACCTGGCGCAAGCGGCGGATCTCGGAGGAAACAGCGGACAAGATCATGACGCTCGCTAAAGCACACCGCTACACGGCAAATCTCCAGGCCCGTGCGCTGAGAAGCTCGCGATCCGGTCTTACCGGACTGCTCCTGCCCGTCTATGATACCCGGTTCTTCTCCTCAATGGCTCAGACCTTCGAAGCGAAGGCGCGTCAGCGGGGGCTGGTCCCCATGGTTGTTTCAGGACGACGGGATCCTGAGGAGGAACGACGCACCGTCGAGTCGCTGATCGCATACTCCATCGATTCTCTCTTCGTTGCCGGCGCGACCGATCCCGACGGCGTTCATCAGGCCTGTTTGCGGGCGGGCGTGCCGCACGTAAACATCGACCTGCCCGGCAAGTACGCACCATCGATTATTTCGGACAACCGGCAGGGCGCGGAGGCCCTGACGACAGCTATCATTCGACACGCGGAGGGAATGGGGCCGCTCGCGCCCGAGGACGTGTTCCTGTTCGGCGGGCGCGACGACCACGCAAGCCGTGACCGCGTGATCGGCTTCCATGCGGTAAAGCACTCCATTTTCGGCGGTGACGTCCCGAAGGACGACATAGAGACAACCGGATATTCTCCGGGAATGACCGCCCTCGCTTTCGAGCGCTTTTACGAAAAACATGGCCGACTGCCGCGCTGCTTCTTTGTGAATTCCTCAATCAACTTCGAGGGCCTGTTGCGATTCATGGGACGTCACGACGGAGAAGCCTTCGGAGACATCGTCGTCGGCTGCTTCGATTACGATCCTTTTGGATCGTTCCTTCCCTTCCCCGTCTACATGATCAAGCCAAACGTTTCCGAGATGCTCGATCGGGGGTTTGACTTGCTCGAGGACGACGATGCGGAGCCGCAGATCATCATGATTGAGCCGCAACTCGTGCCTCCACGCACGGCACTCGAAGGACCTCTCGACGCGATAAAAGATCCGTCGCCCTCTCTCGACCGACCAGGCCGACATTAATAATGAAATCTGCTTGGGCCACGAACGCATTCCATGGGATGAGTAATCGTTCGGTCAGCCCCGGTCCGGGCGCCAACCCCCCGGTGCTCAGCCGGCAGCGGACACATAGTCCAAAATGAGCTTTATCGACAATCCGAGCAAGGCAATCTCGACCAGGCGGAAAAAGAGCTTGTCGGGAACCACTTTCGTCAACTTGCGTCCAACGAAGCTTCCAATGATCGCGGCCGGAACGATCCAACTTGCCAAGTTGACGTCGAACTGGGCAAACTGTCTCAGTTGCCAATAAGGGACTATCTTTGCCGCGTTCACGATCGCGAAGAGAATTGTCGAGGTCCCAGCAAACACCACGACGCGTCGCGTCCGTGGCTCGGTCGGGCATGGTGCGAGCCGCCGAGTGGCCTGTTTTGCCGGAAAATAAACCGACATTGAGAAAGCCTCAAAGCGGATTACAATGGAGCATCGCGTAGTGGGGATCTTGAGGGGTTCTGAACGCCACCGGGGCTCGCGTAGTGTCAGAATTTCGGGCCGGCCGACGTTTTCACCATGTTCGGATTCACCGCTCTATGCGGGATAAAAAACGTATCAACACAATTGATCCGTTCAATTATCTCCGTTAGGTTGATAACTGGCATTATAGTCGCGCAGCAACCGGCGTTCGAAGGAGACACCGATGAAAGATGGACCGCACGCAGTCGATGTTCACGTCGGGAAGACGATCCGCATCAAGCGATTGATGAGGAAAGTATCGCAGACAGAGCTCGGTGACAGGGTCGGCGTCACGTTTCAGCAAATCCAAAAATACGAAAAGGGCTCGAATCGTGTTTCGGCAAGCATGCTTGTCGAAATCGCCGGCGCCCTCGACGTCGATGTCCGGTCCTTTTTCGAGGAAGTCAACGCCAACATGGCGAATGACAACCCGTCGCCAAGCGAGGAATTTGTCGTTTCGCGCGACGGCGTCCTCCTCAATGCCGCCTTCCTGTCGATCAAAAGCGAATCGGTTCGCAAGAAGATCGTAAAGCTTGTGCAGGCAATTGCCGGCATGGATCACACGGACGACGAATAAACGTCAACGTCCTCCCGGTCCTGAACGTCAGTGGCAGTCGAGAAGCACCAGGTTTTCGGCTGCGTCTTTCATCGCGACCTGCGTTTTTGTGCCGATCAGCTTCTCAAGATTGACGTCGAGCTCCCGCTCCGGATCAATCCCGTCCCAGTCAATGACAACCTGAAGAAGAGCCATGTTCGTCAAGTGCATCAAATTTTGCAGCTTGAGCTTATGGGCCTCATCTTTTGCGGCCGACAGCAACCGGAAAATTCTGGCGTACTCCTTCCCCGTTCCTTCGTCCCTTGTCAGAATGTTCATTGCCACCGCCTTCTCCATAGATGAGCCCTCCGGGGCTTCAACACGACCCATCATTTACAGGCGGCGTTACTCGGGCGTTACAGGCGTGACAGCACCCGTGACTTCGGCACGCAAATGCTCCCAGTGAGAGGTGGCAGCAAAGCCCCAGTCACGGTTCTGCGCAACAAATTCCACGTCCTGCAGATATTGCAGCACGAGATCGGCATCCTTTCGCTTGCGCTCGACCTTGCCTGCGCGAATCGCCCGCAGGATTTCCTTAGCCCGGCCCTCGGTCGAAAAATTGCAACCCTCGACGGCCTTCGGATAGGTTCGCTCGGAAAAATGCAGCGAGCGACCGGCCAGAAACAGCATCTTCTGCTCCGCAAGCGATAGCGCGCCATTCCGGTAGAGCCGGGTGATCGTCGGTTCGAAGTCCACCCAGGGAATGGAAAGGGGCAGCCAGCCGAGCTCGGCGGGTGCATGCACGAGGGCGACGGCCTCATCATCAACCAAGGTGCCGCTTTCATAATCGTGGTAGATCGACCCGATGCCGACCATCCCGAAGTCGGCACATTCGGCCGCGCGAAGCGCGCCCATGCTGGCGCCGCCAACCACGATCACATTGTGCTGCAGGGCATAGAGGATTTCCTTGTGCCATACGGACGGCACCTCGCCGAAGAAGCCATCAACAATCCCGATTGCTTTTGCGCCGTCCTGGACGGCTTGCAGGATGTCGCCGCGCGCTGCCGGTCCACGGAAAACCACTGAGGGATTCTCCGCACGCAGCCTGTCGATGTCAGCGCCGAAACTGGGCCCCGCGAAAATGATTCTCATTGCAAAGTTCCCTGCATGGCGCTGACGGCGCGAAGCCCCAGCTGGATATACTCTCCGCTGACATCGACCTCTAGCCCCGGGACGATGACTCGTACGACCGAGACCGGCAAATGCCGATGCTCGAGTGGGACAGCCACCACCTGCTGGATGCCCCTTGCCTTCAGTCGGTCGAGAATGTGACTGATGTTTTCCTGGATTGTCCGCTGCTCGGATCCGAATGTGGCGGCGACCGGCTTTTCATTGCAGAGATTGACCAGATCCTGCATCGGGCCGCCATCCTCCATTCTTTGGTAGATGCGCGGAGAAAAGTCGTCTCGGCTTCCCGCAATCGCCGTCAAGCGGCTTTGCGCGGCTTCGGTGATGGCACGCAACGCTGCCCGTATGGGATCGGGGTGACATCCACATCCCCCACATACATGGGTCCAGCGGGCGTCAACCCGTTCCCCGAGATTTCCCGGGATGATCACCGCAAGAAAGCTTGGAACCCCGATATCGGTCGTCATGTTCAGCAGCAGCAGGCGCATGCCAGCGCGCTCGATGCGGTCGACGATGATATTCAAAACGGTGTCGCCGAAGGCGGCAGGATCGATCCGGGCACCGCGCAGCTGATCGTAGGGCCGCAGCTGCGTCAGCGCCCACGCGTCGCGTTCGACCAGTTCACAAAGGCCGTGCAGGACGGCTTCGGCGGGCCGGTTGCCGGAGGCAAGACCATCGCTCGACTGTTCAAAGCCAGAGGGCCTCGCTCCCCTGTGGTCGAGGCCGACCAGGGGCCAGGGAACGAAGACCGGGCGATCGGACATGATGTCGAGACCCTCACTCCATGCGAGCGGCTGGTCACCGATTTCGGAAGGCACACACCGGGCAACAGAATCGAGATCGATCATCGGCGCGCGTTCGGCCTTCATGCCCTCGAGCGTCGCGATGACAGGCGCGCCTGGCGGAATTTCCGCAACGCGGGTCTCGACTGCCTCCATAGCGGCGGAAGTCATGGCAGCCTCTTCATCGATCCCCTTGCCCTGAAAAACCGAAAGCGTGTAGCTGTTCGGCCGCGTGGCGAAAGCCACGGGAATTTCGAGCAGATCGAGAGCCGTCAGCAGCCCGACGCGTGTGATGCCGAGCTCCTTGAAATACGGCTTGATCGCCGCGAATGTCTGTCCAGGCGTCATTAAGCGGTCGTGATAGCTGTTGATGCCGGTCGACGACAGGCTGAGATCGCGAGCCAAACGCTCCAGTTCCGTCTGAACAGACATTCGCATGTTCCTCAACGAAACTTCAGGGCGTGAACGATGTTCGCCGTGGCGTTCGTGTCGAGCTGGACGCATTCCTGCTTGAGAACGGCCTGGGCGGCTGCGGACAGGCGGACTGCAACGGGCTTGATCTGGGTCGTCGTCATCGGGTTTCTCCTGGTTGGGCAGCTGGGTGCTGCAGACAGGAGAGAACATGCCTCGACAGGCGTTATTTCGGCGTGACCGCACTCAGCACAAGAAACCAGCCCAAAAGGCGGAACGTGTAACGCTTCAGGACAATCCGGCCATGCGCAGGCCGTCAATCAGCTGGCGCGTGTCGTCAGGATTGCGGTCAGGCACGAATTGCCACACGTCGTCGGTGCGGAAATCGGGAAAATTCTCGAGCACGATCGAGGCGTATCGCGACGCAGCCCTGCGGTCACCGTTCTTTGCATGGGCCGCGGCAAGGAGGCGAGAGGTTGCCGGACGATCCTTGACGCGATCCAGAACCTCGATGGCCTTGGCGTAGTTTTCCTGCACAAAATGGATCCCGCCGAGGTTCCAGTAGTAGTAATCGGGCGGCAGAGGATTGAGCTTGAGCGCTGCCAGGCTGAGTTCGAGCGCCCGGTCGCTCTGCCCGTCATGCAAGAGCGCGTCCGCGTGGTCAGCCAGGATATCGGCATCGTTGGGGTTGAGCATCTGTGCTTCGGCAAAGAAATCCAGGCTGTCGCCGAAGCGCCGGCGATAGAGGGCGACAAAGCCGAGCTCACGCATCGCCCGCCCGCTGTTCGGATCGTTGTCACGGGCAAGCCACGCAAAACGATCCGCCTCCTCCAGCAACTGCGTGTCCTTCATTCCCCGGACGAGCCACTCCATTCCCAGCACGCGCGCCATGCCGGCATTTGCAGAGGAGAACCTGTCGTGACGCGCAAGCGCCGACTTGAACCATTTTCTCGCCTGGCGCAGATGCTGCAGGTCGGTCTTCGAGACCAGCCGCTTTCCTTCGAGATAAAGGCGATAGGCCGACGGATTGACGTCATGGGTCATGTCCAGCAGCTCGCGCCGCTCGATCGTATCGGCCAGCGTCATCACGATACGCCGGGCGAGCTGGCCGAACGATTGGTTGACCTTCTGGATGGCAAGCGGCAGGTCGATCGCCCACAGCACCTCGGCGGTCGAGGTTTTCGTCAGCCGGCAGGTTGCATAGATGTCGTCCTCGCGGCCATGAATGGTGACGTAGACCGTGTAGTCGAACCTGAGTTCGGGTGGCGTCGGAGCTGACAGCGCTCCGGTCACGCTGCGGTTGACGATTTCGAGACTGGTATGGGCAGCGATCACCTTGAAGCCACGCTGCTGGCTCAATCCGATCGTCACCTCTTCAAGAAGCGCGCGACCGACACGCTGCAGCACCGGATCTGACAGGATCGTATCCGGCGGCAATATCAGGACTCGCGGCTGACCAAGGGGATCCAAAGTGATACTTGCCGCAGTCGGGGCGGCCTGCCCGGCAAGCCCGGCCGGAACGATGATCCCGAGTTCATGAGCCAGGACCTGGGTCGCGGCATCCGGCTCTGCACCGTATTCGCTTTTGAGTTCACTGCGGCAACGCGAGTAAGCCTGGCGCGCGGCGGCCACGTCTCCGGCCTGTGAATGCATTTGCATCAACGCCCGGCAAGCGATCTCGTTTGCGGGATCAGCATCGATGAGCAGACCGGCGAGCAGAAGGATATCGTCGGACGTCAGTTTTTCCGGCGCGTCGAGAAGGGCGACGATATGGGCTTCACGGCGCTGCTCCACGCGTTGTCGCTCGACGACAACCCTCTCTTCGGCCTCCATCGTCGGCGCCTTGAATCCTTCAAGCAAGTCACCGCGAAACAGGTCCCACGCAGACCGAGGCAAGGGCGCGGCCATGTTGCTGAGCATCAGGACGTCGGCTGCCCAATCCTCGTGATTGAAGAACACATGGGTGTTGGTCGCCTTCAAAAGCCGCGGCACTTCCTCAGGAACCCCGCGATCAATGCGGGCAAGAAGCTGGCGCAAGCTGCCGGCGCGCTGCTTCGACTGGTCCGACTGCCAGAGAATGGAGCGCAGAACCTCACGATCCATCGCAAACTGGGGAGCAGTCACGAGAAAGACGAGAAGCGCATAGGCCTTTTCAGGCAAGACGATCTCATTGCCATCTGCGAATAACGCGGGCGTACCAAGTAGACGGAGAAATCGGCTCTTTTTGCCTGTCACGGGCAACTCGCGATTGGGGGATCTACCTCAACTATAAGGGTAATCACTGCCAACGCAAAGGATTATGCGTTTCAGGTTGAATATTTCAACCGGTGGATGATGCAAGCAAGCGACCACGTCAAAAAGCCGCCTTCCAGAGAACGAATCCGTTGTCGAACGTACGCTCCAGAAGAACGTGGCGCCAGTCGAGATCGGCGCCACTGATATCGAATAGTGACGGCCCGATCAGGCAGCCGCGGCCGCGTAACCGGTGGTCGGAACTTCCGAGATCGTCTTCAGAACCTGCGAGGCGATCTGGTAAGGGCAGCCCTGGGAGTTGGGGCGACGATCTTCGAGGTAACCGCGGTAGTCGTTCTTGACAAAGGAGTGCGGAACACGGATTGACGCGCCACGATCAGCAACGCCGTAGGAGAACTTGTTCCACGGGGCAGTCTCGTGCTTGCCGGTCAGGCGCAGGTGGTTGTCCGGACCGTAGACATCAATGTGATCCTGGAGGTTCTTATCGAACTGAGCCATGAGTGCTTCGAAATAGGCCTTGCCGCCAACTTCGCGCATGAACTTGGTCGAGAAGTTGCAGTGCATGCCCGAGCCGTTCCAGTCGGTATCGCCGAGCGGCTTGCAATGGAACTCGATGTCGATGCCATACTTTTCGCAGAGGCGCAGAAGCAGATAGCGCGCCATCCAGATCTGGTCGGCGGCTTTCTTAGAACCCTTGCCAAAAATCTGGAACTCCCACTGGCCCTTTGCCACCTCGGCGTTGATGCCTTCGTGGTTGATGCCTGCGGCGAGGCAGAGGTCGAGATGTTCTTCAACGATTTCGCGGGCGATCGAGCCGACGTTTTTGTAGCCAACACCCGTGTAGTACGGACCCTGCGGAGCCGGATATCCGGTTTCCGGGAAGCCGAGCGGACGGCCATTCTCGTAGAAGAAGTATTCCTGCTCGAAGCCGAACCAGGCGTCTTCGTCGTCAAGAATGGTTGCGCGGCTGTTGGACGGATGTGGCGTAAGGCCATCGGGCATCATGACTTCGCACATGACGAGCACACCGTTCGCACGGGCCGGATCCGGATACAGCGCGACAGGCTTCAACACGCAGTCAGAGCTGCGGCCTTCGGCCTGCATCGTGGAGGAACCGTCAAAGCCCCAGAGCGGAAGCTGCTCGAGCGTCGGGAAAGCGTCGAATTCCTTGATCTGCGTCTTGCCGCGCAGGTTTGGTACCGGGGTGTACCCATCGAGCCAGATGTACTCGAGCTTATACTTTGTCATTTGCGAGTCTCTCAAACATGAACCGTGAGCAAATCCTCAAGCAAACGGCCGCAGAAAGGCCGCCCGCGAAGGGATGCCACCTATCATGCACGTAGCGTGCCAGTTTGAGTTCGTCCCGCGGGGATCGGCGCCCAATTTTTCGTCTTGGCGGTAGATCCCCACGGAACTGATAGCGGACTCAATCAGTTAGTGGGAGAAAGACATCCCTACCCCTGTCGATCGGTGGCGTCGTTGGAAAATCCTTCGTCAGGGCGGATATTTGGCAACACACCGGCACCGCACAACAATTAGGCAATTGCCCATTTAATTTACTCGACGAAAAACTGATACAAAGACCAGCAGATCTCAATGCACATTATTCCAACAAATATTGCCTTATTTTCAATCATATCGCGCATTTCCTGTGCATCTATGCTATATCGATCTTGAGACGACGGAAGTGGATGAGCAAGGAGGCAGGAAATGGCCATTGGTGTGCATCACGAGACAGCGACGATCTACGCCTTCCCGGGAAAGCGTTTCACGGCGGAGCCGCGCAAGTCTATTGATCTTGAGAGCCAGATAGAGCCTTCCGTCTATGACAGCTGCTGGTACCACGACGAGGCAATGAAGGAAGCTGAAAAGCCATGCCCACCGAAATTCAAACCGCGCAGCGTGGACTGATACTAGAGACGACGGCCAATCGCCCGTCGGCTGTCGCACACGGGCGATCGGCACGCTATTGCGCATGACCCCGACCGCTTCCCCCCTGCCCAACACAGGAAACCTTGCAGTTTCCATTCAGCCCGGTATTGAGGACTTTCGCTCGAAAGCCTAAGCACCGTTTCATGGTCAAAAAGGACATTGCAATACTTGGCGGCGGCCCGGCAGGACTGATGGCCGCGGAAAGCCTGGCGGCAAACGGTCACGCCGTTACGGTTTATGAAGCCATGCCGACGGTAGCGAGGAAATTCCTGCTCGCCGGGAAATCCGGGCTAAACATCACGCATTCCGAAGACTATACTGATTTTACCCGGCGCTTCGGCCCGTCGAATTTCCGGTTGCGGGACGCGCTTGACGCCTTCATGCCATCCGACGTGAGGGCCTGGGCGGCGGCGCTTGGGACCGAAACCTTTATCGGATCCTCCGGACGTGTCTTCCCTGTCGTCATGAAGGCCTCACCGCTCCTGCGGGCCTGGCTGCGGCAGCTTGAGGCAGCAGGCGTTCGTATCCGGACGCGGCATCGCTGGATGGGTTTTTCCGACGGTGGCTATCTGATCGCATCGCCTGACGACACCAGGGTCGTTCGTCCCGATGCCGCGCTGCTCGCACTCGGCGGCATGAGCTGGCCGCGTCTCGGGTCGGACGGAACATGGGCTCCGTGGCTGCGCGAGCAAGGCATCACCGTCAATGGCTTCCGTCCTGCCAACTGCGGCTTCGACGTCGACTGGAGCGACATCTTGCGCCAACGCTTTTCCGGCGCGCCCGTCAAATCCGTCACGGCAACCTCGCAGGCAGGCACCCTACCCGGCGAATTCGTCATCAGCCAGCGTGGCATCGAGGGGAGCCTCGTTTACGCCCATGCAGCAGCATTGCGGGACAGGTTGTCACGCGGCGAACCGGCTTCGCTCGTCATCGATCTGGTGCCGGGCCGTTCCGGCGACCGGATTGCACGGGACCTCAGCAAGCAGGATGCCAAGGCGAGCCTTTCCAATCGCCTGCGCAAAGGCGCGGGTATCGACGGAGTGAAGGCCGCCCTGGTTCGTGAGCTTGCCCTCAGCGGAGAACTCAACGATCCGGATCGACTGGCAAGACTGATCAAGGCCTTGCCCATTCCCGTTTTGAGGCCGCGTCCCATAGCCGAGGCGATCTCATCGGCAGGTGGCATCGACTGGGCCGGCATCGACCCGAACTACATGCTGCGGGCCATGCCCGGGCTCTTTGTGGCAGGAGAAATGATCGACTGGGAGGCGCCGACAGGTGGTTACCTGCTGACAGCCTGTTTTGCCACCGGCCGCGCCGCAGCGCGCGGCATCACCGACTGGCTCGCCCGATCACAGCGTCCGGACGCACCGTAACGCATGGGACGGCCGGCTTTGCCCTCGGGCACTCGGACGGTCCAAAGCGCCCTCAACTGCGGCCTGTCAACCGCAACCGGAGAGCGCCGATGCTAGCGCTGCCTGGGCTGGAATGTATGTTCCTTGGCGGGGAACTGCCCGTTACGGACCTCCTCGGCATAATCCCGGACGGCCTGTGAGACAAGCGGGCTCAGATCGGCGAAGCGCTTGACGAACCGTGGCTTGAAATCATTGAACAGCCCCAGCATGTCATCCGACACCAGAACCTGGCCGTCGCAGGCTGGCGACGCACCAATACCGATGGTCGGTACCATCAGGCTGGCGGTAATCTGCCGGGCAACGGGCTCGACGGTGCCCTCCACGACAACAGCGAAGGCGCCGGCCTTCGCGACCGCCTCGGCATCGCGGTGGATCTTTGCAGCCTCTTCGTCCGAATGACCGAGCGAGCGGAATCCGCCGGCTGTATTGACCAGTTGCGGCATGAGCCCGACATGACCGAAGACCGGCACGCCCCTCGCCGTGAGGAAGGCGACCGTTTCGGCCATCTCCTCGCCGCCCTCGAGCTTGACGCCATCGCAGCCGGTCTCCTGCATCAGCCTGACGGCGCTGCGAAAGGCCTGCTCCTTCGATTCCTGGTAGCTGCCGAACGGCAGGTCGACAATGACGCAGGCATGCGAGACGCCACGCATGACCGCGCGGCCATGCGCGGCCATCATGTCGAGGGTCACGCCAACGGTCGTCTCCATGCCATAAAGGACCATGCCGAGGGAATCCCCGACCAGCAGAAGGTCGCAATGGGGATCAAGCAGCCGTGCAATCGGTGTCGTGTATGCCGTCAGGCAGACGACGCGGTCCTTGCCCTTCATTGCTCGGATGGATGCCGTCGTCTGGCGCTTCTCTTTGCCGTGAGCGCTCACTATGCTGCCCTCGAATGCTGGGTCGGGCTAACCCCGATGACGCGGTTATCAAGCAGACGCGTCGTTCCAACGCGCACGAAGAGTGCGACGAGCGCAGGCGCAGACTGCAAAGACGGCAATGGTTCGAGCGTCTCGGGGTGGCGAACGGCGACCACCTCCGGCGTAGCAAGCGGTTCGGCAGCGATGAATGCTTTCAAAAGCCTCTCCATCTCGTCGGCACTGTCACAGCCGCCCGCGTAAAGCCTTTCGGCTTCCTGAAGCGCCCTCGGCACGATCACGGCCGCGGCCCGTTGCTTCTCGTCGAGATAGACATTGCGCGACGAGCAGGCGAGACCATCGGCTTCCCGCACGGTCGGAACGGCAACGACCTCAACCGGCTGGGCAAGATCCTCGACCATGCGCCTGATCAGCGCCACCTGCTGGTAATCCTTCTCCCCGAAATAGGCTCGATCGGGCTGTACGATGTTGAGAAGCTTGGTCACGACAGTCGCCACACCGGCAAAGTGTCCCGGCCTGACCTCTCCCTCCAACACGCTTCCAAGCCGCGGAACATCGACGACGGCAAGCATCTCCCGCGGATACATGTCGCTGACCTCCGGGGCGAAAAGGACGTCGACACCGGCTTTTTCGAGCATGTTGGAATCACGCGCCAGATCGCGGGGATACTTGGCAAGGTCCTCGTTCGCACCAAACTGCAAGGGGTTCACGAATATCGAAACGACGCTCACCGCATTGTCACCGCGCGCACGCGCGACCAGTTCCATGTGCCCGACATGCAGGTAGCCCATCGTGGGAACAAGACCGATCGAACGCCCCTCACGTCGATGCCCGTGCAGGAATTGCCGCAGCTCTGCGATCGTGCGGATAGTGCGCATGTAACCTCCTCCAGATTTGCCTGTCGCGAGAGCGGTCCGGCAAATGGTGGCGGATAAAACTCGATTTGACAGACAGCGTCAACGCGGACCGCGCCATTATAACGATTAACATCGGGCTCGAGCATGCTTTAATTCGCCGTACGACCGCAAATGGTCCCGCTGCCTATGTTTTCGCGAGGCGGCCATCGGCCTGGGGGCTATTCACCAGATGCGCGTCGGTCGGGCCTGCTTTATCGGGATAAGCGATTTTGTTTATTCTTTTTGTCCAAACTCCGCCCCACTGATGATAGAAGAAGGCGTCAAGGGATGAATGCCCTTCATGGATGTCACGGCAATGTCCGAGCAACAACGGAGGGATAGTGACCAATCCTTATGAGATTCTTGGTGTACGGCGCGACGCGACCGACGACCAGGTGAAGGCTGCGTACCGCCGGCGCGCCAAAGCGACCCATCCGGACTCGGGCGGCGACCCGGATGCTTTCAGCCGCGTACGGAAGGCCTACGAGCTTCTGCAGGACCCGGTGCGCAGGAAGGTCTTCGACGACACCGGCTATGACGTGGAACTTGCGGACCCGGTAGACCTCCAGGCCCTGATGGTCATCGAGAAACTCGTCAACCAGCTGACCCTCGACGAGCGCGAGCCGGGGACATTCGATCCGCTCACACGCATGCGCACGGATCTTTCCGAGGAAATGCGCAAGGCGCGCTTCAGCAAGCGCGAACTCGAACGTCACTCCCAACGCATCGAGCATCATCTTGAGCGGTTGGAAAAGCGGCCGTCAACGGACATTTTGGGCTCGATGCTCCGGGCCCGCATCAAAACCATAGCGATCGCGATCAGCGAAACGGACGCCAAGATCAAGGCCAACGAACGCGCCTGCGAAATGATCTACGACTACAGCTACGAAGTGGACGTCCAGGAGCTCGAGGATGGCCTTGCCGTCGAGGACCAGTCACCGCCAGCCATTCGCAAACGTGAGGACCGGCCGCTCTGGGTCGTACCCTCCGCAGCCCAGGAGGGTTGAGGGCCAGACCAGGGCGGGCCGCCCTGGCCAACAAGACAAGATCAGGGAGGCTTCGTCCCTCAGGCGGCACGCTGCTCCGTGCCCTGGATCGCGGCGAGCTTCCACTCTCCCGCGCCCTTGCGAAGGAATGTCCAGATTTCGGTCGTCTCCGTCGGGCGGCTGTCATCGCCGCTGACGAGCTTGCCGCTGCCCCGCTCGACGAGCGAATCAATCGAGGAGTAGCGCATCGCAAGCGTTGCGTAATCGGCGCCATCCTCGCGCCAGGCTTCGGCGACATCACCCTGCAGCAGCTTGACACTCGAGACCTTGTTGCGCACGCCATTCGTGGCGTTCTCGCCAAGCTCCTCGGCAAGGTAGGACATCGCCTCGGGCGTCGTCAGTCGACGCAACGTGGCATAGTCTTCAGCCCCATAGGCCGTCTGAATTTCCGTCAGCAATTGTTCGAAGCGATCAAGGTCGCCCTGCCCAAGACCGACCTCGTCGCCAGGCTTCGAATTCGTCTGTCCGCCACCGTCGCCCGCGCCTGTGCCGATCGAAGGAATGCGGAACGAAGAGGTGTTGCCACCAGCCGCGATGGGGCTATGAGGGGCCGGACCCGCGGCCGGGCCATAGGCAGGCTGGCGCCGGTTGGCAAAGAAGCGCATGGCAAAGGAAATCGCGATCCCGATCAGCACGATCTGCAGCAACATGCCGAGGAAGCCGAAGCCGCCGCCAAAGCCATGGCCGAGCAGCATGCCGAGAAGGCCGCCGGCGACAAGGCCACCGATCATCGACCGGCCGAAGCCGTTAAACAGGCCAGGGCGCTGCGTATTGACGGGCGATTGGCCTGCATAGGGAGCAGTGTTCTGGGGGCGCGGCGTCATCGACCGCTCGATCGGAGCAGCCGGGGCCGGCGCAGTCCTCGTCACCGGCGGCGCCTGGAACGTCCTTGTGCCACGGCTGCCAAAGCCGGAGCCGCCGGCGCGACGCGCGTCAGCATCCCCGATTGAGGCAAAAACGGTAGTGCCTGTCAGGAAGGCAATCGCCGCGAACTTGGCAAAACGCGAAACGGCACCGGGCATCAAATCTTCTCCTGTCGTGACGACCAACTGATGTCAGGGGGATATATAGGGATTGCTCGGCCGGTTTGAAGCTTTTGGCCGGTTCAATGTCTATTGGCAGACATCCACCCATGTCGCGCCGGTGAGGTCTGCCAGGCGTTCGGTGGAAATTCGAACGGCCGAATTGGTTGAGCCTGCAGCCGGCACGACCACGTCAAATCGCCTGAGTGAAATGTCGCAGTAGACCGGCAATCTCGTCGGGAGCCCGAACGGGCAGACCCCACCGACCGGATGGCTCGTCACATCCATGACTTCATCCGGGCCGAGCATCCGGCCCTTGGCGCCGAACCGGTCCTTGACCTTTCTGTTGTCAAGCCTCGACAGGCCGCCGGCCACAACGAGCATCGTCTCTTCACCCACCCGCAGGCAGATCGTCTTGGCAATCTGCGCCGGATCGACCCCATGCGCCTCAGCCGCCAGCGCCACGGTTGATGAACTCTCGGCCGTTTCGATGATTTCTATATCGGGAGCGTGGGCGCTGAAAAACGCGCGGACGGTTTCTAGACTCATGACGGGAGGCTAGCCCAGGATCTGCGGCAAATGAACCCCGATTTGACAGTCTCTATGCACCAGCTGCCGATGTCTCGATCAATTTCACGCTATTTTCCTGACAGAGACGCCGAATAGAGGGGGTGACGCAACGATCGGTGATGAAGGTATGCACCTGCGGGAGCTGAGCGATTCGAACCGGCGCCGTGCGCTCGAATTTCGTCGAATCAGCCACAAGAATGACGTGGCGGGCATTGGCGATGATTGCCTGCGCGACCTTCACTTCGCGAAAGTCGTAGTCAAGCAGGGCACCGTCCTCATCGATCGCCGAGGTCCCGATGACTGCATAGTCAACCTTGAATTGCCGGATGAAATCGACCGCCGCCTCTCCAACGATACCGCCATCCGACCCTCGCACCACACCGCCAGCGATCACGACCTCGATGGTCGGAAACAGTCGCAGCCGATTGGCAACATTGATGTTGTTGGTGATCACCATCAGTTCCTGGTGGTTGGTCAGCGCTTCGCCAACCGCCTCTGTTGTCGTCCCGATGTTGATGAAAAGCGAGGCGTTGTTGGGAATGAGCCCGGCCGCGGCAATACCGATGGCTTGTTTTTCCGACGCTGCAATCTGGCGCCTCGCTTCGTACTTCACGTTCTCGGTGCCACTCGGAAACGTCGCGCCGCCGTGGACACGGGTTAGGATCTGTGCGTCACAGAGATCGTTGAGATCCTTTCGAATCGTTTGCGGGGTTACCGAGAAATGTGCCGCGAGCTCCTCCACGAACACGCGTCCATCCGACCTTGCCATCCCGACTATTTCCGTTTGTCGATCGCTCAGGAACATGCGTGCGGTCTCTTTCGTTTCCGTTTTCGGTTCACATGGAATGCTTAGCAGAGGCGAAGACGCGCGCAAGACAGATGATGATAAACAGACAGCAGCAAATGTCTGGTCCGACAATGTGGACAAAAGCCAGTTTAATCGCGCGGCCCTAAAACTTTACAGGGCGATGGTATCGGGGCTTGCAATGGCATGCCAATCCGAGGATAGAGACTGCGGCGCGCCTTGCAGCCGCGGGTGCCGACGTTTCCTCGATCCCTGCCACGCCGGCCAGAGCACGATCCGTCACAATTGTGGACACACACGCAGAAGGTGTTGTAGATAAGAATGGTCGGAAATACTATGGATCGGCGCCATCAACGGCAGACGACACGATGATGAGTCTCGGTTTCCCGGAAACGCGGAATACGTCAATCGTGCATCATGCCAAAAAAGACGCGGAATAGATGCTGGAACTGACTACGGCAACAGGACAGAGGCGTTTGCAACGGTCGATCGGTGCGTACGTGATCAACATGGACGGCTCCTCCGATCGGTGGGCGGAAGTGTCGTCGCAGGCAACCTTGGCCGGCATTCAGATCGATCGCGTCCCCGGCGTCGATGGACGCTCCATTCCTGTCGTGGAGAGATCCGGCTTCAACGAGAAGAAGTTCCTGCGCCGGAACGGGCGGCAGATGCTTCCCGGCGAATATGGCTGTTATCGTGCCCACATGAGGGCACTGCAGGCTTTTCTTTCGAGTGACTACGAAAACGCCATCATCATGGAAGATGACGTGGAACTGCGGCAGGATTTCACACAGAGGGCGGCGGCGATCCTGCAGGCTGTTCCGTCCGCCGAGGTGGTCAAGTTGCTCAATCACAGGTCAAAATGGTGCCGCACCGTCGCTGTCTCCGAGTACGGAGACGAAATCGGGCGTTGCCTGCACGGCCCGCAGGGCTCCGCCGCCTGCTATCTTGTTACGCGCGAAGGCGCCCGAAAGCTGCTCCGAAGCGCCAACGACATCGAATTTCCCTACGACATGACCCTCGAGCGCGGATGGAAGACAGGCGTCAGCATCTACACCGTCCGGCGCAATATCGTTGAACTCTCCGAGCGCTCCACCGTGAGCCAGATCGCCAACAGGGCTGAATACCGTGCCGTCAAGTTGCGAGGCGTCCGCAAGATCGGAACGCATTTGCTTCGTATGCTCGAGTATGCGCGCCGAATACGGTATGCACTATCATGACAATGCCCATATCCGTCACCCAGGTGAAGTCGACAGGCCTTGACGTCGTTCTCGCCATTCTCTGGCTCGGAATGATGTCGGTGACCGTGATAGAAAGTGATTTCTATCGCTACGCTGCCCTTCTCCTCCTGGGCTTGACCCTCGCCTATCGCAGGGCGCCCATCCGCGCCAATTCAGGCGACTGGCTGGCGATCCTCTGCGTCGCCTGGGGCGCTTTCGCGTTGGTAAGGTTTCTCTTCGGGTTGATCGTTGACCATGAAAAGGGCGCGTCCGAGTGGCTCTACGCCTTCGCGATCTTCTTTCCCGCGATGGGCATGGCGCTCAATGCAAGCTGGCACTTGGTCAGGCCGATCCTCTTAGCATTCTTCTGCACCGTACTGGTCGTGCTGATCATATCGACACCCTTCTCCATGCTGCTTTCCGGAGAGCGGATCTCACCCGCCTTCCACCATAATTCGATCCACGGCGCGGTCGGATGTGGCTTTCTCTTCATCGGAGCCTTCTACTGGGCCCTGCACCAATGGGAAATCGGAAGCTCGGCGCGGACCAAGTCGATCATCTTGGCGATTGCCGTGGCCGTGATCGGACTTGCAATCCTCAACGTCTATGGTGCAAAGTCCAAGGGAGTATGGGTTGCCCTGCTTCCAGCCCTTGGGCTTATGCTTGGTACAACATTGTTCTACCTCAGGCGCAAGACCGTCTTGCTGGCCGCGATCGCCGGGCTCCTGGTATTATCATGGGGCGCCTATGAGGTTCGTGGCAATGTCGCGCATTTCGGAGCCGCCACGTTCGAGTCCGTCATGGGTATCGCCAGTCGGGTAGAAAGCGGCGTTTCCGTCGAACACGTCATGCAGGACGCGATCGCTTCCCCGGATACGCCGCCATCCCTGGATGAGCGACTGCAGCTCTGGGCCAACGCGATCGACGTCATATCTGTCGCACCGGTCTTCGGCAGCGGCAATGGTTGGCTGGCGATCTGGCAGACCACGCCGTACCGCGGTGTCACCTACACGCTAATGCACAATGGATATCTCGAGATCCTCATCCGCTATGGTTTCGTTGGTCTTGCCATTCTGGCGGTGATCGTCTTTTCAGGCCTTTACCGTGTCTATCGGGCTTGCGCGGCCGGCATCGTCAGCAGGAGCGCGTTTGCCTGCCATCTGACGTTCGCGATCTACTTTGCCACCACGATTCTCAGCAATTCCAACAACCGACTTGCGATCGGAGAATCCTACGCGCTGCTTTTCGGGGCCATATGTTTTGCCTGCTCGATGAAGCTTCGTTCGGCCTCCATTGCCGATCGACGTAACGGGGCCTCGCTTTCTGGCGGCTCGTCGATGCCGCAGCCGGTCGGGGGCTAGATCGGATGCGGGCGGTTTCCGACAAATACGTCCAGAGCATTCTCGACTTACCCAGGCCAACAAAGCGCGCATTGGCGGTGTTGGTCGATTGCTGCCTGTGCATCCTGACGATCTGGCTTGCCTTCTGCTTTCGTCTCAACGACTGGGTGACCCTTACTGGCCTGCAACTGCTGACGATCCCCGTATCGCTTGTGATCGCCCTGCCGATCTTCATTACAATGGGTCTCTACCGGGCGATCTTCCGTTTTCTCGGCTGGTCGGCCTTTATTACTGTCATCAAGGCGATCACGATTTATGGCCTGGCCTTCATGGCCGTGTTCACGGCCATCAGCTTTCCCGGGATACCGCGCACGATCGGGATCATGCAGCCACTGCTGCTGTTGCTGGCTATTGGCCTGACCCGGTTCATGGCACGCTATTTCTTCAGCGAGGCCTACAAGCGGATCCTGCGGCAGAACAAGCAGACGAACATGCTGATCTATGGTGCCGGATCCGGCGGCAGGCAAGTTGCCGGCGCGCTCAGCGGCAGCGCCGATTTCAAGGTCGTCGGCTATCTCGACGACGACAGGAGCCTGCACGGCAGCCTGATCGGCGGTGCGATGGTCTATGATCCCGAGAAGATCGTGGAGCTCAGCTCGCGGCTGAACGTCCGCACGATCCTGCTTGCTCTTCCGAAGATCGATCGCTCACGCCGCAATGAAATTCTCGAGAAACTTCGCGGAGCCCGCGTTGCCGTGCGCACAGTTCCGGATCTGAACGCGCTTGCGGGCGGCCAAGCGGAATTCACCGACCTGCAGGAACTGGATATCGAGGATCTGCTCGGCCGAACACCGGTCAAGCCGGATGCGGCTCTCCTGGAGCGAAACATTCGCGGCCGGGTGGTTCTGGTGACGGGTGCGGCAGGTTCGATCGGCAGCGAGCTGTGCCGGGGTCTCGCTAGGCTGAAGCCAGCCACGCTCCTCGTTCTCGACCAGAACGAATATGGTCTCTACGCCCTCGAAAACGAGTTGCTGGACGAGAATCCGGATGGCGCTGTCCAGATCGTGCCTCTTCTTGCCAGCGTGTCCGATGAACAGCGCATTCGCAGGATCATGGCGACCTGGAAGCCCGATATCGTCTATCACGCCGCAGCCTACAAGCATGTGCCGCTGGTCGAGAAGAACCCGGTCGAGGGCGTGAAGACGAATGTGTTCGGCACGGTCACGGTTGCCAGGGCAGCGATCGACGCAGGTGTCGAACGATTTATCCTGATCAGCACGGACAAGGCTGTCAGGCCGACAAACATCATGGGCGCTACCAAACGGCTTGCGGAGATGGCTCTCCAGGGACTGGCAGCCGAGGGCGCGTCGACCATCCTGACGATGGTCCGCTTTGGCAATGTGCTCGGATCATCCGGTTCGGTCGTTCCGCTGTTTCGCCAGCAGATCAGGCAAGGCGGGCCGATTACCCTGACGCATCCCGAGATCACGCGCTTCTTCATGACTATTCCGGAAGCGACCGAACTCGTGATCCAGGCCGGTACCATGGCCAAGGGAGGCGATGTCTTCGTCCTCGACATGGGCGAGCCGGTCAAAATCATCGATCTCGCAAGGCGCATGGTCGAACTGTCAGGCCTGACCCTCCAGGATGAGCGGAATCCGTCAGGCGACATCAGCATTGTGACGACCGGCCTGCGCCCGGGCGAAAAGCTCTACGAGGAACTGCTGATCGGTGACGATCCCCAGCCGACGGCACACGCCAAGATCATGCGGGCGCGGGAGCGCTTCATCGCATGGAAGACGCTGACACCGAAGCTGGAGCAATTGAGCTCGGTCGCCGAGGAGGGAGATGCCGACGGCTTGCGGCGGGTCTTGAGCGAACTCGTCCAGGACTACCGTCCGTTCGATGTCGTCGTCGACCTGGTGTCGCTCCGCCAGGGATTGGCATCATGACGCTATCCTGCGCCGATCTCGGCGCCACCCGACCCCCGGCCAGGAGCTGACGATGCTGCTCGTCACCGGTGCGACCGGTTTCGTCGGTCAGGATCTGCAACAGGAATTGTGCACGCGCGGCACTGCCTTCAGGGCGGCAAGCCGTTCCAATCGGCATGGGTACAGCCCCGTCGGCGATATCAACGGCGCCACCGACTGGAGCGCAGCGCTCTCAGGCATCGAGATCGTCATTCATCTTGCCTCCACCAACCAGAATGTCGTGGCCGGATCCGGGGAGGATCGCGCGCTCCTTCGGACCGTCAATGTCGAGGGAACCGTCAATTTTGCCCGACAGGCTGCCGCGTCCGGCGTCAGGCGCTTCGTCTTTCTGAGCACGATCAAGGTCCACGGCGAACGAACCGCTGAAGGCCATCCCTTCAGGCGGGATGACGTACCGAACCCGGTGAGCGGCTACGCGGTCTCCAAGCTCGAGGCCGAAAGAAGCCTGATCGAGCTGTCCGGTTCGTCGGGCATGGAGATCGTCATCATCCGTGCGCCTTTGGTCTATGGCCGCGACGTTGGTGGCAGTTTTCGCGCCCTGACCAAGCTCGTCAAAAGCGGGATACCCCTGCCCCTTGGGTCGATCCGCAATCGCCGATCGATGGTCTATGTGGAAAACCTGTCCGACCTCATCCTGACAGCGGCGCTGCATCCGGCCGCCGCAGGACAGACCCTGCTGGCTGGTGACGACGAGGCAGTCTCGACGCCGGAACTTGTCAGGCGCCTTGCTGCCGCAACGGGATGCCCGGCACGCCTGCTGCCTTGTCCTACGCTCGCCTTGCGGAGCCTGGCAGCGATTGCCGGCAAGACGGAACTCTTGTCGCGCCTGACCGACTGGCTGGAAGTTGACATTACGCCGACGCGCACGCTCTTGGATTGGACGCCCCCTTTTGATATGGGGCAAGCGCTGAAGCGCTGTTTCTAAGCGTTTCGGGTCAGCAACTTTGACGGGAATGCAATTTTTCATGCTCCACGGCTTTAACCGACTCTTGAAGCGGCTGTTCGATATTTGCGCGGCATCGTTCGGACTGATCCTCCTGTCACCGGTCTTCCTGGTTCTTGTAATCCTTGTGCGCCGATCATCTCCGGGCGGGGCGCTTTTTCGCCAGGAGCGCGTGGGGCGCTATGAGATGCCATTTATATGCATCAAGTTCCGGACCATGGCGGCGGGGACGCCTAATGTCGGCTCCCACGACGCGCCGGTTTCGTGGATCACGCCGCTCGGCAGAAGGTTGAGGGCCTACAAGCTTGACGAATTGCCGCAGCTCATCAATGTGCTCAAGGGCGAAATGAGCCTCGTCGGTCCGAGGCCTTGCCTGCCGACCCAAGGTGAGGTCATTGCTGCGCGCCGCAAATACCGCGTCTTTTCCGTGCGCCCCGGCATAACCGGCCTCGCCCAGCTCCAAGGGATAGACATGTCGACGCCAGAGGCACTCGCGCAGGCCGACGCCCGCTATATCAGGAAGGCCGGGTTCTGGCAGGACATCGTTCTTGTTGTCGGCACGCTTCTCGGCCGGGGAACTGGTGACGCTGCCGTCAAGTGAAGGCGTTGATGCCGTAGCGACAGGCAGCCGACGACGTGCAAGCGAGGCTTGCGCCCCTATTTTTTTGAACGACCTGCGTTAGATCTCGAGGCAAGCCCTCGGGAGAACGTCTATGGCAACGCCCACCGATAACATCGCATCGGGCCCGACTATCCGCGGGTCGTGTCACTGCGGAGCGGTCCACTGGGAATTCCGTGGTGCAATTCCTGACGCCACGATTTGCAACTGCACGCTCTGCCGTCGCTATGGCGTGCTTTGGGCATACGACTATGACGGTGAGGGAATTACAGTCGCAGACACTTCCGGAGCGCTGACGGCCTATACCTGCGGTTCACGCTCGCTCTCATTCAACTTCTGCAGTCGCTGCGGAAATCTCGTGAGCTGGCGCGCGCTGCAGCCTGGTGGCGATGGACGCACCAGGATCGCTGTCAACCTTCGCCTGGCCGAGCCCGATGATGTTGCCGGAATCCGGCTGCAAAGGTTCGACGGGCTCCACAGCTTCGAGGATCTCCCACCGGACGCCCGTACCGTCGCCGACGTCTGGTTCTGATTTCCGGTCGTGCGAAGGACCAAGGCCGCTCTGCGCTTGAGCCCGTGGCGCGGTCGTGCCTTGCCCCGCACCGACCCTTCATTCCTAGACCAGCGTGAAGACCGCACAGGGCTTGGCTATCCCCCGTAGCTGGTGCTCTCCGGCAGCGACGAGGGGCATCACCACCTCGGCGGCCACAGCTCCTGAAACCAGGACACTGTGTCCCAAGGGTTTGCATAGTCCTTCAAGTCGACTGACAAGGTTCACTGCTGGCCCGATCGCCGTAAAATCGAGCCTATCCGCAGCGCCGACATTGCCCCAAAGGATCTACCCGAAATGCACGGCAATTCCGAATGGAAGCGCTGGTGCCCCCTTATCCTGACGCAAGGAATCGAGGTGAGCCATGCCGGCGCGGGCCGAGGAGACAGCGCGCAGTGCCGCTTCGCACGCGGATCGCGGCGTGCTGGTAACGGGAAAGATTGCGAGCACACCATCGCCCATGAATTTCAGCACCTCGCCGCCAAACGCATGCACCGCACCGGCAATCCGGTCGAACCACGCGTCGAGCATCGCGATCATCACGGCAGGCTCTGTTGCCTCGGAAAGAGCGGTGAAGTCGCGCAGATCCGCACACAGCAAGGCAGCCTGTATCGTTTCGCCGACGCCCGGGTCATCGCTCCGGCCTGTACGCGCGCAGCACTTCTGCGGCCAAGATAAGCTTCGAGAAGGGCCGTCAGCCCTTCCCTCGCTGACAACGCAGCGACGGACGGTGCGGCGAACCGGGCCACGTCCTTCAGGCAGAGGCCCTCGCTGTCGGCAAACGGCCGGGCTCCCGCCCATCCAAGGGTAGCGTTGCCTGGAGGTTTGCCGACAATGCTTTCCTCAACTGGTCCCAGTCCCAAAAGCCACTGACCGTCGGCCTCCCCCAACAAGGTGTTGGAAAAGCTGAGAGCCTCGATGACCTCTCCCGTTTCGGCACGCCAGAGCCAGGTGCGACGCGTGATGATCGGGTGTGGCGCGGCAAGGGTCAGTGCGCCACCCGCAATCGGCATGCCATCGAGAAGAAGCCTGCGACCCAGTTCCGCGAGGAACCACTCGGGACTTGGCGCAGAGCCAGCCTCATCGAGAAGCCATGTGAGGGAGGGTGAAAGCTCCATATCTTCATGCCGTCATGGCGAGACCATCGTTCGCTCCGAGGTAAGGTCCACATTTAGCGTAGACGGCCCTCCTGTTTGCAGCCATCAAACCCGGCCTCTCCAGGGATCCGGACCCAGTGTGCGCCCAGCTGCACATTCTGCAAGCCGTCCCAGATAGTGCTCCCAGCCTTCCGAATGGCCGGCGCATTGCTCTGCGTTGGGCAGCCCTGAATGGGTCAACTTCAATAGCGTCCCGTCCGGCTTTTCGATCAGATCGATCTCCACCAGACTTGAGCCGGGTGGCACGATCTCGCTTCCATCCCAGCCGAAACTGTAGGCAAGCCGGTGTACAGGTATCACCTCCCGAAACGATCCCCTGGCGAAACGAGAGCCGGTGACGTTGACGAGGTAAAGCCCGCCCGGTTGTGGTTCGACCTCGGCCTCAGTTCCCATCCATCGCAGGATCTTTTCAGGATCGGTCAGCAAGGCAAAAACGGCAGATGGCGGCGCCGGGATGTGGGCCTCACGGTGAACGACTGTCTGCTCCTGCATGGTTCCTCGCGTTTCGGCCAGGGCCGCCCGCGCAACCCGGTGACCTCTACATGGCTCTTCTCATCAAGCACATAGGAGGCCAGCCGAGCGCAACAAGCTCATAAGATCGCCGGCAAGCGATTTTGACGTCACAATGCGGCCCCTGGCGGAAGCGAAAAACAACGCTCGCCGGTCACCGCCGGTGTTGGTCGAACCGTCGTGGGGCGTGGCTCGCAAGCTCTCGGGGTACGGTGACAGCGCTGTCACTGTCGGCGGTCGCCACGCGCTGATCATTGCGGTCAATGTCTGAGCCGTGCCTTCAACGCGCTTTCGGCATGTGGATCGAAATAATGGTAGAGCGCGGTTGCCCTGACTGTTCCGGGATCGCAAGGCTCGTTCGCATGGATGCTGCGATAGCCCCAGAAGAAATAAAGGGATCCGGGGACCATCTTTATCCGCGTGAAGGACGTCGGATCCTTCTCGGCACGGTCTCTCAGGGACTTCTGGCGGACCTTGTCCACCAGGATCTTGTCGAGGAGGTTGCCGACATAGCTGGCGCGAACGGGCCGCCTGTTCGGGACCATGTAAAGATCGCCGGGCCTGCCTGCCGTCGGTATTACGATCGGGATCAACGCCGTTATCAGATAGGAATCATAGTGGAAATTGAGGGAGTGCTCGGTCATGCCTTTTCCCGTGAGGCACCGCAACACCTGATGGAATTCGACCGGAGGGGCCGGCCTTCTTCGGCTCGCCTCGTAAAGACGCCTGAAGATCGACTGAAACCGGCCTGACTGTGCCAGTTCATCCAGTCCCGATCCCCTGACTGCTTCGCTTCCTTGAAATGCGACATATTCGTGCTTTGACCCGGTTACCGACGAAGCCACAAAAGCCTGCATGGTCGAGAGGCTTGCTGCGTCCACGAAATCTGGAATGCAGCAAAAACCGTCGCGTTCCATCGCCGCGAAGAGCGTCTGTAAATGGTCGTCGGAAATATCGGGTGTCCTGGCATCAAGCGCATTGGCGGCATCCATTCCGGACCTCGAAGCGTTTGCAGCTGGTCCGCGGATCATAGTGCAGTGCAAAAATTTGTCCAGACGGGATAGCGACTGAGCCTCCCCGTTGGCAAAATCGCTCGCGAGCCACGATGACGGTCGAGAGATCGCATGGCTTTAAGGTCACGGCTACGCCATTTCCACTAACGATGGGAGTGGACGGAGCCGTCGGCTTGTGGCGTATACTTGCCGGCATAACGAGGGCGGAAGGATGAATCGGGAAGCAGCCATGCAGCAACGCAGAGGGCTGGCGTCGATACGCCGTGAACGGCTCCTTGCGTTCGGTCTTCTGACGAGCGTCGTGTTCCTGATTTCAGGTCAATCGATCTTCGCTCTGCTTTCCAATTCCGTGTGGCTGTTCATCATTTTTGCATGGCTGTTTTCAGTCGTCCTCGGCTGCGCATTGTCGGTCGTTCGCCATGCCGACGATCTCGCAGAACGCCTGGGTGAGCCCTACGGGACCCTCATCCTGACGCTTGCGATCACATCCATCGAAGTCATGGCGATCACGGCGGTGATGCAACATGGCGAAAACAACCCGACCCTGGTGCGCGACACGCTTTTTGCCGTCGTGATGATCATCCTCAACGGCATGGTCGGACTGTCACTGCTGGTTGGGGGCTGGCGGCGCCATGACCAGCATCACAACCTCCAGGGCGCCAATGCCTATCTCGGTGTCATCGTGCCACTGGCCACGCTCAGCATGATCATGCCGAATTTCACCCATTCGGCGAGCGGACCGCCCTACTCCTTCGTCCAGCAGACAGTCCTCGCCTTTATTTCGGTCGGTCTCTACAGCGTGTTTTTGAGCTTGCAGACCGGACGCCATAGAGAATTCTTTGTCGACGATACCGGCGAAGCCCGCCCCGAGCGCGTCGAAACGGAAGAACGAGGCCTGCTTCTTCCCGTCATCCTGCTGGTGGCCTACATGGCACTCGTCGTCTTCCTAGTCGAGGAACTTGCCGCGCCGATCGATTACTTCATCGAGACGCTGCATGCCCCCGCAGCATTGGGCGGGGTGATCATGGCAATCCTCGTCGCTACACCCGAGGCAATCAGCGCGGTCAGGGCATCGGTCGCCAATCACCTGCAGCGATCCGTCAACATTTTCCTGGGGTCCGTGCTCTCGACGATAGGATTGACCGTCCCGGCAATGCTGGTGATCAGCCACGTCACCGGGCACCCTGTCGTGCTTGGTCTGGACCGTACGGATTCCGTCATGCTCATCCTGACGCTCGCACTCAGCATCATCACCTTCGCAAGCGGGCGCACGCATCTGATGCAGGGGGCCGTGCACCTTGTCCTTTTCGTGGCCTATTTCCTGCTGATATTTGAAACCTGAGGTAACGCTTCCCGCGGACAGGATGTCTTGCGCGGCTCATCCCAAATCGATACCCAAGGCCTTCAGCCTCGTGCCATACTTTTTTTCAGGGAAGCGGCACTAATCGCGAGCGCCTCAACCTTGGCCAGCTCGATCAGTCTTTCGCGGGCTGGCATCGGTGTCAGATTATGGTCGGCATCGGGAAAGAGGTGCAGTGCCACGTTGGGATAGGCCGACAATCTTTCGCCCGCATCGCCAAAATTGACCCTGAACATATCCTGGCCCTCGTCCCCTTCGGTGTAGACGATTGCGAGCGGCATGCTGCGATCGGCAAGAACCTGGAAATCACGGTGCACCTGCCGGGTCAGTTGCGTCAGTGGCTTGGCTGGCGCAAAAACCGACGACAGCCGGCTCGCCATTCGGTCAACAAGACGCACGGAAATGTTCCTGGTCACCGCGCGAAGGTCGAGATCGCCCGCCCACAGACGAAGCAGGCTTTCCCGATCGAGCGCATTCTTGAGGTAAGACTTCAGGGTCTTTGGAAGCCCTCTGAACCGCCACCGGAACGCAACCGGGTTGACGAGGATGCAGGCGTCCCAGCGAGGATCGGCAAGGACGCTACGAAACGCGACGTAGGCACCACTGCATCGCCCGATCAGGATCGTGCTGCCACCTGGGCCATGCTGCTCGAGAAAGTCTCGCGCGATTATGACATCGTCCACCTGCGCCTCGTCATAGAGAACCTGCCTGCGCCGACCCGGCACCGGCGGACTATCCCCGACGCCGGCGCTGTCAAATCTGAACGATGCCACCCCGGCGGTTGCGAGCGCGCGCGCAAGCTCGACCGAGAACCGTCCCCAGCCCGCCGCATGATCATAAGCCGTCGTCAGAATGACAGCCGTTACACCGGCGAACGAATCTGTCGGCTCGCACAGGATGCCATGGAGCCGCTCGTCCGGACCGAACCGAACCGCGGTTTCGCGAATGCACCTTGATCGAACCGATGCGACGGGCATCGGCATTGTCCTCGCCGAAAGGCGCCCGCTTTGGTAGCCGGGAAGAGACTGGACCCAATCGATCAGATCCCGGGCCACGGCGTCAGGAATTTCCTGATTGAGGGGATTGGACACAAACGCATCATAACCGGCAAAATCAGTCGCACGCAGCCGGCATCCAGCCGCTTCCAGCTGATGACATAGGGTGACGTCACTTTCGAGACCGGGGCGAACGGCAAGGAACAGATCAGGGGGTGCATCGATCTCCACCTTCGTGAGGTCCAGGCGCCGGAGGTCATCAGCAACGGCCCGCGGCATGCGTATCCCGGCAATCGATCCGGCCGCGTTGTCCCGCAACTCGGGCTTGATACCGAGCCCGTCGTCGATGAGCCTGGAATAGAGCGACAGCTCGCGGAGATAGGCCCGCCCCTTCAGCACAGGCGCCAGGAGGGCAAGGGCGTCCGGCGACGGCCGCTTATCGGCAGATAGAAGGGCGAGGCTCGCACCGATCCCCTGTCCGAGGAAAACGAGACTGCGCGCTCCAGAAAGCTCCCGGAGGGTTTCCGCGGCCGTTGCAACCTGCTGCTGCCAGACCGAGAGACCGCGTTCGCCGGCGGTTTCGTCGAGCGAATTCACCGTGCCCGAAAAATCGAACCGAAGGCTGGCCACGCCGATGCCCGAGAGGCGCTCGGCCAGAATCCGGTAGAACCTGCGCGTGCACATCTCCTCCATCCCCCAGGGATTGAGAAAAAGCACGGCCACGCCGCTTGGCCGCGTGCCCTGATCCGCTTCGGCATACAGGCCGGTGCTTGATCCGAAAGCCACCGGCCGCGAGGCGCAGCACGCGCCTGTGACCGAATTCGCGCCATTCTCTATCGTTGTTGTCATCCCATGCCCCAACCCGGCCCCCGCCGTGCGTCCTTCCCTGGCTTCTTCCTTAGGTGGTAAGGATTAGCGGAATCTGTACGGAGTGCGCCTCTTCCCTTGCATTGCCGCCAATCACGCAAACGTGTTCGTCCTCAGGCAAGTCGCAGCCGCTTCGTCAATGCGACGCGGACGCCGGCGAGATTGAGTGCAATGCCGGCAAGCGTATAGACGACGACGCCGGTGATGATTGGCGCTGCGAGGTCAAGCACCACATTACCGGTCGGGTGCCGCCCGACGATGACGGTCGGCACGGCCATCGTTGCGGTCGCGAGGCTGACCTTGAGGATCGGTCTGAGCTCGAATGGCAAGCGGTGAGCCCGATAGGACAGGAAATAGCCCGCGATCGCGCCGCCTATCTCGGCAATCAACAGCGCGTAAGCCGCCCCGACCAATTGGAACCGCGGGACAAGGACAAACATGGCGGCAACGTTGATCGCCAGGATGATCAAGCCCTGGACACCCATCAGCCCCGGCTTCATTGCCAGCTGGAAACTGACGTGAACGAACTGATAGGAGATCGATCGGAACAGCCAGGCAAAGACCAGGATTGGCATCAGCATCGCGGCAGCGTCCCGAAACTCTGGCCCAAGGATCAAGGAGGCGAACCCTGGCGCCACCAGCGCCAGCCCGACGACCATCGGCATCAGCACGGCCAGAAGCATCTCGGCTGTTTCCGTCAGATGCCGGTTGGTGGCCTCGCGGCCGTCCTGCGTCAACAGCCGGATCGCCACAGGGATCGTGGCAGATCCGATCGCGACGCCTGGAAACAGGATGATCTGACGCACCAGATCGGCAGCAGCGCCATAGACACCGGCGGCCGTCTCGCCCATGTAGGTCACGATGATCATGCGGTCGAGGACGGTGTGGAGGACGAAGACGAAGGACGACGCCGTCATCGGAATCCCGAAGCGCAGCATATCCTTCAGCAGATCGACATCGAAGGGATGGCGAGGCCGACGCCAGACGCCCGGCGCGTAGACGAGGAGTGTTACGAGGTAGGAGCAGGCGACGCTGACGAGCAGGCCCTGCCCTCCCATGCCAAACAGCATCACAAGACCAGCCGAGAATATGACGGTCAGCACCGCGCGCAGAATGACGGACCACATGTAGGCTCCCGTCTGCTGGCGTGATCTGAAGATCTCCTGGACGAATTCGAAAAGCCCCACCATGAACGCGACGAACACGGCGGGCACGACATAGGTCGATGAATTCTCGGCGATCAGCCACGTCACGGCAACGACCAGCGGGCTGACCAGCATGAGCCCGCCATAGGCATAGAGCGCGGTTGTGCGGACATCCTTCCTTCCGCCTTCGGATTCGAAACGCAGTACCGAGAATTTTATCCAGCCGAAGAGCAGCGTCGAGATTACACCGGCGACGCCCGTTCCGACGACATAGATCCCATATTCATGCGGGCTGAGCATACGCGTGAACAGCACCACCGAAACGAAGCCGAAGGCTGCGGATACGGCATTCGCGATCATATAGGTCGAAATCTGGCGAAACATCATTCAGCCGCGCGCGTGAACTCGTCGATCACTTTCATCAACGCCTTCGGTCGGCACGAGGCATCAAGCGGCAGCGGCCGGTTCGGCTTGCCGTCCGATCGCTTGAACCACATCGGCACCCAGGTATAGCGATCCGTAATCCCCCAGGTGAGGACGGCGCTCGGACGCGCGGCCTCGCCGATTGCAGCGAGGAAATCACCCGCACGCCTGGCCACGATCCGGTCGCGGTCGTACTCGTTGGGGGGCAGCTTGTCGTCGATGACGTCGAGCTCGGTGACGAGAACATCGAGCTGCATTCCCTTCACGTCTTCCACGAACCTCGACAGTCCTTCCCTGTCGATCTCCAGGTCTCCGGGCAGGTGCCCCTGTATTCCGACAGCATGGAACGGAACATCACGATCCTTCAGGCTGCGCAGGAGATCGAGCAAGGCCTTGCGCCGGTCGCGGCACTGGGATGTCGGGTTTTCGACGTTGTAGTCGTTGATGACGAGCTGCGCCGAGGGGTCGACCGCGGCCGCGGTCCGAAGGGCAATCTCGATATAGCGTGGGCCAAGACGTTCCTGCCAGATTGAATTGCGTATGACAGAGCCGCGCATCGGCGTTTCGGCAATCGCCTCGTTTACGACGTCCCAGCTGGGGATCCGTCCCCGATAGCGTCCGACGACGGTCGTGATGTGATGGACGAGCTCGCGTTCGGCTTCTGCCGCACTGGCAATGGTTTTCGTCCAGTCCGGCATGGCGCCATACCAAGCAAGCGTATGCCCCCGCATCTGCATCCCGTTGCGGTTGGCGAAGTCGATCAGGCGATCGGGCTGCTCGAAAACGAACTGCTCCTGGCTCGGACGCAGATCGATCCATTTGAGGCCGCCTTCACCGACCACGATCTGACAGTGATCGATAATGGCTTCCTTGTAGTCGAACTCCGTGTCGAGGAGGTCCGTGCGCACCGCCGCGCCGTAGGGAATGCCGCCTCTTGCGAATGCCGCCTGCGCGGTGATGTCGTTTCGAACGAGGCTATCGAAGGCGCCCGTTGACGCCAGGCCGGCACCCAGGGCACCGAGAACGAAATCCCGCCTGCGCATTGATCAACATCCTTCGATTTGTCTTCAAATGAGACAGGGTTCGGCCGGGCGCGCCAGCCAAGCCTTGAGAGTCCGGCTTTTATCGAACGCCTGTGTCGCGCGCACGCAACAAATGAAATCGCCATTAATGGATAGTTAAGGAAAATCAGGTCTTTTGACCGTATATTTCGCGTTATTTCGCGCCGTGTCACTCAGATCTCGCCGCCATGTACGAAGCCGCTACCAGACATCAGACTCCGGTCATCAGCACGCGCGGCTGGACGACACGCCAGGAGGGGCGTGTCGGACAAGCCCGGCCAGGCCTGACCCTGGTCGAACCGGCGCCGCTGCAGGGCCGTCTGGCCGTGGTCCAGGAACTCCTTCAGTTCGATCTGACGCGTATCCTAACCTGGCTCAGGAAAGGCGTCATTCTCATCATCTCTTGTGCGCTCCTCGGGGCGGTTGCAGGGTATGCCGTCGTCTTCGTCGTCAAGCCGCGCTATACCGCCGGCATCGACCTCCTGGTCGACCCGTCGAACCTTCGCGTCGTTGCCGACGACATCTTTTCCGAGAGCATCCAGAGGGACACCCAGCTCCTGGATGTCGAGAGCAAATTGCGCGTCCTGACCTCAGGCAACGTGTTGAACCGCGTGGTTGGTGACCTGAAGCTCACCTCGGATCCGGAATTCGCGTCTCAGACATCGAAGGATCCGGGCTCCGACGCGCTTCGCACGCTCGCCAAGCGCGTCACGGCCCGCCGCGACGAACGATCCTTCATCGTTAACGTCGCCGTGTGGACGCAGGATGCTGCCAAGTCGGTCACAATCACCAACGCGATCGCGTCGGCGTTCCAGGAAGAACTTGCCAGGGCGGAGTCGGAAGGCGCTGGACGGGCAGCCAGTTCGCTGTTTGCGCGCCTCGGCGACCTGAAGGCGGAGGTTGCCAAGGCAGAGGCTGCCGTCGAGGTGTTCAAGCGGGAACAGGGCTTGCAGTCGAGCTCCGGCGAACTGGTCAGCACCCTCATGTCGAACCAGACGAACACCCAGCTCATCGATGCCAAGGCGCGTCTCATCCAGGCGCAATCACGCTACAACGAGCTCGTATCGACCAATCCGAAGAACCGCCTGAACGCATCTGCCCTGCAATCGGAAACGATGACGATGCTGCGAACCCAATATTCGACGTTGCGCCAACGGGCGACGTCGCAATCGGCGATCCTTGGACCAAAGCATCCGATGATCGTCACGCTTCAGCCGCAGCTTCGCGCGCTGGAGGGCCAGATCGATGCGGAGACCGCACGGATCGTGCAATCGGCGAAGGCAGAGCTTGATCAGGCGAAGTCGGCCCTTGACGCACTCAATTCGGAAGCCAACCAGATGAAGACATCCGTCTTCCAGGATACGGCAGCGCAAATTCATCTGCGCGAACTCGAACGCGAGGCACGCGCCAAGGCAACGGTCTACGAGGCTTTCATGGCAAGGGCCGGCGAAGCCGCCGAGCGCCAGCAGATCGACACGACCAACGTCCGGATCGTCTCCCCCGCCGTTGTGCCGACAGCGCGAAGCTTTCCGCCGCGTGGCTACGTGCTGTCAGGTGCGGGCGGCATCCTCGGCCTCGGACTTGGGATTTTCGCAGCCCTTCTCTCCGGTTTTTGGCGCGACTATCGACGGCTGATTGACAGCGAGGCCAAGACCCATGACTAAGGTCGTCGGGGCCGTGTCGAGCCGAGACGGCCGCGGCTTCACCGCCTTCCTGTTTCTCCTGATCCTCGGCTACTTCTGGATCGGCCTGAACCCCTTTCCCGACCCGAATGCCACCAGCCTCTCCACGCCCTATGGCGCGAGTTCGAACGTCTTCAACCAGTTGATCGTCGTCGCCATGTCGGGTGTGGTACTGGTTACGGTCCTGCGAAACCCGGCCCGCCAACTGTTGTTGCGCCCACATGGCCTGCTGGCCTGTCTGCTTGTCTGGATGCTGTTTACGGGCCTGTTTGCCGGTGATCCGGCCGCAGCCTACCGCCGCATTATCTTTGCGATACTGGTCTGCCTGTGCGCCAATGCCATGCTTCTCATTCCGCGCGATGGCCAGCAGTTCGCAGGACTGATGTCGATCGGCCTGGGTTTCGCGATCGCTCTTTCCTATCTCGGCGTCATCGCCCTGCCGCACCTTGCGATCCACCAGGCCACCGACGCCCTCGAGCAATCGCTTGCGGGCGACTGGCGCGGTCACTTCGGCCACAAGAACGTTGCTGCTGCCGCCATGGTCTATGCCGTTTTCTTCGGTCTCTATGCGAGAAAGGCCGGGCACATCAGGCTTGGTCTGCTGATGACCCTTTCGGCGGCGTTCTTCGTGCTCCACGCCGGCGGAAAGACCTCTGCAGCAATGCTGCCGGCAATCCTTGTTCTTGCCTGGACATTCGAACGTTGGCCGAAGGCCGGCGCCGCCATGCTGCTTGCTGGCCTCATTGGCCTGAACCTCATGCTGTTGACGGCAGCCGTATCGACGTCGTTCAGCACTTTGCTCGCCTCTGCCGGGATCGATCCGACGTTTACGGATCGTGGTTCGATCTGGCGCCTGGCGTTGTCGGCAATCGCCGCGCGGCCCATCATCGGCTATGGTTTCCAGTCGTTCTGGCAGACCGAAGCCTTGTTCAACAGCGGCCAGGCGATGACGACATGGGCCGTGACCGCGGCCAATTCTCATAACGGCTATGTCGAACAGCTGATCAATGGCGGAATACCGGCACTGGCGATGGTGTTTGTCTGGCTTGTCATCCTGCCGATCGGATACGCCACACGCGCCTTGAAGGGAAGAAACGACCGGGCATTGACCCGGCTTTTCCTGCGGATCTGGTTGTTTTCCCTGTTTCTCGCCTGCCTCGAAAGCCCGTTCTTCGGCAATAGCGGACCGATCTGGTTTACGATGCTTGTTGCCGTCTTCGGGCTGCGCCTGCAGGCAAATGCCGGTCTCGTGAGCACGGCGGCGCCCATACCGACGCTGCCGGCAATTCCCGCGGCGCCGACGGCAGAGCGGCTTCGACAGAGCCTGTTAACCTCATGATCAGGCCCTGATTGTAGATTATCCCGCAGCCGGCTAAAGCTTCGCCGTCGCGAGGTGAAACCTCCCCCGAACTGGCCGACTGGACGGTCCTTAATACGACGGGGATTTGGAACATGCAGGAAAGCAAGATGTCCGTAGAGGCCGTGGTCTGCATCCCAACATTTCGACGACCCGCCTGGCTCGCTCGGACGCTGCAATCTGTCTGTGCCCAGGAAACCGATTTTCCATTTGCCGTCGTGGTCGTTGACAATGACGCGGCGAACCCGGTGGGTGCCCGCTACGCACGCGAATTCCTCGCCAGCCAGTGCCAACCGTCCCTGGTGCTGACGGAGGAGCGGCAAGGCAACTGTCATGCCATCAACCGCGCGTTCGGCGAAGCCATGGACGCATTTCCCGGCGCCGAGTTCCTGCTGATGATCGACGACGACGAGATCGCCCTCGAAGGCTGGCTTGCGGCGATCGTCGGCACGGCAAGGCGCGAGAAGGCCGATATCGTTGGCGGACCGGTGGTGCGGCAGTTCGAGGTGCCCGTGACCGACGCCGTCAAACGGCATCTTCTTTTCGGTTCGATCGAGGGCACGACGCGCCAGATTGACCAGATCCACGGCTCCGGAAACTGCCTCATCCGCCGGCATGTATTCGAAGGTCTCCCCTCGCCGCTGTTTGACGTGCGCTTCAACTTTCTCGGCGGCGGAGACATGGAGTTTTTCACGAGGTGCCGACGGGCAGGCTACAAGAGCTGGTGGTGCGCGGAGGCGGTGATCTGGGAATTCGTTCCCGAGGAACGGGTTTCGGCCCGCTTCCTGATGACCCGATCCTTGCGAACGGGTAGCATCAACTACGTCATCGATCGGATGCATAGCGGATCAGCCGGAAGAGTGATCGCAAAGAATGCGCTCAGTCTCGGAGCAGGTGCGATGCGCTCGCTGGCGCTGCTCGTCAGGACCCGACGGCTGCTACCGGCAAGCCATCCGCTTTTGGTGTCGATCGGTCGAACGCTCGCCACTCTCGGCGTCCTTCCGACGCCCTATCGCGCCAGCAATTAGGCCGCCGTGCCAAGCGCAATTTGGCGGATCACGTCGATCGGTGTTCGCGTATGCGATTGGACGGCAATCGTCGTCTGTTCGGGCGTCATTTGCCGGATGAGCGCGGAGAGGCCCGCCTGGTCGAGCGCCGGTCCTTCCCAGTAGGTCAGACACGGGCTCTGCGAAACACGCATGTGCCGGTTGGCCAGCTCTTCGTCGTTTGCGACGGCAACACCATAGAGCAGGTACTCCGAAAAATGCCTGACGCGAGCGAGCGCCTGCCACCAGGGAAGGCCGCTCGCCGCTTCGACGCGTTTCGTCATGATATCGACGGTTCGCCGCTCCCAGAGCACCATCTGGCTGATGAAATCGTCGCCTGGCAGGGCGGGTGGCGTCAGGCCGAGCAGCCGATGGGCATTGTGCCACCAGCGGACATGCCTTGGTCGTGATGAATTGACGTCACCGGACGCCACGAAATGAGCGACTTTCGGCTGCTGCGCCAAGGCCCCAACGTCGAAGGGTTTGCAGAAACAGTTGTCGGAATCGATGCACATGACCCGATCGCTCCGCTGCGCGAGGGTCATGGCGATCTTGCGCAACTGTTGCAAATGCCAGCCATAAACCGGAAGGCGCATGTATGGGGCCCACCAGTAGTGCCGGCCACGCCATTTCGGAAGGGACCACAGAGGCGGCAACAGGCTGGACGAAACAACAACGTGGCGCTTTTCACCTTCGAACCCGGCGAACGCGTCGGCATCCTCGTCCCCCACTACGATGTAGTGGGTGTCGTAACCGGTGACATAGCGGTCGATCGAGTCACACAGCAGCCGGCATCTGTCGCGATCGCCACGATGGCTCGGCGTGATGAGCGATATCGAGGGTTTCATGATCGGATCTTCCGTCAATGGCTGCGCCTGGCAACGGCTCGCAGCATGGCATAGATGGCAACCGGATTGCTGGTGAGGTAGCGCACCGCGAGGCGCCGGGGGTCAAGGATCATGCGATAGAGCCATTCGAGGCCGAGCGCCTGCATCCAATGCGGCGCACGGCTCTTGCTCCCGGCCAGAAAGTCGAAGAGACCGCCTGCCGTCTTGATCAGTCCGACATTGTGCAGCCGCTCGATGTTGCGGACGACGAACTGCTGCTCAAGTGGAACGCCAAAGCCTATCCAAAGAATGTCGGGCGCGGCTGCGTTGATCGCTTCGATGACGGCGTCTTCCTCGGCGCGATCAAAGTAGCCATTGCGCCGTCCGGCAAACCGAAGTCCCGGATAGGCCCTCGTCAGATTTTCGACCGCCCGCGCATTCACCTCTTCGGTGGCGCCCAGAAAATAGAAACTGACATCCGTCTTGGCGGCGCGTGCCGCTACCGCATGGATGAGATCGGTGGTCGCGACGCGCTCCGGCAGCGGCTCAGTCGAGGACAGCTTTGAAAACAGCACAACCGACATCCCGTCGGCGTGGATCTGGTCGGCCTGGCGGGTCAACGAGCGAAAATCGGCATCCTGCTCGCAAAGGGCGATCACCTGACCATTGGCGGATGTCGAATAAAAAGGACGCCCGCCAATACCTCGCCGTTCCAGAGCCAGCCTGATGAACGCGTCCGCGGAGTCGTCCATCCCTGCCCGCACGATCGGAAGGGCTCCGAGCCGATTTGTCGGCCAATCCACCATCGAGTAACTGAGAGGCGCCGACGCACCGCCATGCCTAGCCATTCAAGCACCTTCGAAAACCGGCAACGGTCAAGAACAAGCCTCTCAATTAGCGCTTTTACCGAGCAACCGCAGCAAAACCTCGCGCTATAGTTAACCGCCGTTACTGGTGACGGGACTGGCGTACACACTCATGTTTTCGAAGCCAAAATCGTAAGTTGGCCTTTACGAAAAAGCGGTATCAACGTGTTTCCCCGTCGACCACCGCGCAGAAAGTCCGAAATGTCCAAGCGTCGCTATCTTGCACTTGTCTCTGACGCTGTTCAGACGTGCGGCGTCGAGGAGTTTGCCCGCCAGACAGCGTCAAGACTGGGAATTAGGGGCCGTACGCACCTTCTCGACGGCAAGATCCGCACGCTCGTCTCAGCCCTTGACGACGCCGATGCGGCGATCCTCAATTTCCCTGTGGTGGCCTGGAAACGGAAACTTGCGGAACCTGTTTCCGTCGCGTTGACAACCCGCCTTCGGCGGAAGGATCTCGTCGTCGTGCTGCACGAGTGGGATGCGCTGGACTGGAAGCGCAGGCTTGTCCTTGTCCCTGTCGTGCTCCTTGCAACCCATATCCTGTTTTCGGCGCCCGAAGTGGCCGATGAATTTTCGATAAGTCCCCTGTCGGCCCTTGCAACCCGCAAGCGGGATGTCGTCCCCATTCCGCCGAACCTCGCCCTGCCGTTATCGCTCAGATCAGGTTCGGTTGCCCAGGCCCTCAAGGAACAGCGCAAAGCCGGTCGCCTTATCCTCGGACAATTCGGTTCAATCTACCCGAGGAAACAGTCGACCGCAGTCCTTGAGGTTGCCGCGCACCTTTTGGCGCATGGCCATGACGTCGGCGTCGTCTTCGTTGGCTCATTCATCCGCGGCCTCGACAATGTGGAGCGCGATTTCTATGCTCTTGCCGACAGGCTAGGCATTGCCGACCGTGTGACGGTAACAGGCTATGTTGCGGATGCCGAAGATATTTACGGGATCCTCAACCATGTTGACGTGTTTTGCTACCTGTTCTCGGAAGGGTTGACGGCTCGCCGGGCAAGCGTGCTGGCCGCAAGCTTCGCGGGAAAGCCGATCGTCGTCAATGCGCCGCGACAACGCAATGCGCTTGCTCACCACAGTCTGTTTCGCAAGCTGATTGAGCGCGGAGCGGTGCGGCTGGTGGCAACGGATGCAGGCGTGGGCACGATGGCAGAGGCGGTGTCGAAGGCGCCTCGCGGCGGTGTTGCGCCACTTGATGCGACAGCCGAGATTGGCGCCCTGTGGGAATCGGTCATCGACGCGCTCGATGCGCATGCCGCCGCTCACTGATCATTGCTTTCCTATGTCTTGCTCAATTCGAGACCAGTTATCGACGCCCTCGGAACAAAATCGAAATCTTTGTGTTTGAGCGGCAGAGAAGGAAATGAACGACCTTCTCCGCTTTCCTGTACGACAGCCCCGCTTGGGTCTGCCCAGGCGGGGCACGTTTTGTCTAATGGTGGGGTCTTTGTCGCGGTTGTCGCCGGTGGCGACCGTTAACTTTTCGCGTGCCGCCTCTTGAGCTGCAGGGCACCTAATATTAGATTCTCGTTACGTTGTCGTTGAGAGAAAAGGAGGAAAAAATGACGACGTCAGATGTCCTCTGGAATGTCCCTGTTAACGTTCGACTACAGAATGGCACCGAGGTGTCTTTTCAGAGTGTCCACGACACCTTGGACTTCCTCGAGAATGAATGGCCCTCCCCACGCGGAGCCTATCACGATGCAGCTGTCATTAGCTGTCGAAAGGCCCTGAACCACCAGACGCCACCCGCGGTCTGCAAGGAACTCTTTCTTGCGGCATGTCTAGAGGCTGGCCTTGCGGCTCGAAACAACATGCGACCGGATGGCAAGCGCTTTTCACCGTCAGTCATCGAGGCTTATTGACCGATCCGCTGAAATCGCGGATTGCCCTTTCGCTGCTGTAGGGCTGTAGGGTTGAGAGATCCTTGGCCAAGGGCTGCGTTAAATCAGTCCTTGGCCATACGATGAGGCACTGTCATTCATGGATAGAGACCCAAGCCCGAATGGTAGCTAGGGGAAGATCACCTTCTATATCGTTGTAGAAGGCCAGGTAATGATGGACATCATCTTCCAGTGCAAGACGGAGCTCCTCGTACTTGGTCACCGCCTCTTCATCTCCGGCCTTGGACGTCAGGTCGTGCAGCATGGTTACTTCACTGTAGATTTCGCACAATTCTCGAACCTGACCTTGTTGGCCCTCCCAGACGCGAAGGCTTGGGCACCGAAGTTTGAGTGATGTCCATCCGTGCCGATAGAGATCGATGGAAACCCTTGCTTTGGCGCTACCTTCAATCATAGGACTTGAAAACTCACCCCGAGGGACTCCAACCGACGCCATTTCGAACGGCAGTGAAAAGATCGGCTATCTGATAACTTCAAATCGAACTGCGCAGGCACAGCAAATGCTCCATTAACGCTCACGCGTGCCCCATCCTCAGATAAATCCTTGACAACGCAATCCAGCACGCAGGCGCCGCCATTAAGCAGGATCTTGGCGCCAATAAACGTCCGTTTTCGATGATCTCTTCTGCCGTCCATGAGGAGCAAAATGGAAGCGAAAGGTAAATGCCTTGTATATTACTAGCCTTTGCGTACGGTAGCAGACAGATGCCGGCATGGCATAAACAACCACTACCTTCCCGTCGCATCGACGGCCTATTATCCTTGCGTCACCAAACTCCAATGGTGACTGGGCCCTGTTCACAGAGCCTCAGGGGCAGGTATTGATTCCACCTGGTTCGCACGTCACTAGGCTTCAGGACCTGCCCCATTCCCTGAACGGGTACCACGGTTCCAGTTCCCGCCCTTTAGCCTACACTTGGGAATGAGAAGGATGTGGCCATAGACGCTGCCTCCTGCGGTCGAGCCTCACGTTCGAAGGCTTGTGGTTGATTGTGATGTCTTCTCCGGGTGGCCCGCGAAAGATGAAGCTTACCCGCTCGAAGGCATGACGCTGGACGACGCACCTGAGATGGCGGATTTGATTCATGCTGAAGACTTGTTCCACCGACACAAGTTGACGCAGCCGCGTCCTCTTTAGGATTTCCACGCTGTATCAGACGATCGGTTTGGGAGTGGGGGGAAGAGTTCCGGATCGTCGGGGGCTGGAGACACCGAAGAAATGATCCGCCGTCTAAACTCGAAGCCAGCTATCAGAACAAGACAAGTGAGCAGCATAGCGATTAGCGGGAAGAGGCAAAGAAAAATGCAAAAGGCGGTCAGCCTAGCTGAAATAGCGCCCCTTAGAGCCGCAAGTCTTGTCATGAAAAGAAACCGGAAGAGACTAGCGTGAACAGATAGATTACACCGCACATCAGAAGAAGCAGACGAGGTCTCAGCATGCCATCTCCCGAGTTGCTTCGGCAGATTGCTACAGGGGGATTGTGCACAGTGCAAGTAGGGGCGTTGTGCTGAAATAATACCCTACGCATTTCGTCTATCTAACCAGGCTCCGTCCGGGGGTAAGCTCCGCAACGCTTGCACACAAGCGCACGGCATGAGGAGGAAGGCTCGACCCCTTGCCCCCCGAGCCTTCCTTCCACCTGATCATCCTGTGCCACACCTGATTACTCGTCAGGAAAGCTGAACGTGCAAAGTCTGTGGATTGTGTTAGGAACGCGTCTTCAACGATACAGGCGTCCTAAACATGATTGAGCTTTCCCCATCGCTAATTGCAGCATTGAAACTGGCCAAAGACGGAGATCTATATCCGCAGCCGTCGAATAAATGGACGCACCAGAACGCTACGGTGACCTACGCGAAGTCCGACCGCTGGAAGGAACGGCCCCAGAAAGTGAAGTCCGTGACAGCCAAAGCTTTGGATGAGCTAAATGGACTTGGCTTTCTGGAGCGGCGGCATCTCGACGATGACAGGTCGAAAGACGTCTACGGCATTACGATGGCCGGGAAGGTTTGGCTACTTAAGAACAAGTAGACGCGGAGCATTTTCACAATCGGCGATTGCGAGCGAGAGACACTTCCAGGGCCTTAGCGCATTGCGAATGCGCGGCGTTTCCCAGGTCCGGCTTAGCTCGATCCTCGAGCCGGCCTCCAGCCTATCCAAATGAGGAAAACCAGCACTTGTTTGGTGGAAAGTACTATTAGGACCGGTCGCAATGCCGCGTGAAAACCAGCGGCTTCGGTCGCTACATAACGTTCAGCGCCGGAGCCGTTCCCAACGACCGACGTAGGTCGGCTCCCTAGAGCGATCCTGTCGCGCGAGGCGAGCCGGCCGCTCAGCCAATAATCGCCATCACCTGGCGCCGAACCTCTTCTCGGCGCCGGTGGTGCGCGTAGCGGGTCGAGCTGGCAACACCGGCTCCTCGCTGCGTTCGCCTTGCATGTCCGATGACAGACACCTTCCGCTTGGACCTAGGTCCGTTAAATCGTTCGACTTTCGAAAGGCGGCGACGGACCATCCAAGGTGTAGCCTTCCAAACGTCCTCGTAACCCGAGGACATAGTGCAGGCCGGATACCGCGGATGGACCCCTCTCAGCGGTATCCGGGACCTGCTCGTTGTCGGCCCTTGAGAGAATGAGCGAGCACCAGCGAGGAACACGAATGAACTGCTTCGACATTCCGGGCATCATCTTGGCCCTGCTCCTTGTCCTCACCGCGATAGCTTTCGTTGGGAGAGGCTTTTGGTTGACCTCGCCCTGGATGTTCGGAGGATAAGGCTTCATTGCCGCGAAACATGCGACCTTTTACGGATATCATTTCTGACCCGCAGACGTCATCGTGGCTGGGCGTCGAGAACGGGTTTTGTTAACCGCGACGCAGGGTCGAGAGATCCTTGGCCAAGGGTTGCGTTCCTTCGCCCGAATTATCGTGAGCCGCATGAGCCCAACCTTCAATCACGCTGGAACATTCGGACCACGCTGAAGTTAGACGGATAGAGAAGAAGCGTCGGACACGCTCCCTCAAACGGCTGCATCTGCAGAAACCAGTGTCTGGGCTTCTTCTCGTAGCAAACACCGTCTTCCGCGATCATGAGATTTCACAGACTGCAGCGTTGTGCTGCACCTCCCGCAGGTCCTTGTAAGAGGCATGGCGCAGTTTTCCATCGTGCGTCAATGCGCGGTATTCGATCGGCCATCAGCGTCGGCTGCACCCACACGAAGAGGTGAACCGGGAGACGCTCACGCATTGCCGTCTGGAGGAGGCCGACGATATGGTTGACCTTCTCAACGCCAATACATCACAAGCCGCAAGGGATTGACGCGTTGAGGCGGCTGCTGAGCTCGGCGCTTCAGTGGGCCAGCCTCTTCCAGAACCACGACTTTACATCCGCCATTGTTGAATCGGATATCGCGGAGTTCCGTGCTAATATTTGTCGAGCGCTGGCCCTGCCCTCCAGACGCCAGCGTCGGGCCGGTTCGCAATCAGCCGTCGTTGCTAGTGAACCGGCCGCTTCTGTCCGAGCGCACCACACACGAGCCATTGTCACGCCCCGGCATATCAAAGGAAGCCAGGAACAAAGAAACGTTCCAATCGTTACACGGCGGGATCATTTTGATATGGAGGCAGCATTCTTTGAGTAGAAGCTCTGATATCCAGTTGGCGCTCCTGTCCCTACTACCAAAATGGCATCAAACCGTTCCTCTTTATAGGATAGGAGACCGAATGAAAGGTCTTGGCTTTTCCGAAGCTGAAATCATGGGCGGGTTGATCAAGCTGGCGCACAACAAGGTTATCCAGCTTCTTCCTGGCAGCCGATTGGTGGTTCTAAAACCTGCTTCCGTCCATTCGAAAGGATATGGAAGGCAGCCTGACAGACAACGCCCTGAGACCTTCCTGGCAGCAACATCGCGTGCTACAGATCCATTGTGATGATCATAAAAGATTGAACAGTCCGACGATGCAGCTCGCAAGTTCAGCCACCTTTACGCAGGCTGGGCCTCCCTAAAAATGAAATGTCCTCGGCTTCGAGCGTTCGAAGGAAAACAACACTGGGTTCAAGACCTGTGTGAAGTGTACAGCGAGGCCGTACCTTTCGCGATAAGACGAGGCTGGCCGGTTCGCCGAATACGATGAGACCTGCAAGGCACTGGAAGAAGACATTCGGCTACTTGGTCTTCTACGATTCATTGCAAACTGCCGCCTTGGGAGCTGGCTGCTAGCTGGTGGCCACTGCGACCTTTCCCCTTGCACCGCTCGCCCTTGGTGCAGCCCGACGCCTTGCGCCTCGCGCTTGTCGAGGCTGACCGCTCAACTAAGCGCTAACTTACGGGGCGGGCGTCACCGTCGAATATAAGGCAACCTTATGAGTTACTTGAACGGAAGAAATGGGTTGATTAATCTCCGTTGCGTCCCCGACCTGGGCGCGATCTTCTGCTTACCTCCACGCCCCGCAATCCAGCGGGGCTCTTTTTCGTGGGCCGCCCGCGGACATCTCAGCAGTTATTTTCCCTTCCCTCTACCGTTGGGCCTGAAATCGATCAATATGGATTTTAGCTCGACCTCTCGCACGCGACGTGCGGCCTCGTTCGGGCTGACCCAAGCCAAGGCGCGCTGTCCGCGTTCCTTGAAGTCTGCAGCCTCCGTTTTGATTTCGATTTGGAATATATCAACGATGCAGGGCACGACGTCCCCATCGCTCAAAAGCTTCAGATAGGTGTATCTGCCGACGGGCTTCTTCCCGACCTTGCCTCGAACTCCCGCCTCTTCCCAAGCTTCGATAGCAGCAGATGCATGGGGCGCCTTGCCTTCCATAGGCCATCCCTTCGGGATGATCCATCGGCCGCTATCGCGCGATGTTACAACCAGTATTTCTATCGAAGCCCCGTCGTTCTCATAGCGGAAGCACAAGGCAGCGTACTGCTGACGAAACTTGCCGGCGAAGAGCTTGTCTGGCTGAGCCGCAAGCTGCTTCAAAAGGGACTTTGGTTGACCCACACGGGCCTCTGCCGATTTCTTCTTGGGCGCCATGGGTTGTTTGAGGTATGGCAAGCTTTCGACAAGATCAAGGAACCTGCCGTTTTCCGACTGGATCTCTTGCGAATAAACGGTGTGGAAGAAACAGGTATGTCCTTTCTTGCCGCTGCAGCGCTGTTACGGTGGGTGCGCTCATGCGTCTTCTCCTTTGTTGGTCCGGAAGCCGCCGGACACGGATCTCATGTTGATTTTTCCGCCCTCGAAGTAGGAGCTTAGAGGCTCCATCAGGGTCAGCTCGTGCCTAAAGCCCACCCATGCTACCTTTGTTGAAAACGGAGGAGACCAGCTTGGAAGACGCTGAAATCGAACGACGTGCGAAGCAGCTGTGGACAAAGGAAAACCCGGGAAGGCCCTGGCAACCTGTAGCCCAGCGTATTGAGCTGGGGCAGGATCTATCCATTAGCGCAACGGAAGAGGACCGAAAGCGCTACATTCAACGGGTTCGTGACGGCGACTAGCTAAGCCGCAAGCCGCAGGCCTATTCACTTCGACCTGGTTGCAGTATAGCTTCGACGTTCCCGTCTAAAGGGAGCGGAGATGGCAAAACGTTTTGTATATACGATCTTTGTTTTGGTGCTTGCCGGGTATTGTTTGTGGTGGGTCTACAACCATTGGTGAGAGCCGTATAAGCCGTGTGCTTGCCGAGGAGGCATTGACGGCAATTCAGGCCCGCCATGTTCAGACGTCATTCGGGATAAGTTCTCTCTGCGGCGATGATGGCGTCGGCCGGTCCGACTGCGAGGCGTTAGGTGACGGCGCGACGGGTCAGCTCGGCCAACCGTGCAACGATGCCAAACCGAATGTCATCGCCGCCAGGGCGAGATGGATTGCCCATGCAGCAGCGTTGCGGACAAGATGACGTAGACGAGCCAGACGGCTTTGCAGGCGATGTGCAGCGCTTGGCCCACGGCGGAAGTCGTTCTTCCGCGCACCTTCGCCTCGTCGATAGACGGATGAGCCAGCCATTCTGCTAACCCGCGCTAACTATTACCTGTGACCACAGCCACACCGGCACCTTGTATCCCGGATTGAGCGATCAAGTGATAAATCGGCATCGGGCCGGATTGTTTCGCGTTAGACAGGAAGCGGCCCTTGAAGCGGGTAGGCGCACAGAAAGTGAGCGGCCAGCAACACCAGCGCATCAGGATATTTTCGATCATTGCCGCCCCATGCTGTGGAGAAGTCGAACAACGAGCAAATCAGCCCCTCGGCCCTGTGAAAGGCGGCCAGTCCACGTTTATCGCTTTACTGAATCACCTGAATCCAGCTTCATTTGACCCAAGGTTGTTACCAGCGAAAGGGCACACAAATGGCTGATGAAACCGCTACACCGGACGAAGTCGTAATCAGCAGCGGGCGCAAAATCGCTATGGGCGATCAATGGTGGGAGATCCGTGACAATGGAGAAACCATCAAGTTCACGGACTACCTAACCGAAGCTCGCATAATCAATGGGACCGTCTACCTCTCATTCGGCTCCTGCTTCATGGACGCGAACAATCAGGGCGTGGTCGACATCGCCTCTCGCCTTCGCATGGACTTGGGGACCGCGCAGATGCTGCACAATCTACTGGGTCAGATGATTAGCTCCGCCTTGACTCCTCCGGATATCTCGAAGGCGAACTAGCTGCCAATTGCCAAAGGGTGAATTTATTCGAGGCGCTTGTCTGGACGACCGGCTCCGAATGCTGGAGAATATACAAGGATCGGCCAGAGACGCTGACCTCACTATCAAGCTCGTGATCCCGCCGGTGCTTGTGATGCCTGATCAAGGCTCTTACGTAATGCAAAAGAGGAGTGTCGGGTCAGCGGCCACTCCTCCTGATATCATACCGGCCTACCCTCCCGGCCGCCCGACGGGCCTAGGCGGCACGCACCCTACAGTTCGGGGCGCGTCGGCTTCTCCTCATATTTGCGCCTTGGCAAGGTCCGACCGATTCCTCTTGCTATTCAGCGGCCAATAACAGCTAAGTTTCTACGCGCCTCGACCAGGAGAACGTTGTGTCAAACATAAGGCCGCGACGCGGCAAATCCGATCCCGGGTTTTCGGACCGCAAACCCTACCACGTCGCCACGTTTGCCAAAAAGCATGGGATTACGACGTCCGATGCTACTCGCATCATTAAAACTCACGGATCTGATCGTGATGCATGTGACAATGCGGCCAACCGCCTGAAATGAGATGGCCGGCGCCGGGAGGCTGATAAGCTCACACTCCATCGGAAGGGGATGACTAAAAGATCCCCCGCGATCTCGCCTCAGACGAATCTTTTAAACCGGGCCAGCGGCTATCTCGCCGCTTTCACCAGGGCGATCCGCTAGTATCAAAATTAGAGCATCGCGCTCCGGCCCAAACGGGCGCTTTTGCAAAAACTCACTCACCAGAGTTGTTGTTTCGTGACCGCCGGACGACGGGTTCCCACGGTGGACAACAAACTCTGTGTCCGTCAGCTTATCGACGCCCAAAAACCAGCGATCACCATTCGTGCTCGAGGCAAATTCTCTCAGGTTTTCCAATCTCGTTCTCCTTCTGAAGATAGAAGTAGAGCGCGGAACTGGAATTGCGATGAACGCTCTTCGCCAGGACCGTATTGTTTCAAAGGAAAGCGGTGTGATCGCAGGAACCGAAATTCGCCCGAAGGCGCCTCAAAATTCATGTCGCGTTCTGTTTTTCCAGTCTCTGGCGTCGCCGCTCGTTCTGCGTTTTGGCCCAAGAAAGGTCCCGCGCCTCGATGTCAGCGGCTGCGATGAAGGCTCCTCGAGCCATCCAAGCGAAGTGTCGCGGTTCCTTTATGGCGACCTGAATATGCTCGATTTGCGGCTCAAGTTGCAAGGTAGCGAAAACGCCATTCGTCAAATGATTGATGCGTTTTGAGCGAAATATTCGCAAACTTGATGCATTGCACGGTCGCAGCACTCTTCTCCGTAGTTCCGGTGGATGGCGAGCGGCAGGATCAGATTGCCGGAGCGCAGCATCGTCCCGACCACTACGGGCATCTCGTCGATGTCGTGTGGGTATTCCTCTATCCGGCATTTTACCTCGCGAGATGACGAAATATGGATTGTCCGTCCGTTTTTGTTTGTCTGGTTTGCACTTATGCTTCCGCTTGCTGCAACCCTTGTTGGCGAGTTTCGTGCTGACCGGCCCCTTCGGCCTTGCAACCAGCCCGACGATCGCATTCGCCAAGACGGCGCTGATCTACTGGTTTTTGATGCACCTGAACAAGGAGCGCGGTCTGTCGCGCTTGACGCGCTTGCCGCGATCGGCTGGCTCGTCATCCTGTTTCTCTTTGTTCTGCTGGATCATGTCTCACGCTGAGCCTGCCCTTTCCTCACAGCCCGTGCGCCGAAAGGGAGAGCCCCGCAACCCGTCCGGTCCCTGTCCTGAAGAACGGACATCAAGAAAAAAGGGCGCCCATGGGGCGCCCTCTCGCCGCATCATTCGGCGTTACGGATCGTCAGGGCCGGGTTGTGGGCGAAGAAGTTATGCGGCTCGATGTGGATGGTCTTCCACTCCGTTGACATCACAGGCCAGTCCTCCATGCGGGGGATGTGATGGAAGCCGGCGGTAAACCAGGTCACGATGTCCTTGCCCATCAGCGGCTTGTTGGCCTTGACCCATTCCGGCAACGTGTCGGAGCCGTCGCTCTGCATGGCGAACTTTCCGCCCGCATATTGCTGGTCCGCATTGTAGACCGTGTTCCACACCGAGTACTCGATATAGGCGTTGCGCTTCATCGGCGGGTCCTTGGCGAAGTCGAAGGGACCATAGGCCACGTCGCCATGGTGGATCATCCAGCCCGGTTCCTGGCCGAGGTAACCTTCACGGGACGGATCCGAGATCATGAAGTAACGCGGTTTTGCGGCGGACAGCTGGTAGCGGGCTTCCAGCTCTGTCTTCGGCATCGTGTGCTGCACTTCCCACATCGACCGGCGCGGGTTCGTCTTGTCAACCTTCGACGGAACGATGTCCATCGTGCCGAAATGGTTCTCCGGCTGGTCGACGTCGAAATCGATGCGGAAGTTGAAGTAGTGGTCGTGGTTGGCTGCCACCAGGTTCGGTGCAATCAGCGTGCCGTGTGCAGTATCGGCGGCAGCCGTCGGATCGTTCATCGAGGCCGATGCGACCCCCTTGACCGCGTCGAGGCCGGTTGCGCCGATCATGATGCGGATCTGGCCATCCTGTTGCAGGCGGTAGTCCATCAGATAGTCGTAATTGCCGACTTCGGACGCCGTGCGAACCACAAGTTCGGTGGCCGGACGGCCTTCGGCCGGAAGCGGTTTTTCCGGCGTCTGGGCAAAGACTTCGAAGTGACGCCAGGCCGGGTCGCCGATCGAGCGCTCGAAGACACAGATTGCGTTCGGAATGGTCAGCGGATTGCCCTTATCATCGGCAATCGTTGCCGGCAGGAAGGTTGCATAGTCGGGGCAGTCAACGCCGGCACGCAACGGGCTCAGGAAAAGGCCGAACCCGTATTCCCCGCTGTCCATGTAGGTGCGCCAGTACCAGCCCTCGGTCGGGTCCATGTAGGGTACGAAGACTTCAGACAGGTGGGATTGATAGATGACCGAGCGCCACTTGTCGCCGTCCTTGACGTCGAGGTTGGAGAGCACCAGGCCCGGCCGCTTGTCGACTCGGAAGTTGAAGCGCCACAGGTCCCATTCGAGATGACTGCCCGATATCTTGTAGTTGGGGCCGCCCTGCTGGGAGAGCTTGGCCATGTTCATCTTCGGCCGCAGCGGCTCACGCGCTTCGACTTCCTTCTCGGTGTAGCCCCAATTATCCTTCGGGCCTTCGATCACACCGATGTCGATGACCTTCTCCACCTTCTTCTTGCCGATATCGTAGACGGCAAACAGGCCCTCGATCGGCTTGGCGTAGTAGTTTGATCCGTCAGGAACCTTGTAGCAGGGCACTTTCATCAGGCGGGAATTCTTGTAGTCCTCTGTGAAGAAGTTGCCCGCCGTCAGCGGCAGGCAGAAAGCCTGTTCAGGCGTCAGGCCCCGCTTCTTCAGGCCCATGACCATGTCCGGGTCCTTCAGCGCGCCCTGCAGCGCGTCCATGAACTCCGTGAACAGGACCATCGGCTGGCCCTTGACCGGCGTCGTACTCTCGACCCTGCCGGTCGTGATGTTGACGACGGCTTCCTTGAAGCCCTCCGGGCTCGTGAGATGCACCCGCGCCTCACGGTCGAGCGGCTTGTCGCCGTCCTTCCAGGAGATCACATCGGCCTTGGCCGGTTCCTTGAGTTCGATCAACGGATAGAGCGTATTCTCGTCAACCACCTTCGCATCGCGCAGGATCCCGTTGATCTTCTGGTATTCTTCCGCCGTCAAGCCATCCAGCGGATGGGCAATCGCAGCGGATGCTGAAAGGGCCAGCATCAGGCCGGCGGCGGCAATATAGGGCGTGCGATTCATCTCTCTCTCTCCCTCTTGATCTGTTGGTTGGGCGGCAACCTGCCCGCCCTCATTGTTCCTGCTCGTACTGCAACGGTCGTCGCCGTTCGGACGGCGCGCTGGGCCTCAGCTGAAGACCACCTGGATGTCCGTGTATTCCAGTAGGCCTTCCTCGGCGAACTCGACGCCGAGCCCGGACGACTTGACGCCACCGAACGGGACATTGGGCTGGATGGCGCCGTGCTTGTTGATCCAGACGGAACCGCAGGCCATGCGGCTCGCCACGGCCTTTGCAGCCGCGATATCAGATGACCAGACGGAACCACCAAGACCGTTCGGGCTGTCATTTGCGAGTGCGATCGCTTCTTCGACGTCGTGGTAGCGGATGACCGGCAGGGCCGGACCGAACTGCTCCTCGTCGACAAGCGGATCGCCGTTCTTAAGGCCGGATATGATGGTTGGCGGATAGAACAGGCCCTCGCCCGGCGCACCGCCAAGCAGGACCTTGCCACGCGTCGTGGCGTCCGCGACGAGACGTGACACCTTGTCGAACTGCATGCTGTTCTGCACCGGGCCAAGCACGCTCGTCTCCTCCATCCCATTGCCGACGGGAATGGCGCGGGCATAGTCTACCAGAGCTTCGCACACCGCGTCATGGATGCTGTCATGGACATAGAGCCGCTTCAGGGCGGCGCAGGTCTGGCCGTTGTTGATGAAGGCACCCCAGAACAGGCCCTCGACGATCGCCTTGGGATCGGCGTCGGGCAGTACGATGCCGGCATCATTGCCGCCGAGTTCGAGGGTCAGGCGCTTCATGTTGCCGGCGGCCGACTGCATGACCTTCTGTCCGGTCGCGCTGGAGCCGGTAAAGACGATCTTGTTGATCCCTGGATGGGCCGCCATCGCCGCGCCGAGATTGAAGCCCTTGTCGTCGCTTGTCACGACGTTGAGGACACCAGGTGGGAGAACCTCATTGATGATTTCCACCAGCCGCAGCGTCGACAGCGGCGTCAGCGGCGATGGCTTGATGACCACGGTATTGCCGGTGCGGAGCGCCGGCATGATATGCCAGATCGCGATCATGACCGGGAAATTCCATGGCGTGATGGAACCGACGACGCCGATCGGCTTGCGATGCAATTCGACGCGACCCTCGCTGTTGTCCTGTAGGACCTTAACTGGAACCGACAGTGCGGTCGTATATCCCGCCCAGGCGACAGCGCCCCCCATTTCCCATCGCGATCCGAGGCCGTTCAAGGGCTTGCCCTGCTCGCGCGTGATAATGTCGGCCAGTTCACCGGCATGTTCCTCGATACGGGAGGTGACGGCCGCGCACATGCGCTGCAGGTCCTCGTCACTTCTCGCCGACCATGCAAGAAACGCAGCGCGCGCAGCCTCGACGGCCTGGTCGAGTTCTGCGCCACCCATGTTCGGTGCGCGTCCAGCCACCTCGCCCGTTGCCGGATTGAGAACTGCGAAACCTGCCTCGCCAGTCACCGACGCCCCGTCGATGATTGCAGAATAGAACGTCATGATCAGCCTCCTCGCTGAGATCCGGTCCATCCCGGATTTGGAAGAAGCCTAGGCCAGAACCGTGCACCAGACTTGGACGAGAGCGTCCCGTCTGTTGGACAAAAGCGTCAATGACAGCGCACCACGGCGCCGGGAGTCGTGCAGTACTTCTTGCGGAACTCCCGGTAGAAATAGGAGAGATCGTTGAAGCCGGAACCGTAGGCGATGGCGGCGATGCCGTCGCTCGCCTGGTCGGCAGCACGTTCTGCCAGCCGGGCATGAGCCACCTCGAGGCGACGCTTGAGAAGGCGCTGCCCGGGCGTTTCCCCGAGCGGCCGGAAGTGGCGCTGCAGCATTCGCTCGGAGACGTTCAGGCGGCTCGCCAGTTCGCGCGGGCCGAAGGCCGGTTCGAGACCGTAGCGGTCAATCAGTGCCAATGCGCGCGACAGCAATGTCTCGGGCGCGCGATTGGGCATCATGCCCCGGTTCGATTGCAGATAGGCACCCATCAGGCAAAGGAAGGCCTCGCCAAGCTGCTGCTGGGCGCCCGAGGCGTCGAGCATCTTGGTCACCACGGCGCGGATGGCAAGCCACAGCGGATCGGAGCGGCTGATCGACACGCCGCCTGTGCAGGTATCGCCGAAGCGATGCACCATTTCGTCGCGCGGCAAATGGATAGAGACCTGGCTGGAACGGGCGCCGCCATACAGAAATCGCGACGGCTTGACGGAATCCACCAGAAACATGTCACCGGCAGCGAGCTCGGCCGCGCGACCGTTCTGCTCGACGCGGCATTGGCCGCTGTCCTGGATCAGAAGAAAGAGATGCTCACCGGGATCCTGCCGGATCGCTTTGGCGCCGCGCTCCACATGACTGCTGGCATCGAGCCCGACAATGGCGGTATCGAACAGACCGATCCGCCGGGTCGCAACGTCGCCGGCAATCACGCCGGTCCCTCGCATCGGCTCAAGATCGAAAACACCGCAGACCTTTCGGATCTCAGCCTGCAAAATTTCCACTGGCACTGGCATATGGATTGGCGTGACAAGTGACTGCATCGTCCCTCCCGTGGCTTTGCAGATTGGCTTTTGCTTCAGTTATCGATAGTCACGATGCCGTGACCTGTGGAACGTATCGTCTCTGTGGCAAGAAAAGGCCGCATGGGCACAATCGTTCTACTGCGCTGCCGTCGCATACCCTCAGCGTGCGCATGGCATCGTGCGTGAACGTTTCGGACATTCTCTAATCCTCCCGACGCGATCGCGCTCCATTCACCGACCGTTCGGTCACTTATTAGCATGAGATGCGTCACACATCAACATCATTGCTGGGAGCATGTGTGACATTGCATTTGCATGGGCCAGGTCATCAATCCGTCAACTGCGTCATTGATGACAAGCGAAACAGTGAAGGCTTCGCGCATCCCCTTTCCCGCGCTGTATCTGCGCCTGCCGCCTCCGAGTGCATAGTCAAACCTTACGGTCTTGCAGGTAAAGCGGCTGGCACCTGGTTCTGATCAACAATCCATTCAGCGGCGGTTGGGTAGATGTACCCTATTAGGCGCAGGATTGAGGCATAAGCTGCCTCGGCATTGCGGTTAGGATCAACTCATGATGAGCCAGACGGTTGCGTAAGCGGCGAAGATTGTCTAGTGGCTGGAAGATCTGCGCGCCCGTGGGGCCAGCCGACGGTACAGGCTCTCCGTGCTGCAAGCCCTGAGTGGCATTACCCAAGAACGGCCTAGGCGTATCTCATTCGAGCGATCTCTGTTGTCGGCCGAGAGAAGTCTGTCCAGACTGCCTAGAAGAGCGAGGGTATCGAATTCATTCCAATGGCGGCGGAGATTTTCGACACTCCCGAGGATTGCCGCCACAGGACCACGCTCAATGTTCGCGGCATCAATGGCATGCTCTTACGCAGCGAGCTGCGGTCGGAAGACCACATCGGCATAGTAGTTCGCTGAATCAAAAGTGCTCGTCGGGAAGAGACCCGAGGTGGCAGAGCCGCCATAGGAATATACGCCGTTGCCGCCGGCGGCCGCGTTCGACAGCGCCGACAGCGGGCCGTTGGTGACGCCGTTCGCAAAGAAGCCATCGGTCGCCACATAGGCACCAGTCGTGTGGTACGACGCGATGTAGGTGGTGTTGGCGGTAATGTTGACAGGGGTCGCAAAGTTCACCGTCTGCCAACCACTCCCCGTGGTGCCGGTATATGTGGCAGTGCCGAGGTTGACGCCTCCAGTCGTCCACAGGTCGACGACGTTCTGGCCATTGTCGTTCGCGCTACGGTAGAACTTGATACCGGTAATATCACCAGCAACGTTCGACTGGAATTTGACACCAAGCTCGAGTTGCTGGCCATCGTTGAGATTTACCTGGGCCGGCGTGCTGGTAGCGCTGAACAGGCTGTAGGTCGACGGCACTGTCGTGGTGATATTGAAGGTCTCGCTGGTGGCAAGG